>JBGSKO010000223.1:0-1733 GCA_041741155.1 Saprospiraceae bacterium | reverse complement strand
GTTGAGTTATGAAGATTATATGCAAAACAACATTTGGGACAGAGCAGGTATGGGTAATACAGGAATTGAGTATTTCGATAAAACAACCCCTAAAAAATCTGAAATTTATCATATAAACTCGAAAGGGAAAATTAAAAAAGCAGAGCAAACTAATCTAAGTGATAGAATTCCAGGAGGTGGAGTTTATTCAACTGTATCTGATTTGCTTAAATTTGGTGACGCTATTCTGAATAATACTTTAATACAGGAAAAAACCTTTAATATGATGACAGAAAATTCCAACCTAAAATCAGAAGGAAATGGATACGGTTTTGGTTTGTATCTATATGGTGAAAACTCAAAATATGGACATGTATTTGGGCATAATGGAACGCTAACAGGTGCTTCGACATTTTTAATGTTATTGCCAGAACAGAAAACGACAATTGTAGTACTATCAAATACATCAGGTGCTATGCAAGAAGTAACAAACATCACAATACAATTATTTGATATTGCGGCTGAATCAAAGAACTGAAAAATATAAACATGGTATAACTTTGCATGGGCTATCATGGCCGCTAAACGCCGCCACGTCGTCCATGCTCCTGTCAGATTGTGAAAAAAAGCCCATTTTACCCCCCATTGGCTCCCCCAACTGTCCTATATTGCACCGTAAACCAACCGCACCGCGAAAAATGGCACACCGCACCGGACATGATCGCCGACAGTACCGCTTCCCCGACTCGCTGGAGGACATGATCTCCGCCGACAACATGGTACGCGTCGTGGACGCCTTCGTGGACGCTTTAGACCTGGAGCAGCTGGGCTTCGTCCGCGTGCAGGCGCACAAACGCGGTGCTCCGCCCTACCATCCCGGTCTGCTGCTCAAAATCTATATCTACGGCTATCTCAACCGCGTACGCTCCTCGCGCCGGCTCGAATTGGAGTGCGGGCGAAACATCGAACTAATGTGGCTCACCGGCTGCCGACAGCCCTCCTACCACACCATCAGCGACTTCCGCTCTATCAAACCACACCGCAAAGCGCTCAAGGAGACGTTTCGGCTGTTCAACCAGGTGTTGGATGGCGCAGGTCTGTTCGGCAAGGAACTGGTCGCCATAGACGGCACCAAAATTAGGGCACAGAACAGTAAGAAAAACAACATCTCCGAGGATAAAATACAAAAACGGCTGGATTACCATGAGGCCCGCTTCATCGAATACCTCGACGAACTGGACCGCGCCGACACCGCCATCGGGCGCGGCGGGGAACTGGCCGTTAGTCCCGAAACTATTCACAACGCGCTGGACGAAATACAACAGCGAACACAAAAACTGGAAGGACTGCTGGATTTGTTGCACACTACCCAAGAAGAAGACCCCTCTGTACGGCAAATCTCGCTCATTGACCCCGATGCCCGTTCGCTGCCCATGAACAACCTCGGCCACACCGATATCGCTTACAACGTGCAAAGCGTCGTGGATGATAAAAACTATCTGGTGGCTGATTTCTCTGTCGAGAACATGTCCGATATTCACCTACTGGGTAAGACAGCCGCAGCGGCCAAGGCGCAACTCGGCACTGAAACCCTGGAGGTGCTGGCCGACAAGTGCATAATCCGGCGCAAAGTGGACAGCCATAGCCGGTGAAAGTGAACAGTAAACTCGGGGTCAAAAGCGATCATTTTTCCGGCGCAAACTGAACACTTTTTTCAGATTGAATTTGGATTAAAAATCCGGCGCAAAGTGAAC
>JBGSKO010000222.1:0-46475 GCA_041741155.1 Saprospiraceae bacterium | reverse complement strand
CCCGCCTTTGCCATCGCGGCCCCGGCCCCGGTCGCTGTCGCGGTCGCGGTTGGACTTGTTGCGATCAACTGGTGCGGGTTCTTTTTTCTGCTCGAGATTTACCTTGCCAAGTATTTTCAAGCCACGCAACTGGGGTGCGTCGGCGCGGTAAAAATCAGATTCAGCAGCTGCTTCTTCCGGTTTGGGCGTTTCTGCAGGCGCAGCTGGTGCGGCAGGCGCGGCAGGTGGCGGTGGCGGCGGTTGCACGGGTTTGCGCTCCTGCGGTGGTGGCGGTGGCGCCACAACGACGGGTTTTTCCTTTTCCGGTTGTGTTTCGACGGCCTTGGGAGGAGTTACTTCCTGCGGTGGTGCGGGTGGCGGCGGCTCTACTGCTTTGGGCTGTTCGGCTTTGGCTTGTGGCCTTTTGTGCGCGTCAAGGTCAATTTTGCCTACAACACGAAGCGCAGGGCGCTCGCGTCTGGGCAGTTCCTGCTCTTCCTTTTGGGGTGGAGGCGGAGGCGGTGGGGCTTCCGCAGGTTTGGATTCTACCGGTTCTCTGGGTGGGAGCAATGACGGCCGTGCTGTCGGTACGGGAGGGGCCGAAACAGGTGGGGTAGGAGGCGCAGGGGCGGGTTCCTTTTTCAAAACCGGGCGAGCCAATTTGTCCGCCTCTTTTTTGATAGCCATGTCGCGTTGGTACTCCTTTTGGAGTACAGTCAACATCTCATCTGTGATTTCTGCAGTGGGTTTTTCTTCTACCTCGGAAAAGCCCTTGCTGCGCAAAGTCTCCACGATGGTATGTAAACCGACGTTGAAATCCTTGGCTACCTTAATTAATTTTAATGCCATGCAGTATTTTTTCCTGCTAAATTGAAAAAGTGAGTTTGGTTGATTTGTTCCAGAAATCGGGCCTTTGCCCTTGACAGCGTTAGAGTTGGAAGGCTTGAAAATTTAAAATATGAACAAAAATCGCCGCAAAGGTACTAAAATAGTTGGAGTGCGGGTAATATCCTGAACATGCCCGGGGAACTGGTTACAGCCCGAAAATGGATCGGCCCAGGTATGTTGCTGCATCGCCGAGTTCTTCTTCGATGCGGAGCAGTTGGTTGTATTTAGCTACCCGGTCGGAGCGGCTGGCAGATCCGGTCTTGATCTGGCCGGTATTGAGGGCCACTGCCAGGTCGGCAATGGTAGTATCCTCCGTTTCGCCGGAGCGGTGGCTGATGACCGAGGTATAGGCGTGGCGGGTTGCCAGGTTGACGGCGTCAATGGTTTCCGTGAGGGTGCCGATCTGATTGACCTTGATGAGGATCGAATTGGCGATTTTTTCGTCTATGCCGCGCTGGAGGCGTTCGGTGTTGGTGACAAACAAGTCGTCGCCCACGAGCTGAATGCGGTGGCCGAGGGTTTCGGTCATTGCTTTCCAGCCGTCCCAGTCGTCTTCGGCAAAGCCGTCCTCTATGGAATGGATCGGGTAGCGGTTGCACCAGTCTTTCCAGAAAGACACCATATCGTTGCGGCTAAGGCGGTCGCCCGTGGATTTTTTGAACACGTACTCACCTTTTTCAATGTCGTAAAACTCCGAAGCTGCAGCGTCCAGCGCGATAACGACGTCGTCGAGCGGGCGGTATCCGGCGGCCTGGATAGCGGTCATCACCATCTGGATAGCCTCTTCGTTGTTTTTTATACCGGGGGCAAAACCGCCCTCGTCGCCCACATTGGTAGCGTAGCCTTTGTTTTTAAGTACTTTTTTGAGGTGGTGAAAAATTTCCACCCCCATGCGCAGGCCTTCGCTGAACGATTCAGCGCCGACGGGCATGACCATGAATTCCTGAAAATCAATGCCATTGTCGGCGTGTGCGCCGCCATTGAGGATATTCATCATGGGCACCGGCAGAACGTGTGCATTGACGCCGCCGAGGTATCGGTACAGGGGCTGGCCAAACTCTTCGGCAGCAGCCTTGGCAACGGCCAGCGACACGGCAAGGATGGCATTGGCGCCGATCTTGCTCTTGTTGCGCGAGCCGTCGCGCTCAATCATCATCCGGTCAATCTTGATCTGATCGGACACTTCGCAGCCGTTGAGTTCTTCGCGAAGAATTTTTTCCACGTTTTTGACGGCTTCACGCACGCCTTTACCGAGGTAACGACCTTCGTCGTTGTCGCGAAGTTCAACAGCTTCGTGTACGCCGGTGCTGGCGCCCGAGGGCACAGCAGCGCGGCCCATGAAGCCGGTTTCGGTCCATACTTCCACCTCTACAGTGGGGTTGCCGCGTGAGTCAATGATTTCGCGGGCGATGATGTCGCGGATTGCGCTCATATTTTAGCTGACGGGTTGATTTGTAGAATTTGTTGAGTAGTGTCTTTGGGCGCGCAAAAGTAGCCAAAATACCCGTCCTCTTTTCCTTTTGGGAAAAAACTAAGTGTAATTTGTGCAGAAACCACGTGGAATGGGCTATTGGTTTGGCCACCGCTTCAAAATAAAATAGTTTTGTGCAAAAAAGCCACTTGCCCAAAGTACCATAACAACCCAACAGCACGCAGGGCTAGAGTAGCTTGATGCATGCCAGACAGCATACCCACGGGGTTGCACGTTCTATTTCCTATTTTTGCAGGCCTTTTTGCTTATCCAACCGCTACCTACTGATGACAGAATTGAAAGCACTCATTATCCCCGATAAAGTCCCCCGCCACATCGCCATCATCATGGACGGCAACGGCCGCTGGGCGAAACAAAAGGGTATGCCCCGTGTGCTGGGCCACCGCAGCGGCGTGAAAAGTGTGCGGGAAGTGACGGAAGCCGCTGCAGAAATCGGAGTGCAATACCTCACACTATATGCATTCAGCACCGAAAACTGGAATCGCCCGCCCGCCGAAGTAACGGCCCTCATGGGCTTGCTTGTGGAAACTATTCGCGGCGAAATCCGCGATCTGAATAAAAACGGGGTGCGCCTCACCGCGATCGGCGATCTCAATGCCCTGCCTAAAGCCAGTCATAAAGCACTGCTGGAAGGTATCGAACAAACTAAAAATAATACCCGCATCACCCTCGTGCTGGCACTCAACTACTCCGCCAAGTGGGAAATCCTGCGCGCCACCCGCCTCCTGGCCGAACAAGCTGCTCAAGGACTGCTGCGCCCCGAAGATATTGACGAACACGCCTTCGAAGGCGCGCTGAGTACTGCGGGTATCCCCGACCCGGAACTTCTCATCCGAACCAGCGGCGAAACGCGTATCTCCAATTTCCTGCTCTGGCAAATTGCATACGCAGAACTGTACTTTACCCCGGTATTCTGGCCCGACTTTGGGCGTCGCGAGCTTTTCGAGGCTATCCTGAGCTACCAGCGCCGCGAACGCCGGTTTGGACAAATCAGTGAACAAGTAGCGCTTTGATTATGAAGGAAATGATTCGTTCCCTGGCCCGGCAGTTTCACCCCGACGTTGTCGCCCACCGGAGGCACCTGCACCAAAATCCCGAGTTGTCGTTCGAAGAAATACGAACCGCCCGGTACATCGCCGACCGCCTTGCCGAATGGGGCATCGAACACCAGGAAGGTGTGGCCGGTACGGGTTTGGTGGCCCTCATCCGGGGTAAAAATCCACGTAAACGCACCATCGCCTTGCGCGCCGACATGGACGCGCTGCCCATTCTTGAAGCCAATGACGTGCCGTACAAATCCGCCAATACGGGCGTCATGCACGCTTGTGGCCACGATGTACACACCGCTTCCCTGCTGGGTGCGGCGCGTATTTTGCACGAATTGCGCAGTCGGTTTACCGGCACCGTCAAGTGCATTTTCCAGCCCGGTGAAGAAAAACTGCCCGGGGGGGCCAGTCTGATGATCCGGGCAGGCGTACTGGAAAGCCCGCGCCCGGCGGCTATTTTCGGCCAGCACGTGTACCCGTCGCTGGATGCCGGCATGGTTGGTTTCCGCCCCGGCATCTACATGGCCTCTGCCGATGAAATTTTTGTTACGGTTAAAGGCCACGGCGGCCACGGCGCTATGCCGCACGACTGTATTGATCCGATTGTTATCAGTGCCCAAATCATCGTAGCGCTCCAGCAAATCGTCAGCCGGTACGCCGACCCGGCCGTACCTACGGTGCTGACTTTCGGAAAAATAAATTCGGCAGGCGGCGCTACCAATATCATTCCCAATGAGGTGCGCCTCGAAGGCACGTTCCGTACCATGCACGAGAAATGGCGCGCAGAGGCGCATCACCGCATGAAAAAAATAGCCGAAACCACGGCCAAAAGCATGGGCGCTGCCTGTGTATTCAACATCGTCAAAGGATACCCGGTACTGCACAACCACGAGGCGCTTACGGCTCGCGCAAAAAATCAGGCTATCGAATTTTTGGGTAAAGACAAGGTTGTGGATCTGCCCCTCCGCATGACCGCCGAAGATTTCGCCTACTACTCCCAGGTCATGCCCGCGTGTTTTTACCGGCTGGGTACCGGAAACGCCGAGCGCGGTATTACCGCACCCGTGCACACCGACCGGTTCGATATTGATGAAAGCGCGCTCGAAACCGGTATGGGGCTGATGACGTGGCTGGCATTGTCGGAATTGGGTTTTGGGGTTTCTGGTTAGAAGGTTTCTGGTTGGAGGGTTTCTGGTTGGAGGGTTTTGGAGTAGGCATTGAATATTTTAAAAAATGATTCCCATGCGCAGAGCGCTCTTTTTGTTGGTTTTCTCCTGTTTATTTGCCGGTTTCGCCTATAGAGATGATGGGGCAACGCCCGCCTTGGTGCTACAGGGAACGTGTGCGCACGATGCGCATGCCGGAACTGCGCCGCCCTGGGGTTTTTTCGCGCACCGCCGCATCAACCGTCTCGCTGTGCTGACGCTGCCACCGGAGATGATGGTGTTTTTTAAACCCAATATTGACTGGATTTCCGACCACGCCACCGACCCGGATATGCGGCGCTACGCCACCCCCTGGGAAGGTCCGCGCCATTTTATTGATCTGGACGAGCATGGCGCCCCGCCATTCGAGGGACTGCCCCGCACGTTTACGGAGGCCTTGCTGCAATACACCGATATTTGGGGGGAGACAATGGCGGGCGATACGGTGCTGCTCTTCGGCGGCGAACGCGCACAGCCTTATTTCCCGGACGAGCACTGGCGCGGGTACTTCGCCCGGCACGTGGTGCCACTGTTTACCGACCCGGATAAGCTGCTGAACCCCGACACGCTCGTCGCGCATTTGCGCCGGAACGGCACGGAATCTCCCGCGTTGCGTACGGCTTTTTTCCAGGAAAGCCTGTCTGCGCACGGTATCCTGCCCTGGCACCTGCAAAAAATGCAGCGCGACCTAACCTTCGCCTTTCGGCGCCGCGATACCAAACGCATCCTCCGCCTTTGCGCCGATATGGGCCACTACATCGGCGATGCAAATGTGCCGCTGCATACCACCAGCAACTATAACGGCCAAAAAACCGGCCAGGTGGGCATCCACGGGTTCTGGGAAAGCCGTATCCCCGAACTCTTCGCCGACGAACAGTACGACTACTTCGTGGGTAAGCCCGAATACATCGCCCGCACGACAGACTACTTCTGGGACATGGTGCTCACCAGCAATACGATGGTGGACAGCGTGCTCGGCATCGAGCGGGAGATGCGCCTGACATATCCGAAAGACCAGCAGATGTGCCCCGATATGCGCGGCAGCACCGTCGTTATCGCGCCGTGCCGCGATTTTTCCAACGCCTACCAGATTGCCCTCGACGGCATGGTGGAGCGCCAGTTGCGCAACGCAATTCATGCCGTAGCCTGTGTTTGGTACACTGCCTGGGTGGATGCCGGCCAGCCCGACTTGTCCACTATGGACCAGCCCATCGCCACCGAAGAAGAGCGCAAGGAGGAAGAGGCACTAAAAAAAATGCATGGCGAGGGGAAGATTTTGGGCAGATCGGAGGACCATTAATAATTTTTTAAAACTTCCCGTCTGCGCCGCCGCCGCCAAACTGTCCGCCGCCAAACGATTCTTGTCTGTTCGGGGTCTGGCTTTGCTGATGGGTGAGGTGTTGGGCGAGCAGTTGCTGTTCGATTTCTTGCAGCAGCGATTGGTCCGGCTCTGCGTCGTAGGTGTACGCGCCGCCGCTTTTTTTCAAATAACGGATAGACCAATAGGCCGTTGCGAACAGTACTGCACCGCCGATCACGGCCGCCCAAGCCAGCGGCATCACGTGGAAATAAGCCCGAAATGTAAACACGGCCACGGCCACACAACCCAATCCCACATCCAGCAGCAGACGGTCTTTTTTGCGCAGTCCCCAAAAAAGGTACGCTACGGGAACGGTAAACGTGAAGGTCCAGAAGAACCAGGCCATTGGCACCTGTTCCAGTTGAAACCAGTCGGCGCCTGCTTGTTGTACGACCCAATAGTTGCCGCTAACATAAAAAACTACGAGCGCCAGCAATTCCACCACCAGCAACATGCTGTGCCAGTACCGCCACGCGTAGCGGCGTTGTCCTTGTCTTGCAAAAAAATACATACCTCCGGCAAACAGCATCCCCGCGAACGGCAGGATGTAGAGCGCCAGCCGCGGCGTTTCCTTGACGATCAGCAGCACCAGCAGCAGCAAACAAACGAATGCCGCCGCCGCCATCAGCCGGTCGAGGTACCGGATACTGCCCACCACCAAAAAAGGCAGGGTCAGGCAGGCGTACACCAGAGGTTCTGAATAGTATGGCAGCAGCATATACACGCTGCTGAGCAGCATTCCGGTCCCGAAATAGAGCAACATGTCATCTACGCCGCTGCCGAAATGCCGTGCCGAACCGATCGCCCACACTTCCAGCGCAGCGATCAGGCTAAAACCGGCGAAAAAGCAGAGCGCAGCAATGCCTTCGACCGAATCCGTTTCAGCGATCAGAGCGCCCAAGCCAACGGCTGCCAGCAGCAGAATCAAGGTGAAAATAGCCAGTCCGATACGCACAAATACATTCGGCGAGTAGAAATTGGTGGTATGGCGCTCTTGCACGGCCTGCCATTTTTCATCGGAGAGCAAACCCTGCTGGTGCCACTCGCGGGCGGCATCTTGTGTCAGCAGAGCATCTAACCACGTTCGGTTGTACGGAATCATAGCGCGTCGGGTTTAATGAAGCCTTTGTAGTTGATCAGGAAAAGAATGACTCCGGTGCTGGACAGGATGAAATAAAACAGGTAGAACATGAAATCCATGTCCTGCACAACGTGAAACAGCATATAGGTGACCCCGATATAGCCATACACCACTGCTACGGTTAGGAAGTACAACGAGCCACGCGTGCGGGCATACCACGTGAAAAAACCAACCGCCAGGCACAGCAGGGGAAAGTAGAGCAGGGAATGATCCAGCGCCATCATACCGGCCAGACAGGAAATCATGCCGATGTGTACCCCGAAGTTGAGGTACGTCAGCGAAAAATGTTTTTTGAAATCGAGGCGCTCGCTCACAAACGGTACGATAGAGAGCGCCGCGCCCAGGAAAACGCCCGCGTGGACGATAGCGGCGCTGTTGAAATCGTTGTTGGAGAGCAGCTCTTTTGGGGTTACCGTCAGACCGAGCCAAGACGCCAGCGCGGTGATACCCAGCGACAGAACGCCCCGGTTGTCGAGCCAGTAGGCCAGGCCGAAAAAAAGTACCATCGGTAGGAACGTGGCCAGACCGTAGCGCGTCCCGAAAAACTGATATTGAAACTGCAAGTAGCCTTCCAGGATGAGGAACAGGAAACAGCCCAGCAGCAGGATGTAGTCGTAGTAGGGTGTTGGACTTTCTGTTTCGCCGGTTGAAAAGGGCTGCCGATGTCGAGCTGCATACCAAAAACATCCCGCGCCGGCCGCTGCAATGAGGGCGATCAGTGCGGCGTGGCCGACAGTGTCAATGTTCTGATAGATGAGAAAACCCAGCCCGAGGTTTAGCAGGAGCACCCCGAGGTAGAGCAGGGTTTTAAGTTCCCAGTGCAGGGAGAACGGTTTTGCCGATTCGAACTGCTCGATTTTGGCGGCATCTTCGGGCGCAAGAAGTTCCTGCCGGAGCAGGTCGCGAAGTATGTGTGGGCGCATGAGCGGGTGTTTTCCGGTCAAATGTAGGGGATTTCGGCAGTTTTCTCGGTCTGCACAAATCCTGCCGCCTACACGGCACGTGATTTTGCAAAACACCACGTCTGCGCAACCCCATGCGCCATTTCGCACTACGGTGTAGCGATAACATCTATCGGGTTCAAATAGGATGAAACGCTACACGACCCGTATTGCCTGTTTGCTGCTTTTTTCCGCCTAAATTCCCTTTTCCATTTCCGTACTTTTGCCGCGCACCCCACGCAAAACTCAAAACTCAAAACGGACATGGATCCACTTCTACGCCAACGCTTCAACGCCGCCTTTACCCAGGAAAAATACCAGGCCCTGCTGCAAACCATGAATACCGAGTTCGGCGAACCGGTCTCTTTCCGCGTGGCCGAAACCCCCGTATTTATTCCCAAAGCGCTCAAGGAAAAACTCTTGCAAGGTGTGCAGGACATCACCGAAGTACTCACCCGGCCTGATTTCCGCGCCCGCAGCGAGGCGGCTATACCCGGCCACCTGCGCGTACCCGGCGAGGATGATCACTCCACTTTCCTGCAACTCGACTTCGGTATCTGCCGCGACAAAGACGGAGGCTTTACGCCCCAACTCATCGAACTGCAAGGCTTCCCGTCGCTGTATTTCTACCAACACCTGCTGGCAAAAGGCTACCGCCGGCATTTCGATATTCCGGAGGATTACCACCACCTTTTCGGTGGCATTGACGCCGAAGGCTATCTGGATTTGCTGCGCAACATCATCGTCGGCGACGCCAACCCCGAAAACGTGGTGCTGCTCGAAGTGGAACCGGAGAAACAAAATACCCGCATTGACTTCTGGGGGACCCGTAAGTATCTGGGCATAAAAGTGCTCTGCCTCAGCAAGGTGAAACGCGAAGGCCGCGACCTGTACTACCTCGACGACAATGGCCGCAAGGTGGCCATCCAGCGGATTTATAACCGCATCATTTTTGACGAACTGGAAAAACGCGCCGATCTGCCCCGCGAATGGGACCTGCTTTCCGAAGTGAACGCCGAATGGGTTGGCCACCCAAACTGGTTTTTCCGCATATCCAAACACACGCTGCCGTTCCTGAAATCGGACTTCGTGCCGGAGACCCATTTCCTTAGCGATGTAAAATCCGTGCCCGCCGACCTTCAAAACTGGGTGCTCAAGCCCCTGTTTTCGTTCTCCGGCCAGGGCGTAAAAGTGAATGTCACCGCAGAAGACATCGCTGCCGTGGACGACCCGTCCAACTTTATCCTCCAGCGCAAGGTGGAGTACATTCCCGGTGTCGAAACCATTATCCCGAACGAACCCGCCAAGTGCGAAATCCGCATGATGGTGCTGTGGGACAAAAAATGGGACAAGCCCCGCCTCGTGAACAACCTCGTTCGCATGAGCAAGGGCGAGATGGTGGGCGTGCGCTACAACATGGGCAAAGAATGGGTGGGCTCCAGCGTGGGCTTCTTTGAGCCGTAGTTATTCGCTGCTGACGCGACCGCCTTTGAGGCGCAGGATACGACCGGTGCGCTTGGCCAATTCCGGGTCGTGGGTAACGAGCACAAGTGTAGTGCCTGCCGTGCGGTTTAGTTCAAAAATCAAATCCACAATACCTGATGCGTTGTCGGCATCGAGGTTGCCGGTGGGCTCATCGGCGAACAGGATTTTTGGGCTGTTCGAAAATGCCCGGGCGATGCACACGCGCTGCTGCTCGCCGCCGGAAAGTTGGGCCGGGTAGTGATCGAGCCGGTGGCTCAGTCCAACTTTTTCGAGCCAGGCACGGGAGACTTCCTCAGCACTCGGGTCGCCGCGCAGTTCCAGCGGGACCATCACATTTTCCAGCGCCGTGAGCGTGGGGATGAGTTGAAAATTTTGAAAAACAAAACCAACATAGCGGTTGCGCACCTCAGCGCGCTCGTCTTCCGAAAGGTTATCCAGTTCGATTCCATTGAGCGCCACAGAACCACTGCTGGCCCGGTCGAGGCCGGCGCAGAGGCCCAGCAACGTAGTTTTTCCGCTGCCCGATGGACCTACGATGGCAAAGGTGTCGCCGGGCGCCAGTTCGAAACTGACGTCGTCCAGTACCGTTAATGAATTGCCTGCAGCAGTGGGATATGTCTTGGTGAGGTGCGTGGTTTTGAGCATGTGTCGGGTGGTGCGGTCTCTGGTTAGAAGGTTGCTGGTTGGAAGGTTGCTGGTTGGAGGGTTTCTGGTTGGAGGGTTTCTGGTTGGAAAATGTTGAACAAATGTTTTGGTGTTTTGTCGGCAGGAGCGGGGTGTTTTTTTGGAATGGGGGGTAAACATGCGTTTTAATGCGCGTGGTCGTGGTCGTGTTCCGCCTCCCCGCGCCGTTCCAGTTCCCGCATTGAAAATGTTTCGACCAGACGAAAGGCAAAGCGTACCTGACCTTCCTTGCCAAAGGATTTTTCGTAGTAGACCAGTCCAAGCCCTTTCGCGTACCATTCTTCGCCGCGGCCTTCGATTTCGGCGGCGCCGTCTTTGCTATGGCCAATGGCTTCTTGCAAGCCAAACCGGATGGTGGGATATTTTTTGCCGTTGAGTTCAAATTCCGGCCCGTCGCCCAGGTAGCGCCGGTTTCGGATCAGGTAGATCGTGGCGGTCGTGTCGGACAAAGGGTGGTATTGTAATTTGTACAAAAACACGCCCAGCGAATCGCGTACCTGAAAAGGGAATAAGTCGGGCGATTCGATAGCGGCCGGGATGGGGATGGACTTTCCGGTAATCGAATCCGGTTCGTACAGGAATGCGTTTCGCGCCACCGAACCGCTTTCCACGATTTTTTCGCGTACGATCTGGTTGATCTGAAACGTACGGTCGTACTGCGTGCCGGCGAGAAAAATGCCGCTATCGCGCACAAAAGTGCGGTAGTACCAGTAGCGGCGGTCGGTGGTATCGTTCGCCTCGGAAGCGTAGGCATAGACCAGCCCGGAAGTCAGTTTTTGTACAGGGAAATAGTAGTCGCGGATGTCGCGCCGGCCGTCGCCGGAGCAGGAAGCAAGCCAGGAAAAAACGAAACCGACGAGCAGCGTCCAGATTATCGGACAAAGAGAGCGTGTGTTGGAAAGCAAACGGCGCATGGCAAATGTGTTTTTCGCAAAAGTCGCTACTTGGTCGTCAACCAGAGCACAACCAGTTGTAAAATCATCAAACCGTCAATGGCGACCTTGCGCCAGTCGCCCCAAATATACTGTTCTGGAACCCGGCGAATAGCCCATGCCGTGCAGGATAGTACAAGCAGCAAACCAAATGTCATCGGCCAATCGTACCCCCCCCGGGTAGCGCCCATTAAAGTACACGTTGTTGCTACAAGCAGCGAAGCATAAACCAGCCGCAGCGATTTCCTGGGGCCCAGCTGAAGTACAAGTGTGGCCAGACCCCGACGCTTGTCGTACGACAGATCGCACAGATCATAAGCAAGGGCCAGGGCAAAAATAAACGCAGACCGGCTAACAAAAAGTAGTACCACCGATGGCCATTTCTCGGGACTGACGGGCAGAAGTACCGTTGCGCATGACCATGCCAGCGCGATGGAAACAGGCTTTGCTGCCGGGAATTGCCGCAACCCAACCCCGGAGCGGTACCCACCATAGTACAACAGCCAAATAAGCGCTGGAAACAAGGCGATAAGCTTCTGAACAAAGCTGATATTCAAAAAGTAAATAACACTCAGCCCCCCCATGGCATACGCTACCAAGCGCCTTGGCTGCAGCGATGCGTAATTATAGGCAAAGACTGTAGCACAAAACACATACCCGTACAGCCAGATAGCGGGCGATGGGGAATGGACCAGCAGCACCGTTGTCCAAAACATGGACACCGCACAGATTCCGATCCAAAAAACCTGAAAAAACCAAAGCACAGCGGACACCGTACAAAGGTGGGGCTTTTCTGCCGCGCAACACTTTCGCCAGGTGGATGCCCCGGGCAAACCTTCGGGTTTTTATACCTGAAAAGTTTAAATTTCGCTAACCCAAGACTAAATTATTCCTGCATTTAACGCCGCGCTAACAGCTTCATCAATCACTTTTCACGTCTAAGGTTGTTAGAGTATTAAGCTTTCAGGGTTCATTGTCATGGCTTGCGCGTTGCAATGCTGCCTGTTTCCTGATGCAGCCGTATCACATCCAACCAACCATCGCTATGAGACGTATCATTTTTTTGCTGACAGTTCTTTTCATATTACATGAAAACCCGTTGCACGCGCAGTATTTCGGTCGCAACAAACCGAGTTACCAAAAGCACGAATTCAAGGTAACCGAAACGGAGCATTTCACCATTTACGACTATCTGGACAACCCCGAAAAACTCCGGGAGCTCGCTGCTGCCGCCGAGCTGTGGTATCGTATGCACCAGGCAGTGCTGCTGGATACCTTCACAGAAAAAAATCCGCTGCTCATTTACAACGACCACGCGGGTTTCCAGGAAACCAACGCCATCATGGGCAGCGTGAGCGTCGGTACAGGCGGCGTGACGGAAGGCCTGCGCAACCGCGTGATCTTTCCCGTAGCCATGACCAACCAGCAAACCCACCACGTCCTGGGCCACGAACTGGTGCATGCGTTCCAGTACCATATCGTTCTCAATGGGGACTCCACCAATATGCGCAACCTCGCCAACCTGCCCCTCTGGATGGTGGAAGGCCTGGCGGAGTACCTCTCCATTGGGCGCATTGACCCGCACACTGCTATGTGGATGCGCGATGCCGTCAAACACGACGCCCTGCCCAAAAAACTGCGCGATCTGGACAACAGCGCCAAGTTTTTCCCTTACCGCTGGGGACAAGCCTTCTGGGCATTCGTATCCGGCGTTTACGGCGATGAAATGATCAAACCGCTGTTCGTCAATACCGCTATGTATGGCCTGGATCCCGCCATCCGGCGCACCCTCGGCACCACCCCGGATTCGCTGAATAAGGCGTGGACTACCATGCTCAAAAATCACTACGGCCAATGGGTTACCAAGGATAAAAAAGTAGATTTGCCGGGTAAAAAATTGCTCTCGGAGGACAACTTCGGCGCCCTAAACATCAGCCCGGCGATCAGCCAAAACGGGAAATACCTGATTTTTTTGTCGGAAAAAAACCTCTTCTCCCTCGACTTGTACCTGGCCGACGCCCGCACCGGCAAAATCATCAAAAAAGTAGCCGGCGCTGCCCAGGACGGCCATATTGACCACTTCGACTTCATCGAAAGCGCCGGAACCTGGGCCCCCGACGAAAAACGTTTCGCCTTTGATGTGTACGAGCAGGGCCGCAGCACCCTGATCGTGAAAGATGTTTTTAAGGGGAAAACGCTCGAACGTATCACGCTCGACGGTGTGCCGGAGTTTAACAACCCGACCTGGAACCCCGATGGCAACACCATCGTCGTGAGCGGCCTCGTCAACGGCCAAACAGACTTGTTTGCCTATGAGGTAAAAACCAAAAAAGTGCGCCGGCTGACCAACGACCGCTTCGCGGAAATCCTGCCCGCCTGGAGCCCCGACGGCAATTCGCTGGTTTTTTCCACCGACGAACTCAGTATCGCGCGCGGCCGCAGCGATGGCTCCTGGAAAATGAATCTGGCCGTCCTGGATATGGTTACCGGCCAAACCGAAATGCTCGACCTGTTTCCCAATGCCGACAACATGAACCCGCAGTTCGACGCGACGGGCAATATCTATTTCCTCAGCAACCGCGATGGCTTCCGCAACCTGTACTACTACGACCGCGCCGCCGGCAAGGTGTTTCAGGCTACTGACATAGAGACCGGTATCAGCGGCATCACGCCGTATGCTCCTGCTATTGCGGTTTCCGGCGACCGTGATCGAATCGTGTACACGCACTACACCGACGGCGGGTATGCGATTTATCAGGCCCGCGCCGCCGATTTTGAACGAAAAGAAGTGGACGCTTCGGCGGTGAACATGACACCCGCCGCCCTGCCCCCCTTCAACCCCGCCCGGCGCGATGTGGTAAACACCAACCTCCGGCTTTTGGATAATAACTTAAAAAATACGCAGGACACGACCATAATGAAGGCCGTCCCGTATAAACCCAAATTCTCGCTCGCATACCTGAGTGGTGGTGGCGGTGTAGGCGTGGCCACGGGCAATACCAGTTTTGGCGCCGCTTCCGGCCTCGCCGGCGGGATAGACATGTTGTTCGACGATATACTGGGAAACAACCAACTCTACGCCGGCCTGGCTTTAAACGGCGAGATACAGGATGCCGCCGGCCAGTTTTCCTACATCAACAACAAAAACCGCATCGGCTGGGGCGCATCTTTTTCCCACATCCCGTTCCGTTCGGTAGATTATTACGGGTTCCGCCTGACGCCGCTGGAGACCGGCCCGGGAGTCGTTGACACGTTTCTGGAAGAAGTGCTCGGGGTACAGCGTTTGTTTCAGGAGCGCATCAGCGCATTTGCATTTTACCCGTTGTCCATCACTAAACGCGTTGAGGTGGGGGCCGCTTTTGAATACTACAGCACGCGCACTACCGAGTACTCCAGCTATTACAATGATCTGGGGATACTCGTTGCCAGCGACCGTCGGCGCGTACCCGGCAGCCAAACCCTTGGCCTCGCCAACGTGAACGCTGCGTTTGTAGGCGACAACTCGTATTTCGGCTTCGCGGCGCCGCTGGAGGGCTGGCGTTACCGTGTCGGGGTGGAGCAGTATTTCGGCGACTTTCAGTTCACATCGCTCTTGCTCGACGGGCGGCGGTACTTCCGGCTTCGACCGGTTACCCTGGCCGTGCGCGGGCTGGGTTACGGCCGCTTCGGCGGCAACTCTGCAGAGGTGTTTCCGTTTTTCCTCAGCAATTCGTGGTTTGTGCGCGGCTACGGCTCCAACGATCTCTACACGGCCGATCCGCAGTTATTCAACCGCATGCAGGGCAGTAAAATCGCTGTGGGCAATATTGAGTTTCGCCTGCCGCTGTTCGGTCCCAAACCGCTTGGGCTGATCAAATTTTTCCTGCCTGCCGATCTGAACCTGTTTGTGGACGGCGGGGTAGCATTTTACGATACCGACGATCTTGAAAATCCGTCGTCGTGGACCGGTGTGGTACACAAACCCGTCGTCAGCGTGGGCGCCTCCATGCGCTTTAACCTGTTCGGCGCTTTGGTTGTAGAACCGTTTTATGCGCTGCCCTTATCGGCAAACAAAGAAGGACGCCAGTGGCGGTGGGGGATTAACATTTTGCCGGGGTGGTGATGCGGACGATGGCCTCAGCGGGTCAGCACGATATAGTCCCGCAGCAGTGTCCGCAGAAACTCTACGCGGTTGAGCGGGCGCTGGTCCAACCGGAGCAGCGGCAGGAGGTGGGTCACCAGGTCTTCCACTACTTCCTGATGTGCCTGGTTGGGGTAGCGTTGTAGCCGCGAAAGCACGTTTTTGATAAAAATCATGTCCTGCTCGCTGAGGTCCCGCACCTGGGGGTAAGTGGGTTGGTAGTTGTCGAGTGTGGAGATACCGAGGATGTCGCCCAGGCGGAACTGGTACCCATTGCCCTTAATTTTGATCACGGTGGTGTTGGCGGCGAGGTCGCCGAGGCGCTGGCTTTTCGCGGTTGTTTTGATGAGTACCGCGCCGATCACGCTGAACGAAAAAAGCGAATCTACCAGGTGCAGCACCGCCCGCAGCACCACATCGCTCCATTCGGGGTCCTTGCCGTCCAGGCGTACCACTTTGATACCCAAAGCGACTTTGCCTGGCGTTTGGCCGATATTCCAGATTTCAAAAAAGATGTTGTAGAGGAAGTAGCCCAAAAACGGCAGCAGCACCATGGCCCTGTCGCTGATGTCACCCACAAGAAGACTACCGGACACCACGCGTATCAGCATCACCAAAATGAAATGGCCCAGCAGCACCAGCATCAGGTCCATAAGCCACGCCAGCCCCCGCTCGCGCAGGCGTGCCAGTTCGTACTCGATGGTAACGTTCTGTGTGGTGGTGATTTCGATGGATTTCATCCGGCGACTTGATAATCCCGCAGGGCATCATTGAGGGAAACCTTCTTGTCGGTGCTTTCCTTGCGCTGTCCGATAATGAGCGCACAGGAAACCTGATAGGTACCGGCGGGAAATTGTTTGGTGTAGCTACCGGGGATGACGACCGACCGGGCGGGTATGCGGCCTTTGAGTCGTACCGGTTCGGGGCCGGTTACGTCAATGATGTGCGTGCTTTGGGTGAGCACCACATTGGCGCCGAGTACGGCCTCGCGCTCCACATGTACACCTTCGACCACGATGCAGCGGGAGCCGATGAAACACTCGTCCTCGATAATTGTGGGTGTGGCTTGCGGCGGCTCCAGCACGCCCCCGATACCAACTCCGCCGGCGAGGTGCACGTTGCGGCCGATCTGGGCACAGGAACCCACCGTTGCCCAGGTATCCACCATGGAACCACTGCCCACCCAGGCGCCGATATTGACGTACGAGGGCATCAGGATAGCGCCTTTTTCGATGAAAGAACCATAGCGGGCGAGGGCTTGCGGCACTACGCGCACACCTTTTTCGGCGAAACCTTTTTTCAGCGGAATCTTGTCGTAGTACTCGAACGGCCCCACCTCGATGGTTTCCATGGCCTGAATCGGGAAATACAGGAGCACGGCTTTTTTGACCCACTCGTGGGTCGTCCAGGAACCGTCGGGCTGTGGCTCGGCCACGCGCAAAGTGCCGGCATCCAGCAAGGCAATGACCGCGCGGATGGCTTGTTGGGTTTCCGGGTTTTGCAGGAGGGAACGGTCGTCCCAGGCAGATTCGATGGCGGGTTTGAGTTGTTGGTGCATGTTTTTAGGTTAGAAGGTTGCTGGTTGGAAGGTTAGAGGGTTTCTGGTTAGAGGGTTTCTGGTTGGAGGGTTGGACGGTTGCTAAGGTTTCTGGTTGGAGGGTTTTGGGTTGGGGCAAAAATAGGTCAATCTGCAAACTGAAGGGTGCTTTTTGCCCCAACCATCTAACCCTCTAACCAGAAACCCTCTAACCAGAAACCTTCGCATCATCCAGCACCACCACCGACCAGGCCGCTGCTTTTTCTGCAAACAGCGCTTTGGTTTTGGCCCAGGTGCCCTGAAATAGTTCGGACTGCCGGTACCGATCAAGCGCGGCTTGGTCGTCCCAGATGCTGAACGTGAACAGCACATTCGGGTCGTCGGTATGTTGCAGCAATTCCATGTGCCGGCACCCCGGGAAGGCCCGGATTTGCGCTTTACTTTGTTCAAATACTTCTTGCACGAAGGGCTCCAGCCCATCGGGTCGGAAGGTCATTTTGACGATACGTTTTATCATAGCGGGGGTGTTGGGTGGGTTACATCAGCATGCCGTTGACCGGCTGGTGCGGTGCGGGGATTTCCTGTTCGTGCAGAATTTCCTTCAAATCAATTTCAATGCCGCGGCTGATTGCCGAAATCGGCACGTCGTTGTAGGTGCCCTCAAACGGGTTTTCGCTGTAGTCGCCGATCATTTCCATCAGGATAAACACCCACGTAACGATGGCATTGAACGGCAATGCCAGCCAGATATGGTGCGGCCCGATGGCATCGAACTCGCGGATAAGCGCGAACGGAAGCAGCACCGAAACTAACTTGATAAACAACAGGGGTATGGTGGCGTACTGGCGCGGGAACGGGAAGTTTTTGATCCGTTCGCTTTTGCCCTGCTCGTCGTACATGGCCGACACGAATTTTTGCAGTTCAACATGCCGGAAGTCGTCTATCAACCCCTGCTGCCGCAGCCGCTGGAGGTCGAGGGTTTGGAGGGTCAATACGTGTACGGCTTTGTTGCTTTTACCCTCCAGTTGGGCCAGTTCTTCGTTGGACAGGTATTGCCGCAGCACGTCGTTCAGCGGTTCGTTGCGCTCCGTGTTTAAAATGTTGCTGAACTGCTCGGCCAATTCGACGTGCTCCCACACGCGGGGTGTGCGCATCTGGTAGCGCAGGCAAGTCAGCCAGGCCAGGTGGCGGAAAATCAGCCGGCGTTTGATCGCATGCAGCGCTGCATCGTCTATTGGTGTTTCCGTGTGCAGGTTGCTCACATAACCCAGCACCGATGCCGCAAACGACCGCGAACCGTTCACAATGGCGCCCCAGATTTTGCGGGCTTCCCACAGGCGGTCGTACGACGCATTGTTTTTAAAACCGAGGTAAAATGCCAGCGCGGTACCTACCAGCAATACTGGTTGCCAGGGCACGAAAAAACACCGGGAGCCAATAACGGCGTACACGCCCAGCGCGATCAAAGCCGTGGCAAGGCCGAAAAAAAATCCTTTGCTCGACCACTTGATGGTCATCCAGTATCCGTAGCGTCTTGCGGTGTACATGAGGAGGTTTATGCTGTTTTATGCGGTAGAATGCGGCAAAAGTAGCTGTTTTCACCGCCGGGGTTTGGTCAAAAGTCGTCTCCTCAAAAAAATGTACCCGGATTGCTCCGTGATGCACGCGAAACGGTCTGGCTAAAGCACCTTGCGCTCGTATTCCACCTGCACCAGCCCGCTCGGGAAAGCCGTGGTGCATACCAGCCGGAGTTGGTGCAGGGGCCGCCCGGGCTTGAACAGCGCGATACCGTCGCCCAGCAAAACGGGAATGATGGAAATAACATAGCGGTCAATCAGGTTCTGCCGGATCAGCGCATGCACCACATCGCCGCCGCCGTCGCAGTAGATGCCGAGGCCCGGCGACCGGCGGATTTGGGCGATCAGGTCGCCGATGTCGCCGCCAAAAAACGTGACGTTTTCGTCGCTGCCGGTGCGGGTTTTGGACAGCACATAGCACTTGCGCCCGTGGTGTGGCCACGGAATGCCGAAGGAAAGTACTTTGTCGTAGGTTTTGCGGCCGAGCACAATGGTGTCCACGGTTTGGATAAAATCGGCGTATCCGTAGTCCTCCGGCGGGGCTTCCACCATAGACAACCAGGAAATATCGCCGTCGGGCCGGGCGATGTAGCCGTCGAGGCTGGCGGCGATGTAGAGGGTGAGCGGGCGGTGTTGCATCGTGTGCAAAGATAAAACCGTGCGCATGAACCAGCCCAAATCAATTTTCCCAATGGCCAAAACCGGGAGATGAATAGCCGGAGTTGCATTTCAAAATATGATTGTAGAGCGCGCCGACATACTTTTTTTAAAACTTCTTGAGAAACACAAGCCGAGCGCCCGATTTTTGCCGGATACTGCACTCGGGCCGCGAAACAACCACCCACACAATCATGGAAATACATTTTTTCTGGAAAAACAAAACCTGGCGCGCCGACCTGGCGCACCCGACAGACCTGTCGCTGATCCTGCGCGCCGGCCTGGCCAACCCCAACTGTTTTTGGGCGCCGCCGGTAGAGTTTAGCCCGGTTGTAGCCGGCGAATTTATCGGCAGCACGGCCCAAGGCGGCCCGGTCAATTTTTTCAACGTGCGCCTCAACCCGCACGGCAACGGCACGCACACGGAATGTGTGGGGCACATTGCTCGCGAACGGTATGTGTTGCACGAGTGTTTGCAGGAGCACCATTTCTGGGCCAAGCTGGTGAGTTTGTACCCCCGGCCGGCGGACAACGGCGACCGGATTCTGTACCGCGACCAGTTCGAGGAGGTGCTTGAGCCGGGCGAGGCGACGGCCTTCATCCTGCGCACCCTGCCCAACGACGACCTGAAAAAACAGCGCAACTACTCGGGCACCAATCCGCCCTACCTGCATCCCGATGCTGCGCGTTACCTGGTGGAATGCGGGGTGCAGCATTTGTTGCTCGACCTGCCGTCGGTGGACCGCGAGGAGGATGGCGGGGCGCTGACGGCGCATCACGCATTTTGGCAGTACCCCGAAGCCGTTCGGACGGCATGTACGATCACCGAACTGATTTTTGTGCCCGACGCTGTAAAAGACGGCTACTACCTGCTCAACCTGCAAACCACGTCGCTCGATCTGGATGTAAGCCCGTCGAAGCCGGTTATTTTTTCGGTGCGGGAGTAGCGGGTACAGCGCGTACGAAGATATTTCCGGGATAATGCGTGTAAAAGTTATCGAGGCTATAAATCCAAATCATTTGGCTTGCGAATGCGCAATTTGCCCGGTTCCAAAACCCATAGACAACCCTTCGGGTCTCGTTTTTGAAGCAATTCCAAAATTTGCAAAGCAAAACTTCGAATAGAGGTAAGATTGACCGGGCGATTAGGCCGGATGACGATGAGCCCTTCTGTATCTTCTGGCGGGAATCGAATGATGTTGCAAAAGTCTGTATCAAAAGTCACCAAAATTCGATTTTCTGCACGGATGGTCTCGAAAATCACCTCATCCGGTGAGCCGGACAGATTTTCAGAAAAAACGGAATGGGTATCGAACCCTGCATTCTGAAAAATATCTGTTAATGCCGGGCTGAAGTTTTCGTCCAATTTCAGTCGCTTATTCATCCAATGGCAAATTCAACTTCTACAAAATTATCCCGGCTCATGGCCGCACCGTACGCAATGCAAGCCCGGATATCTTCCAATTTCAAGTGGGGATACGCCTGCAAAATATCTTCGACAGAGTCGTTGGCTGCGAGCATATCCAGTATGAGCGAAACCCAAATCCGGGTTCCTCGGATACAAGGCTTTCCAAAACAGATGTTCGGGTTGACAGAAATGCGGTCAAGCAATTGATTTCGAGTCATTATCAAGGTGATTTATGGACAAAACTACGACAAGCGTGCACTTCTACCAACTCACCACCCAGTCTTAAGAGGCCATGAGTTTTTTTTCGATAATTAAAGGCGGTATAATTTCCCCTTCAGGCACTTCTTGTCTGCGTTATTTTCAAAACAAAAAATTTTAAAAAAACCAATTCCCTCCCCGTACTTTTGCCCGCTCAACCATCTCAACCCCCTCAACCCGCTCAACCCGCTCAACCCGCTCAACCCCCTCAACCCGCTCAACCATCTCAACCCCCTCAACCATCTCAACCATCTTTTCAAAATGGCTCGTTCCAAAAAAGATACCTCCGTTCCGCCTACCGTATCCCACAACGGCGAGGACACCATTGTCACCCTTTCCGGGATGTACCAGAATTATTTTCTGGACTACGCCTCCTATGTGATTCTCGAGCGCGCTGTACCGGCCATTGAAGACGGGCTGAAACCGGTGCAGCGCCGCATCCTGCACGCCATGTTCGAGCAGAATGACGGGCGCTACCACAAGGTGGCCAACCTCATCGGCCAAACCATGCAGTACCACCCCCACGGCGATGCCGCTATCGGCGACGCTCTGGTCAACCTCGGCCAAAAAGACCTGCTCATTGACTGTCAGGGCAACTGGGGCGACTACCGCACCGGCGACTCCGCTGCGGCGGCGCGGTACATCGAGGCGCGCCTCACCAAGTTTGCCCTCGACGTGGCCTTCAATGCCGATACCACCCGCTGGCAACTGACCTACGACGGCCGCAAACGCGAACCCATTACCCTGCCCATGAAATTTCCGCTCCTGCTGGCGCAGGGTGTGGAGGGTATTGCTGTCGGCCTGAGCACCAAGGTTATGCCGCACAATTTTGTGGAAATCATCAAGGCCAGCATCGCCGTACTCAAAGGCAGTAAAGCCGATCTTTACCCCGATTTCCCCACCGGCGGCCTCGTGGACGTAGCGCACTACAACGGCGGCGCGCGCGGCGGCAAAATCCGGGTGCGGGCGCGTATCCGGGAAATTGACAAAAAAACACTCCAGATTACCGAACTGCCCTACGGTGTGTTTGTCAACGACCTCATCGAGTCCATCCTCAAGGCCAATGAAAAAGGCCAGATCAAGGTCAAAAAAGTGATTGACAAAACAGCCGCCGAGGTGGACATCGAGGTCGAACTTCAGCCCGGCGTCAGTCCCGATGTGACCATTGACGCCCTCTTCGCGTTCACCAGCTGTGAAGTGAGCATCAGCCCCAACTGCTGCGTCATCATAGACAACAAGCCGCTGTTCACCGACGTGAACGAGCTGCTGCATATCTCCACCGAAAACACCAAGGGCCTGCTCCGCATGGAGCTCGAAATCCTCAAACACGACCTGGAGGAAAAACTCCACTTCGCTTCGCTGGAAAAAATCTTTATCGAAAACCGCATCTACCGCGATATCGAGGAGTGCGAAACCTGGGAGGCTGTACTGGAGGCTATTGACACGGGTTTGAAAAGGCATGTCGTTACGCCTTCCGACCCGGGCTACGCCAAGGAGGCTAAAAAAATCAAGCTTCTGCGCGACATCACCGAGGAAGACCTTGTGCGCCTCACCGAGATTCGGATCAAGCGCATTTCCAAGTTCAATTCCTTCAAGGCCAACGAGGAAATCGCCAAACTGAACGATGCGCTCCTCGAAACCCTGCACCACCTGGCCCACCTCACGGAGTACGCCATCAGCTACTTCGAACGGTTGCTCGACAAGTACGGCAAAGACCACCCGCGCAGAACTGAAATCGCCGTTTTCGACGAAATCCGCGCCGCCGAAGTAGTAGCCAACAACGCCAAACTGTATGTGGATCGCGCCGGCGGGTTCATCGGTACAGGCCTGAAAAAAGACGAGTATGTGCAGGATTGCTCCGACATGGACGACATCATCGCATTCCGCCGCGACGGCGTGATGAAAGTCGTGCGCGTCGGCGACAAAGTGTTCATCGGCAAGGATATCCAGCATATCGCCGTGTGGAAGAAAAATGACGAGCGCACTACCTACAACCTTGCGTACGTGGACGGAAAATCGGGCCGGGCCATGGTCAAACGTTTCAACGTGACGGCTATCACTCGCGATAAAGAGTATCCCGTCGGCGGCGACGGCAAAGGCTCCCGAATCCTGTACCTGACGGCTAATCCCAACGGCGAAAGCGAGATCGTAACGGTCACCCTCAGTCCCGGAAGCACCGCCAAAATCAAGGTTTTTGATTATGATTTCGGGGAAATAGGCATCAAGGGCCGCGATTCGCAGGGCAATATCCTGACCAAGTACCCCGTGAAAAGCATCCGCCAAAAAGAAATGGGCAAAAGCACCATTGGCGCCAAAAAACTCTGGTACGACGATATCACCGGACGCCTCAATATTCAGGAGCGCGGGGCCCTGCTCGGCGAGTTCGATACTGGCGACCTGATCCTGATACTCTACCACGACGGCAGTTACGAACTCACCGATACCGACGTGCTCCAGCGGTTTGAGCCGAAAGAAATCCTGTACCTCGGCAAGTTCGACCCCAAACAAGCGATCAGCGCCGTCCACTTCGACGGCCACAAGGGCTGGACGATGGTCAAACGTTTCCTGGTCGAAACAACCAAGCTGAAAGAGCGGTACTCCTACCTGACCGATCACCCCAAATCAAAACTGCTCTTTGCCAGTATGAAACCCAACCCGCGTATTCACTACAGCATCAAAGTGAAGGGCAAAGCGATGCCCGGCGAGGTTAGTCTCGGCGATTTCATGGATGTGAAAGGCTGGAAAGCCGTGGGGAACAAACTCAGCGACGCACTTTTGAGCAGCGTCAAGGAGGTGGAAAGTTTGCCCGGGAAACCCGCGCCGGGAGCGGAAGAGCCGCTCCTGCAAGGCAACTTGTTCGGCGAACCGGAGCCGGTGGTGGAGCACAAGCCGAAGACTAAAGAGGAGGGAGAAAAGAAAACATTCAAGGCGGGCGACACGATTGAGTTTGATTGATAGCCAACCACAATTATGCCAGCTACATCTATCATACGCCCCCACGCCGAAACCACTTATGCATTGGAGCTGGAGGCCCTGTCTAAAGCCGACGATCGCCCTCGTCCTCCTGGCTGGTGCCTGTCCCCGTGGGCGGTAGTTACCTACCTCATTGGTGGAAAAGCCGGCAAACTGGATATCGAACCCAAGTACTTCGGCAGTCGCCGACTCATGGAAATCGCCGTCGCTACGCTTGCAACGGACCGCGCGCTACTCTTGCTCGGCGTACCCGGAACCGCCAAAACCTGGGTGAGCGAGCACCTCGCTGCAGCCATCAGCGGCGACAGCACCCTGCTCGTCCAGGGCACGGCCGGTATCAGCGAAGAAGCGCTGCGTTATGGCTGGAACTACGCCCGGCTCATCGCGGAAGGCCCATCGGAAAACGCCCTTGTACCCAGCCCTGTGCTCGCGGCCATGCGTGCGGGCAAGATTGTCCGCGTCGAAGAACTCACGCGTATTCCCGCCGATGTGCAGGACGCGCTCATCACCTTGCTCTCCGAAAAAACACTGCCGGTACCGGAGCTCAACACCGAAATTCAGGCGCTGCGCGGCTTCAACCTCATCGCTACCGCCAACGACCGCGACAAGGGCGTGAACGAACTTTCCGCCGCCCTTCGCCGCCGTTTCAACACCGTCGTACTGCCCCTTCCGGCCACGCTCGAAGAAGAAATTCACATCGTACAAAACCGCGTGGCCGCCCTCGGCCGCACCCTCGAACTACCCCCCGAAGCCGCACCATTGCAGGAAATCCGCCGCCTGGTTACCATATTCCGGGAACTGCGCAGCGGAAAAACCGAGGATGGCCGCGAAAAAATTAAAAGCCCCACCGCTACCCTCAGCACTGCCGAAGCCATCTCCGTAATCCATCAGGGACAATCGCTGGCCGTGCATTTTGGAAATGGCGCCCTGGGTGCGCACGATCTCGCCGCCGGGCTGTCGGGGGCTGTCGTCAAAGACACCGGAACCGACAAAACCGTGTGGATGGAGTATCTGGAAACCATTGTCAAAAAACGGGAGGGTTGGCAAGATCTGTACCGGGCGTGCAAGGAACTCGACGCATAACATGGCAACCCACAACCTGTACCAAGGGCTGGTAGAAGCCCGGGAAAAAGGAGCAAAACGCCTGGCGGTCCTCCTTGATCCGGACAAAATTCGCCTTCGGCATCTCGAACAGACACTGGACGCCGCCATTGCCGGCGGGGTACACTACTTTTTTATCGGCGGCAGCCTGGTGGTGAACGATATGCTCGACGCTGTGCTGGCCGACATCCGCGCACATTGTTCCATCCCGCTGGTCTTGTTTCCCGGCAACTCCTTCCAGCTCAGTTACCGTGCCGATGCCATTCTTTTTCTTTCCCTCATCAGCGGGCGCAACCCGGAGTTGCTCATCGGCCAGCACGTCATCGCAGCGCCGTTTCTGAAAATGTCGCCCCTGGAAATCATTTCCACGGGCTATATGCTTGTTGACGGCGGCGTGATGACCTCCGTGCAGTACATGTCCAACACCTCCCCGATACCAGCCAATAAAGCCGATATCGCCGTTTGCACAGCCATGGCCGGCGAACTCCTGGGCCTGAAAACAATCTACCTCGATGCCGGATCCGGTGCGCGCAATCCCGTGCCGGAAAGTATGATCGAAGCCGTCCGCGGCGCCATCAGCGTACCCCTCCTCGTCGGCGGTGGCATCCGAACGCCGGAAAAAGTGACCGCCAACCTGCGCGCCGGAGCGGATCTGCTGGTGATCGGCAGCGCCATCGAGCAAGACCCGGGCCGGCTCCGGGAGTTAGCAGCCGCGGTGAGAGAGTTTGGTGGGGGGTAAAGACCTTTTTGAGGAGTAGCCCAGGCACGACCGGAAATCCGATATTATTTAGATTTTCATGAAAAATATCCGATATTTTTCATTGTCAGGTTTTGGCCGACGGCAGCCCGCAGTTTCCGCTGGAGTTCCGGTCGTGGGGGGATGCGCGGCGGCATTAGCGCTCGTTCGGTCTCAATTTTGTCATCCCGCAGGGATCAGTCCGCTCTGCGACAGGCTCGCAAGCGGGTTTTCACCCGGAGCGCGGACCCATGGCTACCGCACCGGGGAAAGCGAAAGAGAGGAGATCGAACAGTGAGAATTTTTCCATGTGGGCAAGATGTTTGTTGTCAGCGTGTTGTAGCAAAGGTAAGCATCAGAGGGAACTCTTCTTCGTTGGGAATGAAATGCAGAGGGGGCGGAGTTGGGGGAGCATCTCGGATAAAACTTTTTATTTTCTAAAAAATAAAAAGTTTTAAGTTTGTCGCCTCAACCACCTTTTGTGCAAACAACCATGAACGAAGCTACAAGTATCCAACTTTTCGATGCCAAACAAATCCGTGCGGCATGGAGCGAGGAAGACCAAAAATGGTATTTCTCCGTCATTGATGTTATTGAGGCACTTACGGGCACCGACCGGCCGCGTAAGTACTGGAATGATTTGAAAACCAAACTGCACAAGGAGGGCAGTCAGTTGTCCGAAAAAATCGGACAACTGAAAATGGCCGCTGCTGATGGAAAAAAGTACGCTACCGATGTAGCCGACACCGAACAGCTCCTGCGACTGATCCAGTCGGTTCCTTCGCCCAAAGCCGAGCCGTTCAAGCAGTGGCTCGCCAGGGTCGGCTACGAGCGTATGCAGGAAATAGCCGACCCGGAGCAAAGTCTCGACCGTGCCCGCGAGCACTGGAAGCAACTCGGGCGCAGTGAAAA
Organism: Saprospiraceae bacterium; assembly: GCA_041741155.1. GTDB lineage: Bacteria > Bacteroidota > Bacteroidia > Chitinophagales > Saprospiraceae > M3007. The sequence goes on along the minus strand of JBGSKO010000222.1, from coordinate 20,043 downwards.
ATGGATTCAGCAGCGCATGAGCGGGCAGGATACCCGCAACAAACTCACCGACTACTGGAAAGAACACGGCGTGGAAAAATCAGATGAGTTTGCACTGCTGACCAACATCATCCATCAGGAATGGACGGGGCTGACCGTGCGACAGCACAAGGAACTGAAAACCCTGAAGTCGCAAAACCTGCGTGACCACATGAGCGAAGCCGAACTGATTTTTACGGCTTTGGCCGAACTCTCCACCCGCCAGATCGCCGAAAGCGAACAAGCGGAAGGCCTGCCTGCCAACGCAAATGCCGGGAAAAAAGGCGGGGCGGTAGCGCGCAATGCGCGCAAAGAGTTGGAGTCAAAAACCGGGAAGAGCGTCGTGACGGGCGAAAATTTTTTGCCACCGGGCAAAAGCAAAAAGCAGATCAAACCCGGGAATGATGCCTGAACAAGCATGAGGAGCGGCAACCCGCGCTATATCCTCGACCTGCTGTTGTCGGTTATCCACCTTTTGTGCAAACAACCATGGACAAAGCAACAAGCATCCAACTTTTCGAGGCCAAACAAATCCGTGGGGGGATTTTGCTACCGACGAACCAACACCGCTCCACGCCTGCACCAATCCCACAAAAAAAACAACGTTTGCCCGCCGCACCGTACTTTTGCGCGGCATCACCCCCCTTTCAACGCGGGCGAATAATAAGTTCGCCCCCAATCAAGTATGGCCAAGAGCAAACGCGGACAGATCAGCCTGAACTTCGACGATGAACGCCTCTCGAAACTATTCGGGATGTTTCTGCTATTCCTTTCGTTCTATTTCCTCATCGCATTCACGTCCTATTTTTTTACCTGGCAAAACGACCACGATATCGTGTTCCGCTTTTCCTGGGAAATCTTCCTCGGCGATGTGGAGGTAGACAACTGGCTGGGCCGCCTCGGCGCTTACCTGGCAGACAGCATCATTTATTGGGGATTTGGCATTGCCTCCTTTGGGTTTGTGTACCTGTTGTACCAATACGGTCTGGCACTCATCCGCCGCGTGCCGTTGGGGCATATAGGGGCTACGCTGCAACGCACGGTCATCTGGATGGTGATTGTGTCTGTCGTGTCGTCCTTCTTTTTGCAAGCCTTCGAATTTCCGGTGGGTGGCGTATTTGGCCAGGCCGTGAGTGAATGGATTCAAAAATTTCTCGGCATACCCGGCACCATGGCGCTCCTGGTGTTTGCACTCGTGGCCACATTTGTCTGGAACAACAACCCCGATTTGTCCGAATTTACCTGGCGCCAACTCTGGTACGAAACCCAGCGTGCCTGGCGGGATCTGCTCAGCGGCGAGTACGGCAGACGCCGTCGTGCGGCCAGACCGTCCGCATCCAAAGCAAAATTTGACGAAGAAACCGCAAACCCGCCCCTGATGGCTCCGCTGGAAGACGGATTTTCCGCAAAGCCGGAACCCGCCGAAGACCTCGTGCCCACCACGGCCGGCCAAATGTCGTTCGACCTCACCAAAAAGAGCGCCCTCTTTGCCGAAGAAAAACCTGCGCGCAGCAAAGGAGATGCCCTGGAAGACACCGAACTGGAGATCAACCTCCCCGCAGCACAACCTCCCGCTCCGGTGTTGCCGTCCGATGCCATGTCCTACAAACCGCCCGTGGAGGCCATTCAGGAGGATACGCCCAACCTGACCGAGCCCTACGACCCCACGCTCGAACTGTCGCACTACGAGTACCCCCACCTCCAACTCCTGCACGAGTACGACAACTCGCAACTGGAAATTGACCGCGAGGAACTGGAACAGAACAAGAACCAGATTTTGCACACGCTGATGAACTTCAAGATTGATATCGAGAAGATCAAAGCTACCATCGGTCCCACCGTCACGCTGTACGAGATCGTGCCGGCGCGCGGTATCCGTATTTCCAAAATCAAAAACCTCGAAGACGATATCGCCCTCAGCCTCTCCGCACTGGGTATCCGTATCATCGCGCCCATCCCCGGTAAAGGCACCATCGGTATCGAAGTCCCCAACAAAAAACGCCAAACGGTCGGCATGCGCGACGTGCTCATGGACGATCGCTTCAAGCGTGCCAAAATGGAATTGCCTATTGCCCTGGGTAAAAACATCCAAAACGAGGTGTTTGTAGCCGACCTTACGAAAATGCCGCACTTGCTCATCGCAGGCGCTACGGGTCAGGGCAAATCGGTCGGTATCAACGTCATCCTCAATTCCCTGCTGTACAAAAAACACCCTTCGCAGGTCAAACTCATTCTCATTGACCCGAAGAAAGTAGAATTGTTCCCTTATGCCCGCCTGGAAAACCACTTCCTCGGTTTCTTGCCCGACCAGGTAGAACCCATCGTGACCGACACGCACAAGGTCGTGCAGACGCTCAACTCGCTCATCATCGAGATGGAAACCCGGTACAACCTGCTCAAGAGTGCCGAGGTGCGCAACATCGCCGAGTACAACGACAAGTTTGTGGCGCGCCGCCTCAACCCGCTCAAAGGCCACCGTTTCCTGCCGTACATCGTGCTGGTGATTGACGAATTTGCCGACCTCATTATGACCGCCGGCAAGGAAATCGAACTGCCGATCGGTCGCCTGGCGCAGCTTTCCCGGGCAGTAGGCATACACCTGATCATCGCTACACAGCGCCCGTCGGTAAACATTATCACCGGCGTTATCAAGGCCAACTTCCCCGCCCGTATCGCGTACAAGGTGGTGTCTAAAGTGGACAGCCGCACGATCCTCGATGCGGGCGGCGCCGAACAACTGACCGGCAAGGGCGATATGCTGCTCTCCGTCGGCGGCGACGTTATCCGCCTGCAATCCGCTTTTGTGGATACGCCGGAGGTGGACCGCGTCATTGAGTTTATTGCCAACCAGACGGGCTTCCCCGAACCATTCTTCCTGCCCGAGTTTCACGGCGACGACGAAGGCCCCGGCGCCAAACAAGTCAGCATCGCAGATCTGGACGACATGCTCGACGATGCCGCCCGCCTCGTGGTAGAAACCCAACACGGCTCCACCAGTATGATCCAGCGCCGCCTCAAACTCGGGTACAACCGGGCAGGACGGATTATGGACCAACTCGAAGGCCTCGGCATCGTAGGCCCCGCCGAAGGCTCCAAACCCCGCGAAGTGTTGTACTACGATGTGGTAGAACTGGAGCGGTTCCTGACGGAGCTGCGGTCAAGAAAACACTGAGTACATGAAAGATATCCGTGAAATAAGCCTCCCCGACCTCGAAGTCATCTTCGCGTCCTGGAACGAGCCGCGCTTCCGCGCCAAACAACTGTACGAATGGCTCTGGGCCAAGTCGGTCACCGATTGGGAAACCATGACGAACCTGTCCAAAGACCTGCGCAACCGCCTGAAAGCGGAGTTTACCCTCAATACCCTGTTCGAAGATGCCGTGCAGCACAGCGCCGACGGCACCGTCAAAACGCGCTTTATCACCCACGACGGCCACCGCATCGAGAGTGTACTGATCCCCGTGCCGCAAGATGAGCGATTTACCGTGTGTGTAAGCACCCAGGTGGGTTGCAGCCTTACCTGCACCTTTTGCGCTACCGGGCGCATGGGACGCAAGCGCAACCTCGAAGCCTACGAAATTTATGACCAGGTGACCCTCGTGAACCGGCAGTGCATCGAAGCATTCGGTCGCCCGCTCACCAATGTGGTCTATATGGGTATGGGCGAACCACTGCTTACCTATGGCAATACCATGGAAAGCATCGCCCGACTCACCACGCCGCCGCCCCACGGGCTGGGCATGGCTGCCCGGCGCATCACCATAAGCACGGCCGGTATCGCCAAAATGATCCGAAAATTAGCCGACGACGGCTTCCGCAGCAACCTCGCGCTCAGCCTGCACGCTCCCGACGACAAGAAGCGCAACGAGATCATGCCCATCAACGAGAGCAATAACCTCGAAGCGCTCATGACCGCACTGGAGTATTTTTACCAGAAAACGAAATGCCGCATTTCCTACGAGTACATCGCATTCGAGCGCTTCAACGACAACATCGAGGATGCCGCCAACCTCATCCGACTGTGCCGCCGTCAGTTTCCTGTGCGGGTCAATATCATTGAGTACAACCCGATTGACGGCGCCGTTTTTGAAAAATCTGACGAAAATCGGCTGAACGCCTTTGCGGCACACCTCGCCAAAAACGGCGTGACCGTAACGGTACGTCGCAGCCGGGGCAAGGATATTGATGCGGCGTGCGGCCAATTAGCGAATAAATAAAGCCGTGTCTTCAGGACAAGAGCGGGCGTATCTTTTTTGCGCTGTATTTCCCGACAAAACCCGGCAGCGAGGGTGGGATACTTTATTTGGTATTCTTCCGAAACCCTACCTTTGCCCAGCTTTAACCAAAATAAAAAAATAACGAGGCTTGAGCGGGTAGTCTGCGGACTTCAAACTCAATACTCAAAACTCAAAACTGCGAACATGGCGCGTGTAGAACTTGTGATGCCCAAAATGGGCGAAAGCATCATGGAAGCCACCATTCTGAAGTGGCGCAAACAACCGGGCGACCGGGTAGAACTGGACGAGCCGGTACTCGACATCGCGACCGACAAGGTGGACAGCGAGGTGCCGTCGCCGGTAGAAGGCGTGGTGGTAGAACTCCTGTTCAAGGAAAATGATGTGGTGCCGATCAATGTCGCCATCGCCATTATCGAAACAGAAGCCTCCGCTGCACAGCCTGCCGCGACACCGGCCGTAAGCCGATCCGTCTCCAACGGTAACGGCGCGCAACCTGCTCCGGAACCTGCCGCCGCCACACAGGTACCCTTCGTACCGGCAGTGGCTGCCGAGGCGCCCGCCAAAATCAGTATTTCGGGGCGTTTTTATTCGCCGCTGGTGCGCACTATAGCCAAGGAGGAAGGGATCGGGCAAGCCGAACTCGACACCGTCGCAGGGTCGGGGCAGGAAGGCCGCGTGACCAAAAAAGATATCCTGGCCTACGTCAGCAATCGCTCGGCTGCTCCCACGCAACCTTCGTCGCCGGCCCAGCCGGCTGCGGCAACTGCGCCGGTTTCGGCGCCTTCTGCACCGTCCGCGCCCGCCGTTTCCATCTCCGGGAATGTAGAAATCGTGGAAATGGACCGTATGCGCAAACTCATCTCCGACCACATGGTGATGAGCAAACATACCAGCGCGCACGTCACTTCCTTCGTGGAAGCCGACGTCACCAACTTAGTCAACTGGCGCAACCGAATCAAAGACCAGTTCAAGAAAAAATACGGGGAGAACATCACGTTCACGCCCATATTCGTCGAAGCGGTAGCCCGCGCTATCCGCGATTTTCCGATGATCAATATCTCGGTGGACGGCACGCGGCTGATTGTCAAAAAAGACATCAACATCGGTATGGCCGCGGCGTTGCCCACCGGCAACCTTATCGTGCCGGTCATCAAAAACGCCGACTTCCTCAACCTGATCGGCCTCACCAAACAGGTGAATGACCTGGCCAACCGCGCGCGTCAGGGCCAGCTGAAACCCGATGAAGTTCAGGGCGGCACATTCACGCTGACCAATGTGGGTACTTTCGGTAATGTCATGGGTACGCCCATTATCAACCAGCCCCAGGTGGCCATCATGGCTACCGGCGCTATCCGCAAAAAACCGGCGGTGCTGGAGACCGAGTACGGCGACGTTATTGCCGTGCGGCAGATGATGTTCCTGTCCATGTCCTACGACCACCGCGTGGTGGACGGCATGCTGGGCGGGTCGTTCATCCGTCGGGTAGCCGACTACCTGGAGCAGTTCGATCCGAACCGTGAAATCTAAAAACCGGCTCGAATTCCTTACCCAGGGCTGGTGGCTGCAAGCAGTACTCCTGGTACTCCTGGTGGTGCGCATCGAGGCAATAGACATATTGCCGGAGTGGGTACTCTGGGCAGGTTTTCTGCTGTATGCGCCGCTTTTAATCCGCAAAAGCATTGACCGTGCGCGGGATTTTCGCCCGCCTACAACAAAAGTGCTGGCGCTTTTCCTGATTGCGACGGTTGCTCTTTTGGTGGTACACAGCATTGCGGGCTTGTTGTTTGGCTACACGTTTTTGCCGGTTGGCGCCTTCCACCTGCTGGCGGGATTCACGCTGGTCGTGGATATTTCCGAGCATACGTTTCTGAAGTTTTACCAAAACATGCACCCGGCGCTGGCGTTCGTCAGCACGTTTTTCGGAATTATCATATTGGGAACAGGGCTGTTGATGCTGCCAAATGCCACGGTCAATGGCATTTCGTTTATTGACGCGCTGTTTACGTCCACCAGCGCCGTGTGTGTAACCGGTTTGGCGGTGCTGGACACGGGAAAAGACTTTACGTTTCTCGGGCAGGTCATCATCCTGTTCCTGATCCAGGCGGGCGGCATCGGTATCCTGACCTTTACCAACTTGTTCGGCTTGCTGTTCCGGGGCGAAAAATCGTTCAAGGACATCATTTTTCTCACCGACCTCATTAGTGCGGGCAACCTGCGCACCACGTTTCGGAACCTGGCTAAAATTATCGGCTTTGTATTCGCCGTAGAAGCCGCAGGTGTGCTGCTCATTTACCTGGCATCTCCGGAAACCGACCTGTTTTTTGCCATTTTCCACGCCGTGTCGGCGTTTTGCAACGCGGGTTTTTCCACGTTGACCAACTCGCTTTACGAGGGCAATTTCCGATTCAACTATGCCCTGCAAATTGTCATTGCCGGGCTGATCATTTCGGGTGGCATTGGTTACAATGTATTTTTCAACGTCTTTGCGGTGATTCGTTTTCGCATCCACCGGCTGCTGCACCACTCCATCGGGCTGGTTCCGAAACCGAAAAAAATATTAGTCAAATGGGACATAAACACCACGCTGGTTTGGCGCACTACGCTGATCTTGCTTGGAGCGGGGTGGATCCTGTTTTATGTGCTGGAATACAACAACACGATGGCCGAGCACGGCTTTTGGGGGAAAATTGTCGTCGCCTTTTTTGGCTCCGTTACACCCCGTACGGCGGGTTTCAACTCGGTGGACATGACCGCCATGCTCAACCCCACGATCATGATTTACCTGTTGTTCATGTGGATTGGCGCCTCGCCAGGTTCCACCGGTGGCGGTATCAAAACGACGGTGTTTGCCATAGCCACACTCAACCTCATCAACCACATTCGCGGACGCGATCAGTTGGTATTCAAATGGCAGACCATCTCGCATACCGTTATAGCTCGCGCAACCACTATTATAAGCCTTTCGCTCATAGCCATTGGCCTTTCCACCACCCTTATTGTGTCCTTTCAGCCCGAATTGCCCGTGCTGCCCGTGGCCTTTGAATGTTTTTCCGCGTATGCCACCGTAGGGCTTTCATTAGGTCTGACGGCCAAACTGAGCGTGGCAAGTAAGGTCGTGGTGATTTTTCTGATGTTTTTAGGACGCGTCAGTTTTTTAACTTTTTTGATCGCTCTGGTCGCCAGCATAGCCAAGCGCTCCGGAGCGGGAAAAATGATTTTCCCGGAAAACAATATCACGGTTAACTAAGCCTCCACCAAAACACCCAAACACACGTAACGCATGAAATTCGTCATCATTGGTTTAGGAAATTTCGGCGCCAGCCTCGGCAAGCGCCTCATTGAGGAGGGCCACGAAGTGATTGGCGTGGACAACAACACGGAACATACCTCGCAAATGCAGGAACACCTGACGTACGTGGTATGCACCGATACCACGGAGGAGCAAAATATCACCAAACTTCCTATTGACGATGCGGACTTTGCGGTGGTGAGTATCGGTGAGGACGTCGGTGCGTCGCTCACCACGGTAGCGCTCATCAAGCGGCATTACCCCGAAACCAAAATCATTGCGCGGGGTATTTCGTACATCCACCAGGCCATTCTGGAAACGATGAATGTACACGAGATTATCAATCCCGAGGAGGCTTATGCCAATCAGCTGGCCGAACGCTTTTCCATGAAGGGCAGCCTGTTGGCGTTTCCGCTCGACGACCAGTACGAGATCATTGAGGTGGATGCGCCCAAGGCGTTTCACGATCAAAAACTCATCAACATCAACCTGCCTGACTACGGAATCATGACGTTGGTGACCATCCTGCGCACCGAGGGAAAAACCAATTTCTTCGGAAAAACCACGACCGCCAAAAAAGCCCTTGGGCTGGTAGATAACGACACAATCATCCGCGCCGGCGATGTGCTGGTGTTGTTTGGCAAGTTTGACGACTTGCAGGATTTGTGTAATGGGAAATAGGTTTTTTTGCGGTGGGCGGCTTTGGCAATAAAAAAGCTACCCACCGCAAAAAGTCTTATGCCCTACCGATAAAACAACCACTTCCCAATCTCTTTCAGCGTCACTTTTTTGCCGTAGAGCAAAATGCCTACCCGGTAAATCCGACCGGCCATCCATACAAAGAAGAAGGCGGAGGCGATAACCAAGGCCAGCGAAAGCGCCACCTGCCATACCGGCGGGCTGAACGCCATTCGGAACGGCATGACGATGGGTGAAAACAGCGGGAACATGGACGCAAACACCATCAGTCCGCTATCGGGATTGCGAATGCCTACGAACGCTACGATGTAAAACGCGAGAATGATCGGGATGGTCACAGGCAGTACGAGGGCCTGGCCTTCGCCGTAGTCGTCGCCCATAGCCGAGCCGATCGCTGCGAACATGGAAGAATAGATGAAATAGCCGCCGAGGAAAAAGATCACAAACGAGCCGACGATCAGCGGCCAGTTTTGTTTGCCCAGTTCCTGAAACATGCGGAATGCTTCGCCCTGGGCCATTTCCGGGTCAATGGCAGCCGAAGCGGCGCCCGGAGGCGGTTGCATGGCCTGCGGGTCAATATCCACCAAAAACGGCATCAGGAACATAACGCCACCGCCGAGGATGATCCAGGCCAGTACTTGCGTGAGGCCCACCGCGCCCGCGCCGATGATTTTGCCCAGCATGAGCTGGAACGGCCGGACGCTGGACATCATCACCTCCACAATACGGTTGGTTTTTTCTTCCATGACCGAGCGCATCACCATCTGGCCGTACATCATCACCATAAAAAACATGATAAACGCCATGATGCCGCCAATGGCCAGTCCCACGCCGATAGTGTATTTGCTTTCGTCCTCGCCTTCCTTGGCAATACTTTCGGGGTCAATGGAGATATCGGTGTCTAAATATTCCAGACTGGCGCGGTCCAGCTTCAGTGAGTCAATTTTGTAATCGCGCACTTTTTCGGCAATACGTTTTTCAATGAACTGCCGCTTTTCCGGGGCGAGTTTGTCGTCGGAGTAGTAAAAAACGGTCAGGTTTTCCTGCTTGAGCGTGGTTAGTGCCGGGATGAGCAGCGCGCCGTTGTAGGTGCCGTTGAGCACCTCGGTTTTGAGCTGGTCGAGCGTCTTGTCGGGCGCGGGGATGTAGCGCACGCCCCGGTCGTCGGGAATGACCCCGACTATGCCGGCCTCGTCGAGGATGGCTATTTTGACTTCGCTGCCGCCGTCATATTTGGTGAGGCCGACGATAACGAGGAAATACACCAGCAGGCCTACAGGTGCGAGGAGCGTACCGATGATGAAGGATTTCTTGCGGACACGCGTGATGTATTCGCGTTTTATGATCAAGTTTAATTTGCTCATGACATGTTAGGTTGGAAGGTTTCTGGTTAGAAGGTTGGAGGTTTTCTGGTTGGAGGGTTTCTGGTTGCGAGAAACATTCCAATCAGAAACCTTCCAACCTTCCAACCTTCTAACCTCAGTTTTGAGTTTCTCCGACGCGGCGGATGAAGATTTCGTTGAAGGTGGGCAGGATTTCCTCGAATTTGGAGACGTGGATATTGTGCTGGAGGAGGTAGCGCAGCAGTTCATTGCTGCGGCTGGATTCCTCGTTCAGCTGCACCACCACAGCGCCGTCGGGGCGGCTGGCAACCTGAAAATGCTGGTCGAAATCGTCCGGCAGGGTGTCCGAAGTTTCGATGCGGAAGAGGTTTTCCTTGAACTCGTTTTTGATGGCTTTCACCTCGCCGTACAACACATTTTTGCCCTGGTTGATGAGCACGATGTGGTCGCACATTTCCTCGACTTGCTCCATGCGGTGCGTGCTGAAGATAATGCTGATGCCGGCGGCGTTGAGTTGGCGGATTTCGTCCTTGATGAGCGTGGTATTGATGGGGTCGAGACCGCTGAATGGCTCGTCGAGAATGAGCAGTTTGGGTTTGTGCACCACGGTAGTGATGAACTGGATTTTCTGCTGCATGCCTTTGGAGAGTTCCTCCACTTTTTTGTCCCACCAGTTGTTGATTTCAAACTTGTCGAACCAGTGTTTGATTTCCCGCTTGGCGTCGGTTTCCGACAAGCCTTTGAGTTGGGCGAGGTAGAGCAGGTGTTCGCCGACCTTCATTTTTTTGTAGAGGCCGCGCTCTTCGGGCATGTAGCCGATTTGTTCGGGCGTGCGGTCGTTGAGCGGTTCGCCGTCGAGGAGGATGACGCCCTCGTCCGGGCCTGTGATGGTGGTGATCATGCGGATCAGCGACGTTTTTCCGGCGCCGTTTGGCCCCAGGAGGCCAAATACGCTGCCTTTTGGTACATCGAAACTCACATGGTCCACAGCAGTGTGTTTGCCGTACTGCTTGACGACGTTTTGAATAGAAAGGATCATGACCGGGTCTTTTTCGTTTAACGGCCGGCAAGTTCTAAAGGTTTGCCCGGCAATTCGAGCGTTTATCGGCGAAAGGACGAAAAAAACATTTTTTTTCAGCGCTGCGCTCGGCTAAAGGATCTGTGGGAAGGCATTATTGCCGGCTATAAGCAGATTAGGGGCCGGCAAGTAGCCCGCCGGAAACAGTCAGGAAGTAGCGGCCTGCCTTGCCAGGCGCTCGCCGGCCTATTGTACTTTGAGGCTTTTTTTGAAATCTGAAGGGCTACAATTGGTCATTTTTTTGAAAAAACGACTGAAATGCGCAGGTTCGTCGAATCCAAGATCGTATGCTATTTCGCTATTGGGCTTGTCTGTATAAACCAACTGGCGTTTCCCTTCCAGCACAATCCGATCTGCTATGACCTGAAGCGGGCTTTTTCCGCCATACCGGGTAAAAATATTGCTCAGGGTTTTCGGCGACTTAAACATCAGTTTGGCATAATCCTGCACCTGATGCAGCTTTTTGTAGTTGTTCTCCACCAACATATTGAACTTCCGTACGGTGTCCAGTTCCGGTTCGCTGATATCGGGGTTGAGATATTGGTTTCTGGCCAGGCGTGTGAGTTTTATGATCAGGCGTTTGAGTAAAACCCGTAGCATTTCGCCCTGAATATTGTCCTGTGTCTCAAATTCTTCCCGAAAGACCTGTGCAAGCAGATCGAACGTTCGCATATCGGTATTGTCGAGCGAGATCGGCTCTATGCCACGCCAGCCATAGAACAGCAGTCCGGCACAGGAGACTTCCTGGTCGTGGTCAACAATGCAATAGAACTCGCGGTTGAACTGCCATACGACCACATCTGCCGGGCGTTCGAAACGAAAAGAATGGCTTACTTGGAGGCTCAAAAAAGAGTTTCCGGGAAAAATGTGCTCCATCTCGTCAACGGTAATAACCTGCGAGTGCCCACGATTCCACAAAATGGCGAGCATTTTTAGTTCGCGTTCACGGAAAAAATTCCTGGAGAATGATGGCGCCGCCAGGGTCATCAAAAATTGCCCACCAACAGCAGGCTCTTTGAATTCATATTGCATAATAAAAAAGCAGGAAAGGCAACGACCAGACGAGAGCCTGTTACCTATTTTTTACGGGCGTTTGCCCAGTTTTTGTTGGCCAATTGGATGTATTCTGCTCTTTTTTGGTTCCAATCTTCCTTTACGGAAAGGCTGTAGTTCAAGTACAATTTGCCATCCAGAATGCTCCAGGCCTCCGGTTCAATTTTAGCCGGATATCCCTGTGACCACCCATAAGCACACCAGCCACCATATTGTGGCGCATATTTCTCGGGGTTTTCTTGAAAAAGAGTGCGATTTCCAGTGGAAGCAAAGTACCAAACGGCTCCGTTCCATTCGAATGAAATATCGGGCTGCCCTTTTACAGGCTTCTTTTGAGTGAAGTACGCCACCGGGTCGTACCCCTTTATGGCGCCTGCTTTAGTGGCAAAGACAGCCTTGGTATCGGTTTGAGCAAACAGGCCGGCAACGAGAAGCAAGCCAAAAGCAAGCAAAAGGGCAATTTTCATAACTGTAAGTTTATTTGAATACAAAGTTGTGTACAAATTGATCAAGGAAAAAATCTGAGTCGCGGCAACTTGGAGCAAGTCGCCACGACTCAAGTTTGGCATCATGCGTACACTTCATCCAGAACGGGGGCAACCGGAAAATCAATCGGGAACTGTGTAACGTTATGGAGGTAGTTACTGATAATTTTGTCTCCAGTAACAAGAATGATGTCTACAAGATTGTAATGATTTGATGACACAAAGGTGCGTGCGCACATGCCCTGCGGTGATACCAATTCTTCCCGGTGACTTATCAATTTTTCCCGAATACAAGTCTCACTCAAGCTCCCTTACCTTCGCCCCACAAATTCATTTGCCGACCATGCGCATCATCCAAAACTACATCAACGGCCAATTCACCCCCGCGATCAGCGGGAAATACATAGACAATATTGCCCCTGCCACCGGCGAAGTGTACGGGCAAATCCCAGACTCCGGCCCGGAAGACGTGGACGCCGCCGTGCAGGCAGCCACCGCCGCATTTCCCGCCTGGGCAGCCATGCCGCTGGAGCAACGGCATGATATTCTGCGCGGCATCAGCGACGGCATTCTCGCCAACCTTGATCGCCTCGCCGAAGCCGAAAGCCTCGACTCCGGCAAGACGATCACGACTGCCCGCACTGTGGACATCCCGCGCGCGGCGCTCAATTTCAAGTTTTTTGCCACGGCGCTCCTGCATTTTGCCTCCGAAAGCCACTCCATGCCCGGCGCGCTCAGCTACACCCTGCGCCAGCCGATCGGTGTGGTAGGCGGTATCTCGCCGTGGAACCTGCCGTTGTACCTGTTTACCTGGAAAATAGCGCCCGCGCTCGCTGCGGGCAACTGCGTAGTGGGCAAACCCTCCGAGGTGACGCCCTACTCGGCCTATCTGCTCGGCGAAATCTGTACCGCCGCCGGACTGCCGCCGGGGGTGCTCAACATCGTACACGGTCTCGGCCCGAGTGCCGGCGAAGCCATCGTGCGGCACCCGCTGGTGAAAGCCGTGTCGTTCACCGGCAGCACCCGCGCCGGCGCCGAAATCGCGCGCATCGCCGCACCTATGTTCAAAAAACTATCCCTCGAACTGGGCGGCAAAAACCCCAACCTCATTTTTGCCGACTGCGACTACGACCAGATGCTGCAAACGACCGTGGCCTCGTCGTTCAACAACCAGGGACAGATTTGTCTTTGCGGCTCGCGTATTTATGTAGAGCGTCCGATCTATGAGCGTTTTAAAAACGACTTTGTGGAACGCGTGCAGGCCATGCGCGTAGGCAATCCCGCCGACCCGGCCAGCCGTCTGGGGGCCGTGGTATCCAAACTGCATTTTGACAAAGTGCTGTCGTACATCGAGCTGGCCAAACAAGAGGGCGGAAGTGTCCTGTGCGGGGGGCACGCGTTGCAACTGCCGGGCCGGTTGTCCGGCGGATACTACATCGCACCCACGATCATCGAAGGCCTGACGATAACATGCCGCACCAACCAGGAGGAAATTTTCGGCCCGGTGGTCACGATCCAACCGTTCGACACTGACGACGAAGTGCTGGCCTTGGCCAATGGCTCGCCCTACGGCCTGAGCGCCACATTGTGGACCAATAACCTGCGCCGTACCCAGCACCTCAGCGCCGCACTGCAAGCAGGTATTGTTTGGGTAAACTGTTGGCTCTTGCGCGACCTGCGTACGCCGTTTGGCGGCGTAAAGCAATCCGGCGTTGGCCGTGAGGGCGGCTGGGAGGCCATGCGGTTTTTCACGGAGGTGAAAAATGTGACGCTGGGGGGGTAAGGTTTGCCTACTTTTGCACCCGATTATGCAAATTATCTACGAAGACGATACCCTCCTCGCCATAAACAAACCTGCCGGACTATCCTCCGAGAGTGGTATGGCACAGCATCCATCTGCCGAAAAATGGGCGCAAGAGTACACTGCCAACCAGCGCCGGGAGACCGTTGGCGCTTTCCAGCGTTCCCCGTATTTGCGGGCAGTGCACCGGCTCGACCGCGCCTCCAGCGGCGTCCTGCTGTTTGCCAAAAGTAAATCGGCGCTGACCCACCTGATGGATCAGTTTGAAAACCGCACGGTGGAAAAAACGTACATCGCCGAAGTAGTCGGTACGCTTCCGGCGGACTCGGGGACGCTGCGCCACTACCTCGCCAAGTCGCCCGATGGAAAATCCGCCGTAGTCGCCGATACCAAGTTTGCCGACAGCAAGCCGGCGGAATGTGCATACCGGGTTTTGGAAAAAACAGCCACCGGCACGCGTGTCGAAATCACCCCCCAAACCGGTCGTTTTCACCAAATTCGCGCCCAGTTGGCTCATATCGGTTGCCCTGTCGTGGGCGACACGCGATACGGCGGGCCGGAATGGCAAGCGTTTTCCATTAAACTACACGCCTGCCGACTGATCGTCAAGCACCCCAAAACCGGAGCACCGATGACCATTGAGGCGCCAATGCCGGACAATTGGCAGGATATTGTGAACGTTTGACGGGACACTTGTTTGATATGGTTTTTCAGCGTTTTATTCAGGCAGTTCGCCCACTCCCTCAGCCCCGCTCTTTCGGGGGTGGGCAAAATCCGCGCAGGCATCTTTTTTTGCTCAAAACACTCCTCCTCTCGTGCGCACTTTTCCTGGCATTTCCGCTCTTTTCCCAATCCCCGGAAAATCCCGGCAACGAGGAGCGTAACTACGATCCGGACATTCTGTCTGTGCAGCTACACTTGCGCGGTGCGCCACTCACGTTTGCTATGGTGGACCTGCGGGCGTCCAACGGTACCTTGCTGCTCCAGTTCGACCGCCTCGGCACGGATATCCGCGACTACCTCTATACCATCGAACATTGCAACGCCGACTGGCAACGCTCCGCGCTTGACGACAACGAGTACATTGACGGTTTCGTCGAGGACCGGATTTTAACGACCACCAATTCCTTCAATACCCTTCAGCAGTACGTTCACTATACCCTTCCCCTGCCAAACAGCAACATGCGCTGGACCAAATCGGGCAACTACCTGCTCAAGGTCTATGACAATACCTACGAAAAAAAATTAGTGCTGGTGCGCCGCTTCCTCGTGGTGGAAGGGCGCTGGAGCGTAGCCACCGATTTCGTGCGGCCCGTGCGCGTGGACAAAATGGATACCCACCACGAGATTGATTTCACGATAAGTACCAAGGGAATGCGCGTGCAATACCCCGAGCGGGAGATAAAGGCCTATGTCCTGCAAAATGGCCGCTGGGACAGCGCACTCGGCCCCATTCCGCCGTTTGTGGTGCGGCAGGAACAACTGGTTTTTGATTACCAGGACAAAATTGTGTTCCCGGCGGGCAAGGAGTGGCGCTACTTTGATATGCGCACGTTCCAGTACCGGGGCGAGTTTATCCGGAATATCCGCATGTTGCAGGATTACTATGAGGTCACGCTCAACATGGACGAGAGCCGTGCCGGCCGCACCTATACCCAGCATGGCGACATCAACGGGCGGTACAGCATCGAAAACATCAACCAGAACCAGGGGCCGGACCAGTGCGACTATGGCGCCGTGCTGTTTTCGTTGAAACAAAGTCAGCAACTCGACAACGAGGACGTGTACGTCTATGGCCAACTCACCGACTGGCAACTGAAGCCCGAGTTTAAAATGCGGTACGACGAGAGCGTGTCGGCATACGTCTGCGAGGCTTACCTCAAGCAGGGCTACTACAACTACCAGTACCTCGTGGTAAACCAAAAAACGGGCGCCGCAGACGAGGAAGGTTTTGAGGGCAACTGGTACGAGACGGGCAACGAGTACCAAATTCTGGTTTATTACCGCCCCTTCGGCGTGCGCTACGACCAGTTGATGTTGTCGGCGACGATGAATTCACGGTTGCGGTGAGACCCCTCAATGCGCCTCCAACCAATTCTCCCCAACCCCCATTTCCACTAATATCGGCACCCGAAGGTTGGGTATGGCCGTCGTCATTTTTTCGTGGATGCAGCTCGATCAAATGACCATCAAACAAAAAGTGCTTAAAAATCTGCGTATTAGAGACAAAAATCTGATGATTGGATTGATTTCGTCAAATAAAGGACACACTCGAGAAGGCTGTGGCGATCACATGACCGTCACATAAGCAATTGCCTGAAAATTAAATGCTTAGTGGCTATCCTGATGGGGGCCGGCATATAGTCGTCACATGAAATTAAGCCCAGAAGGGGAACTCTGGGCGTAGGAAACACGCCAAATACCGTCCTTTTATTTTTCCTGCCCCACCTATGCGGGAGCTTTTTCTATTTTCACCTTCGTTTTTCCGCAAGTCCAAATCGATATGTCCCTTTTTCAGACCTCCGTCCTTAAAAAACACCTCGCCGATCTCGACCACCGCACACTCGAAGGCGCTTTTCATGTTTTCCGCCAAAAATTTCAGGAGCCGGCCCGACAAGAAAATATCCGCAACTCGAAAGAAGAGGAGTATCAGAGACTGTTTCTACAGGATTTGTTTGTGCATGTGCTTGGCTATACCTTGAAGCCAGATTCTAATTTCAATCTGGTTTTCGAGCGCAAAAACCAGACCGATGCCAAAAAAGCCGACGGTGCCATCCTTACCCCCGACGGGGCGGTCATCGCCGTCATCGAACTCAAAGGCACTAGTACCACCGATTTCAAAAAAATCGAGGATCAAGCCTTTGGCTACAAAAACAACCAACGCGGCTGCCGGTATGTCGTCACCGCCAACTTTGAGCGCTTGCGCTTTTACTTGGACGATGCTACCGATTTTGAGGAATTCGACCTTTTTCGTCTCGATTTTGAACGATTCTCCCTGCTCTGGCTTTGCCTCGAAAAAAACAACCTACTCACCGGGCTGCCCGCAGATATTAAAAGCCGCTCCGTTGTCGAAGAAGAGAATATCACCCGAAAACTCTATGCCGATTATTCCAAATTCAAAAAAGAACTCTTCGCCGATCTCTGCCAACGAAACCCACAGCACGACAAACTCCTGCTGTTTCAAAAAAGCCAAAAACTGCTTGACCGCCTGCTGTTCATTTTTTTTGCTGAAGACCGGGGCCTGCTGCCGCCCAACGCCATACACGAAATTCTGACCCAATGGCAGGAATTGCGCGACAAGTACGATGAAGCGTTCAGTCTCTATTCCCGTTTCAAAAAGTTCTTCGGATACCTCAACACAGGGCATCAGGGCACTAAATTTGAGATTTTCGGTTATAACGGAGGCCTCTTCGCCCCTGATGAGGTGTTGGATAACCTCAACATCAGCGATACCGTGCTGTTCAACGGCACCCTGTCCATTACCCGATATGACTTCGTTTCGGAAGTGGACGTGGACATTCTCGGCCACATTTTCGAGCACTCGCTCAACGAAATAGAAGAAATACAGTCCGAAATAGAAGGCAAGCCCCTCGACCGAGCCAAAACAAAACGCAAAAAGGACGGCGTATTTTACACCCCGAAATACATCACCCGCTACATCGTCGAAAACACCGTCGGTGCACTTTGCCGCCAAAAACAGGCTGAATTCAGTCTCCGCGAAGAGGACTATGCCGATCGAGCCGAGGCTAAAAAACGCCGCCGCGAACTCAATGAGCGGCTCAATCAATATCAAAACTGGTTAGAGGACATTACGATCCTCGACCCTGCCTGTGGCTCCGGGGCCTTCCTCAATGCTGCCCTCAACTTCCTCATCGAAGAACATGCCCGCCTTGACCGACTCCGCGCCACCCTATTCGGTGACTCCCTCATGTTGCGAGAAGTGGGCCATGCTATTTTGGAAAACAACCTTTTTGGCGTGGACATCAACGACGAATCCGTCGAGATCGCCCAACTCGCCCTCTGGCTCCGCACCGCTCAAAAAGGCCGAAAACTCACCGCCCTCTCCCGAAACCTGCGCGTCGGGAATTCCCTTGTCAGCGACCCCGCCGTCGCAGGCGATAAAGCATTTGACTGGCAGACCGCCTTCCCCGAAGTGTTCGAAAAAGGCGGATTTGATGTGGTGATTGGGAATCCACCGTATGCAACCAAGATTTTCTCCGAAGTGGAAATGACTCACTTTAAGTCAAAATTTCAAAGTGCTCAATATCAGGTCGATCTGTACATCCTCTTCATTGAAAAAGGTGTAGAATTGGTTAGAAAAGAAGGTTTTTTAAGTTTTATTACTCCAAATTCATGGCTAAAAAACATGCAAATGTCCAATTTGAGGAAGCTGTTATTGGACGAAGTAGATTTTAAAACAATTATACCTAATCTTCCTAAAGTATTTCAAGATGCTTCAGTTGACTCTTTGATTTTTGTTTGTATAAAGGCAGATCAATATCAAAAAAACAATCAGATTGAAATTGGTGAAATTTCTGGGACTGAAATACGAATCAAACACCTCATCGAACAGCAGACATTCTATTCAAATGACAATACTGTTTTTTAGGTAGAAGCAAATGAGGCTATTCAATCTATTTTGAACAAGATTAAAGCAGTAAGCCAGCCACTTTACAACTTCTTTGAGGTCACCAGGGGGGTTAATCCGTACGATAGTTACCGTGGACAGTCAAAAGAGATAATCGAGTCAAAGGCATACCATGTAAATTTCAAAAAAAATGAAACGTTTGTTCCTGAAATTAGAGGAAAGCATGTTGAACGCTACTTTTATCAGTGGGATGGAGAATCTTACATCAGTTACGGCCCATGGCTTGCAGCACCAAGAGAGAAGAAGTTTTTTGAAGGTGAAAGAATAATTTTCAGACAGGTTTTAGGGGAGCGACTAGTTTGCACTATTATTGAAGAAGATATGATAATTGACCAAAGTGTTTTTATCGCTTTACCGGTATCAGAAGAAATTAATCTAAAATTCGCATTATCATTTCTCTCTTCAAAACTTGGAGCGGTTTATTTCAAATTTAGCAGCAATGAGTTTGATGAGCTTTTCCCAAAAATAAAAGTTGGGGAGTTCAAGAACTTGCCAATCATTATTGCATCTAAAAGCGAACAAAAGCCATTGATTGAAAAAGTTGACAAAATGCTTCACTTAAAAAAACAAGAACACATTCTTTCCACCCGACTTCCCAAACTCCTCCAGAGCAAGTATCCGACACTGCAACTGACCAAAAAGATCAGCGCGTGGCATGCAGGCACATACTCGGATTTTTTGAAGGAGATCAAGCGGCAAAAAATCGCGTGGGGCTTGCGCGAGGAGGCCGAATGGATGGAATACTTCACACAAGAGCAGGCGGCAGTGCATATATTGCAAGCCGACATCCAAAAAACCGATGCGGAAATTGACCGTTTGGTGTACAATATATATGGCCTGACGGAATCGGAAATCGTAGTAGTAGAAGGGGCTCTGTGACCGCCCCGCATATTGCAGCTAATGGTTGACGCCAAAATTGATGAACGTATGACTATCACGGTCTAGATATTAGACCAGCATGCACTGAATCCGTTGTGTGAATTGGAGCGGATGCACATCATTCGCCTTTTTGGGGTACACCCCAAGCATCCATATATTAAAGTGCTCAAAAAGGAGTTCAACGCTGTTCGGCTTGATACACGAGGTTTTAAATTCAACCGCGAAGAGGCCAATGAGCGATAAAATTTTCTTTGATAGGAACATTCTGGTGTCAACCTCAATGCGCCTCCAACCAGTTCTCCCCTACCCCATTTCCATTAAGATCGGCACCCGCAGGTTGGGTATGGTCGTCGTCATTTTTTCGTGGATGATGCATAATCCGGCGCAAAGTGGACAGCCATAGCCGGTGAAAGTGAACAGTAAACTCGGGGTCAAAAGCGATCATTTTTCCGGCGCAAACTGAACACTTTTTTCAGATTGAATTTGGATTAAAAATCCGGCGCAAAGTGAAC
>JBGSKO010000221.1:0-23388 GCA_041741155.1 Saprospiraceae bacterium | reverse complement strand
TTGGACTGCTTCCGATGTTTGCGGCAATTCGATCCAACACACGCAAGTGATCACGATCAACGACACGCAAGACCCGGTTCTGGCTAACCTGCCACCAGCAGTGGTGAATGTGGTTTGCGCCGAAGATGTACCGGCTATTGCTCCGGTGACTTACAGCGACAACTGCCAAGGCACGGTTAACTTCGATTTCAACGAAACGATCCTCCCGGGCGATTGTGCACACCGCTTCACGCTGGTTCGCACTTGGACAGCTACTGACTTTGCTGGCAACAGCACTCAGTTCGTTCAAACGATCAATGTGAACGATAATGTGGCTCCGACATGGACGAGCGCACTACCTGCCAACGTAACGGTTCAGTGCGGTGAAGACGTACTGCCGGCTACGCTGACTGCTTCCGACAACTGTGCCGGCCAAGTGGTGATTGAGATGAACGAAACGTTGTTGCCGGGCGCAGGTCCGAATGACGCGGCTGTTTTGACCCGCACTTGGATTGCATACGACGTTTGTGGCAATTCGATCCAGCATGTTCAAATCATAACGATCAGCGACACTCAAGCACCGGTGCTGGGCAACCTGCCTGCTGCTACGGTGAATGTCACTTGTTCTGCGGATGTACCGGCTATTGCTGGTGTAACCTACAGCGACAATTGCCAGGGTACGGTTGATTTCGATTTCAATGAGACGATCCTGCCTGGTGACTGTGTTCAGCGCTTCACTCTGGTGCGCACTTGGACGGCTACGGACTTTGCTGGTAACAGCACCCAGTTCGTACAGACGATCAATGTGAACGACAATGTGGCTCCGACGTGGACGAGCGCACTTCCTGCTAATGTAACAGTTCAGTGCGGCGAAGAAGTGCTACCGGCTACGCTGACGGCTACCGACAACTGCGGCGGTACTGTTGTGATTGACTTCAGCGAAACACTGTTGCCGGGCGCAGGTCCGAACGACGGCGCTACGTTGACGCGCACCTGGACGGCTTACGACCTGTGCGGTAATTCGATCCAGCACGTTCAAGTTGTTTCGATTCTGGACACACAAGCTCCAGTATTGGGCAACCTGCCTGTAGCTACGGTGAACATTGAGTGCTCCAGCCTGATTCCGGCTGTTGCTGCTGTAACGGTTACCGACAACTGCCAAGGCACGGTGGACATGGACTACTCCGAGTCTATCCTGTTGGGCAATTGCATCAACCAATACACACTTACACGTACATGGTTGGCTACTGACTTCGCTGGTAACACGGCGGTGTTCGTTCAGACGATCAATGTAAACGATACGCAAGCACCGGTTTGGGACAATCCTGCTCCGGTTAATGAAACGGTTTCCTGCGCTTCTGATGTTCCGGCTGCTCCGGCTCAAACGGCTACGGACAACTGCGGTGTACCGGTTATCACGGACTTCAGCGAAATCGTTCAGCCGGGCAACTGCCTGAACCGCTTTACGCTCGTTCGTACCTGGTCGGTACAAGACGACTGCGGCAATGCAACTTCGCGTCAACAAATCATTACGGTTAGCGACGACACCGCTCCGGTGATGTCTTGCCCGGCTCCGCTGCAAGCGCAGTGCTCGCCGGCTGAACAGCCCCCGTATGCTAACCTGACGGAGTTCACCTCCGCTGGTGGTTCGGCTTCCGACAACTGTGGTCTGAATGTGAATTCGTTCGGTCTGCTCAGCGAAACTGCTGTTGGTAATGTGTACACCCGCACGTACCGCGTGGTTGACCAGTGTGGTAATGCAGGCACTTGCCAGCAAACGGTAACTGTTCTGGATACGCAGGCTCCTGTGTTCCTGAACTGCCCGGTTGGTCCGCTGGTGTTCGGCAACGACCCGGATCAGTGCTCGGCTAAGATTAACTGGCCTGCACCGGTTGCTGTTGACAACTGCAGCATCCCGACAGTGGTACAAACCGCTGGCCCAACGGCTGGTTCGGTAGTACCGGTTGGTACCTACACGGTAACCTTCCTCGCTACGGACGCTATGGGTAACACGGCAATCTGTTCCTTCCAGGTGATGGTAATGGATACGGAAAAACCGGAATTCGACGCCGACATCGTGATGCCTGCTGACGTAACGGTTGAATGCGATGCCGTACCGGCTCCGTTTGTACTGACGAATAATGATGTGAACGACAATTGCACACCGTCCAACCTCTTGGTGATTACCTTCACCGAGGTTCGCACGAATGGCAACTGCGCGTTTAACTATACACTCACCCGTACGTGGCGCGTAACGGACCAGGCTGGTAATCAGCTGGTACACACGCAAATCGTTACGGTTCGCGATACCAAAGCGCCGACGGCTATCTGTCAAAACGCTACGGTTACGCTTGACAAAGCCGGCACGATTTCGATCACGGCTGCTCAGATCAACAACGGTTCGTTCGACAACTGCTCCGCTCAGGCTAACCTGACGCTGTCTGTTTCGCCGAGCACGTTTACTTGCGCCAACCTTGGTGCAAATACGGTCACGTTGACGGTCACCGACCAGTGCGGTAACAGTGCTACTTGCACGGCTATCGTAACGGTTCTGGAAGGCATTGGTCCTTGCGTACCGCAATACACGGTACAGACGATCTGCGCAGGTCCTAACGGCATAGGCAATGCTACGACGCTTGATAACGGTCAATTCATTGATCGTATCACGGTGAAATCGCTTGCTATGCAAACGTGGACGGTTGTTTCCAGCACAGGTTTGTTCCTGGCAAACAGCCCGGCACCGCCTGCTGCTCCGACGCCGCTGCCTGTAGGTACAGTGTTCACCATGGGCACCGCCGATGGTATTGACAACGACGGCAATGGTCAGATTGACGAAGCGAACGAGATGGTGTTCTACACCCTCCGCGGCGTACACGTTGATGCTGTTGGTTACACCGTTACGATCCAGAATAACCTGAATCAAACGGCTACGATCAGCAACAAAGCCTTCTACCCGACACCGTTCTTCCTGAATCTGGATGGTCCGTTCTGCTTGAACACTCCGCCGTTTGCTATTCAAGTTGGCGAGCAGTATAATGCTCAGGGCAATGTTGTGAATGGTAGCATCACGATTAACGGAAACGTTAATGCGACCTTCAATGCCGCTCAACTTGGTGTTGGCTTCCACACGGTGATGGCAACATTTGATGCAAGTGCCGCTGGTATTACCACGAACTTGGTCATCAATGGCGTACTCGTCGGTGGTACTGTTGATCAGTCTCTGGCTAACCCGGGCTGCCAGCAGAAGATCACAAAGATTGTACAAGTTGTAAGCACGCCGACGACAATCGTGTGCAACGACCTGGTCAATGTTTCGATCTCCAATGATGGTGGTAACTGCGTGTTTGTAGTTACTCCGGACAACGTGCTGGAAGGTTCTTACCTGTGCGACGATGACTACAGTGTTGTGATCACTTACCCGGCAGGTACGAATACGTACAACCCGGCTAACCGTGTGGACAACACCCACATCGGCAAATTGCTGAACTACACGCTCGTTCACTCCCAGAGTGGTAATGTTTGCTGGGGCAAAATCAAAGTAGAGGACAAAGAAGCTCCGAAACTTACCTGCCCGACGAACATCACGATCGCATGCAGTGATCCGATCGCACCGTCCTTCACGGGCCAGTTGCTGATTTCGGATTGCAGCTCGACGACTTCGGTTGTAACGGATGATTTCACGGACTTCGGTTCCTGCTCGGATCCGCGTGCTGAAATCGTGCGCCTGTGGCTGGTGACGGATGCCTCTGGCAACCAGTCTTCCTGCACACAACGCATCACGATTGCTGCATTCAATCTGGCTACTGTGATCTTCCCGGCTGATGTAACGCTCAATTGCGCTACGGTTAACAGCACAGATCCTTCCGTAACCGGCTCGCCGTCCATCAACGGTTCGCCGATTGGAACAGGTGGTCTTTGCATGGCTTCGATCAGCAAAACGGATGATCGTTACGAAATCTGCCCGGGCAGCTACGAAATCGTACGCACCTGGAAAGTACGTAACATGTGCTTACCGATCAGTTCGACCAACCCACGTGAACACCAGCAGGTGATCAAAGTGATTGACACGGAAGGTCCAACATTTGATTGTCCGGTTGACGTAACGGTCAGCACTGATCCGTTCAATTGCTGTGCAACTGCACCGCTGCCGAGTGTGGTCATCACGGAAGGTTGCTCGTATGTAACCAGCCTTGAATATCGTGTAATCGGTACGGACTTCGCCACGGGCAACCTGGTGATCCATGAAGGCACCGGTTTCTTGGGTGACTTCCCCGGCAACAACTACTGGGTACCGGATACCTTGGGTAGCTTTGGTTTCACCCAGTGCTTGCCACGCGGTGAATACGATGTAACCTACACGGCTATTGATGCTTGTGGTAACATCTCCAAGTGTACCTTCAAGTTGTTCGTAGAAGACCTGATCCCGCCGGTTGCTGTTTGCGACGAGTTTACGCAAGTTGCTCTTGGTGCTGATGGAATGGCATTCGTGAATGCTTACACGTTCGATGACGGTTCCTATGATGTTTGCGAAAGCGTACACTTCAAGGCACGTCGTATGAATACCAATGACTGCCAGAGCAACGAGTTCTTCCTGGATCAAGTTAAGTTCTGCTGCAGCGACATCAACGACACGATTCTGATAGTCTTCCGCGTGTACGATATTCCTGTACCGAACGGTTCGATTGGCGAGGATGAATACGATGGTCACTACAACGATTGCATGGTGCAGGTTTATGTCGAAGACAAAATCAAGCCGCTCTGCAATGCGCCTGCTCAAGCCTCGGTTACCTGCGAAAGCTTTGATCCCACACTCTGGGCTTATGGTTTTGCTACCGGTTTGGACAACTGCTGCATGGATACCATCACAGAGACGAGAAATATCTCCCTCTTTGACACGGTGTGCAACCGCGGTACGATTACCCGCACATTCCGTGCTTTCGACTGCGGTGGTAACTCCGCAAGTTGCACACAGCGTGTAATTGTGACCTACGAACAGGATTACTTCGTACGCTTCCCGAACGACGTGATTGTAACCGTATGCGACGGCACCGGCAACTACGGTGAACCGACCTTCTTCGGTGAAGATTGCGAACTGCTGGGTGTATCGCATAAGGATGATACCTTGACGGTTGTTCCGGATGCATGTTACATGATCGAACGTACCTGGAGCATCATTAACTGGTGCACATACAACCCGAATGCGGGCTGCATCAACGTGCCGAACCCGAATCCGAACCCGAACTCGCAAAGCCCGGCAAACCTGCCAGGTCCGATCGTTTCGGCAGCTGGAACACCGGCACCTTGGGCACCGACGGTAATTGCTATTTTGCCAGGCCAGACGCCGACGAACTACTCGACGTTCTGGAGTGCAAATGCAAATTGCTATACGTACAAACAGACGATCAAGATCATTGACACACAGAAACCTATCATTGACAACTGCCCGGTTAGCCCGCTTGATGTTTGTGACATCACGCCGAACAGCGCTGATCTGTGGAATGCAATGTACTGGTGGGATAACACGACCGGTAGCCACGACTTGTGCGAGGCTCCAACCGATCTGACGATCAATGCTACTGACCTGTGCTCTGGTGCAGATGTTAATATCCGCTACTTGCTGTTCCTTGATCTGAATGGCGACGGCGATATGGAGACCGTAATTAACAGCACGACCCTGCCGGGCTTCAACAATGTCAATGTTGGCAATGCACTCAACCCGAACTTCTCGGGTGGTACGCCGAGCCAGTTTGACTTCCGCCCGGTACCTGCCAACCAAAAGTATGGCTTCGCGCTGCAAACGACGACCAGTGGTGCTACCAAGACGGCATCTGTACGCTGGAATACGCAACAGCAACTGACGACCTATACGATCCCGGAACTGCCTTACGGCACGCACAAGATCAAGTGGATCGTTGATGATGGTTGCGGAAACGAGCAAGTGTGTGAATACACCTTTATCGTGAAGGACTGCAAGAAGCCGACTGTTGTTTGCCTCAATGGTTTGAGCGTAAACATCATGCCGACGAAGATGGTGTCGCTGTGGGATACAGACTTCCTGCAATACACAGAGGACAACTGCACGCCGACGAACAAGTTGGTCACGGCAATCCGTAAAGCTGGTCAGGGCACGGGCTTCCCGCGCAATCCGGACAATACACCACAAAAAATTGTAACGTTCACTTGCCTTGAACTTGGCAAGCAGAATGTAGAACTGTGGTCCATTGATTTGGCTGGTAATGCTGACTACTGCTTGACGTTTGTAGATGTTCAGGATAACTCCAACAACTGCTCGACTACGTCCGGTACAGTTGCTGGTGCGCTGAAAACGGAATCGGGTAATGGACTTGAAGATGCTAATGTTGAACTGGATGGTTCCAGCCCAAGCAATCCTTCGGTCAATATGCTCGTGCCTACGGATGTTGACGGTAAGTTCCTCTTCGGAGGCGTTCCGTTCGCTGGTGACTACACGGTGACACCGATTAAAGACAATGATCCGCTCAACGGCGTATCTACGTTCGACTTGGTGCTCATCAACAAGCACATCCTGGGTATCGAACCGCTCAACACGCCGTTCAAAATGATCGCTGCTGATGCTAACAACAGCCGCTCGATCACGACGTTCGACATCGTTGAACTGCGTAAGTTGATCCTCGGTATCTACACCGAACTGCCGAACAATACGTCTTGGCGCTTCGTAGATGCTGACTTCAATTTCCCGAATCAGCTCAATCCGTTCCAGACAATCTTCCCGGAAACGAAGCAGATTGCCAACATGCAATCCAGCATGCTGACGGAAGACTTCACTTCGGTGAAAGTTGGTGATGTGAATGGTAACGCAGTAACGAGCAGTCTGGTGAACAGCAGCGACCGTACAGAAGGTACGCTCCTCTTTGACCTGCAAGACCGCACGGTTAAAGCTGGTGAAACCTTCACTGTGAACTTCCGCGCTGCTGAGCGCGCTATTGGCTACCAGTTCACCCTGCACTTCCCGAACATGGAAGTAGTAGATGTGGTACCGGGCGCTTCCGAGATGTCCATGATCAACTTTGGTGTCTTCAATAGCGAGCACAGCTTGACGACATCGTTTGACAACGACCGTGCTAATGGCGAGTTTGCCGTAACCTTCCGTGCTAAAGCAGCCGGTACCTTGAGCCAGATGTTGGCGGTATCGAGCCAGATCACGAAGGCTGAAGCATACAGCCTGAACCGTGAACGCCAATCTATCGCTCTGCGCTTTAATGGTGAAAATGGTTCGACGGTTGCTGGTCTTGGTTTCGAATTGTATCAGAACCAACCGAACCCGTGGATGAACAAGACGCAAGTTGGTTTCTACCTGCCAGAAGCAGCAGAAGCTACCTTGACGATCTTCGACGAAACAGGTCGTACACTCTTCGTGCAGAAAGGTGCGTTCAGCAAAGGCTACAATGCCTTTGGAATCGAGCGTGCTCTGGTAAATACGACGGGCGTTCTGTACTACAAACTTGAAACCGCTACCGACAGCGCTGTCAAGAAGATGATTCAGACGAAGTAAAAGCGAGCATACGTTCGCTTAGATAGACACAAGGCCGCCTCGTTCCGATATTTCGGAGCGGGGCGGCTTGTTTTTATTGCCCCTGTACCATTCAAGCCTCTCCGTAATTTTCAAGGCTACATTCAGCTCATTGTATCTGTACCAGGTAAACCATGTTTGAGAAAATAGCAGGAGCAATCTGATCCTTGGCTATACACAGAATGGTGGTACGTTTTCTAATAAATTGAATTGGATTAACGGTCCGTAATTCAGCCCGGTTGCCCAAAATAAAAAAGGCTGCTCTTTTGGAGCAGCCCTGAAAAAATTGAAAACGTGTGTTACTTAATAGATCAATTTGGATGGAACCCGTAGTTGGACATGATTTTTTCTTTCAGTTCTTTTCGGGCAAAAAATATTCTGCTCTTAACGGTACCAAGTGGCAAGGCCAATTCATCAGCAATCTCTTGGTACTTAAAGCCTTCGAAGTGCATCAAGAAGGGAACTCGGATGCTGTCATCTAAAGCTGCAACCATTGTATTCAACTCTTTTAACAGAATCTCACCTTCAGCGGCATTTCCTGTGGCATGATTGCCGGAATTCAGGTAGTACTGGTTGTCGGTGGTATCAAGAATTGTGTTAGCTTTTACTTTTTTTCGGTAATTGTTGATGAAGATGTTCTTCATAATCGTAAACATCCAAGCCTTGAAGTTCGTACCTGGCTGGAATTTATCACGATTAGATAATGCACGAAATGCCGTTTCCTGATACAAGTCCTTCGCGTCCTCCGAATTTTTTGTCAGATTATATGCGAAGGAGTGCAACAAGGTGGCAAGACCACTCAATTTGCTATTGAACTCAATGCTTGTCATGGCAATCTCCTTTAGTGTTTTTTTGATGGGTCAAAGATATGCCTTTGTTTAACTTCTGCAATCATGCTGTTAAACATTTAAATGTCAATAATTATCAAATTTGAATGTTTTGACACCTATATAATTGATATATAATTGAAAATCATTGTTTTATATTATTTGGATGAAGTCTACATTTTTTTTAATTTTCAAAAAAAAATGAAAATTTATCAAGGTTGAATGGCCTTTGGGTAGCAAATGAAGTACTTGGTTACTACCTGTGTGTACAGGGGAACATCAGAACATTCGTCAATGGGCATGACGCGGCCATCTTTAAAAAGGATGTTTATTTTTTCTTCCGAGGCGTCGTAGGCCTGGTTGCTTTCCTTTCCAGTGAAAACCAAGTGTTCCAAGGGTATATTCGGCCCAAAGGTTTGAAAGGCTATTGCGCGGATATGGGCAACGTAATCCGGTTCTACTGGGACGGTGCGCCACTCCAGCCGGAATAACTTTCGATCCAGCAAGCCGTTCGCGAGAAGCGATAGGGCAGCATCGTCAGAGTCCCGCCAAGCCTTGATGGCTGCAGCAATGTCTACATCATCCAGGCGGGCGAAATGCTCAAGCAAAGCTGACACAGGCGGCTGCTCGCCGGTATTCCGATACAAAAACCAGTGTAAGTGTCTCGACACTTCCAGTGAAACACCTGATATCGCCAGTTCACGCGCACGACGAAGCAGATGAACCACCATTTGTTCGGCCGCTACGTTGGTCTTGTGCAAGTAAACCTGCCAATACATCAGCCGGCGGGCAATCAGGAATTTTTCGATGCTATAAATTCCTTTCTCCTCTACCACCAGTTCACCCTGATGTACATCCAGCATCTTGATGATCCGGTCATAACCGATTACGCCCTCAG
This sequence comes from Saprospiraceae bacterium, assembly GCA_041741155.1. Lineage (GTDB taxonomy): Bacteria > Bacteroidota > Bacteroidia > Chitinophagales > Saprospiraceae > M3007. The sequence goes on along the minus strand of JBGSKO010000221.1, from coordinate 14,135 downwards.
ACACACCGGTAAAAAAACTGTCGCGGTTGAGGTAGTCCATCCGATCCATATCCAGTTGACCGGACACAAGTTGGTGCAAAAACTGTTTGGGGTACCTGTTCGAAAAAATCTGGATCGCCAGTTCCAGCCGACCATCAAACTGCCGGTTAAGTTCCTCCATGAACTGAAGCGATAATTGTTCGTGGCGCAAGTCCACGATCGTGTGCTCCAACGCGTGTGAGTACGGGCCATGACCAATATCGTGCAGTAAAATAGCCGCGTTGACGGCTTCAGCTTCCGACGGCGTTATTTCCACGCCCTTGCTGCGAAGAACTTCCACCGCCTGCTGCATCAGATGCAATGCCCCTAATGCGTGGTGAAAGCGCGTGTGTAAAGCGCCCGGATAAACGTAGTGTGCAAGCCCCACCTGCCGGATGCGCCGCAAGCGTTGAAAGTACGGGTGATCAACCAGTTCAAGCAACAACCCGTGCGGTATAGACACGAAACCGTAAACCGGGTCGTTAAAGATTTTTAGTTTGTTGTGCATGGTATCCATTTCTTGTTTGCAAAGGTATGCTTCGCACTGTTGGCTTTTGATTATTGCCTTCCGACAAACATTAAGCCCCCAGTACATCAAGCCCTCGTCTCGTTTCGTAAACCCATCAGACTACATTACCTTCGCATCATTCCTTCACGTTCTACACATACCCTAACCCAAACAGGTAAGGGTTAAAATTCCATAATGGACAAAATCAAAATTCTTTGGGCCGACGATGAGATTGACATGCTCAAGCCCCATCTATTGTTTCTTCAGGCGAAAGGATACGACGTGGTGACCGCCACAAACGGACATGACGCCGTAGAAATTTACCTTGAAGAGGGTAATGACATTGACGTAATATTTCTTGACGAGTCTATGCCCGGCCTGACGGGCCTTGAAGCTCTGCCTAAAATCAAGGAGATCAACCCACATGTTCCGGTGGTCATGATCACCAAGAACGAAGCGGAGCATGTCATGGAAGAAGCGCTTGGCTCGCAGATATCAGACTACCTTATAAAACCGGTAAACCCGAATCAAATCCTGCTGACGCTCAAAAAGATTATTGATAACAAGCGCCTCATTCGGGAAAAAACTGCGGCGGATTACCAATTGGATTACCGTCAGATGTATTTACAAATCACCGGGGGCCTTAACCACGAAGAGTGGGTTGATGCCTACCGACGCATCGTCGGCTGGGAGTTGAAGCTTGATGCCAACCAGGCCGAAGTGGGTGATATTCTCTCGCAGCAAAAGCAACAGGCCAATATCGAGTTCAGCAAATACGTGGTGAAAAACTACTTCGATTGGGTGGACAAGAATAAAGAAGTTGGTCCGATTATGTCGCATTCCCTGATGCGCAAACACATTTTCCCGCACATAGGTAAAGGTGTCCCCACAATAGTCGTCTTGCTCGACAACCTCCGCTACGATCAGTGGAAGGTTATTGAGCCGTTTCTGAACGAGCAGTTCCGTACCGAAAACGAGAGTTATTTTTTCAGTATTCTGCCCACCGCCACACAGTACAGCCGCAACGCCATCTTTGCCGGTATGATGCCTGCCGATATCGAAACAGCCTTCCCGGACAAGTGGAAAAATGACATTGACGAAGGCGGCAAAAATATGGCAGAGGATTTTTTCCTTGGCAAACAAATCGAACGCGTCTTTCGCAAAGGCATTAAGTGGGATTACACCAAGGTTACCAACGTAGGCCACGGTAAAGACTTAAACGACAATATCCTGCATTATCTCAACAACGACCTTACAGTCATTGTCTATAATTTTATTGACATGCTCTCGCATGCACGTACGGAAATGGAGGTACTCAAGGAGCTTGCGGGAGACGAGCGTGCTTACCGCTCACTCACTCGCTCCTGGTTTCTGCACAGTCCGCTTTGGACGGCACTTCAGCGTCTCGAAGGCCGCGAGGTGCAACTCTTTGTCACCACCGACCACGGCACTATTCGGGTGCAGTCGCCCTCCCGCGTTGTTGGTGACCGCGAAACAACGTCTAACCTGCGCTATAAAGTAGGCCGCAACCTCCAGTACGATCCCAAAGATGTTCTGGTAGTGAAAGATCCCAAGCAGGCCGGTCTCCCGCGCCCTAATATAAGCAGCACGTTCATCTTCGCCAAAGAGGATTATTTTTTCCTCTACCCCAACAACTATAACCACTTCCACAACTACTACAAAAACACCTTCCAGCACGGAGGAATCAGTCTGGAGGAAATGATATGCCCGATCGTGCGGATGCGGAGTAAGTGATGGAATCGCCAAATTTCCGTCTATTCCCGGCCAACACTTTTGCCAAAGGGGCGTTATTAGCGGCGATTATGAAAACAGCACTACTTTCCATTTTTTTGATGGTGTTGGGCCTGCCACTGGCAGCTCAGGACATCCCTTACATCAAGTCCGACCAGGTAACAGCCTGGAAAAGCAGCGATTCTGACACGGTCTATGTACTCAATTTTTGGGCTACCTGGTGCGCACCCTGCGTAGCCGAGTTGCCTGATTTTGAAAAAATAAACCGCGAGTATGCGGACAAGGGCGTACGGGTAATTCTCATCAGCACCGACTTCCGCCGCGATGTGGACAAACGGGTCAAGCCCTTCGTAGAGCGCCAGAAACTGGAATGTCAAGTGGTTTTTATGGACGAAACAACGCCCAACGACTGGATTGACCTCGTAAGCACTGAGTGGTCAGGTGCCATACCAGCCACACTCATTGTGCGTAAAAACCGAAGTTTCGAACGTTTTTTTGAAAAACAACTCCACTTCGAAGAATTGGAAGCGGCTGTGCAAGAAGCTTTGAAAAATTGAAAAAATCTCACCATATTACACAAAATCAGCACATTACATGAAAAAAGCACTTTCTCTCCTGACCTTCGTGGCCGCAGTAGTGGCCTGGTCGTTCACCACTGCACCCGTTCACAACGGCTACCACGTCGGCGACATCGCGCGCGACTTCAACCTGAAAAGTGTAAAGGGCAAAAATGTGTCGCTGGCCGGTATCAAAAAAGCCGAGGGCTATATTGTCATCTTCACCTGTAACCATTGCCCGTACGCAATCGCTTACGAAGATCGGATCATTGCCCTGCACAAAAAGTACGCGAAACTGGGCTATCCGGTTGTGGCAATTAACCCTAACGACAAAGACGTACAGCCCGCAGACAGTTTTGACAACATGAAAAAACGGGCCAAGGAAAAGAAATTCCCCTTCGTTTATCTCTACGACGAGACGCAGGAAATCGCCAAGGCCTACGGCGCTACCCGTACACCACATATTTACCTGTTGGATAAAAACCGCAAGGTGCGGTACATTGGCGCTATGGACGACAACCATGAGGATGCCGGCGCCGTAAAAGAAAAATATTTGGAAAACGCCATTGACGCCCTTCGTACAGGCAAGGATATTGCCACTACGGAGACCAAGGCCATCGGCTGCACCATCAAGTGGCGCAAAACGGATGCTGCAAAACCGAAGGATGCCGTCAAGCAGTAATTCGAAGGCCCAGCAACAAGCATACGAGGCACACGGCCAGCTGAAGTATTACATTGATTAGTACGGCGCTGATGTGTCCGCTTTGCCACAGCTCCCAGGTTTCGGCTGTAAAAGTAGAGTAGGTGCTGAAGCCGCCGCAAAAGCCCGTAACCAGCAATAATCGGCGCTGATCGGATAGCAGGCCCTGTGCTTGCCAGCCAAGCAGTGCGCCGAGCAGCAGGCAGGCCAGGGCATTGGCGGCGAAGGTTGCCCAAGGAAACTTATCCAGCCAAGGACGCATGGCCAGCCAGATGGCGTAGCGACAGACGCTGCCTGCGCCGCCACCGAGAAATACGAGAAGTAGGGTCTGGTACATGGCATAAAAAAACCCCGACTCATTACAGCCGGGGCAACAACTAAAAAATTAAGCTATGAAAACAAAAACTTCTTGTGTCAGACGAATAATAGGGCAAGTTTAAAACAAAAGGGCGTACCGGCAAAACCGGACGCCCTTAAATTTTTTATTCTGTCACATCGCGACCACCAATGAGCATGTCCTGATAATCTTTCAGGTCTTCCCATTGGCCGGCAGCAGCGAATCTGGCCTGTGCAGGCCACGTGCTTGGGTCGTGGATTTGGTAGCGCGGTCCGGCAGCGTCAAGGATTTCCTTGAGTTGATCCATGGAAGCGTTCGCCAAGTCTTCCCAGGTGTTAATTCCACCTTCTTTCAGCAGCTGCTCGATTTTCGGGCCAACACCTTCAATGATCTTCAGATCGTTCAGCTTTGGCTCTTTTTTAGCCGCAGCTTTTTTCTTATCGTCGGCAGCAACCGGGGCGTCATCGTCCTCGGTCTCACCAATTGCTTCGGATATCATTTCAGCTACTACAGGAGCAGCAGCTTCTTCAACTACAGGAGCGACCGGCTCGGCAGCTACTGCTTCCGGAGCGGCGGCAACTGTTTCTTCCGCTACCGGCTTGGTAGCCGTTTTGGCTGCCGGTTTTTCTGCTGCGGGAGGCGTAGCGGCTTTTTTGGTTGCTTTGACAGGTGCTGCCGGTGCAACTGTTTCTGCTACTTCAGCGAAGGGGACGATGTGTACCACATTCCGATCGTTGAACGTGCGCTTGAACAGAACGATACCGTCCACATAAGCATGCAGGGTATGGTCGCGTCCCATATATACGTTTTCGCCCGGATGGTACCGGGTGCCGCGCTGACGAACGATGATATTGCCGGCGTACGCTGTTTGTCCGCCATAGAGTTTTACGCCGAGTCGTTTACTTTTACTATCCCGGCCGTTATCGGTTGAACCTACACCTTTTTTGTGTGCCATAACTCAGATTTGAGTTTTGATTTTTGAATGATGAGTGAGCGAAGCTTGGGCTGCAGCATCATACGAAATCGTTGTTTGCATGTTGCCCGATGACAGGTTGAACTTACCCGGCGATACCTTCGATTTTAATTTTGGTGAACGACTGGCGGTGACCGTTTTTCTTACGGTAGCCTTTGCGGCGTTTTTTGTGAAAGACGATGACTTTGTCGCCTTTAATGTGGCTGAGCACGCTGGCTGTGATCTTGGCGCCGGCCAAATTGGGGGTGCCGATAGATACATCACCACCGCGATCAATAAGATGCACGGTGTCGAAGGAGACCGAATCTCCTTCCTGAGCTGCCAGCCGGTGGACGAAGATCTGTTGACCTTCCTCAACTTTAAATTGTTGACCGGCGATGGAAACGATTGCGAACATGTTGAAAATCAGATTTTTTTGAAAATAAAAAACAAGTGCCTTTGTAAAGGCGGGCAAAGGTACGTCGAGATGCCTGAAAAACCAAGCCTGAATTTATGTGTAAATACTCAGGAGTCCTTGTACTTCCGCATCATTGCGCAGCGCAGGTGCCCAACGAAAGATGTCCGAACGCCGATTGACATCTGCAAGCAGTGCTTGCCGGAGTGTATCTGTGGCTTCCAGCCGTTTGCCGGACAAAAACTGGCATGCTGCGGTACAATACAGGAGTTCGGCATTTCGGGCATTTTCCAGGGCTTGACCCAGTACTTCGCATGCCTCATTTATGTCGCCTGATGCCAGCATGTATTCCACCAGGTGGAGCCAACCGGCAGCATTTTCAGGGGCAACTCCTACCGCTTCCCACAGGTGGTACAATGCTTTGGAATTTTGCCCAAGGGAGTGGTAAGTAGAGGCGAGCAAACTGTGAATTTCTTCGCGCTGGCCGTCGTTGCGCACAGCTTCCTGTAGCCAGCGTACGGCCTGGCGGTAATCTTTTTCTGCGGCAAGGCAGGCGCCCAGGTGGTAACAGGCATCCGCGTGGTAGGGGTCGAGTTTGAGCGCGAGGCGGCACATCTTTTTTGCCGTTCGGGTATCGCCAAGATGGCGGTAGCATTCGCCCATGCGTGCCAGTACATCACTATCGGCCTCGGCATGGTCGTTCATTTCGGTGTAACACTGCAAGGCCCGCCGGTGCATACCGTGCTGTACGGCCAACTCTGCACAGGCTTTGTATGCCTCTTCGAAATAGGGTTGCGTGATATAGGCATACTCGAAAGCTTCAAGCGCTTCCTCCGGTTCGTCGAGGGAAACGTACGCCCAGCCCAGGTTGTACCAGGCATAGCTGCAATACGGGTGGCGATCTATGACCGTAGTGTATAAGTCGCGGCTTTCCGCATGGTTGCCGGAAAGCTCAGAGCAGAACAACAAGCTGCGAAATAAAGCTTGGTTGTTCGGCTCACGAAGAGCGCGTTCGCGCAGGAGGGCGAATTGAATCAGATAATCATGCATACCGAAAGCGGATTAAAACGGAATCAAAGGTACGGCGTGCATCGCGAAGAAAACGAAGGTTTTTTCGCCGCTTTTAATCGAAGGGTAGTACTCTGGCGCTAAACCCGTCTCGGGAAGCCTCCAAAAATTGCGCAGCGGTCTCCTGAATGGTCTGCTCCAGTGGGCGATACGAGAAACCCGGTATGGTAAGCGATTTGGCATTGTCGTACGAATAACTCGAAACCGAGGCCCGGGCACTTTCCTTGGTTACCACCGGCGTTGCACCCAGAATTTTTTCCTTCAGCCACTCCACGCGCCAGGCGACCTCAGCCAGCAAGGGTGTTACTTTCACAAAGGGACGCTTCGCGCCCAAAGCATCGGCTACCGAAAAAAACAGATCGCGAAAGGCAGTATTCTGAGCGTTCAAAATGTAACGTTCCCCGCTAATGTCACTTTCCAACAGCAAAAGCATGAACCGAACCACGTCGCGCACATCCACCACGCCGGTATGGCCTATTGACCAAAATTTGAGGCCCTGATGAACCTGCATGAACATCCGGCTGGCACCTACATCCCAGTACCCACTGCCCAGAACGACGGACGGGTTCACGATAGCCACTGGCAGGCCCTCCGCGTGCGCCCGCCACACCTCCTGTTCGGAAAGGTACTTGCTTATTGCGTACTGGCTGTTACCCTTGCTTGGCACCCATTTGCACGATTCGTCGAGGCTTGGACGCTCTTTCAAGCGGCCAAGCGATGCAATACTGCTGACGTGCAAGAATTTTTTCACGCCAAAATCGAGTGCGAGGTTGACCATATTCGCTGTGCCTTCCACATTGATCTGCATCATGCGGCGCACATCCCTGGGGTGAAACGATACCATCGCTGCACAGTGGCAAACATGCGTCACGCCGACAAAAGCATCTCCTAGCGTCGGCAGGTCGGTCACGTCAGTCTCTACCCATTCAACGCGGTCTGCTATATCCTGCACGAGGTCCATGGGGCTGTTTTGCCGGCGCAGGGCCCGTACGGTATAGCCTTTCAGCACAAGTTGCCGGAGCAGGTAGGAGCCGATAAACCCGGTAGCGCCGGTTAGCAGTATTTTCGAGTCGTTGGTCATTTTTTAAGTGTTTCGGTAAATGTTGCCACGGCGAGAATTTCTTTCGGGGTAAGCACGCCCTCAAAAGCCGGCATCAAGTTTTTGCCTTTAGTAATTTGGGTCACGCGCTCGTCCAACGGAAGGATAGATTGGGTGAGATTACCTGCCCCATTGAGGCCAAGTGCCCCGTCGGCGCCGTGGCAAGTGACGCAGCGCTGCCGGTAAATGGCCTTTCCGTCCAACGGCATTCCTGTCTCTGTTCCAGCCGGAGTTGCGCGCTGCTCAGCGCCGCAGGCGCCGCAAAGGAGTATTGTCAACAACCATATAAAATGCTTGAGCATGGGAGGTGTGTACGTGATTCGATGGGAGGATAAACAGCGCAAATTCGGGAGCGTTCATGCGAATATCGCGTCTATCCGCACACTTGCGTAATTTTATTGTTGGGAAAAAAACGGTCAACGTACCTTTGTTTCTGCAGCCCATCCGACTTGCCAATTTCATCGCCCCAAATCCACGATCTCCCGAAAATAGTGTTTGTTCATAGTGTTTGTTTTTTGTTAGCCCTGTCGAGTAGAAATATTCGACAGGGTTTTTTGTGCACGCCAGAGAAAGCACCACAAACACGGCTGAATAGGCATTTTTTGTTCGATGCAGATCGAATTTTTACTAAATCAAAAAATATGTTGATAAAACTGGTGGCCCCCTAGGGTTTTGGCACAGCTTTGGTTACATCATTATTGCTTCATACAATAGAAACGGTTTAGTGAAAAAAGCCCGGTGGCAAATGTGCTACCGGGCTTCTTTTTATCGGAGCAGCGTAACGTTGCCCGCCTTGATCCGTTCTGTTCCCTCACATCGGTATCGAAGCCGGTACAAGAAAGTACCTGCATTGGCTGGTTGGCCCTGGAAGGTGCCGTCCCAGGTATCGAACACCGTAGGCGCCTCAAATACGCGCCCGCCCCAGCGGTCGAACACTTCAAAGGAAATAAACTCATCCACCGAATAGGGGTTGCTGACGCCAAATACGTCGTTGCGACCAAGTGAAGAACTGGGGGTAAAAGCGTTGGGAATAAAGATCAGGTTGCAGTCCAGGGTATCCGGGTCAATCACTTTGACCAAAATGGTGTCGGTGGCCGTACAGCCCTGATGCAGAAAATTGAGGGTAAATTTTGTCGTGATGTCAGGCGTAATCACAGGCGCTGCGATCATGTCATCTGAAACACCGTTGCCGGGAATCCACAAAAAATTATCCGAGCAGGTCGGGTTTGCTTGTACTTGGAAGGAATTGCCAAGATAAATAATAGTGTCGCCGGTCAGGATTCGATCCGGTTTGAGGTTGAGTGCGTCAATATCATCCTGGTTCAACGCTCTGCTGTAAATGCGCAACTCATCCATTTCGCCTTCAAATGCCTTGTCAAGCGTGCAAATAGGCTCTCCAGCCTTGAACACAGCATTGGAAGTCAGGTCAATACGGGCTGCCGATGATTTCTTGTCCTTTAAAACGCCATCAACATAAATCGAATAGGACATATTGTTGCGCACCAGCGTGATATACTGCCAGCAGGCATCCGGCGCCAGATCGGCCGTGACCGATACCAGCAGCGTATCATTTAGGCTGATTCCCGAACTGATTTTTTTGCTTTTCGGATTGAAACGTACCCAAAAGGCCCGATTGGTCGTGCAATTTTCCTGTTTGGACAGCAGCACTTGTGAGCCACCGGAGTTGGGCTGGAGCGGCGCCGGTTTGAAGTAAAAACTAACCGAAAAGTCGCTCAGGGTAAATACATCGCTCAGTGGTCCGACGAAAAAGATAGCATCGCCGGTGCCGTCAAAAGCTATGGCAGAATCGCGCACGCCACAAGCACAGGTGGGGTTGCCGATAAATGCTCCGGTAGAGCCGTTGCCACTTTCGTCAATCGCTTTGCATTCGCTGAACGAAAAGTAGGACACCAGTTTTTCGTTGGTGTTTTGCGCCGACAGGGCTGTGTGCAACAGACCCAGAAGTAGGAAAAGAGAAAAAATTCGCATCCGTGTTCCGATTTTTAGGAAAAGTAAACGCCCTCAAAGGTGGCAAAGTATGCCGGGCCGGGGATGCCATACGTGGGATACCCTCCCGGGATCGCGTACTTGTACACGATCACATTTTGAAATGCACCAGATCGGCAAATTGTTTGATACGATCTTCAATCATGCCTGTGTTCAACTCCTGCAACCGCTCTACGCTGAATTTTTCCACGCAAAAAGAAGCCATCGCCGAACCGTAGATGATCGCTCGACGCATGTTTGCCATAGAAATATCGTCCGTTTTGGCCAGCCAACCCATAAATCCGCCGGCAAAGGTGTCGCCGGCGCCCGTTGGGTCAATAACTTCCGCCAGGGGCAGCGCCGGCGCGTAAAACAGCTCCTCGCCGTGGAAAAGCAGCGCACCGTGTTCGCCTTTTTTGATGATCAAAAAGCGCGGGCCCATCTGGTGTATAACCCTGGCGGCTTTCACGAGTGAATGCTCCCCGGAAAGTTGGCGGGCCTCTTCATCGTTGATAGCAAGCACGTCCACCCGTTTCAATACCTGTAGCAGGTCGGGCATGGCAGTGTTCATCCAGAAGTTCATCGTGTCCATGGCGATGAGCTTCGGGCGGCTTTGAAGTTGGTCCAGCACGCGGAGCTGTACCTGTGGGGTCAGGTTGCCCAGCATCAGGAATTTGGTGTGCTGGTAGGCCGGCGGCAACACCGGATCAAAATCGGCCAGCACGTTCAGTTGCGTATCCAGCGTGTCGCGGGTATTCATGTCGCGATAGTACTTGCCGGCCCAGAAAAACGATTTTTCGTCGGGCCGCACCTGAAGTCCATCCAGATCGGCGCCGCGGGCTTTCAGATTTTCCAGCATCTCTTGCGGGAAATCGCCGCCCACCACCGACACGATTTGCACGGGTTTGACAAAATAGGAAGCCGCCAGGGCGATATACGTGCAGGCTCCGCCAATTACTTTTTCGGCGCGTCCAAACGGTGTTTCAATATCATCGAATGCAACGGTGCCTACGGCAACTAAACTCATGGTCGTATTTTTTTTGCCTGCGCTCGGGCAAGCGGATGGAACAGTAGGTGCGGAAAACGCGCGCAAAGATGCGGCTTTGTGCGCGAAAGGAAAAAACTGTATCAACGCAAACCGCGTACCTCCTGCCATTGGAGGTTGGCAGCAACAAAAAAGGCCACCGCGGATGGCAGTGACCTTTTTGCGCCTCATCAAGGACTTGAACCTTGGACCTACGGATTAACAGTCCGCCGCTCTAACCAACTGAGCTAATGAGGCTTTCTTTAAAAGCGGCGGCAAAGGTATGTTCACTTTTTTCCAAAAACAATATCCCCTTTTAAAAATTTTTGGAAAAGCGTGTGAAAGGGTCTGTAAGGCAACGGAAACCTACCTTTGCCGGCCTCCAAAACGGCTTTCAAATCCATACTATGCGCATCGTTTTTTTTCTCACCGTCCTTTGCACGGCCCTGCAAATATCCTTGCCGGCCCAAACGACCTATCTCCACTGCGGGCGCCTGCTCACCATGACTACCGAGCAGGTACAAACCGAAATGACTATAGTGGTGGAGGGCGACCGAATTTCCCGCATCGAAAAAGGCTACCTCCGCCCACCCGTCGGCGTCGGCACTGTTGATCTCAAAAGCAAAACCGTGCTGCCCGGCATCATAGACTGCCACGTACACCTCGAATGGGAGCAGAGCCGCACTTCCTACACCGAGCGCTATACGCTCAACGATACCGAAGCGGCCATACGGGGCACGGTGTACGCCGAACGCACGCTCAAAGCCGGGTTCACCACGGTGCGCGACCTCGGTGGGCGCGCGGCGAATATCGGCCTGCGCAACGCCATCAATCAGGGCTGGGTACCCGGACCACGCATGCTCACCGCCGGCAAGGTGCTCAGCATCACCGGTGGCCACGGCGATATCACTACCGGCTCCCGGTGGGACCTGTTTGATCCTCCTCCCAGCTTCGAAGAGGGTATCGCCGACGGCCCCGATGCCTGCCGCACCGCCGTGCGTACCCAGGTGAAACGCGGCGCCGACCTCATCAAAGTGGCGGCTACCGGCGGCGTACTCAGCCTCGCCCGCGACGGCCGCCTGCCGCACTACGCCGAAGACGAACTCGAGGCTATCGTGCGCACTGCCGCCGATCTCGGCGTGCGCGTTGCCGCACACGCTCATGGCGACGAAGGTATCCGCCGCGCCGTATTGGCCGGCGTGGCCAGTATTGAACACGGCACCTTTATGAGCGACGAAACCCTCCGGATCATGAAAGAAAAAGGCACCTGGTATGTGCCTACGCTCACCGCCGGCTGGGCGGTGAGCGACAGCGCGCAGTACGCTCCCGGATTTTTTCCCGAAGTGGTGCGGGAAAAGGCGCTCGGCATCGGCCCCAAAATCACCGAAACCCTCGGACGCGCGTACCGGAGCGGTGTCAAAATCGCTTTCGGCACCGACTCGGGTGTGTTTCCGCACGGTAAAAACAACCTGGAATTTCAATTTATGGCCAAGGCCGGCATGAAAACCTGGGACATCCTCCGCGCAGCCACCGTCAATGCCGCCGAATTGATGGGGCTGCAAGATCAGGTGGGCACCATTGCCCCCGCTCGCCCCGCCGATATTATCGCTGTGGACGGGGACCCGTTCGCCGATATTCGCGCCATGGAGCGCGTGGTTTTTGTGATGCGCAACGGCAAAACCTATCTCGGAGAGTGATAAAAATAAGTTGCCGACAAAATGGCAGATGGGCGAGTGTGGCACGCTTTTGCGCAGCAAGGGAGATTCACTTCGGTGAAAAACAAAACTATACCCGTCATGATCCAGCAACACATTTTTGCCGAAGGCACTTCGGTCAATTCCGATAGCCGGCCTTACCAGCAAACTATAGTCGAAGAAGCGGCATTACTTGATGCGTATTCCCGCACCGTCATCGGTGTCGCGCAGCGCGTGAGCAACGCCGTTGTACACCTGAAAGTAGAGAAAAAACAGCAAGGCCGCCAGCCGGCGCCACCCCAGGGAGCGGCCGGAACAGGCAGCGGATTCATCATCAGCAGCGACGGATTTGTCGTGACCAACAGCCATGTTGTCAGTGGCGCCGAACGTATCGAAGGGACCCTGCAGGATGGCCGTACCTTCCAGGCACAGGTGGTGGGCGACGACCCGGCTACCGACCTCGCTGTGGTCAAAATGGACGGCGAAAACCTTGCAACCGTCACCTTCGGGGAGAGCCGCCGCCTGCAAGTGGGGCAAATCGCCATCGCGATCGGCAACCCGTTCGGGTTCCAGTACTCGGTAACCGCAGGGGTCGTCAGTGCCCTCGGGCGTACCCTGCGCAGCCAGAGCGGTCGCCTGATTGACGATGTGATCCAGACCGACGCAGCCCTCAATCCCGGCAACAGCGGCGGCCCGCTGGTGGATTCGTACGGCAACGTCATCGGGGTCAATACGGCCGTTATTTTACCCGCGCAAGGACTGTGTTTTGCCGTAGCCTCCGACCTCGCCAAATTCGTAGTGGGCAAACTCATCCTCGAAGGCCGCGTGCGCCGCGGATTCATCGGCGTGGGCGCCCAAACGGTGCCGCTTCCGCCAAAATGGCTGAATACCCTCCAGCTTGATACCAAGGGCGGCATCCAAATTCAAAGTCTCGAAAACGGCGGCCCTGCGGCCCAAGCCGACCTGCGCGCCGGCGATGTCATCGTGCAGTTTGAAGGCAAACCCATGGACTCCATTGACGCCCTGCATAAGGCGCTGGACGAAGAAACCATCGGCCGCCCCGTCAACCTCTGGGTCCTGCGCGACGGTGGCCTGAAACGGATGACCGTGGTGCCGGGCGAGTTGAAGTAAAGAGGAGGGATTAAGAGCGACTTTAGCCACTTATGGGGTAATTATAATTCCAAATCCCAGTATAGCTACCATCGGATAATCATCCGAGATCGGGTTGCGCGGCATCCGCCAGTCATAGACTTTCGGGGTGGGGTTGGTGAGGATGTAGTTGCTTTGGCATTATGCTAAAAATGAACAAAAAAAATCGTGAAAACTTGGCTATTGCCTTGCAAAAAGTCATACTATTGCATATCCTTTAACTAAATCTTATGACTATGCGCATCCCGCATCCCGCATCCCGCATCCCGCATCCCGCATCCCGCATCCTGTTTTAGCATATAAGTACAAGTACAGTTTTCTGCTGTTTTGGGTACAGGTAATTTGGTGCTCATTTTCTGTTTCTCTCCTCTTGTTTCCCGTTTTATCACTTGCTCAGCCCTCAGTAACCTCCGAGTGTAGTGAGACTGTACTCCAGGCCAAGTACTGGCAATATAAAGAAAGGCTCAATAGCCATTTCATGGTAGTAGATCGAGATACAAGTGGCTGTGTGCACGATGGTATCGGCTTTTCTGCTCCGATGGATACTCTTGGATGCCAGTTTAGCAAATCCGGGTTCAGTCTTCCTGCCACGAGTATCAATTTGTCTCCTTTAGGCTGGGGTGTTCCTGGTTATGAAGCAGGTGGTGGTAGATTTCTTGGGGATGAATTTGATGATCACGATTGCCTTGGAATAGAACACTGGGGTTTTGCCAGCGAAGGTCATCCGGAGCACCGGTTTATACCCAGCGGAAAGTGGTTTGCGAAAAACCATTATAGCCCGGCAATACGAAATTTGAGCGTCAGGAGAGACTCCAGCGCTTGTTTATGCTCTTTGATATTTTTGAAAAAGTCGAGTATGGCCTGTCGAAATTCGGC
>JBGSKO010000220.1:0-14523 GCA_041741155.1 Saprospiraceae bacterium | reverse complement strand
CATACGCGCCATTTCGCGGGTACTGAGTTGGAGTTTTTCCAAAACGAGGTAGCGCAGTTCGCCGGGGGTGAGGCCCGGGTACAGGGCTTTTTGTTCGGCGATGAACTCCGGGTACACTTTTTCAAATACGCTGCGGAAACGCTGCCAGTCGCCCTCCATCAGGATGGTGCTGCCGGTGAGTTGTTCGAGGTATTGGCTGTGCGCCCCGCCGGCGGATATTTTCGACATTTCGAGGCGCAGGTTTTCCACCAGTTCTGCTTTTTCCAGAAAGCTATTGGTCATGGATGCCAGGTCGTTTCGGGCGGCTTCCAGTTCTGCTTCTTTCTGGCGGCGCAGGTACTGCTGGCGGTGGAACCAGGCGTACATCAGCAGCGACACGAGGAACAGGATGATGAAAGCGGCGTTGCGCAGCAGTTTTTGCAGTTCTAGTTCGTTTTCCACCAACTGGAGTTTAGCGGCGTATTTTTCGGCGTCGAGGCGCTGTTTGATGCGCTCGTATTTGCGGATATCGTTGCGCTGGTCGAGACTGTCCTGCAAAACACTTGCGTCTTGGGTATAGCGCAGGGCCTCGGCGGCGTTGCCGCGTACCTCGTGGTAGCGGGCATAGTTTTCGTAAAATCTGATGTGCTTGAACACATCCACCTCCCAACGACCCCCCATTCCTTTTTTGATGTATGCCGCGCGTTGCAGCAGCCGGCCCGCTTCGTCTAATTTGCCGAAAGCCATTTTAATGGGTACATACACCTGCAACGCCTCGTACTCGGCTAAGCGGGCATAGATGTCGGTATTGTCCGCTGCATGTTTCGTTAAAATGTAACCTTCATCTGCGGAAGCCTCCACGCCCGTAGTGTCGCCCAATGCAAGGCGCATCTCGGCGATACTGAGCAGCGAAAACCCTTGCCAAAACCGGCTAATCCATTTTTTTGAGGGGTCATCAAACTGAAAATGCCGGTAATACTGCCTGATCTTCTGTGCGTATTCGATAGCCTTTGGGTAGTCCTTTTTTTGCTCCTGCCAGTAGGTTTGAAGATGGCTGAGCACAGGAGTAAAATAGGGCTGGTTTTCCGGTGTCGGCCGTATGACCCGTTCGGCGAGAGACAAATACCGGTAGGCTTCCTCGTAGTCCTCCAAATCCCACATGAAATTGATGCAGAAGCACAAAATAAATTCGGGATGATAGTCTCTGAATTTTTCGAAACCGATCGCCTCTATTTTCCTGAAGGTCTTTTTGATTTGCACATACATTATTTCATAGGAAGGCAGGTCGTAGGGCTTGTATGTTTCATATACCAAAAAAAAATCCCCGACCACTTCCTCCACCTCGAAGCCACCCCGTTTAGCCTCCGCTGCCATTTGAGATATGGCGGTGTGCCTTTCATCTCCGTGGGAAATTCGCTTACTGGGACTCGAAACGATCTCTTCCTTGTACCGGCGGTATTTCGCAGCCAATACGGTGCGGGTATCTTTTTCTTCGTGCGCAATGTCGTGCATCCGGTTCAGTGCGGTAAACGCGGCGGTGGTATCCATTTTCGAAAAAGAAAAATCGTGCACAAACCGGTAGCGTTCGGCATCGGACATCGCGCGAAAGGCGCGCTCGTCCAGGCTCGGGGACTGTGCAAAGGCAATTCGCCCCAACAAACAGCAGATCAGTAACAGGGTAATGCGTTTGTATCGCGGCATTGTCGTCGTCTAAGAATTCGGGTCGAAACAGCGTCGCAAAGCAAGGTGATTTTTTTTGCAACAGCCCATATATCCTCGAAGGCGGAGGAGGTTATCAGCAAGAAGGCGAAGGCCTCCGAAGCAAAATTCGCTCCGGAGGCCTTCTTCACCTTTTGAAAAAATTCGTTCGCGCTACGGTGTACACTACGTTTGTCATTCCGAAGGAACCCGTCCGCTCTACGGCGGGCCACAACGCTCGGTTTGTCCTTCGAAGCGCCCGCGCAGATTTCCCTCGTAGAGCGGACGGGTCCCTTCGGGATGACAAACGTAGCATCGCGTACAACGTCGGCGAGGTTCAAAACCTCGCCGACGTTCGTTCGTCTGTTCCAAATCAGGGCAACCGCTGCAAAACCACCTTCCGGCTCACACTACCCTCCCCCGTTTGCAACCGCACCAGATACACTCCGCTGCTCAGCCACGATCCCGTCATCAAAGCCCACCGCAGCACCGAAGTCCTCTCCGACGCTTGTCGTCAGCAGTTCAAACGGCACCGGATTTTCGAGTATGAGCGGATTTTTATACAATGTGATTCGATTTTGGTATACGGCAGACTGTTGTGCCTACAACCTTTGTCCATCGGTTTTTTGACAACAATAGCACAGCCGGCGGCGGCTTACGTTGCTTTTCTGATGTGCAACTTTTGTCAACCAGCCAACTTTCGATCCGCGTGTCGGCTAACGATTTTTCCGGGACCGATCCGTACCAGCTACACCAGCGCAAGGCGTATGGGCTGGCGCAGGAAAACTATAAACGAGTCATTTTATCAATCAAAAGTCTGTCATGAAAAACACAGGTACTATCCAGGCGCTCACCCTGCTGCTGGGCATTTTCTTTTCGGTTGCATCCATGTTGCAGGCCCAAAACGCTACCCTATCGATACAAGGGGTGCTAAAAAAATTTGATGGCGCTGCCGTGGACGACGCAGAATACGGCCTGACCTTTACCCTCTGGAAAACACCATCGGGCACATCCACTTCCGACAACGTGTGGTCCGAAACCATTACAGGCGTTGAAACCCGTGGCGGGGTTTACAGCGTGGTGCTGGGTGCCAACGGCACACCCCTGGATGCGCCTTTTGACCAGGTGTATTACCTCGGCGTGAAAATCGGCTCCGGCCAGGAACTTTCCCCTCGGCCGGTACTCACCCACGCCCCGTACGCGCTCTCGCTGCTCGGCCTGACCAATACGTTTCCCAGCACGGGCATGGTCATCGCAGATGGGATTTCGGTGTCGGGGGAAGCATTCGTTGGCGCTGCCGCCGATGCCAAAATGAACATCAAAGCCACGGATGCCACACCGGAGAAGCCCGTGCTCAACGTGCAAAGTTCCGGTGGCGACGACCTGTTGTCGGTACGGAACGACGGAAGGGTCAACATCGGACCGTACAACGCAAAAGCAAGCAATGCCGCTACGCTGAATATAACCACTCAAAAAATTTGGGCGCCGGCAGAGGACCCCGAACAGTTCAACGCCAATGGAGCGACCCTTACCAGTGGATTAGCGACCAACGCCCCCAATCCGATCATAAATGCTCCCAATGAAATGGTGTCTATCTATGCTGCCGGTCCGATTTGCTCCGCGCTTTTTGCGGCCTTCTCCGATGCCCGTATCAAGGAGGTCGTCGGCAGATCAAACAACGCGGAAGACCTAAACACACTCAGAAAAATCAAAATCACCGACTACACCCACATTGACAAAATCACAAAGGGCGGCCGATTGCATAAAAAAGTGATCGCGCAGGAACTGGAAGCGGTTTTTCCCACCGCCGTGTCCACCATCACCGATGTGGTGCCCGACCTCTACCAATTTGCGACCATACAAAACGGACGGGTGGAATTGAAAAACAACCTGAAGCCCGGCGAAATGGTACAACTCATTTTCGGCTCGGAAAGGCAAACCGTGGAGGTGCTGGCCGCCGATGCTACGGGGTTTAGTGTCCCCGTTCAGCGCGAAGGGCAGGTGTTCGTCTATGGCCGTGAGGTCAATGATTTCCGCGTGGTGGACTACGAGGCGCTCACGACCCTCAACGTTTCCGCAACACAAGAACTCGTCCGTCGGCTGGAACTGCTGGAAACCGAAAATGCCGCGCTCAAAGCCGAAAACACGGCCCTGCAAACCAATCAGGGTGCCGCTGCCAAAACATTGGAAGCCCTCGCCAAACGGCTGGAGACACTGGAAGCCCGGGCCAATTTGAGTGGTGCAAAGTGAGACAACCGGTGAAAATGTCAGCGTGACTTCGAGTCATCCGACACTTACAGGCGAAGCCTTGGCGCTCCGTTTTTCCTAACAGCAATACCCGTATCCTGTCATGAATAAAGTGCTTTTCATTTCCATACTTGCCGCGTTTTTCCAGTTGTGGGCGATGCTGCCCGGCGCATTTGGCCAGGCGGCCACCGATCCCATGTGTGTTCCTGGAGGCGCCACGGGCGCTGATTATCCAAGTGCGGCATTTTTCAATTACGGCTCCGGTACCGGCATCCGAAATTCCTCCCGCATCATGGACCTCACCATCGGCCAGCCGGTGGTGGGTACGGCCTGGAATACCAAGGACGCCGGCGAATTTGGGTACTGGGGGCAGTTTCTGATCCCGCCCTTCGAGCCGACCGTCACCGCCTCGCAAGGCGAACTGCTCGACCGCATCCAGGTGTCCTGGGCGGTAAATCCGCTTGGCGCCCTGCCCAGCGGGGGCTTCAAAGTTTATCGCGACGGCGTGTTTTTGGAACTGGTGGATAGCAAGACCCGGAACTACAACGACTTCAACGTCATCGCCGGACGGCCCTACAACTATGAGGTGCGGGGTGTAAACATCTACGGCGAAGGTTCACCCGGCAAGGCGGTGGGTTTTCAGGTGCCCAACGGCGTGGTGACCGGCTGGGTAAAAACCGTCAATAACCGCCCGGTGCCCAATGCGCTCGTGGCCCTCACGCCCATGCAGGGTTTTTCGGCGGCATTTGGGCCTACTGACGGGGCGTTTGCCAAAGCAGATACCAGCGTTGGCGGCAACATCTTGCCTCCTGCCAACAGCGCCTGGACGCTGGCATTTTGGATAAAAACAAGTCTCGCCACCGCACATGCGGGTGTGCTGAGCCTGCACCCGTTTCCACTAATACTACGTCCCGTGGAAAGTGCAAGCGGACAGGAAGGCATCGAGGTGGCTCCAACGGCTACAGATCCGGCTCTGTTGTCGGCGTTGTTCCCGGACGATACCAAAAACGGCTGGCAACATGTCGCCCTCACGGCGGATGCCGACGGTCAGGGGCGGCTGTATCTCAATGGCAATCTGATCTCCATTGGCCCGCTGCCTGCCTTGCCCGCTGCGGATGAACTTCGTATCGGCGCGCGCACCGAATCGCCTGGATCATGGGCCGGCAAGCTCGACGAACTGCGTGTGTACCACCGCCGCCTTGACGAACTCGACCTCGGTGAGGCCATGATGGGTACGGCGTCCTCCCAAACACCGGGCTTGCAGTATTACTGGAAAATGGACGAAGAACTCGGAACCGGCTCTTTCGATGTGTTGCGCCGTAACAAACTCTTTTTTTGCAATGCCCACTTCGAAGCCGACCGACCCGAGGTGCGCACCATGGGCAAAACCAATGCGCAGGGGTACTACCGCATCGAATCGGCGAGTTATGGCACGGGAACCACGTTTCTGGCCGAGCCGATGAAAAATTTTTACCTGTACCGGGCACTCAAATTTGTGCGCAGCCAAGAGGACTACGCCACGTTGCCCGATTTTTCCGTCACCCCGAAAGCGACCATCGAATTGTGGGTGAATAATACCACGCCCAATGGCGAGCAATGCCTGTTGTCCAAAAAATGGCCGGGCAACGACTTCCGGCTGTTGCTCAAGCAAAACGGCCTGACGAGCAATGTCTGGTTTTACCTCAACGGGCAAGAACACCATTTCGGCGACCTCGGCATGGGCTACCAACACCTCGCTTTTACCTTAGACAGCAGCGGTACCGACCGCACCATCACGGCCTACAAAAACGGCACCCCTTTCGGCGTTCCACACACCTTCAGCGGTGTCACCGGAAACTGGTCGGACACCACGGAACACTGGATCTTGGGCGCCCGATCCAGCGGCATGAGCCGTACCGACCACTTCGAGGGCCTGATAGACGAGGTGGCCTGGTACGATACCACGTTGAGCGCGACTAAAATCTTCGAACATGTCCAAAACCCGCGCGATATGCAGGAACGCGGCCTGCGTGTTTATTTCGCGCTCGACGAAGGCAGCGGAAACCGGCTGAACAATTCCGGTTCGGAACTGCTGCCGTTCGGCATCCAATATGGCGCCGAGTGGACACCCTTCACCGCCCGCCAAATGACCACGCCCCACGTTTTCTCGCCCGAAACCCGACAGGTGACGCTCAACCCCAGCGTGACCTCGGTGGATCAAGTGGATTTTGTGGACCTCAGCACGGTGCCGGTATCCGGCTATGTGCGCTATCGGGGCACCGACTGTTTTGCGCCCAATGTGGAAATTTTGGTCAATGGCGCCTCCTTCTCTCCCCAGGTGTTCACCGATTCCACGGGCAAGTTTGTTGTTGAATTTGATCCCGGCGCTACGGCAGAACTCAGTCCGGTTTTTGAAGACCACGTTTTTGTGCCGGCATCCTGGGAAGTGGTCAACGTAAGCAGCCCCATTGCCGGAATTTTGTTCAACGACATCACCACGCGCAAGGTAACCGGAAAAGTAGCGGGTGGTTTGTGCGAAAAATCCGTCATCAAAGCCCCGCCCGGTGTAGGCCAGGGAACTATTTGTGTGGTAAAAGTGCGTACCGCAGACGGCTGCCTCGAACGCCAGATTACGATAGACAACCAGGAGGGAGCGTATGAATTTGAAGGATTGCCGCCTGTCCGAGAGATGATCGTAGCGGTGACGGAGCATTCCGACCCGGACATCAAGGCGGCTTTTGAGACGCTGGGCGGGGCTACGGTGGACTTGAGGCAAAACGACACGCTTGTTGACTTTATCTATTTTGCTCCGCCGGAAGTAGTCCTTGTCAGCGGGTTGGACACGGTGCCCGGTTGTAGCCCGGCGCAATATGTGTTGGAGCAAGATGAATTTATCACATTGAAAATCGCGCTGACCGAAAACTATGTTCCTATTCTGGACAACATGGGCGGCGTGATAGACGACGGGGTGTGCCCCCTGGATACAGCGGACTTCCGCATCATAAACGGATTTTCGGACATTACTGTGGACTCTGCCATGAGCGGTGGCGAATTAGAGTACAAATTTCGGGTAGGCGATCCCAATCCATCTCCGCCGTTTTTGAAATCCCTTCAGATCATCGGCACCTCGGTGGCCGGGCGTAGCAATAGTCTGACCAGGCAGGGCATTGTGACTGGTATCCGCAACAAGGAAAACACCTTCACGACCATGTTGCCGGAAATGCCCGGCGTTGTTCTGCGCGACCCACCGGGCGACGGCAGTTCGGCTTTTTTTGAAGAAAACACGAAAATCTGTAAAACCCATGCCATTACGGCTGAGACGGAAACTGGGGTAGCGCTAACCACGACCATTAGTGTAGGTGCAGACGCTGAGATAGCAACCGGCCAATTTGTACTCAAGGTCACTAAGGTTGATGCAACCGCCGAGTTGGAGGGCGAGGCGCAAGGCTCCTTCAAGTTATTGAATTCTAGTGCGTTCCAAACTTGTGTCAGTTTCAACCAGAAAATATCTACGAGCGATAGTGACGCATTTACGGGCAGCGAGGGTGACATTTACATGGGGGAGGCGCTTAATCTGATCTTTGGCTTTGCCGATCAGGTCTCTTTCAATGATACCACCTGTAGCGTATCGGTGGAGCAAGTGCTCAATGTGCAACCCGGGGAATTTTCAACGGTATTTGTGTATTCGGAGTCTTATATCGAAAACAACGTTTTGCGCTATTTGGAGCAGTTGGAAAACGATCCTGCTACTTCCGTTGCCGATAGTGCCCGTTACGCGGATTCCAGAGCAAGGTGGATGGCGATATTGCAAGAGAACAAAAACTTGACGGAAATTGCCAAACCGGTTCGCAACATTTCCTTCGATGCGGGAAGTACCTACGAATACACCGAAACAAATGAAAGCGTCAATACCTTCAATACGGAGGCGTTTGTCAACGGCGAGTCCTCCATTTCTCAGGAATGGGGGTTGGAAGCCGATGGCATAGGGGCGAAGTTTAAGGTGAAAGGCTTTTCAAAAAGTAGCGCAGGGTATAAGAATGAAAACGAAACCGGGAACACCATCACCACCGGATACACCCTTGCCGACGACGACATCGGCGATGCGTTCACCGTGGATGTGGGCATGGACTCTGTGTACGGTACCCCCGTGTTCCGGCTCAAGGCCGGGCAATCGTCCTGCCCCTGGGAACCCGGCACCGCCAACCGCGAAGCACCCAACCTGCAACCGGCTCAAGGCTCCCAGTTCACCGCCGTAAACGTGCCCGCCAACGAGCCGGCCGTGTTCCAAATGAACCTCGGAAACCTCAGCGCAACCAACGAAGACTGGACCTACGGCTTTACAGCCATTGCTGCCAACAATCCATACGGGGCCGTCATCAAACTCAACGGCCAGGTACTGAACAACAACACTGTGCAGTACATCGTACCCTATGGCACTACTGTCCCGGTCACCCTCACCGTGGAACGCGGGCCACTGGAGTATTCGTACGACAGCCTCCTGGTGGCCTTGGTCTCCGAGTGTGAAATGGCCCGCCACTTCGCCTTGTCCATTCCCCTGGACGACAACCCGAACTTTTTTTCGCCCATATACCTCGGCGTGGACTTCATCCGGCCTTGCAGCGAAGTGGCCGTTAATGTGCCAAGTGAAGGCTGGGTCATATTCCCCGACCCGCTCACGCCCGGCCCCGACGACGAATTGCGCATCACCGCATCGGGATACAACACCAATGTGACCGATTTCCAACTCGTCCGGGTACAATACCGCAACGCCGACGGGGACGGCGCTTGGATTAATATCCCGGGTATCCCGGACCGCTACAACCCGAATTGGTCGGGATTCAACGCCCTGCCCGACCCCAAACCTCCCGTGTTGGAACCCGGATTTACGCAGTTTTTCTGGGAAACCACCGGTTTGGCCGACGGCCCCTACGACATACGCGCCGTGGCCGTGTGTACCGGCGACGCCAGCGACAAGCCAGGTTTTTCCCGAATCATCAAAGGCCGTATTGACCGGGAACCACCCAGCCTCGTGGGCACACCACAGCCTTCCGACGGGGTGCTCCATGTCGGCGACGAGATTTCATTCATGTTCAACAAACACATCAACTGCAACAAACTCATTCAGGCCGACCTCTTCAATTCCAACAACGTGGGCCTGTACGATGCCACAACCGGGCTGTTGATTGATGCCAACATCACCTGCTTCGAGAACAAGATAATCCTCGACCCGAATTTTCAGAACCCGTTTTTTGAAAACCGCATTCTGCGCGCCGAACTGAACAACATCGAGGATTTGACCGGCAACAAACGCGATTTTCTGAAATGGGAGTTCTTTGTGGATCGTAATGAACTGGCCTGGCTGACCGATAGCCTCGGCATCACCAGGTACGAGGACGAGCCGAAGACAATCACGGCCAATATCCACAACCGGGGCGGCTACCCGGTGCCGTTCAACATCCTCGGTGCGCCTGACTGGCTGCACGTTTCGCCCAACCAGGGCACCCTGGCAGCCAACGAAATCCGGCCTATCCATTTCACGACCGACCCGGGCTTAGCCTTTGGCCACTGGCGAGACACCATTGTACTGCAAACGCAGACCGGGCAAAACCCGTTTTTTATGGGCGGCGACGAACCCTTGCCCTTGGGCGTGCGCGTCGTGTGCCGCCCGCCGTACGAGGGCTTCAACCCAAATGCTTACGAAAACTCTATGACTATGGTGCTCCGGGTCAACATAGAGGGTGCGTTTTCGGACGACCCGGAGGATATCGTCGCCGCGTTCATTGACGACAGGCTGCGTGGTTTTGCACGCGTCCAGTACATACCCCAGTTGAACGATTACCGCGCCTTGCTGGCGATTTACGGTGACCCGAGCGATATGCTCCAGCCCATCCGGATTGAGGTATGGGATGCGTCGCAATGCGAGCGCTATGGTTCGACGGTGGAGCAGTTTATTTTTCAGCCCGATAATGCTATCGGTACATTGAGTAACCCGCAAGTGATCCACACCGCCGGGCTGCTGCTTCGCGAGGTGCCGTTCAACTACGGCTGGAACTGGCTGTCGTTCAACCTGGCCTTCCCCGATAACAGCCTGAACCCGGCCCTCGCATCGCTCCACCACCCGGAGGACGACCTGATGAAAAGTCAAACATCGTTTTCGGAATACAGCAACGGTTGGTTTGGCTCGCTGAACAATCTGAACAACACCTCCATGTATATTTATCGCGCCGACGTGCCGGACACCCTGCGCATGCAGGGCACACCGATAGCCCCCGCCGCAACACCGATCCCGGTCATGGCCGGCTGGAACTGGATCGGTTATGTGCCAAACTACGCGCTGCCGATCAATACTGCACTGGCCTCGTTGCCTGCACAGGTCGGCGATGTAATCAAAAGTCAGCACGCATTTTCGGAATACCTCAGCGCGAGCGACGGCTGGGTGGGCAATTTGAAATTCCTCACCCCGCCTAACGGCTATCAAATCAAAATAGCCCAGGCAGGTACGCTGACCTATCCGCCCAAGCCGACGTCTTTGGTTGCATCAGAATCGGCGCAAGCACGTGGCGAAACGGATGTGCCGCCAGTGCGCATCTGGAAGGTGGAACCTGCTGCGTTTGAGCACACGAACACGTTGGTCGGTATGCTCCGCGCCGACGACGCCAACGCCACCACAAGCAACATGGAACTGGGCGCTTTTGTCGGAAACGAGGTGCGTGGCGTGGCGCAGGCTATTTACATCGAACCGATTGACGCACACCTGTTTTTCCTCACGATGTATGCCAACACTCCCGGTGAATTGCTGCGTTTCAAACTGTACGACGACGCTACTGAAACGGTACATGACCTGACGGAAACGATGTTTTTCGCGCCGAACCAACACCAGGGCGGTATCGAAAGTCCGGTGCCTTTCGAGTTGCAAACGACAAGTACCGGGGAGGATTTTGGTGCTACGATGGGCTTCGACGCGCAACCCAACCCGTTCAGTACCGAAACAACATTGCGTTTTGTTTTGCCGAAGGCGGAGGACGGAATGCTGACGATTGCCGATGCGCAAGGCCGTGAAGTAGTGCGCCGCCCGATTTCGGCAGTGGCCGGGGCGAACACAGTTATCTGGAATGGCCGTTCGGACAGTGGCTCCTGGCTGAGTTCCGGGGTGTACCTGGTACGGCTACAAACAGAGGCGGCAAGTATGCAGAAAAAAATGATTTTGCAACGCTTGCCGTGAGTAACGGCGGGGTTTAACATATTGCAACATGAACGGAATGAACCTATTGCTCGCCAAGCGAGTCGCTACGCCCCATGTGACTTCCACCGAAAATAAAGCCTTTTTGTTTCGGGATCGGTTGTTTATCAAAGTTCAGGATCGGGTGGTTCGTATTTTTTTATACGATGTGCTTTGGGTGGAGGCGTTTGATTATTACAGCAAGATTATCACCCGCCACAAGGGGTATCTGGTTACCCAGACTTTGAAAAAACTGGACGATGTGTTGTCCGTTTCCCCGGAAATGATGCGGGTACACCGCTCGTACATGGTCAATCTGAAGCATATCGACGAGGTTGGGGAATTGTTCATTACGATCAACGAGCAGGTGCTACCCATCAGCAGAGTGGCTAAAAAAGAGCTGGTTGCCCGGTGGCAAAAAATTTAGAGCGTGTCTTTCAGATAGTTTCCCGGCGTTTCGCCGAAGTGGTCTTTAAAACATTTGACGAAATAGGCGGTACTGCCGAACCCTGTCTGGAAAGCGATTTCAGCGACGGTTCCGGCGTTTTGGCTTAGCAGGTCGGCAGCCCGTTGCAGGCGCACCGATTGGATAAACTGGTTGGTGGACTGGTTGATGAGCGCTCTGAACTTTCGGTTGAGGTTGGGCCGGCTCATGCCGATTTCGCGGGACAGTATATCGATGCCGAATTGTTCGTTGGCGATATTGGACTCCACGATTTGCAGGGCATTTTCCAAAAATGTTTGGTCCAGCGAGTTGGTCGTCACCTCGTTCGGTTTCAAGGTGATGGATTCCGCGAAACGCTCCCGCAACTGTCGCCGCAGCTGGATGAGGTTTTGTGCCCGGATTAGCAGTTCCTTCGAGTCGAAAGGTTTGGTCAGGTAGTCGTCGGCGCCTATTTCGAGGCCTTCTAGTTTCTCTTCTTGTGCGGCTTTGGCCGTCAGCAAAATGACAGGGATATGGCAGGTGCGCAGGTCGGTTTTCAGGGCCTGACAAACCTCGTATCCGTTCTTTTCCGGCATCATCACATCACTGATGATGAGGTCGGGCACCATTTTGAAGGCTTTCAGGATACCGTCCTGCCCGTTCACGGCTTCGATGATGTAAAAAGCAGCCTCCAGGCGCATTCGGATAAACGCCCGCATGTCCTTGCTGTCCTCAATTAGCAGCAATTGCGGGCGTTTGGCGTGCTTTTGGGGCGTTTCGGAGGATTGTTTCTCCGGATGGTGGAGGTCGGCATTTAGTGCGTTTTTCGTTGGAGTATAAACGTGATTCTCCGAGGCGGATAGTACAATTTCCTCCGGATGCAGGTGCTTGCATCCCAGCGGAAATCGCAGCATAAACCGAGTACCACACCCCACTTTACTCTCCACCGCGATATCTCCGCCATGCAGTTCCACCAGTTCTTTGACCAATGCCAACCCGATGCCGCTGCCTTCCTGTATGTCGTTTTTCTCTTTGTCCGCTTGAAAAAACCGGTCGAAGACATGGGGTAGTTGCTCCTCCGGGATGCCTTTGCCCGTATCGGAAAGTACCACCAAGACCTTTTTAGATTCCTTTTTTAATACAATAGAAATTCGGCCTCCAGGGGCGGTGAATTTGAAAGCATTGGACAGCAGGTTGTAGAACACCTGCTCCATTTTATCCCGATTAAAATACAGCATCGTGGTGTCTTTCGGACAATCTATCTTCAAGTCAATTTGCTGTTGATCAGCCAAGGATTTATACATCTGTACAATGCCATTCAAAAAAGGAATAAAATCCTCCTCGCTTGCCTGCAACGGCATTTTACCTGCATCCAACCTGGACAAATCCAGCAATTGGTTGACAAGTCGCAATTGGCGCCCGGCGTTTTGTTGCGCCATTTCCAGCAATACCTTTTTTTGGGGAGCATCTGTTTGCTCCAGGAGCTGTTGCAATGGCCCCATCATCAGGGTCAGAGGGGTTCGGAATTCATGTGAGATGTTGGCAAAGAAATTAGATTTCAACCGGTCAAGTTCTTCTATTCGTCTTTTTTCACTTCTAATAGTATTTATTTTGTCAAAAAGGCCATAAAAAAGAATGCCGGAAAATACAATAGTGCCGATCTGGAAACTCTGGCGCATCCAGGTATTAGTGGGATTGATATTTTGAAAACTCATCAGATACAACACAACACCTAAAAAAAGCATCCCAATTGAAAGCAGCAATACCCTCGCCTCTTTATTGTCTTTGTAAGCCAAATAAACTGCTGGTACCATACAGAACAAAGCCCAGGAAAACACTGTGATATTATGCCAATAAATTATCGCCCTGGGAGATGCTCCAAGCAACTTGACAATGTGGGCAAACAAGATGCAAAACACGGTGTATGCCAAAAAGAAGCGATCATATTTTGGTAGTTCTTTCTTCAGATGTATATATCCACGAACAAAGAGAAAGAGTGAAAGAATAAGCCCGGAAATAATCAATTGGCCAAGTGAAATATCATTGTACCGAAATATGTTGGTGACAAAAGCATCCGTTATGCCGTTCATGTGCATGAAATACAGAGCAAAAAACAACATCAGACTGGCAAAATAGATAAAAACATATTCCCTAAATACCCCAAACATAAATAGACTGAACAAACAAAACGACAGCATGAAACCCGCATAATAGGAGTGCCAGGTATAATCGCTCATGAGCCGGTGCAAAAGCGGCCGACCAGGCTGAATGGATAAATGGGTCAAGTGATCAGGTGTTACCGATTTGACAAACAGAAGCCTGAAATATAAAACTTTTCTTTTTCCGGCATCAATACTCACCGGAATATAATGATACATAGAGGGTATGCTCTTTTGTGAAGGAGCCAGGGCGCTACCCGTGTATTGTTCGTCCAGGATTCGTCCGTCTTTCACCGTATACATCCAGGAAGAGTCCACGTCAAGGCAAAAAGCGAAGTATTCGTTTCTGGTTTTCTTTCCGTTGTTTATCAGAATCAATTTTGCCCAAACGGTATATGGCGCACCGATATTCATTTCTTTAGGCGGCTTTACGAATTCCAGATCAGGAGCATTGAGTATCCCCTGAATGTCATAGAGGCAGTTTGGGTCTAAAAAAACATGGAGCGAATCGGAGAAGTCAACCTTTTGCTGAACATCGTCTTGAAACATATAGGTGAGGTCGGGACCAGCGGCGTATACGCAGGTGGCAATTTTAAGTACCGCAAGCAGGGAAATAAAACGCCTGGTTGAAAAATGCAGGTTCATCTTCATATTTGCAAAATACGCCCTTTTGACCCGAAAAAAGTTTAAAAAACCGCCCTCGCATAAAAAAGTGCGGGGGCGACCATCGTCACCCCCGCACTCGTCAGCGCGTAGCGGCGGGTTTTAACCCGCCGTACTACGGTCGTGCTGGTAGCGGCGGGGGTTTTAACCCCCCC
>JBGSKO010000219.1:0-39984 GCA_041741155.1 Saprospiraceae bacterium | reverse complement strand
GTCAGCCCGTTCAGAGCAAATTTAACACAGACAAACGCAGACTGCTACACAGACATACACAGAAGTTTGATTTTAAATAAGTTACACTCTGCGTTTGTCTGTGTAGCAGTCTGCGTTTGTCTGTGTTAAAAATATCTCTCGGTAGGTTTGACACAGTTCTCTGAACACGCTCGAAAAATTCGGGATGACTCATGTTTTGTTTTGCTCCTTGGCGTCTTGAATGACAGTTTTGAGAAACGGTGTAATCTTATCTCACAAGTGTCACGCCACCGCTTTCCCGATAGGTTTTCGGCTCGCCCAGCAGTTCTCCTTCCCATTCAAGTTGCCACACATACACGCCCGGAGCGGCGGTGCTCCCGCGCCAGTCTCCGTTCCAGGTTTGCTCGGGGTTGTTGGCTGAAAAAACCAGGTTTCCCCACCGATCAAACACTTGTAGCTGGAAGCGCTGCCAGGCGCAGGAAAGCTGTACTTGCCAGGTGTCGTTCCAGCCGTCGTCGTTCGGAGAAAAGGCGTTGGGGATGTAAAACGGGCAGGCCTGGCAAGTGACGTACGAGATTGTTGTTGAATCTGAAAAGGAACAATTCGTGGTTTGCCCGCTCAGGGCATACACCCCCGGAGTGCTGACTTCTAAAAATGCACCCCGGCTGCCGTCGCTCCATTGCCAGGTTGTGAGGCCCGGCGGCACCGTCAGCCGCAAAACATCGCCGTAGCAGAGGGTCGTGTCGGGTTGCAGGAGGCTGAGCGATTGCTCCAGGGTCACTTCTACGGTGGAGGTGTCCCCCGGGCAGGCGCCGGCGCCGGGTATTATGTAGTTGTACAAACCGGGTGTATTTGTAGCGGGGTTAAACAGGCCGCCTGGAAGGGCCGGTTCCCAGTATCCACCGGGTTCGGGGGTGCCGGTGAGCGCCGGAAACAGGTTGGCCAACGGCCCGTTTGCACAAAGTGTTGTGTCTCCCGGAAGGCCGGCATCACCTGGAGGAAACAGGCGCAGGTAAGCATACCGAACGCCCATGTCGCCACACACACCAAAGAGTCGGATGGCGACGAAGCGTTCGCCGCGGGCAGGGCTGGGTGCGTTGTTGGCGTAGCGTACCGCTTGCAGCCCGGCAATAAAATCCGCCACTGAGGCGCCGCCACTATTGATCAGGGTGAGCCAGCCTGGCCCGTATTGTTGTACCGACAGGGTAGGGGGGAGCGCGCCGATAATGCTGAGTACTTCATTCGGAAGGTCGGGCGCCAACAGCAACCGCAGCACGATAGAGTCCACAGGTTTTTCGGAAAAAAGAACTGCGTCGAGATCTACGACAACGCTGTACGGATCGCAGAGGGTGTCGGTCGCATAGCCGTCGTCGTACACGCGGGAACTGTTGTCGTCGTCCAGATCGAAGCGGAAAGAACTCTCGAGCACAACATTGTCCAGACCGCCAAAATCGGCGGAAGAACGGTACTCCCCGCGGATGCGCAGGGCCGAGACATTGGCCAAGACGGCACGAAACTCGGCCTCGGTGGGTACAGGCCCTGTGAGTGTGCTGATGTGCCACCCGGCATCTTCCCGCAGGAGAATGTCATAGTGGGTCCAGTCGAGTTTTGGTGATAGGGCATTGTCGAAGATAAGTGTCAGCCCCGCGCCCTCCAGCACCACATCGGGTCGGCCGCCGAATTGCTGTGAATTGGTGGTATCGCTGGTGTACTGATCCCAACGGAGGTAGCGGTCGTAGGCGTCGCATTTGTTGCCCCTGAACTTGGTGGGTGCTTCGAAGTACCAGGTGCCGCCGGTAGCGGCATCCGTCACGCGGATGTGGCCCCCGGGAATACCGCCGGTAGCCACCCAGGCAGCAATGGTACTGAGCGGGTCGCCTGAAGCGCCCCAATTGTCGTTGTCGGTATCGAAAGTGCTCTGCTGGGCATAAAGGGATGCAGAGAAAAGCAGGAGAACGGCGGTTGTGGCTTTCAAAATCATCGTTTTGTAAAATGGGCAATTGTCGGTACCTCAGACGAGTTACAATAAACTTCAAGGCGCTGTACAAACGGAAAACGCGGGGGATAGTTGACAGAAGCCGGGCAATCGCGCTCGATTCCCTGAGGCTGGATTGTGGCGCAGGAAAAACCAGTCCTTATTGCAACTTAATCGCATCCTTGTCCGGCGACGGGTGAACGTCGCGCAGTTGTCCTTCCGATGCCGCGATACTGACCGCTACCGTGCAGTCGCCGGTTACGTTGGTCACAGTACGCAGCATGTCGAGTATGCGGTCCACGCCGAGGATGAGGGCAATACCGGCGCTGGGAACATGTACGCTTTCCAAAATGATGATGAGCATAATAACGCCCGCGCCGGGTACGGCGGCGGTACCGATGGAAGCCATGACTGCCAAAAGCAGTACATTCAACTGGTCGGCCATGCTCAAATCCATGCCGATTGCCTGCGCGATAAATACCGTGGCCACGCCTTGATAGAGCGCCGTTCCGTCCATATTAATCGTGGCGCCGAGTGGCAGGATAAACGAAGAAACCTCTTCTGAAACGCCAAGATTTTCTTCACAACATTCCATGCTCACCGGCAATGTGGCGCCGCTGCTGCTGGTGGAAAATGCTACCAACTGGGCTTTGCTGATTCCGCTAAAAAACCTGGATACCTTCATTTTGGTGGAAAAACGCAACAGCGTGGGATACACGCCGACTGTTTGCAGAGCCAAACCCAGCACTACCGTAAAGCAATAGACGCTTAAGCCTTTTAGTAACCCGGCCAACCGGACCAGATCGCCGTCCGATACCGTGGTGATCATATCGGCGATAAGCGCAAATACTCCCAACGGGGCCATGAGCATGATGATGTCCACGAGCCGGATGGTCACATCGTTGAGGCCGTGGAAAAAGTCGAGCACGGGTTTGGCGCGTTTCTCGGGCACTTGCAGCAGACCGATGCCAAAGAAGATGGCGAAGAAAACGATCTGGAGCATGTTGCGGTTGTCGGAGGCCGCGCCGAATATGTTGCTCGGCACCATATCCACTATGATTTGCAACGGGCCACGCTGCTCTACGGACTGCACAACCTCCATCCGGGCTGTCACGTTGTCGCTGTAAGTGGCCATCAGGCTGTCGCGAACTTCGGTTGGTACAGACTTTCCGGGCTGGATAACATTGGCCAATACAAGCCCGATCGTAATAGCTGCCGCCGTAGTACCGATATAAATAGCCAGGGTTTTGCCACCGATGCGGCCCAACTTGCGCACATCCGACAAGGAAGCCACACCAGTAATAAGCGAACCAAGTACCAAGGGTACGGCTATCAGTTTGAGCGCGTTGATGAAAATTGTACCGAATGGTGTGATCCAGTTGGATGTAAATGTTTCCCAGCCGGAAGAGGCCGCCAGAATGCCATAGATAAGCCCCAGAACGAGGCCAATGATAATTTGCCAGTGAATCTGCTTATACCAGGGCATACTTGTATAATTGTAGATGAAAAGGATGTAAAGACGCGGCAAAGTAGGCGTTTTTATGAAAAATACCCGTTCTTGCGATATGGATCAACTCATTCCCATTCCCGTCGTGATCAACCAAAACCTGTTTGGCCTGAGTACTTCAGCCACGGTGGCGGTCAACGAAAAATCCCGGCAACTCGAAAAAGAGGGCCGCACGATTTTCAAATTCGGCTTCGGCCAGTCTCCTTTCCCGGTACCTGATCTGGTCGTTAACGCCCTCAAGGCACACGCACATGAAAAGGATTATCTGCCCGTGCGCGGGCTGCCGGCGCTACGAACAGCCATCGCTTCTTTTTGCAATAACCGAAAAGGAACTGCTGCTTCTGCCGACGAGGTGCTCGTAGGGCCGGGGTCGAAAGAACTGATGTTTTTACTTCAGTTATGCTACTATGGCGACATCGTCATTCCGTCGCCCAGTTGGGTGTCGTATGCCCCACAGGCCCAAATTATTGGCAGGGTAGTGACCCGTTTGCCGACCCGTATGGCCAACGGGCTGCTGCTCACGCCCGAAGAATTGGAAGCACAGTGTGCATCCGATCCGGACCGCCCCCGGTTGGTGATTCTGAATTATCCGTCGAATCCAACAGGGGCCACGTACGACCGAAAAACCCTGCAGGCGCTCGCCAGTGTGGCCCGCCGCTACAAAATCATTGTGCTTTCGGATGAAATTTATGGCGAAATCAACCACGCCGGCACACAGGTTTCCATTGCGCAGTATTACCCGGAGGGCACCATTATCAGCGGCGGTCTCAGCAAATGGTGCGGCGCCGGCGGGTGGCGGCTGGGTTTTTTTGTTTTTCCAAAAAATCTGAAGCGCCTGCAAAATGCTATGGCAGTTTGTGCCAGTGAGACGTTTACATCTACCAGTGCCCCCATCCAACACGCTGCGGTGAGCGCCTTTCTCGAAAATCCGGAGATTGACATTTATCTCGGCCACGTTCGCCACAGCCTGTCAGCCGTTGGGCGCTATGTATTCGAACAACTGCAGTCCCTCGGTATTTCAATGCCGCTGCCCCAGGGTGGTTTTTACCTGTTTCCCGATTTTGAGCGGTACCGACCTGCGCTGGAGCGCCGGGGTATCCGTTCCGATCGGCAATTTTGCGATGCCCTGCTGGAGGAAGCCGGTGTTGCCCTGCTGCCCGGCTCCGATTTTGGGGTGCGGCACGACACCATTCGCGCCCGACTTTCGTATGTGGATTTCGACGGCGAAACGGTACTGCGTGCCGCCGCCGCCTTGCCGGATGGCCAGGTGCCCAATGCAGCATTTGTAGAAAAACATTGCCCGAAAATTGTCGGCGGGGTGGACGCTATTCGGGCTTGGCTGCAAGGCTTGGAGGTGTGAAGAAACCCTGGGAGATACAGCCATATAACAAGTTGTATTTTTGTATGCATCACAAGGGCGCAACGACACGATATACTGGTGTCTTTGCGCCCTTGTGGTGAAACTGCACGCGTTTTTTGCACCTTTTGCCGGCCCAAGGCCGACCTCAATTTGCTCCAATCAGCGTTTTGCCTTCTTCTTTGGATTTCAACTCGGCAAACGCATCAACGCCGCACTCCAAAAAGGCCCGATACTCGGCCACATCGGGCGTATAGCCGCGGGGCTGGTTGAGCAGGGTCTTGCCGTCGTTGTGCATCAGCACATACCAAGGCTGGGAGTTGCGCTGAAAGTTGTTGATCTGAAAACTGCTCCATTTGCCGCCTACAGTGCGGATTTTTTCACCGGTATGTTTGTCGAGCAGGTACTTGAGTTTGCTCTCGGGAAACAGGCGCGCCTGGTCGTCCACATACAGCGACACGACCACGTAGTTGTTGCGCAGTTGTTTGAGCACCTCCTCTTTGTTCCACACGTTTTCCTCCATCTTGCGGCAGTTCACACAGCCGTAGCCGGTGAAGTCCACAAAAAGCGGCTTGTTCTCCAGTTGGGCTACTTTCAAACCCTCGTCGAAGTCTTTGTAGCAATCGAGTTGGTGCGGGCAATCCATGGGGCGGAAGTAGTTGTAGTGCACGGGCGGAGCGATGCCGCTGAGCAGGCTCAGGGATTGGTAGTTGAGCAGCCCGTTGCCGATATAGGCTGCAAACGCGAGCGCCAAAACGCCCATCACGGCCCGCGAAACCCCCGGTTTTCCGGATGCCCCCTTGAGTTTGGGCAGCAGTCCTAACTGGTACAAACCCAGCAGTAACGCGCAGATAAACCACAGTGCCAGAAATAATTCAAATTTCAGGATGCCCCAGTGGCGCACCATGTCGGCCGTGCTGAGGAATTTGAACGCCAGCGCGAGTTCCACAAAACCGAGCGTGACTTTCACGTTGTCCATCCAGTTGCCCGACTTGGGCAAGCTTTGCAGCCAGCCGGGGAACATGGCAAAAAGCCCGAACGGCAGCGCCAGCGCCAGCCCGAAACCGGTCATGCCGATCAGCGGACGAATGGGGACAAACCCGAACAGCGCGTCGCCGGCATTGGCTTTGGCCGTTTCCACCAGCAAGGTACCCACGATAGGGCCGGTGCAGGAAAACGACACCAGTGCGAGGGTGAACGCCATGAAAAATATACCGAGCATACCGCCCTTGTCGGCCATCTTGTCGCTCTGGTTGACCCACGAAGAGGGGAGCGTGATTTCAAACAAACCGAAAAACGACAGCGCAAACACCACGAACACGATAAAAAAGAGCAGGTTGAAGTACATATCCGTACTCATCTCGTTCAGGATGGAAGGACCGAAAATGGAGGTCAGCAAAATACCGATGCTGACATATATGAGCACGATGCTGGAACTGTACCACAGTGCATTGCGCAGGCCCGTGGCGCGGTCGCGGGAGCGTTTGGTGAAAAAACTCACCGTCAGCGGGATCATCGGGAACACGCAGGGGGTGAGCAGCGCAACGAGTCCGCCCAAAAAGCCTGCGATGAATACCCACCACGCCGAGCTGGTTTCTTCTACCTCTGCTGCACACGCATTCACGTACTCGTTCGGATTGATATCGCGCTTGGAGTCGAAACTTCCCTGAAAATTTGGGTCGCCCGATGCTTCTGCCGGTGTGCCGGTTTCAGCATCTGTGGGAGTGGGAGCAGCGCCGGTGTCGCCGCCGGCATCACCACCCGAAGTGGCCGGTGTCGGGACGGGAGTCTCTGTTTTTTCGTCTTTTTTGGGTGCGTCGGTGGCGGGTTTGCCGCCTGCGGCGGGCAGCATAAACTTGAAGTCGGCGTCCTTAGGCGGCAGGCACATTTCATCGTTGCAAACCATGAACGTCACATACCCGGTGATCGGCAGGCTCGCATCGGTCACATCCACGCGCTGCGTGAAAATGGCTTTGCCGGCAAATTTGGTCAGGTTCATACCAAACACGTTGTCGTACTTGGTGAACTTGTTGCCGCTTTCCTTCGCTTTGCCGTTTAGTTTGAAATGTTTGCCCTCTTCGAAGGTGATGGAGGTGGGCACGGGGCCGTCCTCGCTTTCGAGAAACTGGGAGTAGGTGTTCCAGCCCTCGTCTATGGTGGCGGTGAAGATCAGGTCATACGCGCCATTTCCGGCGTCTTTGGACGTGAATGCCCATTTGACGGGGTTCTGGGAAACAAGCGCCGCGGCGAGCGGAAGGGTAAGCAGGGTTAAGAGAAAAAGTCGAAGTTTCATGCCTCTGTTGTTCGTAAAATTGGACTGCAAAGAAACGGCGTTTCCGGGCGGTTTTAACGTTTGAACGGGCCTTAAAACAACTTTAACCGGAAAGTATGTCCGCCTTAAGCTAAATAAGGCGGCTTACGGGGGGAAGGTTAAAAACCTTAACGGGGGTGGAACATCCGGGAGGTGCAGGTTGGTGCGAAAAGTGGTACACCTCCCCTTGATACTCAACTGTTTTTTTTCATGTCATGAAAATATCCGGGTGCTGTTTTTTACCGGAAAGGCGGTAAACTTGCGCGGCTTTTCCACTAGCACAGATTGCCTTATGTCTACCCAACCCGACACCACAAATATCCCCTGGGATACGCTCGCCCAAAGTATTGCCGACGGCGAAGCCGTGCTGATTCTTGGCCCCGACGCCATACCGATGTATCCCTCCGGCCAGCCCGGCACCGCACCCGGTCAGGAAGAGATGACCTTCGGCCGGCTGTCGCGCAAGGTCATTCGCGAAGCACCGGATATTGGAATCAACCTGTTTTACGAGCGCGACAGCCTGTTTCTGTTTCGCGACGAGATCAGCAAGAACAAGGCCCGCAAGGCTGTACGCGAACTTGCCCGCAATCCGCACTGGCTACCCGACGAAGAACTCCTGCGCCAGATCGTAGCCATGCCGTTTCACCTCGTGCTCTCTCTTTCACCCGACCGCGCGGTGCTTGATGCCTTTATCCGGCATTTTCAGGAGCCGCAATTCGATTTCTGTACGCCCTACCGCAAAGACGCATCCAAGTCTATTCGGGAACCGGATCGCCACAACCCATTAGTATTCAACCTTTGCGGACATGTTTTGGAAAAAGTGGACTCCCCTGTACTGGACTACTTCGACCTGTTCCAGTTGTTTATCAAACTGCTCAGCAACTCGGATGAAATTCCGAACCAGATGGGCCGAAAACTACAGGAAGCCGACACCTACATCCTGCTCGGTATCCAACTGGACCGCTGGTATTTTCAGATGTTTTTGCACTACCTCAACTGGTTAGACAATAACGCCTTCACCAATGTCAAACAAAATTTCCCCTTTGTGAGCCGTGTCAGCGACGATGCCCGGGAGTTTGTGCTGTCCCAGTTTAATATCCGCCAGATTGCCCCCAGCCGCGCCGACTTCGACGCCCTGTATAACGCTTGCGCCCAAAAAGGCATCCTGCGCGAACTCCACGACCCGCTCGGCCCGGCCGCCTTGCAAATTCGCCTGCTGACCAGCCACGGGAAATACGAAGATGCCTTTGATGTGCTCGAACGCCATGCCGCCGGTGAAGTCAAAACAGTGGAGTTGCCGCTCCTCCGGGCGCGATTTGCCGAATGGAAACAGGCACAACAAACCGGAACGGCTGACTCCCGCGATCTGGACCTCCAGATCAACCGAATTCGGTATGCCCTGCTCACCTACGCCAGCCAACTTCCCGCCCATGCCTGAACAACGCCAATACCGATACCCCGGCATACAGCCGTTTACCGGGCAACAAAAAGACCTTTTTTTCGGTCGCGACGAAGATCAGGAGCAACTCCTGTCGCTCCTGCTACTGGAAAGACTGACAGTGCTTTTCGGCAAATCCGGCTATGGAAAATCGTCCCTCCTGCAAGCCGGCATCGCCCCGCGACTGGAGCGGGAAACACAACGCGGGAAACGAACCTACACCCCGGTCTTTATCCGTTTCCACTCCCGACTCGGCAACGAACAGTACAACTGGTTCGACTGGTTCTCGTTCCACTTGGAGCAACAAGTCCCCGGCCTGAATCCGAAGACTCCTGCCGGCGTTCCCAAAAGCATTTGGGGCGAACTCAAACGCAGAGAGACGGAAACCAATCAGGTTTTCATACTCATTTTTGACCAGTTTGAGGAGATTTTCACCTATCCGCCCGACCAGATCGAGGCATTGAAAAACCAACTGGCCGATCTGCTGTACGCCGACATTCCGGAGTACCTCGAAGAAAACGAGGACGCACACTCCGAGGCGGAGGTCGCCTGGCTGAGCCAAAAAGTGGACGCCCGCGTTGTTATCGCCATTCGCGCCGACCGGCTCAGTGAACTGGATCAACTGAAAAACACCCTGCCGGCTATCCTGAACAAGCGGTACGAACTGCGCGCCTTGACACAGGAACAGGCCCGCGAGGCGTTGGAGAAACCCGCCGCCCGTACCGGCGACGGCTTCCTCTCACCGACCTTCTCGTGGTACCCCGATGCCCTCGAAAAATTACTGACCGACCTCGCCCATAACAGGCAGGGGCGCGATACCGGCATCGAAGCATTTCAGTTGCAGGTACTTGCCCAGCATGTGGAAAACCGGGTGATCCAGGGGCTGGTGCCCGACCGGAACGGCGACGGCACCCCTGACGTGACGCTCAGCGACCTGCCCAATCTGGATCGGCTTTACGAAAATTTTTATGAAGACTCGATTAATAAACTGGCGTCCAACAACCGAAAAAAAGCCCAGCGCCTCCTGGAACAAGGGCTGATCTTCGAAGCCGACAACCAGCGGATCAACCTGCACGAAAAACTGATACAACGCGACTACAAAGCGGATACGGCGCTTATCCAACAACTAATTGGCCTGCGGCTACTCCGGGCCGAGCCCAGTACATCCGGCGGACGAAACATCGAGCTCTCTCACGATGCTTTTGTACTGCCCATCCTGAACTCCGCCCGGCGGCGCAAACACGATATGTGGAAACGACGCGCCAAATTCTCGGGCGCACTCGCTATGCTTTGTGGTTTTATTATTCTGCTAAGCAGTTTGTTTTCTATGCTCGAACCAGCGGAAATGCCATCCCTGCCGAGCGCTCAGGTCGTACAGGAAAACCTGGAACTGGTGCATGAAGTAGATTCGCTTCGGCGCATTCAGGCGGAACTGGACAGCGTTCGCGCCGTGATCCTGACGTATGTGGATTGTGTGAACCGGCACGATATCGAGTGTTGCTCCGCTATTATGACCGATACGCTGGTGCGGTACCACCGCGTAGACAGTTTGCCGCGTCTGCAGCGCGAAAAACTGGATCGGGATTATTACCGCCGACATGCCGGAGACAGAATCGCCGAGGTCTCGTTTGTTACCGTAGAAAAGGTAGGCGAAAATTACGAGGCATCCATGAACGTACAGTTTCAATACGAGAGGAAAGGTACTGTTCCTGTCATTTACCAGATCAAACTCAACAGCGACCGGAAGATTTTTTATCTGCGTTCGCTGTTTGTAAAAGAGGAAACGTCATCCAGTAACCATGAATAAAGAACAACTTTTTGGCGACGCCTACCAACCCCGCGAAATTGCCCAACGCGTTCAAAACATGGGCGTAGCCAAAGCCCGCGCAGATGCCTGGACGCTGCTCCTGCTCGCCATTCTGGCGGGGGCGTTTATTTCAATGGGCGCACTTTTTTACAGCATAGTGGTCACCGGCAGCAGCATCGGTTTCGGCCTGACCCGGCTGGTCGGCGGGTTGTGTTTTTGCCTCGGCCTGATTCTGGTGGTCATCGGCGGCGCCGAGTTATTTACCGGCAACAACCTCCTGGCCATGGCGTGGGCCAGCAAACTGATCGCCACGCGGGATGTTCTGCGCAACTGGGGGCTGGTGTACCTCGGCAATGTGCTGGGCAGCATCGGTACTGTCGCGCTGGTGCTGTGGGCCGACACGGGCAGTCTGGCCGACGGCGCAGTCGGCGACACGCTGCTGCAAATTGCCAGCACCAAGGCGGGTCTTGGTTTTGGCGAGGCGTTTGCCCGGGGCATTTTGTGCAACACCCTCGTTTGTCTGGCCGTCTGGCTGGCGATGGGCGGACACAGCGTGACGGATAAAATTCTCGCCGTGTTGTTCCCCATCAGCGGATTTGTTGCCATGGGTTTCGAGCACTCCATCGCCAACTGGTTTTTCCTGCCCTATGGCCTGCTCGTGGGCGCACCCGATGCCGTCAGTTTTTCCGGGGCCGTCCAGAACCTCGTCGCCGTTACGCTGGGCAATATTGTCGGTGGCACCATGCTGGTAGCGGGCGTGTACTGGCTCGCGTACCTGCGTACGGATAAGGCAGGAGCTTAATTTTCATACAAAACGACTACCCGCTCCAGCCGGAGCCGCGTCTTCAGCCATTGTTCGATTTTGCTTTTGTCGGCAGCTGCTATGTCCTTGCCGCTGGTTTTGAAAACCGTGATTGCTGTTTTGACTGCTGCGGAAGTGTCGGCATAAACAAGCGTTTCTGTGTAGGCGCAGGTGGCTATTTGCGGATACAGAATACGCACCTCGTTCAGTATCTGTTTGCCACGGGTTTCCTGCTCCTGCTGCCGTGCCAACGCGCGATCCTTTTCCTGCAAAGCCTGATTCAGCCGACTGATTTCGACTTTCAGGTTTCCCACCTCACTATTTTGTTTGGCAAAGACGTCAAAAGATATCCCTTGCTGGAACTCTATCTGTACATCAGACAGCGAAAAATCCAGCGCTTTTGCCCGTATAGCCGCTTTCTGTTCCTCTCCCAATGTAGTCCCCCCGTAGGCCAGTATAATGGATTTTTTACGCGGATCAATGGCGTTTTTCAGCAAAAGATTGCCCTCGTACACACTGACGTTATGGACATACTTCGCTGCATTTTCCATAAATTTTTCCTTTTGCACCAGCAGGTAACCGAAATATAAACTCGGGATCAAAACCAGCGCGATCGTGAAGGAAATCCAGCGGTTGACGCGTTTTTTCTGCTCGTCATCAACAAGCGTAGTGATCGGAAATTTTAAAATCTGTGAAACAACTATGGAGGAGATTCCGATGAATACCGTATTGATCGTGAAGAGGTAGAAGGCACCCAAAAAATAATTCAGCTGTGCCGTAGCCAAGCCATAGCCGGCGGTACACAAAGGGGGCATCAGCGCTGTGGCAATGGCTACCCCCGGTATGACATTGCCCTTTTGTTTGCTACTGATGGCTACGATACCTGCCAGCCCGCCAAAAAAGGCAATCAACACATCGTAAATGGTAGGGTTCGTACGCGCCAGCAGTTCGGAATGAGCGGTGGAAATGGGAGATATGGCAAAGTACGCCGTGGATGCTACCAGACTGGCAATGACCGCGAACGTGAAATTTTTGGCCGCCTTTCGGAAAAGCGAAAAATTGTAGGTGGCAATACCGTACCCCATGCCATTAATCGGCCCCATAAGCGGAGAAATCAACATCGCACCGATGACAACGGCAGTAGAATTCATGTTCAGTCCCACCGAAGCCACAATGATGGCAAAGATCAAAATCCACAGGTTGGTGCCCCGAAAAACCAAGTCCCGTTCAACAGATTCATGAATTGTTTCATAGTCATCAATCTCGCTCTCCAGATTGATATAACCCAGAATTTTTCGAATCAACTGAAATTTCGTCATGTATCATTTTCTTAATCCGGGCACAAGGTAAATCCCCTTGCAATTTTTTGTATCCAATCACCCAAAACAGGCTTTCACCCGTTCCCGCTGCCCGCCCACACATTGGTGCTTACGGGTGAGCGCGGCTGTGCGCACTTTTGGAGGTGTCGCCTTTCATTTTTCACCGCAGAGGCGCGGAGTTTCTGATAACCAAGTCTTTAAAACTCCGCGTCTCCGCGCCTCTGCGGTGAAAAAACACGTTGAAATATCCTCGTTTATGCAATTCCAGCCCCCGCTGCATCAAGTCAAAAAACAACTTCCACTATGCTGTATCCCTTCGCACTCTGGCTCTGGGCCTTCTTTTTTGCCGCCCAACAACATGCACCCCAAACCGCGCCTACCCCCGCTCACCCGGCCCCCGTCATCCTCGGCGACTCGGCCGTTTTCAAAAATATCGCTGCCCGCTTCGAACAGCGCCGCGATGAAGCCCGCCCCGAAAAACTCTACCTCCACCTCGACCGTACGCTCTTCCAGCCCGGCGAAACGCTCTGGTTCAATGCGTACCTGCGCAATGCCGGCGACCTGAAACCTTCCCGTGCCAGCGACCTGCTGTACGTCGAGCTCATCAGCCCGCAGCAGGTTGTTTTGCTGCGCAAAACACTTTTGACTGAAAACGGCACGGCTGCCGGGGAGTTTGATTTGGAAAACTCCTGGCCCGGCGGTTTGTACAAAATCAAAGCCTACACCAACTGGATGCGCAACACCGAAGCGATGTTCGAGCGTACCGTCACCCTGCAAAAAGTGGTGCTGCCCAACCTGAACCTGCGCCTCCAGTTCGAGCGCAAGGCGTTCGGTCCCGGCGACATGGTGATCGCCCGGCTCGATGCCGCAGGGTTGGACAACAAACCCCTCGCGAACCGCACCTTGCGGGTAGTTGCCCAGGCCGCCGGCCAAAAATTCCACGATGCCGAGGCCGTAACCGATGCGGCCGGACGCGCTTACGTCCGGTTTCCGTTGCCCGCCGACCTGGCCTCCCCCGACGGCTTGCTTAATATTCAGGTCGAACACGAAGGCCGGCAGGAAGCCATTTCGCGGGCCATACCGATTGTGCTGAATCGCATTGACCTGCAATTTTTCCCCGAAGGCGGCGACCTCGTAGCGGGATTGGACAGTCGCGTGGCGTTCAAGGCCGTGAACGAATTTGGCAAACCCGCCGACGTACAGGGCGATGTGCTGGATGCGTCGGGCACCGTGGTGGCCCGCTTCGAAAGTTTTCACGACGGCATGGGCGCGTTCGATCTCGTGCCCCGCCCGGGCGCCCGGTACACCGCGCGCTTGCACAAACCCGTGGAAACGTCCGCGCAATTTTCCCTGCCCGATGTGCAGGCTGCGGGCTACCAGTTGCATTTGAGAAGGCAAACCGACGACGCGCTGTACGTCACCGTGTCTGCCACGAACCCCGGCAAGGTTTTCCTCGTCGCCGCCGCCCGCGATGCGCTGTTTTTTTTCAAAGAAGTAAACCTTCAGGCCGACATCTATGGCCAGCATCCGACGGTGCGCATCCCCATTGCCGACCTGCTGCCCGGCATCGTGCGCATTACCCTTTTCGATGCCAACTCGGTAGAGCAGGCCGAGCGCCTGGCGTTTGTCAACCGCGACCGCGGCCTGAACATCGAGATCAAACCCGACCGCGAACAGTACCTGCCCCGCGACAAAGTCCGCCTCGATATTCGGGTGCGCGACGAGGCCGGTCGGCCCGTGGAGGGCGCTTTTTCCTTAGCCGTGGTGGACGAAAAAATGCTCACCTACGCCGACGACAAGCAGGGCCATCTGCTGGCGGCGCTCCTGCTGGAACAGGATGTACAGGGCAAAATCGAAGAGCCGAATTTTTACTTCGACCGCTCCGAACCAAAATCTGCTGCCGCGCTGGACTACTTGCTGATGACCCAGGGCTGGCGGCGTTTTGCCTGGCGGGAAGTACTGGAGGAGGAGCCACTGCATTACGACCATGCCGCCGAGCGCGCCGTGGTGGAGGGCGTTTTGCTGAAAGTCAATGGCAAACCCTACAAAAACCAGCGGGTGCAATTGTATCCCGGCGGTCCGGCGGTAACAACCGACAAGGCGGGTCGGTTTTCGTTCGTCCAGCCCGACCTGAACCGTTATACCCACCTGGAATATGGCAGTCGCCAGTATTTCCGGCTGACGAACTTCCAACAGGATATCGTGTTGCAGGGCGGCGGTTACACCGGGTCGGGTGTTTTGTCGCAACAGGTCGTAGCCAACCCCGGCGGCGGGATCATCCTGAAAGGCACTCTGACCGACGATATGGGTGAGGAACTGATCGGGGCCACCATCAAGGTTTCACAAAAAGGGAAATTGGTGCGTGGCACGATCACGGACTACGCGGGCAACTACCGGATGAAGCTTGATCCGGGAACATACGAACTGGAGTACTCGTACACCGGGTATCAATCCGCACAGATTACGAACCTGTACCTCTACCCCAACACCCTGCATACGGTGGATGCAGCGCTCAACTCCGGTGTTTTGCTGCAAGAAGTAGCCATTACGAGTTACAAAGTCCCGCTTATCAAACAAGATCAAACCCAGGGTGGGCAAACGCTTACCTCCGACAATATCCGCAACCTGCCCACGCGCAGCGTAAACGCTGTGGCCGCAACCACGGCCGGAGCCACAGCTGGAAAACCTGCGACAAAGGACATGGTGGAGGTGATCCAGGTTCGGGGTTCCCGGGCAGAAGCTACCGAGATTTATGTGGACGGCGTGCGCGTAGCCGACGAGTCGGAGGCGGTGCAGGAAATGGAGGTGAAGGAATTCAAAATCACCGGCTTGCCGGCCGAGTACGGCCCCAAAAAGGACATGGAAGACGACCGGTTGGCCAAGAAAAAAATGGCGCCTGCAGCCTCCCGCCGAGCCGCGGTACCCGCCGAGCGCTTCTCCCGTGCCCGCGTGTTTTACGTGCCAAACTATGATGGGCAGCAGTCCCCCGAAACCCGCACCGATTTTCGCTCCACGATTTTCTGGAACCCCACCGTGCGCACCGACAAACAGGGCAAGGCTCAGGTGGAATTTTACGCTTCCGATGCGGTCACCAATTTCCGCGCTACGCTGGAGGGGATCGCCGACGCAGGGGTTGCCGCCCGCACCGAACACAAGTTTTTTGTGCAAAAACCGCTCAGCATTGCTCTGAAAACCCCGGCCAGTGTCATCGCCGGCGACGTACTGCGCCTGCAAATAGCCGTTTCCAACAAAACCCAGTCTCCGGCGGAGGGTGCGCTCGTACTCGAAGCGCCCGCGCATTTTTCCCTGAAAAACGAGGTGCCGGCAACCGTGCGTCTCGCCGCCGGCGAAACCCGCGTCGTGTCCGTGGAATACGCCATCGGGCAATCCGAAAAAACGGAAGCACTGCCCTTTCGCGTGCGCTTCGGCGGAACCGACGGCGACGCATACGAAACGACTATTGCCACGCAACACCGGGGCTTTCCCGTACGGCAGGTGCTGGCCGGGAAAAGTGCTCAAAATCTGTTTAATCTGAACCTCGCCGACCCGGTGGCGGGTACCATTTCGGTGAAACTCACGGCCTACGGCAGCGCGCTCGACGATGTGCTCAAGGGCATGGAGCGTATGTTGCGCCAGCCTTCGGGCTGTTTCGAGCAGGTGTCGAGCAGCAATTACCCCAACCTGCTCGTGCTCGACCTGCTGCGCCAAACCGGCGCCG
Organism: Saprospiraceae bacterium; assembly: GCA_041741155.1. Taxonomy (GTDB): domain Bacteria; phylum Bacteroidota; class Bacteroidia; order Chitinophagales; family Saprospiraceae; genus M3007. The sequence continues at coordinate 23,771 of JBGSKO010000219.1, read as the reverse complement.
CTCGCCCCGACGTGGAAGCCCGAGCGCTCCAGTTGCTCGAAGACGGCTACAAAAAACTCGCCGCTTACGAGTGCAAGGACGGCGGTTTCGACTGGTGGGGACGCAGTCCGGCGCACGAGGGCCTCACGGCGTACGGCATTTTGCAATTTGGCGATATGACCCGCGTTTTTCCCGGCGTGGACAAGGGCCTCACCGACCGCTCCGTACGCTGGTTACTCGACCGCCGCGACGGCTCCGGCGGCTGGCAGCGCCGCGACGACTGGCACGGCTGGCAAAGCCAGGGCGTCATCGGGGCCTACATCGCCTGGGCGGTGTGCGAGGCTGGATTCGGACAGCAGTTTCAGCCGGAAATCAATGCAGCTTTCGAGGCTGCCAAGTCGAGCGGCGATCCGTACCAGTTGGCGCTCGTAGCCAATGCTTTGCTGGCGCAAAAAGACCCGCGCGCCGAGACGATCATCCGGCTGTTGCTCGAAAAAAAGGATGAGAACGGTACCTGGATGGGCAAATCGCACTCCGTCATGGGCGGCAGCGGCGCCGGTTTGCGTATCGAAACCACCGCGCTCGTGGCGCTGGCCCTGATGAAAAACGGAGGGCATAGTTCGGCGTTAACCCAGGCGATGGACTTCATCGCCGCCGCCAAAAACGAGTACGGTTACGGCAGTACGCAAAGCACGGTGCTGGCGCTGAAAGCCCTCGTGGCGTACGCCAAACGGAACAGCCAGAACCCCGAGGGCGATGGTTTGCTGGTGGTGCAGGTGGATGGCAAGCGCGTGGCCGAGCAGGCATTTTCTTCAAAAAATCCGCGCACGTTCGAGATCAAAAACCTGGAAAAGTACTTTGCCAACGATCACCCGCGGGTAGAAGTTTTTTTCGAAAAAACCGATGTGGCCTTGCCGTTTGATCTGGAGGTGCAGTACGCTTCCCGGCTGCCGCGCAACGCGCCCAACTGTCCGTTTACGTTCGAAACCAGACTCAACCAGACGGAAGCGGCCGTTGGCGGCACGGTGCGCCTGAGCGCTGCGCTTCAAAACACGAGCGACGCCGGGCTGGCCTCGCCCATGATTGTGGTGGGGATACCGGCGGGCTTGTCCCTTCAGCCGTGGCAACTGAAGCAATTGGTGGATCAGAAAAAATGCGACTTCTACGAGTTGTGGGATGGTTTTGCGGTATTCCACTTCGAGGGTTTGCCGGCAGGCGAAACCCGCCGCATTGAGCTTGATCTGCGGGCCGATATCACCGGTACGTTTGAGGCGCCGGCAGCGCAGGCGTTTTTGTACTACGAAAATGACAAGCGGCTGTGGAGTAAAGCGGAGCGGGTGGTGGTGGAGTAGGCAAAGACGAGCGGAAGGTTTTAACACGCTCAAATTGAACATGACTTTGAAGCGGTCAGATGTTTGTAAGATGCTCTCGCGAGACGAAAACAAATGTTCGACCGCTTCGAGTTCGTTTTCCAGTTACGTTGCGGGACTTTTAGCCATATTCGACTTCTGTACCGGCGCGCTGATTACTTATAATTCTCAAGCCAAGCCCTGAAAGGGCTATATGTTTATAGCATGGAAATGTGGCACATTCGTGAACCCCGAAGGGGTTTTATGTTCAACTAATGTTTTGACATACAACCCCTTCAGGGTTGGCACTTGTGCTACTTGCCATCTATAAATATACAACCCCTTCGGGGTTTTTGGTTTTGCAATATCAGCAATCAACGCGCGCCGGTAGGGAGGTCGCGACTAGCCCCATCCACAGGCAAGTCAGGGGCTTGCGGGCCGATGCACTGAAGTTGGATGAGATTGCGCTTATTCCCCGGCTTCCGCGAATGCCCGCAAGTATTGCTCTATGTACATTTGTTTGCTTTTCGCCTTGTATTGCATAACAAACCGCGGATGTTCGAGGGGTATGATCCGTCTGAAAAAGCGGTGTTTCTGGTTTAGTTGATCCAAAAAATGGTAGTTTTTGCCGGAGCCAAAGCAAAAACACATGTCCGTGTGAACGCCCAGAGCGATGTGTTTTTGGATGCTGTCAAGGATAAAAGGAAGGGCAGCGTCCGTGAGTGGTTTGCTGTCGTAATAGTTGTAATTCACCGCGCCCTTTTCCGTCATTCGGACAAAGCCGAGCGGGCAAACGGAGTTGATGTAAAACCTTCGGTAAAACCGCTTTGCGCCGCCGTAGGCATCCACAACATCATACACAAAAACCGAGGATGGCTCGTGGGCTTTGGGGCCGGGGAACGGGATACCGCATTTCTCCTCCAGGCGTTTCGGGTCGGTGAACGGCACGCCAGTCAGGCCTGCCCCGAAGCGGCCTGGGTTGATGCCCAGGATCAGGTGCCGCGGATGGTGGTCGTCGTAGTACTTCTTGTAAAAAAGGGATGAAACCTCCAGCGCACCCTTGTTGTCCCGAAACGGGTTCATGATTGCGATGCCTTCCGGTAGCGTGCCATCGAAGTGCAGGTTGCGGTTGAATTGAACGACGTTGTCGGCAAAAGTAGGCATGAGTTTGGTGCTGTTGGGTATTTACTCCACCAGTCCGCGCCCTTCCTTCACAATCCGCTCCTCTTTCAGCAGCCGCTTCATCAAGCGGTCCAGAATTCCATTGATAAATTCCTTGCTGTTTTCGGTGGAATAGACTTTGGAAATTTCCACGAACTCATTGAGGGTAACCTTGGTCGGAATCGTCGGGAAATAGAGCAGTTCGCAGAGGGCCATTTTGAGCATGATCATGTCCAGCGTGGCTACGCGATCGGCATCCCAGTTTTTGAGATTGGGCGAAATGAGGTCGAAGAGCGTTTGGTCTTCCTGGCAGGTTTTGCGCAGCAGTTGCTCGCCGAACTCGCGTACCGTCTCGTCGGAGGGTTCGTATTCCTTGTAAAAGGCGCCTTCGACGGGGGTTGCTTTGAGCGTTTTTTTCATGGCGCCCACTACGAGCGACTCGTCGTCGAGCCAGTTGTTGTAGCGGTCTTCCGTCATTTCGATGAACAAGTCATTGGACAGCAGGAAACGGTACAATTCGAGCAACATCTTGGAGTGATCCTGGTCGGTAGGCTCGGGCAGTTCCAGGTATTTCTGGTAGGCCTCGGTGGCTGCGAAGGCGTTGTACATCAGCCGGATTTGATCCTCGTCAATATTCTCATTCGCGTGATATTGGGTCACGATATTGAGAAAACCGACGTGGTTGGCGATGCTCTTGGTGCAGGGATTGGCGTACAGGCGGGGAATGAATGTTTTATCCTCGTCGCTGGGCAGCAGTTTTGCAGCCCGCTGGGCAGCATCTTTTTCTGCGAACTGGGCTACTTTTAGCAGGAGGTGGAGGTGGAAAATGTAGATTTCGTACGTTTTCCAGATGCCATCGTTGTAACCTTTTAACAGGTCAGGGAAGGCAATTTTTTCATCGCGGTTGAGCATGTAGAGCAACTGCATCACCTTGATTCGAACGCTGCGGCGACTAAGCATAAACTTTCAAATAACGTTTGGATGTGACCAGGTATAAAAAACCTGGCGCAAAGGAACGAAATCCCTCTTGAATTACCAACCATCACCATGGATGACTAACAAGATCCGGTTGTTTACCATTTTACCAACAAGACGGATTGTTGTCCATGAACGGTACGCAAGGTGCAGGAATAGGCGCCCGGGAGCAGGGAGCGCAGGTCCAGCCGCGCCGTGCCGGCACTCGGATCGTCAAGTTTTTGCTCCAGAACAGTTTTTCCCAGCATATCTGTTACAATCAAGTGGCCCTGTTTTGCGGAGGATAGCTCCCACGAAATGGTGGCGAAATCCGAAGTCGGATTGGGCTGGATGCTTACCTGGAAATTCTTCAGGTCGGGGGCAGTTGTTCCCGTGGATTTGTCTTGTACGATGGTGATGTCGTCCAGTTGCAGGATGCTGTCGTCCATGGAGTCGTGCAGGAACGCGATATAGATCGTTTTGCCGGCGTATTTAGCCAAACTGACGGCGTGCGGTTCCAGACGTCCGGTATAAGCCTTTGCTGTAGGATGGATGAGGAAAAAATAGTCCGGGTTGGTGTAGCGGTCGGCATGGACATAGCCGGAGGAAAAGAGGTAGTCGTCGGGGTCAAGGGAGTTGTTTTTCAGGATATCCAGCATTTCCGCTGCGACGAAAATAGTGTCGGTAAATACGCCCAGAAATGGTTCATTTGTGCCGGTGGACACCAGGACTTTGTAGCCGTCCATGTATGCGGGGCCTTCAAACGGGGAAGAGCGCCAGGAGAGCATGGCGGTGGAATCAGCAATGAAAACAGGTGGTGTGATGAGCCAGTTTTCGTTGGGCTGTTCGCTGTCCACGAGGAAAGAACAACTGGTAAAGGCGAAATTGACGGGCGGGTCGGTGTCATCGCCGAGGTCGTTCTCCCAAAACCAGTTTTGAGGTACCGGCGCTGCATCGCCACAAAGGGTGGGGATGTTGTCGGCGTCCCAATTGACCCAGTGCAGGTCGTTTCCACTGGGGAAATCCAGCATGGTATCGGAGGGGTCCACGAGGAATTTTTGAATCAGGATGGTATCCGGGATGGTGAAAAACTGAGCGTTGGCAGTGAAACCACCGGAGAGGAGCAGGAGAACGGGTAAAATTTGTTTCATGGCCTAAGTATGTTGTGTTAACCAATGATGGAGTTCTGCTTCCAGAATATCGCACCGCACCGGCACCACGCCCGGGTATTCGCATACTTGCCCGCCCGCGAGGTTGGATAATGCCGCCACGATCCTGTATTCCAGTCCCGCCGCCAACCCAAGCGCTGCGATGCTGATAACCGTATCGCCGGCGCCGCTTACATCAGCTACATTTCGGGTAACGGTAGGGTAGAGGTTGCCGGAAACTTCATCGTCCAAAAATAGGCCCTTTTCAGACAAGGTGATCATGATTATCCTGCTATGTAAGTTTTTGCGCAAAAAAGTTGCCGCGCGCTGAAGGGATTCGAGGGTCGGTTCCACCGGGAATGGGGCGCTGTCCCGAATTTCTTTCAGGTTTGGTTTGAACAGATCGGTATTTTGGTAGGCAAAAAAATTAGCCTTTTTCGGATCTACAGCGGTAAGAACACCCCGTTTACGGGCGCCTTCCGAAATGGCTCGGATAACCGTGGGCGTGAGCACACCCTTGTTGTAGTCTTGCAAAATGACCGCTTGTACGGGTAGTTCATCCAACAAGGCCAGGGTACGATGGATCAGATTTTCTTCATCCTCGGGTCGAAGATCGTGTGCATCCTCCTGGTCAATGCGCAACATCTGCTGGTTGTTGCCGAGCACGCGGGTTTTGACGGTGGTTTTGCGGTCGGAGGAGCGCAGCAGGCCGTCTGCGCGAATACCAGCTGCGGGTAGTATTTGTTCGAGCGATTTCCCGTCGGCATCGTCGCCGACAACGCTGCACAGAATCGGCACGGCGCCGAGGGCGCGGATGTTGAGCGCCACGTTGGCGGCCCCGCCGAGTCGGTCATCGGTGCTTTGGTACAACACGACCGGTACAGGCGCTTCGGGGGAGATACGGCTCACGGAACCCATCAGGTAGCGGTCCAGCATCACATCGCCCACGATGAGCACATGCTGGTTTTCGAGTTTTTGCAAAATCTCGCGTGCGGTCATGCGGTCAGTTTTTTCTTCCAATAGCGCAGCAGTCCGGCTACAGACATGAACGCCGGATTGGCGGCCTCGTAGCGGGCCAGTCCTTCCGGTGGAATGCCGGCGGAAACAAGTTCGGCGCGTACAAACGCCTCGAATGCGGGCACGACCTCCGGGGCGGGCGTTTGGTTTTCGGCGTAGGGTTTCATCCAGGCGGCCCAGGCGAGCAGTCGGGATTCCAGTTCATCGAGGTGGGCGTGTTTGGCGGTTATTTTCCCAAAATGGGTGAGGTAGAGCGTCTGGGCGGGCAAATCGCGCAGCAACTGAATGGAAGCCTGCCAATCCTCCACATGGATGTCGGGCGGCGGGCAAGGCGGGGCCACGATTTGCTCGTCAATGCGCACGCCCGCCACATCGCCGGTGAACACGACGCTTTCCGATCCGGGCGCGGCCACTTCCCAGGCAATATGGTGTACGGCGTGGCCGGGCGTGTACCAGGCTTTGAACTGAAGTCCGGCAGCTTCGATGGTTTCGCCGTGTTCCGGGGCGTGCAGGTGTGTTTCGGGTATCGGCTCCATAGCGCCCCAAAGGCGGTCCATCGCGTCGCCGTAAATCATGCGGGCCGAGTTGTATAATTTTTCCGGACTGGCCAGGTGTGGCAAACCCTTGGGGTGCACGTGGATATGGGCGCCCTGCCGGGCGAATGCCCACGCTGCGCCCGCGTGGTCGAAGTGGATGTGCGACAAAAATACGTGCCGGAAATCGGCAGGTTTCCAGCCGCGGGCAGCCAACGCGGCCTCCAGATGGGGAAACGTGGAATGTGGCCCCGTTTCCACGAGCGCCAGTCCGTCGGGACCTTCGAGGACAAACACGGCGATCGTATGGTCGAGGTGTTGAAACTCGAGGTCAAGGGTATGAATATTCATAATCGTGTTGTGTCCAATCCAACTTACCGCAGCACTTCCCGCGCGATCACCAGTTTTTGAATTTCGGAGGTACCCTCCCCGATGGTGCATAACTTGGAGTCGCGGTAGAATTTTTCCACCGGAAAATCCTTGGTGTAGCCGTATCCGCCGTGTACCTGCACCGCATCGGTGCTGATTTCCACCGAAATTTCCGAGGAATAGTACTTGGCCATAGCCGACTCGGTCGTACATTTTTGTCCGGCATTTTTCAGGTCGCCGGCATGGCGGGTGAGCAGCTCAGCGGCACTGATTTTGGTTGCCATGTCGGCCAGTTTGAAACTGATTGCCTGGAAGCTGGCGATGGGCTGCCCGAACTGGTGGCGTTCTTTGGCGTATTTTACAGAGGCTTCGTAGGCGCCTTTGGCAATACCGAGGCCCAGCGCTGCGATAGAGATGCGCCCGCCGTCCAGAATTTTCATAGACTGGATAAAACCCTCGCCTTCCTGGCCAAGCATCTGGCTTTTATGGATACGGCAGTTGTCGAAGATCAGCTCGGCGGTTTCGCTGGCGCGCATGCCGAGTTTGTTTTCCTTTTTGCCACCGCGGAAGCCGGGTATGCCGCGTTCGACGATGAAAGCTGTCATGCCGCGGCTGTCGAGCAGTTCGCCGGTGCGCACGATGACGACGGCGACGTGTCCGCTGATGCCGTGTGTGATCCAGGATTTGGCGCCGTTGATGACGTAGTAGTCGCCGTCGCGTTTGGCCACACACTGCATCCGGCCGGCGTCGCTGCCGGTATTGGGTTCGGTGAGGCCCCAGGCGCCGATCCATTTACCGGTAGCCAGCAGGGGCAGGTATTTTTGTTTTTGTTCTTCGGTGCCGAACGACAGGATGTGGTTGGTGCACAGCGAATTGTGTGCTGCCACGCTCAGGCCGATAGATCCGCACACTTTGGCGATTTCCTCGATGATGGTGATGTATTCCTGGTAGCCCAGGCCGGCGCCATGGTAGGTTTCCGGCACGAGTACGCCGAGGAAGCCTTGTTCGCCCATTTGGTGGAACAAATCCATGGGGAAGTGTTGTGCTTCATCCCAATCCATCACGTGTGGGCGGATATAGGTTTCGGCGAAGGCACGAGCGCTTTCTCGGATGAGTTGGAGGTTGTGGGAGTGGAGTTCTGACATATTTTTTATCAATTTATTTCGTGATGCGCTTGAAGTGCGAGCTCTTTTTTGGGGCGAAACCTTATCCGACGGTTTATTTGCCTGGTTGGATTAGTCGTCTTTTCCTTTGGGGTGGGCTTGTTCGTACACGTCTATGAGGCGTTCAATGGAGTTATGGGTATATACTTGAGTAGCCGCCAAACTGGCGTGGCCAAGTAGTTCTTTGATGGCATTGAGATCGGCGCCGCGGTTCGAGAGGTGGGTCGCAAACGAATGGCGTATTACGTGGGGGCTGCGTTGTTCGGCGGTGGTGACCAGCGACAAATACTTTCGCACAACGCGATAGACCAGGTCTGGTTGAATTTGTTGGCCGGTTTTGTTTAAAAAAAGCCAGGGTTCGGAGGTTGCGGGGAAAGTTTCGGTGCGCAGCAGCAAAAACGTCTCCAGTAGTTCGGCCAAATACCGGGCGAAGGGTGACAAGCGTTCTTTTCCGCCTTTGCCGAGTACCCGAAAAACCATGCGCCCGAGGTCAATGTCTGAAACTTTCAGGCCAACCAGTTCGCTGCGGCGCATACCGGTAACGTACAGGATTTCCAGAATAAGCCGTTCGGATTGGCCCTTGTACCCGGCCGGGAATTCGATGGTGGAAAAAAGAGTCGCCATTTCCGATTCCTGTACGAACACCGGGAGGCGCTTGCCCATTTTGGGGGAGCTGATCTTGCGCATCGGGTCCGAGGTGACCAGACCTCGTTTTTTCAGATACTTAAAATACGTATTCAGGCAGGATAGGCGGCGGTTGACGGTTCGGGCGCTTTGGCCGCCTTGCATTTGGGTGGCAGCCCAGGCACGTATATGCAAGTGCCTCACTTCGGACACCGAAGTAAGGCACTGGTATTCTTTTATGTAGGCGACGAACCCGTCCAGATCACTCTGATAAGCCGTCAGGGTATGCAGCGATAAACGGCGCTCCAGCGCCAGATGACGTAAAAACGATTCGTGATGGAACATCGGTGCGATTGACAACTGAACAGGGCAATGATACGAAAATATCCCCTTGAGCGGCGTCACGACCGCGTTTTTATCAATCGTTTTTGTTGCCGTACATATCTTCTTTGTAAACTGCTTTCAAAACTTCCGCACGACGCTGTACTGACGGCTTGCTGAATGCTTTGCGACGGCGCAGTTCCTTGAGGATACCAGCACGTTCAAATTTCTTTTTGTACTTTTTGAGCACCTTGTCGATGGCTTCGCCGTCTTTGACCTCAACGATGAGCATGTAAATTCTCTTTTTTGTTGGTAAATGTTGAAATGTTGAAATTCGGGCTGCAAAGGTAACACGAAATTCGAGGAAAGAAAAAATGGGGGGAAAAGAATTTATGACGGAGTAGAAGAGGGGCTGTTTTCGCTGTTGCCGGCAGGGGGGGCAGGACAAATCGCACAAGTCGCACAATATGCGTAGATTTGGCAAAAGCAACCACATGAATGACAGACGAAAACAACTCTTGAAGAAGCGCACGTTACGCCGCAGCGGAAGGATTTTACTTGCCGTGCTTTTTGTACTCGTTCTGGCGGGTTTTGTGGCCGTGCGTTGGTACCTGGCCCCTTTTGTGCAACACACTCTGGAGTCCAGCGTGGACAAATCGAGCGATGGGCTATACCGGCTTTCTATTAAAAAACTGCGTATCAACCTCCTCACCGGTACGGTGCGTGCCCGCGGCCTGGCAATAAAAACCGACACTGCGCGGTGGGAAACGCTCTTGCATCAAGATTCCGCCACAACGCGGCGGAAAATAACGCTGACGGTCGAGTCCATGGGGATTTACAAGGTGCATTGGTGGCAATATTGGAAGACGCATGAACTGGCCTTGAATCGTATAGAAATAGTCGAGCCGCAGCTGGATATGACCATCGTGCAAGACAGTGTACCCGAGCAAAAAACAGATCGGCCCAGCCGGAGTCTGCTGGACCAACTACCTCTGCTGATCGCCCCGCACGCCGGAACGCTTCGGATAAACCGTATTTCCGTGGAGAACGCGCGCTTCCTGCTGCGCACAAAAAGCCCCGGGAAAGAAACCATTCAAAGCGCCGACAGTATCGCCTGGAATATTTCCAACATTCACCTGGCAGCCACAGATACCACTGGTGGCAGCCGGGCCTTATATGCCGATAACCTGCTGTTGAACCTGCACCATTACCGGCTTTGGACGGTCGGCCACCGCTATTTATTCAGCATCAAAGCCGCGCAACTGATTGGCAAGGACAGCCTGTTTGCGATGCAGCACTGCAGTATGCGTTCGGTGGGTGGTGATTCCATCACCGTATTCGAACCGCGCTTACGGCGGCCCAAAATTGATTTCACCATTCCGGAAACGACCGTTTATGGCCTTGACTTGTTCCGCGCTTTGTACCGAAACGAATGGACGGCGCGCAGCATCCTGCTGAACGACGCGTACCTCAGCCTGTTCAACAACGCGGATCTGCCGTTGCCGCTGAACCGAAAAATGCCCAACGAATTGTGGCGAGGCATGAGCCTTCCCGTACACACCGATACCCTCCTGGTCCAAAACGCCGATATATTTTACCATGAAAAAAACGAAGATGAAAAAGGGAAGCTGACCTTCCGCAACGCCAGTATATTGGTACTCAACCTGAGTAATGACGCTACCCGTATGACCGATACGACGCCGGCACGCGTTTTCGCCGTTGCTCAATTCATGGGTACCGGCGCACTCTCTGTGGCACTATCTATCCCGCTCTTATCCCCCGATTTTTACTGTTCATACCAGGCGACTCTTCTGGAAATGCCTTTTGCCGACATCAATACTTTTGTTGGTGCCAAAGGCAACGTGCGTATTGATGCTGGCTTCGTTGACAAAATCACTGTAAAGGCGCAAGCTACCAGTGGTATCACACGGGGGATCGTAAAAATATATTATCATAGCCTGAAAATCAGTGTTTTAAAAGAAAACTCCCAACGAAAAAACAACCTGGCATCTATTGTGGCCAACCTGATGATCCACAACAACAGCGATGATGACAAAGCGGATCGTCCCTACCGCACCGCCGGTATCGCTTACCAGCGCAGTGCAGCAGATGGATTCTTACGTCTTTTGTGGCGAGCCGCCCAAAGCGGATTGATCAAAACCATGACCGATTTGAATGTAACGCCTCCGGTAAACGATGGCCGGGACAAAAAAGAGCAGCAGAAAAAGGCAGATAAAAGGGAAAAGAAAGCAGCGCAGCAACAGAAAGAAGAAAAGAAAAAGGAGTAGGGATACATTCAAAAAAACACCTCCTGCGCTACCCGAAACGTATTGGCGTGCGCTTCCACGATGTCGGCCAGGCGGTGCGAATAGCCCCCGCCCATACTGACAGCCACCGGTAACTTGTGGCGGTGGCAATGGTCGAGCACAAATCGGTCGCGTTCGCGGCAGCCGGCGCGGGAGACACCAAGCCGGCCCAGTTTGTCAGTTTCAAGAATATCCACGCCGCTGAGGTAGAAGACAAAATCGGGTTGCACCGTATCCAGCAGGCGGGGCAGGGTTTCGCGCAGCAGCTGGAGATAGGGCTTGTCGTCCATGCCGTCGGGCAGGTGCAGGTCGAGGCTGGATTGTTCTTTTCGCAAGGGGTAATTACGCTCACCGTGCATGGAAAAGGTGCACACGCGTGGCTCGTCGCGGAAGATGTGCGCGGTTCCATTGCCCTGATGTACATCCAGGTCCACAATCAAAATTTTTCGGGCAAGACCGTTGTGAAGCAAGTAGTTGGCTGCCACCGCCTGGTCGTTAAAACAGCAATAGCCCTCGCCGTGGTCGGCAAAAGCGTGGTGGGTTCCCCCGGCTATGTTCATGGCTACACCGTATTGCATCGCAAACAGCGCGCATTGGACCGTACCCTGTGCGATATGCCGCCCCCGCGTTACGAATTTTTCATTGATGGGAAATCCAATGGCCCGCACTTCCCGCTCGGAGAGGGACACATTGGTCAGTTTGTCCCAGTACTCCTCGGTATGCGTTTGCAGGGCAACGACTTTCTCCAGCAGATCAGGGTGAAAAAAGTTGGAATCTGTTACGGTGCCCTCGTAGAGCAGTTGCTCGGGTAGCAACTCATACTTCGCCATTGGAAAGCGGTGACCTTCCGGAAGTTCGTATTTATAAACCGGTGAAAAAGCGATTTTGAGCAAGGTGCGCGGTTATTTTTTCACCACAAAGAAATATGAGTCATCCCGAATTTTAAAAACAGTTGAATCGCCCTTTTTTCGAGATATCCGGCGCGTATTGGGCGGGATGTTTTTGCACCCAATGCCGGCGCATATTTTTCCGATGTCCTTGTTTCCTTAAAAAATTGGGAGTGTTCAGAAAACCGTCTCAGCCCGTTCAGAGCAAATTTAACACAGACAAACGCAGACTGCTACACAGACAAACACAGAAGTTTGATTTTAAATAAGTTACTCTTTGTGTTTGTCTGTGTAGCAGTCTGCGTTTGTCTGTGTTAAAAATATCTCTCGGTAGGTTTGACACAGTTCTCTGAACACGCTCGAAAAATTCGGGATGACTCATGTTTCATTTGAATTCATAAGCTAATCTTCCGAAGGCGCCGACCGACCCAAATTAGAGGCGCCGGCACGGAAGTATATGCCCGAGATATTCGGGAATTGAGTTAAAGTCTCAAATCTTCCGGGTTCTGCCGGTTATCCCAAATTTTTAAAACATCAATCTGGTCTCGGTGAAACCGGTAGAAAATGGAAAGATTCTTTTGGACAACTGCTTTGCGTATCTTGTGCTGGCCAAACGAGGGAAACATCAGAGGAAACACTGCAATTTTCTCAGTCATAGCCTCAACGAGCAGGACGCAATCTGCAGCAGACTCAGAGCCAAATTGGCTTTCAACGAACTCAAGTATCTCGACAAATTCCGACTTGGCTTTAGGCGACCATACGATCGGATAATCACTCATTTTGCATACCGTTTTTTGAGTTCGGTTATAACAGTCGAATGGGGTATGCCTTCCCCGGCTTCAATTTGACGAATAGATGTTATTATATCTGCCTTTTGTTGGGCAGGCAGTTCTTGCCAGAAATCTTCCAACGGGAGCGACTCTTGGGATTTCAAAGCACTTCCCAGAAGTTTTCGAACTAAAAGCAATAATTTTTCATCCTCTAATGCAAGTATGTCCTGAATCAATTCAAGTTTTTGCGATTTGATATCTGTCGTTGTCATGGTAAACGCCCGATTTTTTTGCAAAGATACCTGCTACCTGTATGACCATCAACTCTTGTTTTCCTGACGGTAGCCATTGGGCAACCCGTTGACATCTCCCCCCACGCACCCGACAAAAAATACTACCGCCCCGTAAACACACCCAAAACCCAAAAACCGTAGTTTTGATCCGTTCAAAAAATCCCTCCAGACTACAGCAAGCGCCCTGCTTGCCTGCCGTTCCGGCTAATCTTCCAAAGGCGCCGACCACGCTTCATTTCCGGCGCCGTTTACTCCCATTACTAACATAAACCAACGTGCACCGCACGCTAACTTTTCTGTTGTGATGCAAAGACCAATATGCATTCTCCTGTTGCTTACCGGCATTTCGGGCATTTTGTACGCCCAAGCCGAAAAAGGCGTCACACCCCTCGCCACTCCAAACGCGACACCCGAAACGCAACACCCGACAAGAGCCGTCGTCGTCGGTATTTCCGACTACCAATCCTCCGACATTCCGGATCTGAAATTTGCCCACCGCGACGCCGAGGCGTTCGCTGCCTGGCTAAAAAGTCCAGGCGGCGGCAGCGTTCCGGCGGATAACATCCAGTTGCTGACAAACCATGGGGCCACCAATGCCGCTTTTGCCGATGCCCTCGACTGGCTGCTCGTGGCCTGCGGGGAAGGTGATCAGGCCATTATCTACTTCAGCGGCCACGGCGATGTGGAAACCAAGACCCTCAACCAACTGGGCTTCCTGCTGCTGCACGACTCGCCAGCCCGCTCCTACAAGGCCGGGGCATATCCGCTCATATATTTGCAGGATATCGTGTCCACCTTATCGGTGCAAAACAAGGCCCGCGTCACGGTTGTCACCGACGCCTGCCACGCCGGCAAACTGGCAGGCACCAGCATTGGCGGGCCGGCTGCCACGACCCATAACCTGGCCAAACAGTTTGCCAACGAGGTAAAAATCCTCTCCTGCCAGCCCAACGAATTTTCTCTTGAAGGCGAACAGTGGGGCGGCGGACGCGGTGTGTTCTCGTGGCACCTCGTGGACGGCCTATCCGGCCTGGCCGACAAGAACGCCGACAACACCGTCAGCCTGTTCGAGATCGGACGCTACCTCGAAGATGCCGTACCTGCCGAAACAGCCCCGTTGCCTCAACTACCTATGACCGTCGGCGACCGGCAGGCTACCCTGACACGCGTAGATCCGGCAGCTTTAGCGGCACTGCGCACCGACAAAGAGCGCCGCAAACCCATTCTGGCCGTTATCGGATCCAGGGGTATGGAGGATGTTTTCCTTGCTGATTTGGCCGGAGCCGACTCGTTGCAGTATGCCGAGTTCAAAAAAGCGCTCGAAAACCGCGACCTGCTCGATGCCCCACCCGGCCGCCGCTCTGCCGACGACCTGTATCGGGAGCTGTCGAAAAGCCCAAACCTCGCCCCCCTGCACAACCTCATGCGCCGAAACCTTGCCGTAGCACTCCAGGATGCGGTGCAGCAGGCGCTCAATGCCCTGCTCGACAACGATCCCTACGAGGCCAACGCCTGGAACTTCAACCCGCAGAAATACAGCCTGTACCCGGCATATTTAGCCCACGCCATCGAACTGCTGGGCACGGGGCACTACATGACGCGCGACCTCCAGGCCAAGCAACTGTTTTTTGAAGGATACAACCTGTCGAAGTTAGCGGGCGAACTGGAAAACGAGCCGCAGCGCCGCGACTCCATCCGCGAAAAGGCTAAGGCACTACTGTTGCAATCGTTTGCACTCGACGGCGAAGCGGCATACGTGCCTTATGTAATTGGCAGTCTCTACTTCTTTATAGGCCAGACCGATTCGGTAGTGACATGGCACAGTCGGGCTATAGAGCGGGCGCCCAGTTGGCTGACACCGTATTTGGATGTTGCATACGAGGTCGCATTATCGAATTCTGATTTTCAAGGTGCAGAAACCTGGATCAAACGGGCACTCGAACAGGATACCATGTCGTACGTTGTGCTGGAACGGTTAGCCTGGTTGCGTCAATGGCAGTTCCGCCCGGAGGAGGCGAATGCCATCTGCGATAAATTGATCACCCTGAAACCAGACCTGTTTAATGCGTATTCCACCAAAGCAAACACGTTGTACTGGTTGCAAGGCGAGTACCTGGAGTCGGAAAAACTCTGCCTTCGATCACTCGAACTGAACCCAAACCAGTATTCGTGGGCTTACTGGACTTTGGGGGCAAACTACACGCAAACCCGTCGCGCAGAAATAGCAGTGGAGCACTTTCGCAAAGGACTTTCACAAAACATCACCGTTTTTGAAAAGGGTTTTCTTTTAACTAGCCTAATTGTGGCTCTGGTACAACTCGAACAGTATGCAGCAGCGGAAAAGGCTATCCTGGAAGCAACAACAAGTGGTTTTTCCGCTCCGCATCAAACTGCTGCCCAATCTATAGCGGGTCGGATGTGGCTCCAGCGCGGCAAACTGAAAAAAGCAGAGACGGTTCTTCGACACGCGTTAACCATTGATCCGTCCTTATGCGATGTCTGGGTTCAGATCAACGCACATCTCGGTGAAGTAAAAAAGAGACAGGGAAAGCCGACGGAGGCCGAGTCTTTTTTTAAAAAAGCCATAGTACAGGAAAAAATATGGGCGGACTACCCCTACCGCGAAGAAGCCCACCTGCTCTACGGCAATTTTCTGCTTTCCCAAAACCGGGTCGCCGAAGCCCAATCCCAGTTCGAAAAATGCCGCGAATACCGCCCCAAGGGATGGCGGCTACCCTACGGCTATGCACTTCTGGCGGCATACGAGGGAAAAACCGCAGCGGCGCTGGACGGGCTGGAACAAGCACTCGAACGGTATTTGCCCCGCAAGGAGATCGTGCTGGAAGAACCACTTTTCAAAAAAATCCGCCAAACCAAACGCTTTCGAGACTTGATGGCAACGTATTTTCCCTCCAAATAACGCGTCGTTCACGCTTCATTTCCGGCGCTTCATTCTCCCGTATCATGCCATACGGAGGTATCCGTATGTCTACCCGTTGCCCCTCCTGCACATACAAGCTGCAATTTTTTTTACAACAGTGATAACCCGTCAACCAATCCGGGATAAATGGCAGCCAGGTTATGTACGCCCACTTTTCCTGCCTCTGAGATACTTTTTGACACATCCACCCTTCTCTCAATTTTCATGTATGCATGCAAAAAGAATTTTCACCACCCTGCTGGCATTACTGCCGGCCCTCGCCCTGTGGAGCCAGGCCGTGCTCCAGGGTACCGTCGCGAACAGCGACGCTGAACCACTAATTGGCGCAACCGTTTTGGTCAAAGGCACCGCTCGCGGCGCCACTACCGACGCCAAGGGTACTTTCACCCTCGATCTGCCACCGGGGGACCAGGTGCTCCTCGTCAGCTACACCGGCTTTGGCACCCGGGAAGTAGCGGTACGAGCGGGTATGCGCACGGTCGAGATCGTTCTGGAGGAAGGCATTACCCTGCGCGAGACTGTCGTGACGGCGCTCGGCATCACCCGCTCCGAAAAATCGCTCGGTTATGCCATCGCTCAGGTGGCAGGCGAGGATATGACCCGGGTGCGCGACGCCAACCTCGTGAACCAGCTCGCCGGACGCGCGGCCGGCGTCACGGTTATCGGTTCCAGCGGCAACCTCGGCTCCTCGGCCCGCGTCACCATTCGCGGCCTGCGCTCCATCAGTGGCAACAACCAACCCCTGTTCGTGGTGGACGGCGTGCCCATGGACAATTCCAACTTTACCCATCCCTCGCAAGTTGTCGGCGCATACGGCTCGCTGGAAGAAAGTCAGTTCGATTACGGAAACGCTATTCAGGACATCAACCCCTCCGACATCGAGACTGTAAACATACTCAAGGGCCAGGCTGCCGCCGCCCTGTATGGCTCGCGCGGCGCCAACGGGGTCATCATGATCACCACCAAAAAAGGCGGAAAAAACAAACGCGGCATCGGCGTCACGGTGAACAGCAGCCTCACGTTCGAGCAAATTTCTGTGTTGCCCAAGTATCAAAACCGCTACGGCGGCGGCGTGGATCTCTTGCCTTTCGGGTACAATGACAATACAGGTTTTTATAAAGTCCCGATTGAACTGTACAACGAAGACGGCTCCGTCAGCACCACTTACCAATCGTTTGACCTGGTGCCCGTCTATGGAGTGGACGAAAGCAACGGCACCCGTTTTGCCACCTCCACCGACCAGCATTTTCAGCACCTGGCCGGCTTTGCTTACGAAAACGGCCAGGCCCAGTACGGATTCCCTAACGGTTACGGCGCCGGCCAGTCCAACCTGTTTTACCGTAACTGGAATTCCTGGGACGACTGGGACACCGCTAAT
Organism: Saprospiraceae bacterium; assembly: GCA_041741155.1. GTDB lineage: Bacteria > Bacteroidota > Bacteroidia > Chitinophagales > Saprospiraceae > M3007. The sequence continues at coordinate 6,578 of JBGSKO010000219.1, read as the reverse complement.
TTCGGCCAGTCTATTCCCTGGCAGGCCGGCGACGACCCCGGCGAATATTTCCAGACCGGCATTACCAGCAACCACAACATCGCACTGGACGGCGGCGGCGAGCGCTCCGCGTTCCGGTTGTCGTACAACCGCTACGACCAAAAAGGCATTTACCCCAACTCCCACCAGGAGCGCAACAGCCTCGGATTCAACGGCTCGCTCGACATGAGCAAACACCTGCAAGCCGCGGTGGGCATCAACTACGTCAACACCCGCACCCTCGGCCGAAGCGCCGTCGGCTATGATGCCCGGGGCGGCCTCAATCCCGCCCAAAACTTCAACCAGTGGTGGCATACCCAATTGCGCTTCGACGACCTGAAACAGTACCAAAACCCCAACGGTACCCAGCGCACCTGGAACCGCCGCGGCCCCAACGACCCCAACCCACAGTACTGGGACAACCCCTACTGGTCGCGGTACAAAAACTACCAAAATGACGGCCGCGACCGCTTTTTCGGCAACGTGGGGCTCACCTGGAAAATCAACGACTGGCTCAGCCTCGGCGGCCGCGTGCTGCAGGACTACTACAGCGAATTCCGTGAAGAGCGCATCGCCGTGGGCAGCGTCAGCCCGTCCAAGTACAGCCTCGACCAGTACAACGTCGGCGAAACCAACACCGACCTCATTCTGCGCGCCGAGCGGAATATTGGCGAATCGTTTTCGTACACCGCCTTCGTGGGCGGCAACAAGTTGTGGCGCAAAACAAAACGCCACTTCGGCGTCACGCGCGGCGGCTTGAGCGTACCCGACATCTATACCTTACAAAATTCGCTGGAGCGCCCCTTTGTGCAAACCACCGTTTCCGAAAAACAGATCGAAAGCGTCTTCGGCGGACTTTCCGTTGGCTGGAAAAGCATGCTGTACCTCGACCTGACGGGCCGACAGGACTGGTCCAGCACGCTGCCCGAAGTCAACAACGGCTATTTTTATCCGTCCGCGTCGCTGAGCTATGTGTTTTCAGAAATGATCAAAATTCCAAGTCTGTCCTTCGGAAAACTCCGCCTCGGCTGGGCCAAAGTGGGCAACGACACCGACCCGTACAACATCTTTACCACCTATGCCCCCCGCGACAACTTCGGTAACGCGCCGGTGTTCACCGTGCCCAACACGCTGAACAACCCCAACCTGCTACCGGAGGAAACCTCCACCATTGAGGCCGGTCTCGACATACGTTTTTTCAACAACCGACTCGGCCTCGACCTGTCCGTGTACTCCGGCAAGACCGTCAACCAGATCATTCCGCTCAGTACCACGCCGGCCACGGGTTACAATTTTCAGTTCATTAATGCCGGTGAAATCTCGAACAATGGCATCGAAATCGCCCTCACCGCCACGCCCGTTCAGATCTCGAATTTTTCCTGGGACATCGGTTTCAACTTCGGGAAAAACGTGAATAAAATCGTTGACCTCAACGCTGATGATCCCGACCTAACCACCCTGCCGATCACCAGTCTGGTCTTTTTTGCCGCACTGGTAGCGCAGGAAGGGCAGCCTTACGGCACGATCATGGGCACCAACTACCTCTTCGACAAAAACGGTAACCGGCTCGTCGATCCCAACACAGGGTTCTACCTGGCCAGTGGTGAAGTGATGCCCATCGGCAACATTACGCCTGATTTCACCGGTGGGATCACCAACACCTGGCGCTGGAAAGGACTCCGCCTCACGGCCTTTCTCGATTTCCGCAAGGGCGGCGACATCGTGTCCACAACCAATCTCTGGGGCCGATACTCGGGTCTTTTTGCCGAAACCGCCGTGGGCGATGCCCGCGAAAACGGCGTCGTTAACCCCGGCGTAACGGCCATCGTGGATGGCGACGGATACCCGATACTCGAAGATGCCCGTGATCCCAACACGCCTTCAGACGATGTGTATGCCTCCACCGGCAACACCAATACTATTGCTGCCAACGACCAGGGCAATCGCTTCGTCAGCGGCGGCTACCTCCTGAACGCTGCCGATGTGTACGACGGCTCCTTCATCAAACTGCGCGAACTGAGCATCGGCTACACCTTCCCGAAGCAATGGCTGCAGCGTATCCGCTTGCAGGACCTCACCCTGGCCCTCGTTGGTCGAAACCTCGCCATCCTGCACAAGAACATCCCGAACCTCGATCCCGACAACGCGATCAGTACCAGCAACATTCAGGGATCGGAAGGCGGGCAGGTGCCGGCGGTGCGAAGCGTAGGCGTGAATTTGAGTTTCCGGTTTTAATTTCACACACACTCAATATCAGGTTTATGAAACATACAAAATATTTGCTCACCATACTCGCCCTGTTTACTGCGCTCTCCTGCGGCAAAAACTTCGGTGATCTGAATATAGACCCCAACAATCCCGACCTCGTGCCCGCCGGGTACCTGCTCACCAATGCACAACAATCCTTTGCCGACCAAAACGGCGGCGGTTCCAATGCCTATTTCTCCGGCCTGTGGGCGCAGTACTGGTCACAGAACAACTACACCGATGAAAGTCGCTACCAGTACCGCCCGGGCTCCGTCAATGCCTGGTGGGGTTGGTACTACTCCGAAATTTTGAAGGACCTCAACGAAGTGCAGCGCTTCGTATCCGAAAGCCCGGATGCAGCCACCCCCCGGTTCAAAAACCAGTTTGCCGTGGCCAAAATCCTCGAAGTGGCAGCATTCCACGATCTGACGGACATCTTCGGTCCCGTGCCCTATTCGGAGGCACTCGAAGGCAACCAAAACCGCACCCCGAAATACGATAGCCAGCAGGCCATTTACGAGGGGTTACTGCGCGACCTGAAAGCCGCCATTGCGCAAATTGATGCATCCGAGGGCGGTTTCGGTCCCGCCGACATCATTTATGCCGGCGACATGGCCCGATGGAAAAAGTTCGCCCAGTCGTTGCGCATGCGTATCGCCCTGCGTTTGGCCGATGTGGATGAGACTACCGCCCGGGCAGAAGTAGAGGCCGCCTGGTCGGAGGCTTTTGCCGACAACGCCGACAACGCCGCTTTCCGATACCTGTCGGGTCAGCCCAACAACCACCCGCTCAACCAGTTCCGTGTGGAGCGCGTGGATGCCGACTGGGGTATGTCCGACATTTTACTGGACAAAACCCTGCTCCCGCTCAACGACCCGCGATTGCCTCGGTTTGCCGACGAAAAAGTCAGCGGCGGGGGCTACCGGGGTCGGCCGTACGGCCAGGATAGCGACAATGCCGGCGGCCAAAGCCCCGACCTGTACTCCCAACCCAGCGGTGCAACCGTGGTCCGCGAAGGCCGCAGCGATTTCGCCCCCACCGACGTACTGGCGCCCGACGGCTTGTCGCGCTTCATGAGTTACGCCGAAGTGTGCTTCATGCTCGCCGAAGCCCGGGAACGCAACTGGAATGTACCGGGCACCGCCGCCGACTGGTACCACGCCGGCATCCGGGCTTCCCTGGAGGAGTGGGGTGTAACCGACCAAATGGTGCAGGACAACTACCTCTCCCAACAAACCGTGCAATACGCCACTGCCACAGGCGACTGGAAGCAAAAAATCGGTGTACAAAAATGGATCGCATTATTCACCCAAGGGATCCAGGGCTGGTGCGAATGGCGGCGGCTCGATTTTGACAAACTCGAACTACCGGTGGACGGCGTCATTCAGGAAGTGGGCAGCAAGCCTGCTCCGGTGCGCCTGGTCTATCCGCTCAACGAGCAAACCCAAAACCAGGCTGGTTACCAGCAGGGGGTGAGCTTGCTTAATGGCCCCGACCGGTTGTCTACACGGGTCTGGTGGGATGTGCAGTGAGGCGGTTGGAGGGTTGCTGGTTGGAGGGTTGCTGGTTCTCTGCCGTTGCCGGGGTTTTCCCGGCAACGGCAGAGGGATTTTGGGGTGTGCTGGCGTAAACAACAAGTTTCCTGAAGTATTTTATCGCGCTTTTTCATGGTGCGTCGAATGTGTTAGAATCGTTTGCAAAAATTCGCGCTTTGAGCGTGCCACCGTAAACCTGATTTTTATGAAAATCATCGTCTTGCCTGTACTGCTTTTGCTGACCGCCGTTTCCGCTTCCGCCCAACCGGTAAAAGGCGCCCTGCCCATAACTCAAACCGCAACACCCAGCACTCAAAACTCGACTTGGGCCGTGGTGGTGGGTATTTCCGACTACAAAGCCACCGAAATCCCCGACCTGCGTTTTGCCGACCGCGATGCGGAACAGTTTGCTGCATGGCTGAAAAACCCCGCCGGCGGCAGCATACCCGACGAGAATGTTTTCCTGCTCACCAACGAAAAAGCCACTAACTCGGCCATCGGACTCCTACTGTATGATCTGCTTGGTCAGTGTCAGGCAGGCGACATGGCCATTTTTTACTTTTCCGGCCACGGCGATCTGGAAACCAAAATACGCAACCAACCCGGTTTTTTGCTCGCCCACGACAGCCCCTCCAAGGCATACGCCACCAACGCGCTCGACCTGCGCCACCTCGGCGATATCGTGAGCACCCTGCTGGATCAGCAGGTGCGCGTGGTACTCGTCACCGATGCCTGCCACTCGGGCAAACTCGCCGGCAGCGACACCGGTGGCAGTCAGGCCACTGCCCTGGCCCTGCAAAAGCAGTTCGCCAACACGGTCAAGATCATGTCCTGCCAGCCCAACGAGTATTCCATTGAGGGCGAGCAGTGGGACGGCGGGCGCGGCGTGTTTTCGTATCACCTCGTGGAGGGCCTTACCGGTTTAGCCGACCGCGATACCAATAGCGCAGTAACCCTGTTTGAGATCAGGCGCTACCTCGAAGATCGCGTACCCGCCGATGTGGCGCCACACCCGCAGATGCCGCTCACCGATGGCGACCTGAACTTCCGCCTGGCTGGCGTGGATGCCGATGCTCTGGCAGCGCTCCGGCAGCGCAAGTCCGACACGAAGAAAGCCCGGTTGGACAAAATCGCCACCAAAGGTTTGGAGGACGAGGTGCTCGCCCGCGCCGATACCCTGACCCGCGCCCGGTACCGCGCTTTTCAGCGGGCGCTGGCCGACCATAACCTGCTGACACCATCCGACTCCAGCGCCGATGTTCTGTTCGGCCATCTGATGTCTACCGAGGTGCTGCGTCCCCTGCACGGCGTTTTGCGCCGCAACTATGCCGTGGCCCTGCTCGACGAAGTCCAGCAGGCCCTCAACGCCCTGCTCGATAACGACCCCTACGAAGCCAACGCCTGGAATTTCAACCCGGCCAAGTACGCCGAATACCCCCGCTATCTCCAGCGCAGCATGGAGATACTCGGTGAAAACCACTACATGTACCGCACACTGCTGGCCAAAAAGTACTACTTCGAGGGCTACAACATCGCCAAAAACATCGGTAACCTGGAAGACGAACCCGTCCGGCGGGACTCCTGCAAGGTAGCCGCCAAGGCAAAATTCTTAGCGGCCATACAAGCCGAGCCGGAGGCAGCATACCCGTACTACGCGATCAGCGACCTGTACCATTACAACGCCCCCTCGCGGGTGGATTCGCTGGAATGGTGGTGCTCCCAAGCCATTGATCTTTCGCCCAACTGGCTGGCCCCCTACCTGTTGATTTCTTATGAATACGGGGCGTCTTTGCTTCAAATGGAGCCGTCGGAAATATGGCTGCGCAAGGCATTGGCCCGTCATCCCAAATCATACCTCGCGCTGGAACGCCTGTCGTGGCTGAAGCAATGGCAGGGCAAAGCCGATGAATCCATCGCCATCAGCCAGGAGATGATTGCCCTCAAACCCGGTATTTTCAATGCTTATTCGACCCTGGCAACAACATTGACGTTGATGAAAGGGGAATACATAGAATCGGAAAAATACTGCCTGAAGTCGCTCGCGATCAACCCGAATCAGGGCTGGTGGGCGCAGACCGATTTGCTGAAAAACCACCTGCGCACGCGCCGGGCTGCACAAGCTGTGGAAGTCGGGACAAACTGGCTGAACAAGGACAAAACATATTCATCCTATGATAAGGGCGCTATCGTATCCGTGGTACTATCCGGTCTGGTGCAACTTGGAAAGTATCCTGTAGCGGCCTACTGGCTAAACACTGCAAAAACAGGGCAATGGGGCAATCCGCCGATCAAAACACATATTGCTATGGAAGAAGGTCGGATGCACCTGCTTCAAGGCGACCTGAAAAAAGCGGAACAAACCTTGCTCCATGCCCTGACCATTGACGTGTCGCCAAACGAATCGTGGCCCGTCATCTATGCCTTGCTGGGCGATATCAAAGCGTTGGAAAACAAACCGACTGAAGCGGAATCGTACTACATAAGAGGCGTCACCAATTCAGGCTTTCTTGGTCATTTTTTTCGCGACGAAGCTATGTTTCGCTACGGCCGTTTTCTGCTGGCGCAAAATCGCCCTGCTGAAGCCGAAGCGCAGTTTCGCGAAATCGGGCGTATCCTGCCCAAGAGCTATTTCCACGGCTACGGCATGGCACTGCTCGCCGCCACCCGCGGGCAACAACAGGAAGCGCTGGACGGACTCGAAAAGTCGCTCGATAACTTTTGGCCGGAAGCGGGATCCATACACGAGGAACCGCTTTTCAAAAAAATCCTAAAGACCAA
>JBGSKO010000218.1:0-9420 GCA_041741155.1 Saprospiraceae bacterium | reverse complement strand
TTTGCAGCGTCTGCGTCTGCCTGGCAGATGTGTACAATTCGGAGAGGCATTGTATTTAAGTTTAGCAACTCAAATTTACATGTCTCTCCTTTTTTTAACTATTTCCCTCATGCTGAAAACTTGACGGCGTGAGGTATAATTGAGTCTTTTGAGTTCGTATACTTTTCGCTGCTGAAGGCATAGCCACTTAAAAGATTTATATGATTTCCTATTTTTTCCACCTTCCACTCCTCTGGTATCCATTTGTGATAATAATCGTGGTTATCTTTCTTATTCTCCATCCTTTTTCTTGTTTTTGGGCTTAACTGGTTTCTCTTCCTCCGGCTTTTCCAATTTCCGAATACTATCTGCCACCGGCAGATTCTCCGGCATGGTACCGCCGATTTCTTCGATGGTTTTCCGGACTTTTTTACCCACTTCGTAGTGTGCCTGGTTGGCTTTTGCTTTGCCTTTTATTTGTTCGCGCCGCAGTTTTTCTTCCGTTTGGGTGGCGCGGAACAGGTTGGCGGCCAGTTCGGTGCTGCCCATGTGGTCGAGGATATTTTCGCGGGGCTTCAGGCCTTTGCGCGCGTGAATGCCCCGGGCATCGAGGCCGCCGTACAGGCCCATGTAGCCGTGGTTTTGGAATATGGCGTAGTCGTAAGGTTCTATTACACCCGCGTCTTTTGCGGCATCGGCCAACTGGATATTGTGCTTCTTCATCTCATTCCGCAGAAACAGGCGTTTTTCGTTTTCCGTGGTGAGTTGGTTGTACTCCTCCATTTGCCGGATTTCCTGCAAGCGGGTTTGCACGGCAAAATACGTTTGCCCCAATGCCACCACTTCTTTTGCCGGGTCGGCATTTTGCACGATAAGGTAGCAGGCGTAGCGGGAGAGTTTGACATCCTCAATTTGTCTTTCAGCGCCGGAGCCGATGGAGACCATATCGAGGATATCCTCGAAATGGTCGGCGACTTGATTGCCGCTATTCATACAAGCCTCTTTAGCCCGTTCAATCACAGGTTTAAAATGCCTGAATTCAGAGTATTCCAGGACTTTGGCCATATCCCTGGCGCTCCAGGAATCATTGCCATTTTCATCCTGCCTTTTTATTTGTTCAAAGACAGTTTGTTGTGGGGTGGAAGGTTTTTCTTTCATGGTTCAGTTCTTTAACAGTTCATCCAGGTACTTTTTGAGTTCGGCCTTCACCCCGGTTAACTCCCCCTCCAACCGTTCAATCTCCCGCTGCACCCCGGCGATATCCACCTCGGCTTCTTCTTCAAAGGTGTCCACATACCGCGGGATATTCAGGTTGAAATCATTTTCCTGAATCTCCTCGAAGGTGGCCACATAGGCGTATTTGTCTTCTACGACGCCTGCTTCCAAATTCCCGGCATTGAACTTTCGGTATGTCTCTACAATTTTGTTGATGTCGGCATCGCGCAGGACATTCTGGTTTTTCCCTTGTTCGTATTGTTGGCTGGCATCGATGAACAAAACGTTGTTGTTTGCTGCTTTGCCTTTGTTGAAAATCAGGATGGCTGCCGGAATACCTGTGCCAAAAAAGAGGTTGGCCGGCAATCCGATCACCGCTTCGAGGATGTTTTCTTCGATGGTTTTTTGCCGGATTTTTCCTTCGGAACTTCCCCGGAACAGCACACCGTGCGGTACCACCACGCCGACTTTTCCTTTGCCTTCGTAGGCCGTTTCGATCATGTGCGAGATAAAAGCCCAGTCGCCCTTACTCTTCGGCGGCACGCCTCGCCAAAACCGGTTGTAGGAATCGGATTCCGGGTCAAAGTCTGTGCCTTTTGCGGCTTTGTCATCTTCGACTTTGCCCCATTTGTCCAAACTAAAAGGCGGATTGGCTACCACGGTATCAAACTTCATCAAGGCATCTCCTTCCCGGAGTTTTGGGTTTCGTATGGTGTCGCCCCAGCGAATAGTTGCGTTGTCCATGCCATGCAGGAACATGTTCATCACGGCCAGGGCCCAGGTGCTTCCGTTGGCTTCCTGCCCATAGAGAGAAAAGTTATCCGAGCCCACTTCTTTGCCTGCTTTGATGAGCAAGGAGCCGGAGCCGCAGGTGGGGTCGCAAATTCTGGCGCCGGGCTGGGATTTTGTCAGTTTAGCGATCAGGGTAGATACCTGGCCTGGCGTGAAAAATTCACCGGCTTTTTTGCCGGCGTCGGAAGCGAAGTTGGCGATCAGGAACTCATAAGCGTCGCCGATCACGTCGTGGCCTTCGAGTACAGAGGGTCGCAAGTCTAGTTTTTCGTTACTGAAATCAATGATCAGGTTTTTCAGGCGGGTGTTTTTGTCTTTTGTATCGCCGAGGTTGCTGGAATTGAAATCAATATTTCTGAAAACGCCGGAACCGTCTTCGCCGGAGAGTTTTCCGGGGTTTGCTTCTTCCAATGCCTCCAGTCCCTGGTTGATCAATTCTCCAATGTTCACTTCACCGCGGTTTTGGTACAAATATTCAAAACGTGTATGTGGTGGCACCACAAATCGCTCCTTCTGCATGGCCCATTCCGCCCGCTCTTTGTCGTTGTTGTATTTTTCCAGGTACTGTTCCATTTTGTCTTTCCACACGTCGCTGACGTATTTGATAAACAACATGGTCAGCACATAATCTTTGTACTGTGAGGGGTCAATAACACCCCTGAACGTGTCGCATGCGCGCCATACTACTTTAAAAACATCTTCTTTTGTCGTCTTGCTCATTCTGCCAATGTTGATTTAGTCTGGTTGAGTAATAGTTTTTGATACCATGCGTCTTTGAGGTTTAGCAAGTCCGTTGTCAGGGTTTTCTCTTTGTCCCAGAGGCGCTGAATTTCAAGAATTTCCTGTTGTTTTTTTAAGGGTGGCACCGGGACTTCAATTTCAGATAAGGTCTTTTTGGAAAGAGAGGAAATTTGAGTGCCTCTCGAAAGCCCGGAGAAGATTTCCTGCATATACCCGGTGTTGAAGTACCATTGCAAAAAGGCAGGGAGCAGACCAGTTTCTGTTAGCCGTATCACAAAAAAAGTGGAAGAGGCTACGGCCTGACCAATCTCTTTTTGGTACATGCATGCCCTGTTGCTTTCCCCTTTTGCAATAAGCAAAATATCGCCATCCCTAAGCAGGTGCTTTCCCAAGCGCTCATCCGCCTGAAGTTCGGGAAGGATATTCATTTCTCTGCGTATCCTTCCGTGCGTATCAAAATGTTTTCCCTGAAGATAAAGGGTATCGCCTGAAGGATGCGTCTTCTCATAAACTCCCGTGGTGATGGATGCTATATCTTGTAACCTTATTTGCATTTGTACTGTTTTTACGAATGCTTCTAATTGTTATTGTGGATTTTAATTCCTGTAATTCGAGTACAAAAATATGGTAATTGTAGTTTAGTATGCAAATATTTTTGATTTTTTTTGAGTAATTGATCTACAAAGTTGTAAAATATAATTTAAGCAATTGATTATCAATTGCTTAAAAAAACGTCGATAGGGTTGTTTTTTTTACGCCAGATCAACTCAGAGGAAGAAAAAATTGGGCTGCTGTGAGCACAGGGAATTGACGGTAAGCGGCACTGAGAGGAAAGGTTGGGACGTTCGGGTTCAAGGAAGACGCCCGGTGCTACGGCCCGATACTTGGCCCCCCAAAACCCTCCCCACCAGCACAAAAAAAGGAGTTGCGCTTTCGCACAACTCCTTGAAATTCAGTCGGGACGACAAGATTCGAACTTGCGACCACACGCCCCCCAGACGTGTACTCTACCGGACTGAGCTACGTCCCGAAAAAAGGTTTCTGGTTGGAGGGTTAGAAGGTTTAAAGGTTTCTGGTTGGAAGGTTAGAAGGTTTCTGGTTGGATGCTTGGGTACCTAAATTATGCCAACCAGAAACCTTCTAACCAGAAACCTTCTAACCCTCTAACCCTCTAACCCTCAACGTGGGTAATACAGGATTCGAACCTGTGACCTCACGCGTGTGAAGCGTGCGCTCTAAACCAACTGAGCTAATCACCCCTTTTTGTCGGACCAACGGGATTCGAACCTGTGACCTCCACGATGTCAACGTGGCGCTCTAACCAACTGAGCTATGGACCGAATTTTTAAAGTTTTACCCTGCTCTTTCGCAACGGGAGCGCAAAGGTACAACGCGGCCTCCCAAAAAAACAAGCCGACCCTGAAAATTCCCGAACTCCCTGAAAATCGTGCGGGAATGTACCGCCGAACGCTACCGCCGAGCGTCGGCTACGCATATTTTGTGTCTGCTACGTTTGTCATCCCGAAGGGAACTGTCCGCTCTACGGAAGAATCTGCGAAGCGTGCCGCCCGTAGAGCGGACAGTTCCCTTCGGGATGACAAACGTAGAGCGAACAGTTCTTCGGGATGACAAACGCTGGATATGCCGAGCGGGATTTCACTGAACGGGGCTCGGCGGCATATTCGCCGCACCCTCCGCGAAAAACACCCCCGCAAAAAATACAAAGGGTATTTCGCTACCTTTGGCCGCAACAAAATTGGGTCTGAAAGGCGGGCCGGCATGGCGCATCTCAAACCCGGCACGCACTGCTCTAACTGTATCGTATGACTAAAGAAGATAATGGCGATTTTCAGGATATGCCGCGCCTGGTGGCCGACATCAAAGCCGGAAAATGCGCGTTGATTTTAGGCCCCGACATTTTTCCGGTAAACGGAATGCCGCTCAGCACCTATATCCGCAACAAGATATTGGAGCGATTCCCCGACCAGATTGCCGCCTACTACGAACGGGACGGCTTTTTCCTGCTCCGCAATGCAGACGACAAACCGGAAATTCAGGACGAAATCACCTACCAGTACCAGGATATTGACCCCGATGAAAACCTCCTGCGCAAACTCATCGAGATCCCGTTCTCGCTCGTGCTGTCGGTCAACCCCGACACGTTCCTCCGCGACCTCAGCTTCAAATACGGTCTGCCACACCGCTTTGCCTGGTTCGACGCCAACAAAGAGGAAGACCTGGACCTGCCGGAGGTAGACCCCGACCTGCTCCGCCAACGCGTGCCCCTGTACTACAATATGCTGGGCTGCATCGAAAAACAGTCCACACTCATCCTCGACTACGACGATCTGTTTCGGCTGTTCCAGGGCCTGATCGCCGCACCGAAATTGCCGGGCCGGCTCATGGTGCGCCTGAAAGAAACGACCTCGTACCTCTTCCTCGGCTTCCAGTTCGATCGCTGGCACACCCAACTGCTGCTGCGCTTGCTCGACGTCAAACGCGCGGCGCGGCGCTTTGCCCTGGAGTCGGATGCGCCGAAAGAAGAAGCCACGGAAGCCTTTTTGATCAATCAGTTCCGCATTCGTTTTCTGGGTACCGAAACGCATTTGCTGGACCGGCTGTACCAGGCGTTTGCAGACGAGGGCAATCTGCGGGTCATCAATCCGGCCAATACCCCCGCCAAGGAGTCTATCGTCCGGTTTCTTCAGAAAGGAAATACGGAAAATGCCATTGAAAAACTGATCGAAGCAGCGAAAGGGACGCATGTGGAACAAGCCGCCATGGGGCTGTCGGCCCGCTACTACAACTGGAAAACGGAGAAAAGCGGCGGCCGCATGGATTCCCGCGATTTGTTCCGGGAAATGAACCTGATCAACGACGCTATTTTGACCTTCGCTAAAGAGCTGTAACATGAACACGATCAAACGGTATCCGGGCGTCAGGCCATTTGAATTTTCAGATCAAGCGCTTTATTTCGGTCGGGAGAGCGACATCCGCGACTTGTGCGATTTGATCCGGCTGGAAAAACTCGTCGTGCTTTTTGGCCGGTCGGGTTACGGGAAAAGCTCCCTGATAAATGCCGGCGTACTGCCCCTGCTGGCCGCCCCCGATAAAGACCGCCACAATACCCCGGCCTACACCCCGGTCGTGGTCCGATTTGGCGAATATATACCCGACAGCAGCCTGTCGCCCATCGAACTCCTGCGCCGCCGGATCACCGAATCGGTGCCGGCATCCCCGCTTATGACGTTCGTGGATCAACTCCAACTGCCCGAATCGCTCTGGCTGACGCTCAAACGGCGCCAGCAAATGAACCCCGCCGCGCAGGACGATACCGCCGATGATCATACCGAACATCCGGGCTTTCTGATCGTTTTCGACCAGTTCGAAGAGTTCTTTTCGTATCCGCCGGACCAGCAGCTGGATTTTCGGTCGCAACTGGCCGACGTGCTCTACGGGGATATGCCCCAGGAGGCGCGCGAGGGTGCGCGTTCGCTGCCGCTCGAGCAGCGCCGGATGTTGGTTTCGGCGCTGAATCTGCGCAGCCTGTTCGCCATCCGGTCCGACCGGCTCAGCGAACTGGACCGCCTGCGCGACCACCTGCCGGCTATTTTGCACAAACGTTACGAACTGAAGGCGCTGACACGGGAACAAGCCCGGGACGGGATCGTCATTCCGGCCAGAATACCGTACCTCGGGATCAAGGGCACGGCGTCCGAAGTGCAGTTTTATTCGCCGCCGTTTGAGTACGGCGCCGATGCCCTGGATAAAATTTTGAATGACCTCTCGGTCTCTTCCGCACAAGGGCAAACCGGCGTGGAAGCATTCCAGTTGCAGATTCTGTGCGACACGATCGAAGGCATGGTCGTGGACGGAAAGATTGCGGATCGCGACGGCAACGGCCTGCCGGATGTCATGGCTGCCGACCTGCCGGATTTTTCGGATGTCTATGGCGCGTACTACGAACGCCGGCTGTCTATGCTTCCCGACAATTTGCGCGCGGCAGCTCGGCTGGTGATCGAAGACGGGCTGGTGCGCCTCGATCCGGCAACGGGGGAGGGCCGCCGCCTGAGTATGGACTCGGAGGCGCTGATAGATCAGTTTGCCCATGCCGGCGCATCCAAGGCGCTGTTCAAAGAACTGGAAAACACGTTTCTACTCCGGCGTGAGCGCAACACAACCGGCGGCCACAACTATGAGCTTAGCCACGATACCTTGCTGGCTCCGGTGCTTCGGGCAAAAAAGCAGCGGATAGACGCACGTGAACGCAATTTGCTGGCCAAGCGCCGCCGCCGGGCCGTTTCGCTGATTGTATCGGGCGCTGTTCTGATGGTGCTCGCTTTGGCCGCCGCCGCATACGCATTCAATTGGTACATGAGCGCAAAAGCGCAACAGGTGAAAGCCGAACAAGCCTACGAAAAGCTGGAAAAAACAGCCATTCAGGTGGTGGATGCGTTTACGCGGGAGGCCAACAGTTTTATGTACAAACTGGATTATGGAAAAGCTTCCGCCCGGCTGAAAAAAGCGGCTGAACTGGAGCATCGCACCGAAGAGTTCAAAAAAGCGGTACTCGAAGTCGCCTTCTTTTACAACGAATCGGATAAGCTGACGGACGCCCTCGGCATTTTAGATACCGCCGGTTTTTTGGCTAACCGCACGCTCCCGTCCTCCGCCGACGCCATTCGGGCGTTTATTCAGGCACAAAATCCCGAGTGGTACGACACGCTTCAACTGCGGTATTTCCCGAATATGCTGGCGGTAAAAGGTGGCGAATTTGAATTTAACAACAAAGCACAGGCAACGGTGTCGGCCTTCAGTCTGGGCAAAACAGAGGTTACATATTGGCAAATGGAGGTGTTTGACGCAGCGAACGGGATGGAGCGGCAAATGCCGGTTTGGGGGCTTTACGGCGATAATCCCGCCGTGTATGTCACCTGGTTTGATGCCCTTGCGTACGCCAATTGGTTGAGCCGCAAACAGGGACTTCAGCCGGTTTATACCATTAATATGACACCTTCCGATACGGTGGTTCAGGTAAACTGGGAGGCGAACGGCTACCGCTTACCTACGGAAACAGAGTGGGAATATGCAGTCAAAGACGGGCCGCTGTTAAGTAAACATGAATACAGCGGCGGCAATAACCTGGATGATGTCGCCTGGTGGGGAAACAACTCCGGCCAGGTGCACGGCGTGAAACGTTCGAATGCCGTGGCTACCCGGCAGGCCAACCAGCTGGGATTTTATGATATGACCGGGAATGTGTGGGAATGGTGCTGGGACTGGTACGGCGCCGGTCTGGATCGGCCGGAGCCGGATTACCGGGGTCCCGCGGACGGTCGGGAGCGTATTTTGCGCGGCGGCTCGTGGTTCCTGTCCAAAGAAATCCTGTTCAATTCCAACTACCGGTTTCGGTACGATCCATCCAAGGGCATCAACGTAATCGGGTTCCGCCTGGCCCGAAAATAGACTTTCCAGGTTTGCCAAACCTGGAAAGTCTGTGCGCTCAGATCATCTGCTTTGCGGCACATTTTTTTCGGGCAACAAAAAACAAACGGCAATTGCTCTACCTTTGGCCGCTACAAAATCAACAATTTAACTGCTCGCTTTCCGATGAAAGAACAAATCCAGCAATTGATTTCCGAGGGCCGCACTGAAGAGGCACTCGCGCTTTTGGCCCAACATTCCAGCGATGCCCTGCTCCTGCAGGCGCGTTACAATGCCGGCAAGAAACAGTACAACATGGGATTGATTGAGTTTGGAGAGTGGAGCCGGGTGCAGGCGCAGATCAATTATGCAGCGCTGGAAATGGCGGAATCTGCCGCTAAAAAAACAGGTGTTACACAAAACTATGATGCCCCTTCGCCTCGTGATTTCGGAGGAGGGAGCCAATTAGCCGACTCTTCAAATGGCAATAAAAAAGTGTTTATTTCCTACAACCATCGAGATAAGGAAATGGCCGACCGAGTGAAAGATTTTCTAGTCGAGCACGGCATCGAAGTGTCCATAGACCGGGAAAAAATGGAAGCGGGACAGTCTATATCAGATTTTATCAAAAGCAATATTCGATCCAATGGTTATATCCTCTCCATGGTTTCGGAGCACAGTCTGAAAAGCGGTTGGGTAGGTATGGAAAGCACGGCCTCACTTTTTGCAGAATGGATAGCCGACAAGCACTTCATCCCAGTAGCCCTGGACGACAAGTGGAGCAGCAATGAGTTTTACATTGATGCCCTGCGCTACATCAACGACACGGTAAAACAGAAGGAAAAGGAAATGCGCGAGGTCAAAAAACTCGGTGGCCGAACGACCCATATCGAGGTTCAAAAAGAGCGATTGCTCGATCTAAAAGCCAACCTGAGCCAGATTTTGGACAAACTTCACAGCGTACTTACCTTGCCTATTTCCGGAGATAATTTTGATGATAATATGGGTGCTGTTTTGGCGGCTATTCAGAAAGGTTAATTTCCTCCCAAAACTATCACTTATGGCATTTGAATACGGATGTTTTATCAGTTATCGGCATTTGGATGGAATAGAAAACTTCGTTCGAAGACTAGTGGCGCATCCATCGAATGGCGTATGAATTAAGTGTTGCATGGTTTACCATTGTATGTCCACTTGAAAGGCTTAGCCAAGACACGGTTAAAATATTCAATAAATCGTTTCACTTGTTCATTGAGGTTTTGTTTAGAA
>JBGSKO010000217.1:0-11680 GCA_041741155.1 Saprospiraceae bacterium | reverse complement strand
GTTGGCTAAAGCCAGAGGACTACATCAGCAGTCAATCGCTATTTTTGGCAACAGTACTGGCTTTGGGGGCCGTCGGTAAAGACCTGTTTATTCAATTCAGTGAATTTAATTTTATTAAATAATTTTGTCCACGTACTTACTTAGATTCAACAATAGAATATTTCGAAAAGAAAAGTGCCATACCCTGAACTGGCAAACATCCCCTCGGCACTGTATTTTGTAAAAAATGATACCACCATTTCCACCTGATTTTGCCGGAAGTTTGGGCGCTCATCCGGCACATCCTATTTTTGCCCGTTCATCTATGCCCCTCACCTGATCTCAACTCTACAAACCCGTTTAACCTCCTCAACCTGCGCAACATGGCCCGTCCCGGCAAGAATAAAGTTTCTGATAAAGCGCCTGTCACGACGCCCCTCATGGCGCAATACAATGCAGTAAAGGCTACCCATCCGGATGCTATCCTGCTCTTTCGGGTAGGCGATTTTTATGAAACTTTTGGACAAGATGCGGTGAAAGCCGCAAACGCTCTGGGCATTACGCTTACCAGTCGGAATAACGGCGGCTCGGATATCGAACTGGCCGGCTTTCCGCACCACGCCATGGACTTGTACCTGCCCCGGCTCGTACGCGCCGGCTTTCGGGTGGCGATCTGCGAGCAGATGGAAAAACCCGTACCCGGCAAGGTCGTCCGCCGCTCCGTGACGGAGATTGTTACGCCGGGCGTTACTACCGACGATGCACTGCTGGAGTACAACCAGAACAACTTCCTCGCCACCCTTGCCTTTGGAAAAAATGATCACTTTGGTATCGCGTTCCTCGACGTGAGTACCGGCGAGTTTTTTACCACCGAGGGCAATATGGCCACGATGGACAAACTACTCCAGAGTTTCAAACCCGCCGAAATCATCCTGCCCAAAAGCCGAATAAAAGAATTCGCCGCTTATTTCGGCGACAAATTTTACACCTACGCGCTCGAAGACTGGATTTTTACCTCCGATTTCGGGCGCGAAAAACTGATCCAGCATTTCCAGACAGCCGGCCTCAAAGGCTTCGGCATCGAGGACCTGGAACTCGGCCAGGCCGCAGCCGGCGCAGCACTGCATTACCTGGCCGCCACCGAAAACAACCAGATTTCCCATATCCGAAGCCTGAGCCGCCTGCAAACAGACAGCTACGTGTGGCTCGACCGCTTTACGATCCGAAACCTCGAACTAATTCAGTCCAACCACGAAACCGGGATTTCCCTGTTGCAGGTGCTGGACCAGACCGTCAGTCCGATGGGTGCGCGGTTGCTCAAAAAATGGTTGTTGCTGCCGCTAACCAATATCCGGCAGATCGAAGAACGGCACGAGGCGGTTGCGTTTTTTGTACAAAATCAGGATTTCGCCCGGCAACTGGAACCGCATATCCGGCACGTCGGCGACCTCGAACGGCTGATGAGCAAAACCGCGATGGGCAAAATCAGCCCGCGCGAAGTGATGCAACTGCGGCGGGCCATGATGGCTGTGGATCAAATCAAACGGATGCTTGGCCCCGGCCTATCCCTGCCTGCGGAAGGGGGGAGGACGGCTACAGAAAGCGCTATGGAAATGAACCTGGATTCCGCACAATCCACAGGCAATGGCGCATTCGAGGGTAAATTCACGGAGGGGCCCGTGGTGGGACTGCTCCGCCTCGGCGAGGCACTCAATCCCTGCCATACCCTGCGCGAGCGCATCGAGGCAATTATCGCACCCGACCCGCCCAACGACGTGCGCAAAGGCGGCTCCATAGCCGACGGCGCCCACCAGGAGCTGGACGATTTGCGCCACATCGTGCGGCACAGCCGCGAACTTCTGGTGGCTATTCAGCAGCGGGAAACCGAACGTACGGGCATCCAAAGCCTGAAAATCGGTTTCAATAACGTGTTCGGTTATTACCTCGAAGTCACCAGCAAGTGGAAAAATCAGGTGCCGGCGGACTGGATTCGCAAGCAGACCATTGCCAACGGCGAACGTTTTATTACGCCCGAACTCAAAGACCTGGAAAGCAAAATTCTGGGAGCCGAAGAAAAAATTCTGGAACTGGAGGAGCGCATTTTCCGCGAACTGGTGGACGAAATCGGGGCCTACATTTCCCCCGTGCAGCACAACGCACAGGTGATTGCCCGGCTCGACTGCCTGCTCTCGTTTTCCAAAGTAGCCGTCAAAAACCGCTATACCCGCCCGGACCTGGACGACTCTTTTTCGCTGGATATCAAAGACGGGCGGCACCCGGTCATCGAAACGCACCTGCCGGTGGGTGAGGCGTACATCCCGAACGATGTTTATCTGGACAACGAGTCTGTGCAGATTATCCTGATCACCGGCCCCAACATGTCGGGTAAATCGGCGCTGCTGCGCCAAACGGCCCTTATCGTGCTGATGGCCCAGGTCGGCAGCTTTGTGCCGGCAAAAACGGCGCGTATCGGGGTGGTGGATAAAGTGTTCACCCGCGTGGGCGCCAGCGACAACATCAGCGGCGGCGAGAGTACCTTCATGGTCGAGATGAACGAGACCGCGCTCATCATGAACAATATCAGCGACCGCTCCCTGATTCTGCTCGACGAAATCGGGCGAGGAACCAGCACCTACGACGGTATTTCCATCGCGTGGAGCCTGGCCGAGTACCTGCACGACAACGGCAGAGCAAGGCCCAAAACCCTTTTTGCGACGCACTACCACGAACTCAACGAGCTCGCCGACCTGCACGAGCGCGTCCACAACTATCATGTCAGTACCCGCGAAGTGGGGCACAAGGTCATTTTCCTGCGCAAACTCGTGCCCGGCGGCTCCAACCACTCGTTCGGCATCCACGTGGCGCGTATGGCCGGCATGCCTGCCGAGGTGGTTGAGCGCGCGGCAGAAATCCTGCAAACCCTCGAAGCAGACGGCGGACGGCTGACGGAGGGTGGGGAGTCTCGCACAGCAGGTTCGGCCTCCCGTCAACCAGCTACCGAACTCAAACAACGGGTGAAAACGGTGCAGCCCCGCATGCAGCTCCAGATTTTTGATGCGGACGAATATACCCGCAAGATTCGGGAGGAACTTCTGGCAATGGACCTGAACACCATGACGCCCATGGATGCGCTGTGGAAGCTGAACGAGTTGCGGAAAATTGCCGAGAAGAAATGAGTTTGCGGTACCAAGCGACAATGCAAAGTTTGAAGATTCCGCAACCAGAAACCTTCTAACCTTCTAACTCTCTAACCTGCTCAACCGATTATGGAAGCATACGGAGCAATACTCAACCTCGTCATTCCCGTTTTTTTTCTGCTGTTTTTCATCGAAAAAATCGTCGCCTGGCGGCGCGGCGAACACGTCATCCGGGGGCTGGACAGCATTTCCAGTTTTAGCTCGGGCATCACGAATGTGACCAAAGACGTGCTCGGCCTGAGCGTGGGTATTCTCAGTTACACCTGGTTGGTGGGGCACGTCGCGCTGGTACACATCGAGGCGACATGGCTGGTGTACGTCGTCGCGTTTGTAGCGGTTGATTTTCAAGGCTATTGGATACACCGCTGGAGCCACGAGATCAATTTTCTGTGGAACCGCCACATCATCCACCACAGCAGCGAAGAGTTCAATTTGTCCTGCGCCCTGCGGCAATCCATTTCGGAATTTGTCAACTATTTCACCTTCCTGTTGCTGCCGGCCGCGCTGCTGGGGGTGCCGGGGCAGGTCATTGCGGTCATTGGTCCGCTGCACTTGTTTTTGCAGTACTGGTACCACACGCGGCTTATCGGCAGGATGGGGTGGCTGGAGCGCGTCATCGTGACGCCGTCGCACCACCGCGTACACCACGCCATCAACGCCGAGTACATGGACAAAAACTACGGACAGGTCTTCATTTTGTGGGACAGGTGGTTCGGTACGTTTCAGGAAGAGCGCCCCGATGTGCCGCCGGTGTACGGCGTAAAACGCCCCGTCCGTACCTGGAATCCGTTCAAAATCAATTTTCAACACTTCTGGCTCTTGTTCACCGACGCCTGGCGCGCGCGCAGTTGGCGGGATAAATTGCGGATTTGGTTGATGCCCACCGGCTGGCGCCCCGCCGACGTGCAGGAGCATTATCCGGTGGACAGCATTTCCGATGTGTATCATTTTGAAAAATACGACACGCCCGCCTCGCGCACCCTGGTAGCCTGGTCGTGGGTGCAGATGTTTTTCTGTTATTTCCTGCTCATCTACTTTTTTGCGTTCATCGGCCAAATCGGCTCGCCGGGTATTTTCCTGTATGGCGCATTCATTTTCGCCGCCATTTATGCCTACACCGAACTGATGGACCGCAACCCCAATGCGCACTTTCTCGAAATGATCAAATCCGCTTTCGGCCTATACCTGATCGGGCAGACCGGGGGGGACTGGTTCGGCGCGGGAAAATGTTGGCGTCTGGTACGTATACGCCGTGGGTACGTACTGCGTGGTGTCGGCCCTGGTAGTCATCTGGCTGGTAGAATGGGAGGTAAAAAAGGACTTAAAACTTTATACACAATGAAATACATACCGATACTTTTTGCACTTTTCCTCGGCAGCCTGAGCGCCGTTGCCCAATCCGACAAGGTGGACAACACGCGCTACAAAATCGTCTATCACCTGACAACAGCGGACACGCTGGCCCACAAGGCGCTGGTAAAACAACTTACCAATGTGCTCAATGCAGCGCCTAAAGCGCAACTGGAGGTTGTTTGCCACAACATGGGCATCTATTTTCTCGTGACTGAGAAGACCCAGCAGGCCGCCGGCATCCGTGACCTGAAAGCGCGGGGCGTGGATTTCGTAGGTTGCGAAAATACCCTGCGCGAACGCAAAATAAACCGCTCTGAACTCATGCCCGAAGTCCGCACCGTACCAGCCGGTATTCTCGAGATCGTGAAAAAGCAGCGGAAAAAATGGTCGTACATCAAGGCTGGGTAGTACTGATATTTTTCCAGGTTTATTGCCGCCGAGCCTCGGCTACGCATATTTCAAAGTCCCAGCCCTGAAGGGGCTATATGTTTATAGCATCGGTATTGACACGTTTTAGAACCCTGAAGGGGTTCTATGTAAGACCCAACGAACGAACATACAACCCCTTCAGGGTTGAAACGTACGACGCGCATTTTGTGCTATAGACATACCAAACCTGCCGAGAGATATTTTTGACACAGTTCTCTGAACACTCTCGCTCCGTGTGAAGTACCTTTGTAAGTGATTGCTCACAATTATGACAAACAAAGAAAACATTTTACAAACCGCCCTGCGCCTGTTCGCCGAAAACGGGTTTGATCGCACGCCGACCAGCCTCATTGCGCGCGAGGCGGGCGTGTCGGAGGGCCTGATTTTTCGGCATTATACCAACAAAGCGGGCCTGCTGGGGGCGATCATTCAGCGCGGCAACGAACAGGTGGAAACATCCATGCAGCCGTATCGCCGTGGTTCGGACCCCCTGGAGTCCATCGTACAGCACATACGGGAATCGTTTCGACTGATTCGGGAGAATACCCCGTTTTGGCGCCTGGTGCATGCATTGCGCCACCAGGCAGCGGTGCAGCAAACCGCCGAAAACCAGTTGGATACTTTCAAACAATCCGTTGTACTCCAATTAGCGGTGCCCTTTCGGCTGCTCGGCGCTGCACAGCCCGTGGAAGAGGCGTTGCTTTTGTTTGCGCTCATAGACGGCGTGACGGCGCAATACGTGCAAATGCCGGAGGCCTACCCGCTGGAAACCATGCAGGAATTTATCATTCAAAAATACACACAGGGAACCTTCATGGGGCAACCATGACCGCTTTCCATTCGAGTTGCGCTTCGTGGAAATTGATGCCACCTCACATCTTCCGCAACAACAACTGCCCCACCTCCGGCACGGCGTACAGGCGCATCAGGCCCGGCCGTTTGGAGCGGGTGAGTTCCTGAGCCATAGCGAGGCGCAGATCATTGGGCAATAAATCGAGCAATAAAAAGCGCTGGAGGTTGGCGAGTTCGGCATCGGTCGGCTCGGACTTGCGCGCTAGCAGGTGGTTGTTCAGGCGCGTAACCACCACGCTGAGAACATCGAGGCGTTTGGTGCCGCCCTCGTGCACGAGCCGGTCCAGGCGCTGGGCCACTGCATCGAAATCATCAGTGAGCAAAATATCCTCCGGAGTAGGCAGGCGGTCGAGGTTGAGGTGGACAAAGGCCAAAAACGCCTGGGTGGTCTCGCTATCCAGGGCCGCATCGCCGAGCAGGCGCACGAGACCGAGGTTGGCGCGCAGGTCGTCGAGCGTGCGCAGGCTGTTGAAAAACTGCACGAGGGAACGCGGTGTGGTGCGGCGGCCGTTCACGAGCTCGGGGTAGGTCAGCACGAAATTGATACCACGGGCATCCACGTCGTTCTGCTCGGCCCAACGCGCCCATGCCTGTGCATCAAATTCCATCGTGACGTGCAGCATCCGGGTCAGCATGGCCTCATCAAGTGTGGTGACCGAATAGTCGCCGCCGTCCGGATTGGCCGTACACACGATGAGCCATTGAGCGGGCAACGCCCACGAAACCAGTTCGTAGTTTTGAAACAACTGCATGATGCCGCGCAGGATGCGGTCGTCGGCGCGGTTCACGTCGTCGAGCAGCAAAATACCGGGACCTTGCGCGCGCGGCACCCATTCGGGCGCTATAAATCGGGTCACCTCGCCTTTTGCCGCATCGGTGCTGATTTTAGGCATGCCGAGCAGGTCGCCCATTTCTTCAAATTGCGCCGGGGCGATGTAGGCAAACGCACAACCGCGCGCCCGCGCCAGGTCGCGCACCAATTCTGTTTTTCCGATACCGTGCAGGCCCCAGATACAAATCGGCGTGGGCCGCTCGTGGGTTTGCGCCATGCTGTCGAGCGCATGTTCGAGCAGGGTAGTCACAGACTCTGCACGCACGCGGGCGCCATACGTGACGTAGGAATAGGGCTGATTCGATTCCGGCATGCTTTCCTAAACGCGCGGATGCCCGGTTGGTTCAGTCGCCTGGGTTTTGGCCGCCGCCGTACCTTGCCGGCATGAAATACCCGCTGCTCGCGTTACTTTTCCTTCCCGCTCTTCTGACTGCCCAATCGGATTCCACCCGCACGGACACGCTGCTCCCCGTGACCGTCACGGCCACACGCCTGCCGGTACCGGCAAACCGCACGCCCCTGGCCGTCTCGGTGCTGGAAGGCGACCAAATTCGCAGGGCGCAGCCCCAACTGACCTTGCAGGAGAGTCTTGCCGCCGTGCCGGGCGTGTTTGTGCTCAACGACGCCAACTTTTCCCAGGACCTCCGCATCGCGGTGCGCGGTTTCGGCGCGCGGGCCGCTTTCGGCATCCGGGGCGTGAAAATTCTGCTCGACGGTATCCGGGAATCGGCACCGGATGGTCAGGCCCAGGTGGACAACCTCGACATGGCCACCATCAGCAGTATCGAGGTGCTGCGCGGCGCCTCGGGCGGACTGTACGGCAATGCTTCGGGCGGAGTCATCAGCCTGACGAGCGATCCCGTACCGGCCAAACCGGAGGCTCGCGTACGTCTGGCGGGCGGCAGTTTTGGCTTCCGCCAATTGCATGCATCCGGCGGTACGGCGTTCAAAAACAGCGGTTTCCGTGCCGCGCTCACCCACGTCGGCCTGGATGGTTTTCGTGCACACGCGGCCCTGCGCACCACGCTGGCCAACGGCCAATGGCACTGGAAGCCCGATTCGGCGACCCAATTTCGTGTACTGCTCAACTATACCAACAGCCCGCGCGCCGACGATCCCGGCGCCCTGACCGCCGCGCAGGTCGAAACGAGCCGCTCTGCGGCAAATCCCGCCAACATCCGTTTCGATGCTGGCGAGTCGGTACAGCAGGGCCGGGTCGGGGTAGTTTTTGAAAAAAAATGGTCGAAACAACGGGAATTGCGTTTGCGCAGCTATTCGACCTGGCGCGATTTTGAAAACCGCCTCGCGTTCCAAAACGGCGGGCAAGTGGCTTTCCAGCGCTGGTTTGCCGGCGGCGGCGGCCAATACGCCTGGGCGCTTGACCGCTGGCGCTTCACGGCCGGCTTCGACCTTGACCGGCAAACCGACCGCCGCCAACGGTTCGACAATCTCGACGGCCAACGCGGCAACCAGAACCTGGACCAGCGGGAAACCTTCACCGGCGCGGGGGCATACGCGTTGGCCGAATGGCGGCCCGCGCCTGCCTGGACGATTAGTGGCGGCGCCCGGCTGGATGCCGTGCAACTGGAAGTGACCGATTTTTTTAAAACTGACGGCGACCAATCCGGCCGGTCGGCGTATCGGCGGGGCAGTCCGTGGGGTGGGGTAGTGGCGCGCCTCGGCCCGCGTTCGCAGGTATATGCCAACGGCGCCACGAATTTTGAAACGCCGACACTGAACGAACTGAGCAACAACCCAACGGGCGCCGGTGGGTTCAACGCCGACCTGAGACCCCAGCGCACGGTTTCCGCAGAGGCGGGTTTGCGCGGGCAATGGCCGGCAGGATTGGCGTGGGAAGTGGCGCTGTTTCGGGCGCGCACCCGCGCCGAACTCGTACCGTATGAATTGCCGGGAATGCCCGGTCGCGTATTTTACCGCAACTCCGGCGAGGTACTGCGCCAGGGCGCGGAACTGGCCCTGCGCTACCGTCCGTTGCCCGGTCTCGACCTTGCCCTGACGTACACCTGCGCCGATTTCCGCTATGAAAAATATGAAACCCCCGCCGCCGATTTTTCCGGCAAATACCTGCCCGGGCTGCCGCAGCAATGGGGCATGCTGGAAGCGCGGTTCGCCCCGTCGGGTGGTTTGTTTGCCCAAATACAAACCCGCTACACCGGCCGGTTTTTTGCCGAGGATGCCAACGCGCAGGCGGTGACCGCCTATATTTTGGTCAATGCCCGGATCGGCTACAAACGGCGTTTTGCCTTCGGCGATGTGGATGTTTTTCTGGGATCAGACAACGCCACCGGGACGCGCTATTTCAATAATGTTCGCCTGAATGCTGCCGCCGGACGGTATTTCGAGCCGGGCGCGGGCAGGGTGTTTTTTGGCGGGGTTGAGGTGGGGATCGGGAAGTAGAATTTCAAAGCAGCGCCTTAAACTCCGGCTCAACCCGCTCAAACCCTTCTGCGTCCAACGGTACATTGCCATACCACACCCGCTCGAAGGTGCCGGTAGCGCGTTGGAAGGCCGTAAACTGCGGATGCGCCCGCATCTCGCGCAGGTAGTCGCGGTTGGTTTTTTCCTTGGACCACAGGATAGCGCCCGACTCCGACAGGTGTTTGATGACTTGCAGAAAATACACCCGCACGGCCTGCGGATAGTCGCCTCGAGCCAGTGCTTCGCGCAGGAACCGGTCGAGGTCGGTTTCGTGCAGGTAGGCTTCGAGGTTTTCTTCGGTGATCTCGGCGCCGTCGCGGGCGATGCGGCGGTTGCGGGGTTCCTGCAGCATGCGGTAAATACCGTAGCCAATGGCCAGTACCGCCAGCAGAAGGACCAAAATCTGCAGGACATTGCCCCACAACGCAGTGTTGAAGTTCCGCAGCGGATTGGGGCCATCCGCCAGTGGCGCCTGTTTCTTTTTCGGTTTTTCCTGTTTCGGCACGTCTTTGCTGTAGTCCAGGTCTGCCGCCGCTTTTTTCCACTGTTGCTCCGATACGGGGCGCTCCACGGCCGTTGTGCCTTGTGCGAATCCACCCAGGGGAAGGAAAAGTAAACAGCAGAATAAAAGTATGGTACGCATATTCGATGCTTGGTTGATGTTTTTTTTCGACCGGTTTTTGGGAGCTGTCAATACCGTTCCTTTCCCTGTCTTTTCACCCGATGTAAACCCGCCCGCACTACAATCCAGGCATGCGCCAGCAGGGTTTGGGCAAGGCCGAAGTGTACGCGCATGACCTGAAAGCGGTCTTTCAGACTTTGGCGGAGGCGTTGTTTGGACATGCCGCCCATGAGGTAATCGCTCAGAATACAGTGGGCGTGTACGTTCCGGCGGCTTTTTTTCAGGATGCGGATGCACCAGTCGTAGTCGGCGCAGAGGTTGTCGGTGATGTATTCCGGGGCCAGGGTGCGGCGGGCCACGAAGGACTGGTGTACTACGAGCATGCCGCCGAGGTAGTCGCGCCAGGAAAGGTGGTCGGGCAAGGTGCGGGTGCTGAGTGCGCTCATTCGGCCTGCCGGTTCGCGGGCGTCGTTTACGAGCAGGGTATCGCCGTAGAACACGTCGGTATCCTCGGTGGCGCGGGCAGCCAGATTTTCCACGGTATCGGGGGCATGCAGGTGGTCGCCGCAGTTGAGAAACCAGACAAAATCGCCGGTGGCCATGCGCAGGCCCTTGTTCATGGCGTCGTACAGTCCGTGGTCTTTTTCGGAAATCCAGCGCACGTTGGGCATTTCGGCTGCGTATTGCCGGATGAGATCGGTGGTTCCGTCGGTGGAGTTGCCGTCAATAATAAGGTACTCAATGCCGGGGTAGGTTTGCCGGCGCACGCTCTCGACGGTGCCGGGCAGCAGCGCGCGGCCATTAAAAACGACGGTAATGATGGAGAATACAGGTGTCACGTTGGATGTTTGTCGGTTGACGGGCGGGCAAGGTAGGACAAAAATGTTTTTTCACCGTCCGGCAAGCGCGTGGTAAATTTGCGCGGCGACAATTTTTCGCTCAACCTTCACAACCCCCACAACCCCTGTCTATGTTTCAAAAAATTTGGTTTGCCATTCGGCGCGTTGGATTCGAAGTTTATAGTTTTTTGACGGCCCCGTTTGTTATCAAAAACTGCCTGGGGTTGGTCGGCTCGTTTGCGGGATTACTCCTGCTCACGTTTTGGTGGCTCAAGTGCTACACCAATCATGGTGAAAGCCTGCAAGTGCCCAATTTCGTTGGCATGGGCTACCGCGAAGCAACGCAGAAGGCGCTGGGCCGCGATTTCGAGGTGGTTGTCAATGACTCGATCTATGTGCCCGGCAAGCCGGCCGGGCAGGTGCTCGCCCAGAATCCGTTGCCGGAAAGTCAGGTCAAGGAAAGCCGGACGATCTATTTCACCGTAGCAAAAAACAACCCTGACATCATCAAAATGCCCGCGATTGTGGGCAGCGACGACTACGACCTGTACAGCCGGAAATGCGCCCGCCTGGGATTGAAGCCCCGCGTGCTAGCACGTATTGCTGATCCAAAAT
The DNA here is from genome assembly GCA_041741155.1 of Saprospiraceae bacterium. GTDB lineage: Bacteria > Bacteroidota > Bacteroidia > Chitinophagales > Saprospiraceae > M3007. Next base: position 523 of record JBGSKO010000217.1, on the reverse strand, counting down.
TGTCGCCCAATACCATTGTCGCCGTTCTCTTTCAGGGCGACACGATCACCGAACAAATCCGATATGGCTATCGGGTGGAAATGGGCGCCACGATTGATTTTATCGTTTCCGAACAAGTCAACCTCACCGTCGAAATCCCCGACTGTGTGTGCCAGACCTACGATGCCGCACGCTTCCTCATCAGCAGCAGTAACCTCAGCGTCGGCGCCGTCATCAGCGACGGCACCGTAACCGACCAACTCAGCGCCTACGTCTGGCGTCAGACACCACAGCACGACCCCGAAGGCACCATGCGCGTCGGCGAACAAATAAACCTGTACCTGACGCAGGAAATGCCGGCGGGATGTAGGTGAATGATGAATGATGAATGATGAATTTTTGGGTGTGCCTTCCTAAAATACCTTGACCTGAATGAAGAAATTATAAATCAAGGTTCAACGAAAGTTGAAACGGATTATCAACGAATTGTTTGATTGTAAAGATTTCGATTTCCGGTCTTGATGCCGGATCAAGTTCATTGACA
>JBGSKO010000216.1:0-41079 GCA_041741155.1 Saprospiraceae bacterium | reverse complement strand
TTTTTTTCGCGAAAATCTGCGCTGCGCAGCATCCGTGGCATCCGCGTTCCAATTTTGTAGGTGAACGTCGGCGAGGTTCAAAACCTCGCCGACGTTTCAACGCGCGGATCACTCCACCAACACCACCCGCTTCGTCCCAACTCCGCTCGCGCTCCGCACGCTGACGGTGTAAATCCCCGCCGCAGCGCCCGCTTCACGCAGGCTAACCTGCAGTTTCAAGTCCTCCACAGCCAGTATGCGCTGCTCCCAAACCAACTGGCCCAGGTCGCTGAAAATCGAAACCGTCACTGCCTCGCCTGCGAAGTCCGCCAGATCGAGCCAGATGCGGTCGGTCGTGGGATTAGGCTGGATGCCGAGCGTAGAGGATTGGAACGCGGATGCCACGGATGAACCGCGGATTTCCACCGGTTTTTCTTCCGGCTGGTTGACCTGTATAAATCCGTATTTTATCTGTGGCATCCGCGTTTCCATTGCTCGCAAGCGGTCAATCCCCTCAGGCTCAGGCGCTCCAAAATTGTTGTTCCCCAGCACGGTAATCAACTGCGTCGCCGTAGCCGTATTCCCGCACAAATCCTGCGCACGCCAGGTGCGTGTGATCGTGTAGCTGTTATCGCAACCGCTGCCGGTGGGTACATTGCCCAGGAAGGTAATGTGTACATACCCGCCGCAGGCATCCGAGGCCGTCGGGTTCACCAGCGGCGGAAGCGGCTGGTTGCACTCGATGGTGATCGGGCCGGGTACGGTGACAAATACCGGTGCGCCGTTGTCCGAAACCTGGATCGTTTGCGTGGCTGCCGTGCTGTTGCCGCAGGCATCCGTAGCGCGCCAGATGCGTTTGATCTGGTAGCTGCCCGGGCAGGCGCCACTCGTAGTGCTCTGCCCGAGGTAGGCGATAGTCACTGCGCCGGCGCAGCCGTCGGAGGCAGTGGCCGTACCCACGGCCGGGATCGGATCGTTGCAGGCGATGGCCATATCTGCCGGTACCGTCAGGGTCGGTTTACCGTTGTCCACTACCGAGATGCGCTGGCTCACCGACACCGTGTTGCCGCAGTTGTCGGCGGCTACCCAGCGGCGGGTGAGCGTGTAGCGGTTCAGGCAGGTGCCGTTGGTGCGGGTTTCGCCGATGTAAGAGATCGCCACAACCGGGGCGCAGTTGTCGGTGGCAGCAGGTGCCGTCGGGGCCGGAATGGCGTCGCATTGCACCGTGATATTGGCCGGTACGCTGGTAAATACAGGTTTCTGCGAATCTATCACCGAAATACGCTGCGAAGCCGTGCGGGTATTGCCGCAGGCATCGGTAGCCGTCCATTGGCGGGTGAGGGTGTAGCGATCGGTGCAGGTGCCGTCCAGACGAGTCTGGCCGTTGTAGGTGATGGTCACCGAACCACCGCAGTTATCGGAAGCAACGGGCGTGCCCACGGCAGGCACGCTGTTGCACTGCACGGTCACGTTGGCGGGAGTGAAGGTGAACGTCGGCAGGGTGTTGTCAAACACGGTGATCACTTGCGAGCAGGTGGCGCTGTTGCCGGAAGCATCGGAAGCGCGGTACACCCGCAGCACTTTGAAACGGTTTGCGCACTCCAGATCGTAGGGCAAGGAGAACAGGTGCTGCTTGGTCGGCGCGCCGCAGTTGTCGGTTGCCGATACCGAAGCCGTATTCGGCGCCGGCACGTTGCCGGCGCAGGAGACGGTAACGGGGCCGGGGCAGGTGATGCCAGGCAAGCTGTTGTCCGCTACGGTTACCATGGCGGAGCAAGTGGCGCTGTTGCCGTTTCCGTCGTTGACGGTCAGCGTCACAGTGTTGGCGCCCAGGTTGGCGCAGGTGAAGCTGTTAGGTGATACGGATTGTTGGTTGACCGCGCCGCAGTTGTCGGATCCGCTCAGAAAAACGTCAGCAGTACCGATGGTGGCGGTGCCGGCGGCAGAGAGATTGACCGTAGCGTTTTTACAGGTCACCGAGGGCGGGGTATTGTCCGCTACCGTCACCGTGGCCGTGCACTGGTCGCTGTCGCCGTTGATGTCCGTAACAGTCAGTGTAACCGTTTGCGGGCCGAGATCGCTGCAATCGAACAGGTCGGGCGATACGGTCATGCTCTGCAAGCCACACTCGTACGTGCTGCCGTTGTCCACATTGGCAGGGATGACAGAGGCTGTGCCGCCGGGGCCGAGTACGGCGGTGTACGCCTGGCAAATTGCCGAGGGCGCCTCACAGCAGTTTTGGGTCGTCAGTTCCCACGCCACGATGCGCGTACACCCGGGGTCTTCAATTTCGACATACAGCGTGCGTGTGCCTTCTCCCAAAGGCGGGACGGCTGTGAAGGTGTTGGTGCCCACATCGTAGGTACCCGCCGACACGGTGGCGTCTTCGTCGGTGAAGATACCGACGATGTTCAGGTCTACCGGGCTGCCCAGATCAAAAGCCGGGCTGATGTTCTGGCACTCGTTGACCGTCGTGGGCGCAATGATGATCTCGTTGTTCGTCACGTTCGGGATCGGATTGCCCAGCGGGTAGGTGATGATGCCGTCGTTGATGAAGCCCGTGTTGGTGTGCGACACCGTGGTACTGGACAGGAACAGGCCGAAATTGGTCAGGGTACCGACGTTGTGCAGCGGCGCATAGATGTTCAGTTGGGCGCAGGCGCCGTTGTTGAGGGTTGCCTGGTTGTAAATCGCCTGATCCCCTACGGCTGTTTCGGCGCCGATGGTGACGGTGCCGTTGTTGGTAAACGTGCTGGAAAAACTGAGCAAACCCGTGTTGGTGCTGCGGTCAATCTTGATCTCGCCGCCGGCGTTGTTGTTGAATGCAGATTGGTTCCACAGCCCCCAATCGCCGATCGCACCGATGCCGCCCAGCACCACGGAACCCGTGTTGGTGAAGGTATTGGACTGGTGGCGCAGACCGGTGATAGCGGTGTTGTCTATGTTCAGTTCGCCGCTGTTGTTGAACGGACTGTCGTTCCAAAGGCCCCAATTACCGACACCATTATTGGCGCCGATGGTCAGTTTACCTGCGTTGGTGAAGGTGCCGCCAGAGCCAAAGCTGCCGTTGCGAATACCGGTAATCTTGCAACGGTCAATACTGATCTCACCGCCGGCATTGTTGTTGAACGTGGACGTGGAGTATATCCCCCAATCGCCGATGCTGTCCACGCTGCCGAGGGTGATTTCTCCCGTATTGGTAAACGTGCCGCTGCTGTGGTACAGGCCATGCCGGTTGAAGGTGCCCCGGACGTGGTCCACGGTGATCTCGCCGCTGTTGCCAAACGTGCCTTGGTTGAACAAGCCTGTTGAACCCGCCCCGACAGTACTGCCGATGAAAATTTTGCCGGCGTTGGTGAAGGTTTTGTTGAAGCCGTTGAAAACGCCGTTCCTGTTGTAGTCATCCGGGATGTTGTCTACATGAATTTCTCCGGTCGCCTGGTTGTTTGCGGTTCCATCGTTGTACAGGCCGTTGTTGCCTCCGATTATATTTTCTCCGATACGGATCAGACCCGCATTGGTCAGAGAGGAATTGAATGCATTTTGAAAGCCCACATGCGGGAATCGGTCAATGTGCAGTTCCGCGTCTTCCTGATTGACAAAAGTTGCTTCGTTGTACACACCCGGGCTGAAAGTGGAAACAGTAAAACTGATGCCGAGGATTATCTTTCCGCCGTTGGTAAACGTCCCGCTTTGGTGGTGCAGACCGGTTCGGGGAATAGAGTCCATCCGGATTTCGCCGGTGGCGTTGTTGTTGAACGTGCTTCTGTTGTAAATGCCGGGATTGAACCCGGTGCCAGCCGCCGTGGTGCCGATTTTGATCAAGCCGCTGTTGTCACATGTGCAGTTGGCATCGTTGTGAATACCTGTGCTGGTACGGTCCAGCAGGATTTCACCGCCGAATTTGTTCTCGAACGATACCGAGCCGCCGCTGAACGTGTTGTTGTAAATGCCGGGGCCGTTGAGGGATACCGTTTGGCCGACAGCAATTTTGCCCTCGTTGGTGAACGAACTGTTGATGCTGTTGAATGTGGTGTTATAAATCCCGGAGCTTGCCCGGTCCAGTTCAATTTCACCGGCCGGCAGGTTCTCAAACTGCCCGAAGTTGTAAATACCCGGGCCAAACCCTGTAGCTATTTTCCCGACGACTATTGTGCCCGAATTGGAAAATGTGCTGTTGGCGAAACTGTGAATGCCCGCGCCGTTGAAGCGATCAATCCGGATTGCACCGCCGGTATTTTGCACGTCGCCTTCGTTCCGGAGTCCAACGCTGATGGAGCCCGCTGTTTCGCAGACGACTATAGTACCGGCATTCGTCAGTGATGCCGCCGCCGTGCTGTTCCAGATACCCATATTGCTCGTCCGGTCAATCCGGATTTCGGCATCGGCGTTGTTTTCAAACGTAGCTTCATTGACGATACCGTACATGCCGGGGCTGATGTTTTGGCCGATCAAGAGTGCGCCGTTGTTGGTCACCGTGCCCTGGTTGTACATGCCGCCGGAAGGGAAGCCGGTGTGGCCCTCCAGACTCAGGCTGCCCATGGCCGCGATAGTGAGTACACCGCCGCTTTGCACCTGCACCGATTGGGCTACTGCTGCCGTACCGGCCATAACGACCGGGTCGTTGGTTACGTCGGGGATGACCACGTCGTTGGCCGCGGTGGGTACACAGAAGGCGTCCCAGTTGCAGGAATTGTCCCAATCGGTATCGGCAGCGCCGGTCCAGGTTATCACACCCACCGCCGGACAGGCTGCTGCCACCGTCACGGTGAACGAACAGGAAGCGGTCAGGTTGTTGGCGTCCGTCACCTCGAACGTATTGGTGGTGGTGCCTACAGGGAACGCCGAACCGGAAGCCAAACCATCCGTTTGTATGGTCACAGCGCCGAGGCAGTTGTCGGTGCCAACCGGGGCGGTGTAGGTCACCAGCGCCGAGCACTGGCCCATGTCGTTGCCGACGGCTATGTCCATCGGACAAGTAATCGTCGGCGGCTGGTCGTCCGTCACGTTCACCGTGATTTCACAGGTAGTCGAAGACATGCCCATACCGTCGGTCACCGTCCAGATGATCGTAGTCAAGCCTTTCGGCAAATCTTCATCCGCCAGCGTATTCGCGTTGTTGAAATCATTCGTGATCGTCGCGTTCGGACAGTTGTCGCCAAACATCGGGTCGAATTCGGTGCTCTGAACCGTGTAGTTGCACTGGAGCGCGTCGGTGTTGCGGGCAAACGGACTACCCGCCGGGCAGGTGATGGTCGGCGGCGTGTTGTCGGATACCGTTACGGTAAAGGAACAACTGGAGGTCAAATTTGCTGCGTCCGTTACCGTGTATTCCAGCACGGTTGTTCCTTTTGGAAATGCAGAGCCGCTGCCGAGGCCCGTCAGGTCGGTTTTTGCCGTCATGGCGCCGGAGCAGTTGTCCGTACCCACCGGAGTGGTAAAGTTGACCACGGCGGTACACATACCGGCATCGGTATTTACAGGAATGTCGGCCGGACAAGTGATCGCCGGCGCCTCGTCGTCGGTCACGGTGACAGTGAACGAACAGGTCGTGGCCGCGTTGCCGGAGCCGTCGGTGGCCGTCAGCGTCACGGTGGAAACGCCCTTGTCGAACACCAGCGCCGGGCTGTTTGATCCGTCGGCAATACCCGTAACGGCAGCAATGGTCGTCACGCCCGAAGCCGAATAGCCCCAGGTCGGCGTGCAGTTGTCGCTTACCGGATCGAGAATGGTGTACGAACCCGTGCAGTCGCCCGTTCCGTTGCCGGAGGTGTTGATGTCTTGGTTCGACGGGCAGGCCAGCGTGGGCGCGGTTACATCGCGCACTACGACGGAAGCCGAGCAGGTAGATTCGCTGCCGAGGCCGTCGGTGGCGGTCAGCGTGACCAGCACGCCCGGGCCGATGTGGCTACCGAGGCCAATCACGACATTTTCGTTGAACAAATTCCACTCGGTCGTCAGCGTGGTAAATGCTCCCGGACCAGTACCCGAGGGGTTAACCGTTACACCCTGGGAAACCGTGGATTTGCGCCGCAAGGTTTTGTTTTCAGTGGAGTAACCACCGGCGCCCGTCCAGGCTGCCCCCGGATCATCGCCGATCCGGCCAAAAATATCCACGTTTTGATTCGTGGAAATCTTGAACAAGGCGAGGGCATCGTTGCCGTTAAAGGCCAAAGCCGCGTTGTCCGTGGCGCCTGCTACTGCCGGTGCTGCCGAGTTTTTGTAAACCACGGTTGCGCCGGCGGCCAAGGTGCCGGATAGAAGCACATCACTGTTAGGCGACGAGGCGCCATTGGCATAAAGCCGCAAACGGTAGCCGGCCAGATTGACCGCCGCCGCCGTCGGGTTGTAAATTTCGAGGTACTTGTTGTTGCCGCTGCCTTCCACGTATTCCGAGAAGAACAACTCGTTGGAAACGGGCAAGGTCAGTTGGCTGCAATTGAACATATTGGGGGTGACGCTCAGGGTTGGCGCGCCGCAGTTGTCGCTGCTGCCGTTGTCCACATCGGCGCCGGTGATGGTGGCCATACCGTTGGCGTCGAGGGTGGCAAAGCCGGTCTTGCAGCGGGCCTCGGGCGCCTGGTCGTCTTCCACGGTGATCGTGTACATGCAGGTCGTGGCAGCATTGTTGCCGGCGGCGTCCACTGCGGTGATCGCAACGTTTGTGATGCCGCCGTTGAAGGCGATGCTCACACTGTTTTGTCCGTCGTTGCGGGTGGTGGCGTTGATGGTCGTTGCGCCGGAACCGGAGTAGGTCCAGGTCGCGCCGGTGCAGTTATCCGAAACCGGGTCGGTGATGGTTGCGTTGGCGGTGCAACCGCCGATGGCCGGGCTGAGAATGTTGCTGCCGGGGCAACTCAGCGTGGGGGCCTCGTTGTCGGTCACGGTGATAGAGAAGGTGCAGGTTGTGGCGATGTTGCCGGAGCCGTCGGTGGCGGTAAGCGTCACGGTGGAAATACCTTTGTTGAACGCCAGTGCCGGGCTGTTGGCGCCATCGGCCACGCCGGAAACGGCACTGATGGTCGTCACACCCGTGGCCGAGTAGCCCCATGTGGCGGTGCAGTTGTCGCTTACCGGATCAAGGATCGTGTACGCGCCGGTGCAGTCGCCCGTGCCGTTGCTGCTGGTGTTGACCGCCTGGTTTGCCGGGCAGGCGAGCGTGGGCGCTGCGTTGTCGAGCACATAGACGGTGGCTGCGCAGGTATTTTGCAGGCCGTTATCGTCGGTGACGGTGAGGGTGACCGATAGGCCCCCGGACACGCTGTGGCTGCCGAGGCCTGCCGTTACGTCAATGTTAAACAAATCCCACTCGGTCGTGAGCGTGGTAAAGGCGCCCGGGCCTGTGCCGGAAGGGTTGACCGTCACGCCGCGGGTCACCGTGCTTTTGCGGCGCAGGGTTTTGTCCAACGTGGTGTATCCGCCTGCACCCGTCCATGCGGTGCCGGGGTCATTGCCGATACGGCCGAAAATATCCACGTTTTGATTGGTGGAAATTTTGAACAGTGCAAGAGCATCGTTGCCATTGAAGTTCACGGCTGCATTATTCGTGGCGCCGGCAACGACAGCCGCACCCGAATTTTTATACACCACCGTTGCGCCGGCGGCCAGCATGCCGGACAGGAGCACATCATTGGTAGGCGACGACGTGCCATTCGCATAAAGCCGCAATCGGTAGTCGCCCAGATTGATCGCCGAGGCGGTCGGGTTGTAAATTTCGATGTATTTGTTGTTGCTCATTCCCTCCACGTATTCCGAAATGATCAGGTCTGTGGGCGCCGGCGGGGTGATATTCGTGCAGGTAAACGTATTGGGGCTGACGCTCACGCTTTGAATGCCGCAGTTATCGGTGCTGCCGTTGTTCACGGAGGCGGGATCGAGTGTGGCGTTTCCGCTGCCGTCAAGGATGACGGTGGCACTTTGGCAGACCGCTGTAGGCTGTTGGTTGTCCGTCACCGTCACCGTATAAGAGCAAGTACCCTGATTACCTTCGCTGTCCATTGCCGTGTATGTCACGACGGTCTCGCCTTTGGCAAATGTGTAGCCGGTGCTTCCTCCGGGCGTGACCATACCTCCGGCAGGTAATGAAGCAGGCGCAGGAATACCATTGCTGAACGCAACGCTCAAAGTGGCCGGGCAGTTGATGTTGTTGGTGACCAATGTCGGGTGGGTCAGTGTGTTACCTGCTGTACAAATACCGGCTTCCGTGTTGATGCTAACAGGGCCGGGGCAGGTAATACTCGGCAAAGGCCAAACATTGACCTGAATCGAAAAGGTTGGCCCTACGCATCCTGTCCCCTCGGCAGTGGGCGTAATGGTGTAGAAGACCGGTTGCAATACGTTGGAAGTATTGACTAAGTTGGCGTAAAAGAGATCGCCACTACCGTTCGCTTCGCCCGTCACATTCGGATTGTCGGTAAATGTCCACGTGAAGTCGGTAGCCACGCCATTCGTGACGTAGGTAGGCAAAAAGGCGACCAGGCCGGTATAGTTCGAACAAAGCGCAGTGGAAATACTGATCGTTGCCGGACGTGGGTTCACCGTGATCTGGAAGGAGCAGGTATTTTCGCATCCGGTGCCTGGATCGGTGACGGTGTAGAACACGTCGAAGAAACTCTGCACCATCGGCGGCGGGGGGTTAAACTGATTGCCGACGACATGCGTGCCGCTAAACACCCCTCCCATAGGGGTGCCTCCACCAAGGGTGTACGGGAGATCGCCGGCACAAATCACAACATCGTTCGGGCAAGTCGCAACCACATCAGTACCAAGACCCTGAATTTCAAACGTGAACGGATTCTCGTCCGAGTCGTCGTTGGCGATGATGACCGTAGCAACGCGCGTACCTGTCGCCGTCGGATCGAATTTGATCTTGAATGTGGTCATGCCGCCGTTGGCCGCCACAGTAGCCAGGGGCTGTTCAGTGACGGTAAAATCTCCGGCGTGCAGCCCGCTGACAAGTACCAGCGGCGTGCCGTTCAGCGTGAGGTCGCAGTCGCCGCTGTTGGTAATAGTATAGGTAAACTCGACCATGCCATTTGCAAGTTGGACGCAACCGAAGTCGGTACAGTTCGTATTCGAGGTGGTGTTGTCGCCGTCGTTGATCGGATTGGCATTGCAGGAAACGGCCATTTCGGGTTCGCCCGTGGCAAGCACGATATTCTGCACCGCGCTTTCGCAGCCGTTGGCATCCTTGATTTTAACCAGATAGGTATCGGGCGACAAGCCGGTGAACATGGCGCCGGACTGGTAGTTCGTGCCGTTGTCAATCGAGTACATGTACGTACCGGCGCCACCGGTTTCCGCGGTGATTACGATCATCCCGTTCGGGCCGCCCGAACAGGGAATGGACGGTGTAGCGGTGAAGGTGATCGTTGGGCAATTGGTACACGCCGTTTGGCCGATGTTGTTGTTGAAGGTGCCGTTGGGGCAGGCGGTACACTCGATTTGGCCGGTTTCGTCATTGTATGTGCCTGCAGGGCAGGGCGTGCACGAGGTAGAGCCTGGTGTATTACTGAAATAACCCGCGCTACAAGACGTGCAGGAAGTCGCTCCAGGCATGTCGCTGTAACTACCTGCTGTGCAAGGTGTACAAACCGTAGCTCCGGGCGTGCCGTTGTAACTTCCTGCTGCGCAGGGAGTACAAGCCACAGCACCCTGCACACCGATGTACTCACCCGCAGGGCAAAGTGTACAAGCCGTCGCGCCGGGCGTGCCGTTGTAACTTCCTGCTGCGCAGGGAATACATGCCACAGCACCCTGCACACCGATATATTGGCCCGCCGGGCAAGGCGTACAGGATGTTGCGCCAGGCACAGGGTTGAAACTGCCCGCATCGCAGGCCGTGCAGGATACAGAACCCGTCACGCCGCTGTAACTACCCGCCGGACAAGGTGTGCAAGAGGTTGCTCCGGGCACAGGATTGAAACTACCTGCATCGCAGGCCGTACACGAGGTAGAGCCGGTTACATCGCTGTACTGGCCGGCCGGACAAAGCGCACAGGAAGTTGCACCAGGCGTAGCGTTGAAACTGCCCGCCGCGCAAGGGACGCAAGCGACAGCCCCCAGAATACCGCTGTATTCGCCTGCCGGGCAAAGAATTGGCGCCACCAACCCATCCGGGCAATAACTGCCCGTTGGGCAAATCTGGCATCCCGTGATCACGTTCTCGCCACTCATCACGGTATAAACCGGGTAGTAACCCGGCAGACAGCCGCAGGGATTCGTGTTGGACACACCGCTCACCGTGAGCGGGCAGGCGTCCGTGTTGTCGGCCACATAGCCGGAAGGCGCCGTGCAGGCCATGGTAGTATTGTTCGGGTCGCCGAGGCCGTCGCCGTCAATGTCGCGGTAGAACGTGGTGGTGGGCGTACTGCCGACCATGATACCTTGTGCCGTGCTTTCGCAGCCGTTGGCATCCTTGATCTTCACCATGTAGGTATTGGCCGCCAGGCCGCTGAACGTAGCGCCGGACTGGTAGTTTGAGCCGTTGTCTATGGAGTACATGTATGGGCCGGTACCGCCGGTTTCGCCGGAGATGGCGATCTGGCCGTCATCAAAGCCGGCGCAGGTGTTGGTGGGGGTTGCGGTGAAGGTGATGGTGGGGCAGCAAGGAGCAGACAGGTATTCATCATATCCCATGTCTATACCACAACCTTGCGGGCGTGCATCGCCGTCAAAGTCGGTGGCCGGAGCGCCGCTTGCCGTGCCGGCGTCAATCGCCGGCGAGCCGGCTTGCAGGTGCAGGTCGCCCGCAGTAGTCGGTGCTGCGGCAAAAGCCGGCTGGCTGACAAACAGCGGATCAGTAGTCAGTATATTGGAACAGGTTGCGTTAAACGGACAGCCGCCTTGCACAATCGAATAGCTGATGACGGCACTACCGCCGTCGGCGCTTCCAACGGAGGAGCTATTACCCCAGAGGATGCAGTTTTTGAGGGTGGATACGGCAGCATAAGTGTTACTGATGGCGCCCCCGGGGAACGTTGAGTTGTTGCCGGAGAAGGTGCAGTTGGTCAGGGAAGGCATACAGGTGCCGGGGTTAGCTCCGTTGAACATACCACCGCCCTGGAAGGCTAAGTTGCCGGAAAAGACGCAGTTGGTCAGTATCGGCGAACCGGTGCCGGAGGCAGCAGTCAGATTTATCCCGCCGCCTTGGGTGGCCGCTGTATTTCCAGAGAACACGCACTTGTCGAGGGTTGGCGAGGCCGTTCCGAAATTTGCGTCAATGAACATGCCGCCGCCATAATCCGCTGTATTTCCGGAAAATGTACAGCCGGTCAAACTTGGAGAACTAACCCCATTGCCGCCAACCATCCACATGCCGCCACCTGTTGAAAATGCCCCGGTGGCCGAGTTGTTGATGAAGGAACAATTGATCAGGACAGGCGAACTGATGCCACTCTGTCCATTGCAGTACATCCCGCCGCCACTAAGCGCCGTGTTGTTGGAAAAAATGCAATTAGCAATGGTCGGGCTGCTGTTGCCGAAAGGACCGTGATTGTACATGCCGGCACCATAGGTATTATCTGCGTACCCTGCGGTAATGGTAAACCCGTCCAGTATGGCGCTGTTGCTCAAGGGCCCGTTGGAAACGACACGGTAGGAGTTGTCGCTGTTGCCGGCTCCGCCGATATCGCCGCTCAGTACGGTACCGTTGGTGTTGGGGTCGGAATTGCGGTCGCCGAAACCGGGGTTGCCGCTATTGGGGAAGCCCCCATAGATGGCGACACCGTCTTTCATGCTGAAGGAGATGGTACGGTCGGTACCGGTCGTAGGTTTGTAGGTGCCTTGGGCTACCCAAACCTGATGCCCGCTGCTTGCAGCGTTGATGGCGTCCTGCACTTTTTGGAACGCGCAAGTCCAGGAGGCGCCGTTGCCGCCAGGGGTTGCGGCTTCGTTCACGTACCAGATGGTGCCGGTTGCCGGGCAGGGCTCAATGACCGTCAGCACCACATCGTTGTCGCTTCCGCCGATATACGAAATTCGGGCGTTCAGCCCGCTACCGAGGAAGTTGGTGATGAGGGCGCCTTCTGCCAGCCCGGTGAAGGTACCGATGATGGCGTCCGTATCGTCGTTGTCCACGATGGTGAATTCGTCGCCGGCTGTCGGGACGTAACCGCCTGTCAATATCAGCGTCACGTCGGTGAGGTTGACGATGCCGGTCACCTTCAGTTGGGTATAGTCGGTGTTGGGCATGAGGCCGTTGATGAAAATCTCGAGATCGCCGGCAAAAGACAGGGTACTCACGGTGGCATCCATGCCGCTGAAGGCGGGGTTTACTGCCGAGGCCATGCCCGGATCGAGCAGGAGCGTGCCGCCGCCGGTGTTGATACCACCACCGCTGAAGGTCACATTGCCGCCGCTGACGAGTTGCATGTTGGTGCTTGCCGGGCGCGTGATGTCGGCGAGGACGGTGATGTGGCCGCTGTTGGCGTCGCCGATAATGAGTGGGTTGGCGCCGGTGACGAGGTCAAGTTCGGTATCGGAGAGGCCGAGCGGGCCGCCGATGGAATTGGTGGCAGAACCGAGGTCAATGGGCGTGCCGTTGTCGTAAGGGAGCAGGGTGACGCTGCTGCTGCCGTTGGTGTTGACGGCAGAAGTAAGGTTCATGCTGTTGGCTGTGAGGGTGATGTTGCCTCCGTTGGCTGCGGTGGTGATGGTGCCGGTGTTTCCGATCAGGAGGCCCGTACCACTTGACCCGTTGCCTTCGATACCCATTACTTGTACATCCCCACCGGTGGAGGTGATCATTGAATTGGAACTGGTAACAAATACGCCGTAATTGACATCGCCCGTACTAGCACCACCTGTGCCTTCCACGCTGACTATGCCGCTGGCACCCGCTGAAATAATGCCGGAATCCTCCAGATAAATGCCATAGTTGTACCCCGATGATCCTGAGCCGCCGCCCTGGCCTGTAACCGTCACATCCCCGCTAGAAGAGGTGATCGTCCCATTAGAGCCGACTACATACACACCAAAATTGGCGTTGCCAACACCGGCGCCGCCTGTACCTTGTACGCTGACTGTGCCGCTGCTGCCTGCTGAAATGATGCCGAAAGATTCAATAACAACGCCATAGTTGTCGCCCGATGATCCCGATCCGCCGCCTTGGCCTGTCACCTGTACATCCCCGCCGAAAGAACTGATCATCGCGTTGCCATTGCTGACAAGCACGCCGTGATTGCTGTTCCCCGTACTACTGCCACCCATGCCTTCCACACTGACCATGCCGCTGCCGCCGGCTGAAATGACACCGGCAACTGTAACAACAACGCCAATGTTGGCGCCCGATGATCCGGAACCACCGCCCTGGCCTGTCACCTGCACATCTGCGCCGGAGGAAGTGATCGTCGAATTGGTATCGGTAACATACACGCCGGGATTGGAAGACCCAGAAGATGCGCCGCCCGTGCCTTGCACGGTGACCGTGCCGCTGCCGCCATTGATTTTGCCGCCAGCTCTTACATGAACTCCCCGTTGACCTCCGCCACCATCATCGCCGCCCTGGCCTGTTACCGACACGTTGCCGGTACCGGAGCACTGGATTTGCCCCCCATTCACATCAACACCCACAAAACTTCCCGATGTCGGCGTTATCTGTTGGTTTGCCTCCACCGTCAAATCTCCATCTTCGGTTTTGATTACGGCGGTGCCGTTCAGCAGCACATCCCGGCTCACTTTTATCGTGGCCGAACCTGTACCGGATAACTCAAGAATCACATTAATGCCTACTTCCACCCGGTCGGTGCCTGGAGTGGCATCGTCATTTTGCAAATCCACGTCGAGGTTGGCATTTGTAGCGAAACTGATATTGCCGTTGAAGTTCACCGCGTCGTCGCCGGTGCCGCCGTTGACGGTGAGGCTGGGGAGGGTGTTGGTAGTGAAAGTGCCGAAATTAATATTGTCGTTACTAGCGCCGGCATTGACAGTGATAGACGTGACACTGATAAGCGATACGTCGGCAGCTGTATTAAAATCCGTGACAGGGCCGCCGTCAATGGAATAGGTACGCGCGAGGGGGGTCACGACGAAGCGGAGCACATTCATGCCGTTTTCATTCACGGCGATCACGTCGCCGACATTGCCGACGTTATCGGTGATGACGATGGCGTTGCCCGTGGTGGTGATGGTGTAATCGGCTACTGCCGTCAGTACCACATCGTTGCCGTCGCCGCCGACATAGGAAATGATGGCATTGAGGCTGGAGCCGAGGAAGTTGGGGATGATAGCGCCTTCGACCAGGCCGGTGAAAATGCCGATGATGGCGTCCGCACCGTCGTTGTCCACGATGAGGAAGGTGTCGCCGGCGGCCGGGATATACGAAGAGCCTAAAAACGTCAGTGCCACACCCGTCAAATCCACGCTGCCGACTACGGTGAGTTGGTTGTACTGCGTGCCGGGAGCAGTGCCGTCTATGTCAATATTCAAATCGCTGGCGAAGGAAACCGTGCTTGCCGTAGCGTCCGTGCCTGTGAAGGTGGGCTTCACCGCTGCCGGGGAAGTGCCCGGATCGAGCAGGAGCGTACCGCCGCCGGTATTGATGCCGCCGCCGCTGATGAGCACATCGCCTGCGCTATGCAGTTCCAAATTGGTGGCCGCCGCGCGGATGATGTCGGCGCTAACGGTAATGGTACCGCTGTTGGCGTCGCCGATGATGAGGGGATTGGCGCCGGTGACGAAGTCGAGTTCCGTTTCGGTGAGGCCGAGTGGCCCGCCGAGGGGATTGGAGGCGGAGCCGAGGTTGATTTGTACGTTGTTGGTGTAGGGGCGCAGGGTGACGCTGTTGCTGCCGTTGGCGCTGACCGTCGAGGACAGGGCCATGCTGTTGGCGATGAGGGTGATAGTACCGCCGTTGGTAGCGGAGGTAACGGCCCCGGAGGACTGGCATACCAGTCCGGTGCTGCTGGCGGTGAGGCCTTCGATACCGGTGACGCTCACGTTGCCGCCGCCAGAAGTGATCTGGGAACCGGCGCCGCTGATAATAACGCCGTAATTTAGGCTGCCTGTTGTTGCGCCGCCTTGGCCTTGTACCTGAACCGTATTCGTGCCGCCTGCGGTGATTTGGCCACTGGAGGTCAACAATATGCCATAGTTAGTGTCTCCAGTGCCGGTGCCGCCGCCGGTACCTTGTACGGTTACAGTTCCATTGTTGGAGGTGATCCGGGAATTGACGCCGGAGATATCTATACCGGCATTACCGTTGGTTGCCGCTCCTGTGCCACCCTGACCGGTTACCTGTACCGTGCCCGTGCCGCCGGCTGTGATCTCGCCTGCGGCAATTATAGCTATTCCTTTATTGCCGAAGCCAATAGTGCCGCCTGTACCCTGCACCGACACGTTTCCACCGTTCGAGGTGATCCGGGAATCGGTGCCGGCTAATGATACGCCGTGATTAGTGGACGAACCTGTTCCCGCACCACCCTGGCCGACTACCTGTACCATACCCATAGCGCCGGCTGTGATCTGGCCTCCTCCCTGTAAGGCCACACCCACGTTGTTACCACCCGCTCCTGTGCCGCCGGTACCTTGCACCGACACGGTACCGCCGCTGGAGGTGATCTGGGAATTGGTGCCTGCTATTACGCCAAAATTATTGCCGCCGCCACCGGGGCCCCCGGTGCCGGTCACCTGTACCGTGCCCATACCACCGGCGCTAATCAGACCGGTGGTGCTCACCGCCACTCCATAGTTCAAGCCACTGAAGCCTCCAGTGCCGCCGCCGGTACCTGTTACACCGACGTTGCCGCCATTGGACGTGATCTGACAGTTGGCACCCTGCACCAACACGCCGATATTGGCGTTACTCGGTGCTGCACCGCCGTATCCTTCTACCAGTACGGTGCCTGTGCCGCCTTCTATTCGGCCGGCAGTGCGTACCCATACGCCGTAATGCGCTGTGGAAGTATTCCCTCCTTTGCCCCGCACGGTCAGGGTGGCGTTGCCGCTTACGGACAATTCGCCGCCATTGATATCAATGCCGACAAAATTCCCTACCGTCGGCGTTCCCTGTTGGTTGGCCTCCACGGTCAGGTTGCCGTTGGCGGTTTCGATGCTGCCGCCGCTGTTGACAGTTACATTTTTGCTCACTTTTACGGTAGCCGTACCGGTGCCGGAGAGCAGCAGGTTGGCATTGCTTGCTACCGTGACAGCATCCGTGCCCGGCGTGGCATCGTCGTTTTGCAAATCTACGTCGAGGTTGGCATTGGGTTTAAAGGTGATATCGCCGCTGAAATTCACCGCATCGTCGCCCGTGCCGCCGTTGACGGTGATGTCGGGCAAGGTGTTGATGGTGAACGGGTTAAAGTTGATGGTATCGGCGCCGACTCCGGCATTGATGGTGATAGATGCGACACCAACAAGCGATACGTCGGCAGGTGTGGCAAATGTTGTAGTCGGGCCACCGTCAATGGAGTAGGTGCGGATGGAGGGGTTGGTTGTGGCGACGAAGCGAAGGATATCCATTCCGTTTTCGCTCCCGGTGAGGGTCTCGCCGTTGCCGGCATTGTCGGTGATGACAATGTTGTTGCCCGTGGTGGTGATGACGTAGTCGGGCGGGGGCGGGGCTTCGCCGCCCATGAAATCGCTGAACGACGTCAGACCCGTGGCTGTAAAGCTGTTGGAGCCAGTCGTCGTGGTGGGCAGCGTCCAGTTGGGCGCGTCGTATTTCGCGGCCAGGATGTTGCCTTCCATGGCGCCGCCCACGAGATCGGCGGGCAGGTAGGTGAAGGTGGCGTTGGCTGAAGTGAAGGTCAGGCCGGTAGGCGTGAGGCTCCAGTAGCGGTTAACGTATTCGATCTGGTTGAGGCCCGAGTTGATAAAATCCGGGTGGGCGCCGTTGGTGGATTTGGCGGTCAGGTTGCCGGAGGAGGCGCCCGTAAGCGCCACGCTCGCCGGGGTGTAGCCAGCGGCGGTGCCAACAGGGAAATTGTAGGTATTGTTGCCGGTGACGGCGCGCTGGAGGTTCCCGATGACGTGGCCGCTGGTGCGCAGGATGGCCCCCGGGTCGTTCCAAGTGACCGTCAAGGTATTGGCGCCTGTATTAACGTTGCCGTTAAGCAAGCGAAAGGAGTTTCCAGCCGTTGCGTTCACCGTGGCATTATTGGAGAAAAAAAGTATTCCGCCGGGTTTGTCAACCTCCAGGTAAGCGAAACTGTTGTCCCCCCCCGTTCTGGATACATACTGGTCGGCAGTACCGATAAAGGAGGCCGCCCGGTTGTTGGTGGTGAACGTGGCCGAATTGCTTTCCGACCAGTTGCCCCCCACATAAATATCTATGGGCGATACGGTGGATAGTCGCAACGTGCCGTTGTTAGTTACATTTCCATAAACGGTAAGCTTATGAGACATAGGCGCACCGGATTCCGCCATGGAAAAGATAGAGCCGGCATCTATGGTCAGGTTGCCGGCGCAGGCCCGCTCCGCGCTACCGTTGGAGCCGAGGTTGACGGTTGTGTTGTTGCCGACTTGCACATTGGCGGGATATCCCGGGCCGCTGAGGGCCGACCATTCGGTATTCCGCCCATAAAAACTGCCCGTGTTGTACAGCAGCGTTGAACCGGCGCCGTAGGTTGGAGCATTGGTCTCCACATAGCCACCGCCGTTGATGCGCAGGGTGCCGTTAACGGTGCTGAGACTGGGGCCGAAGTTGATGCCGTTGCTTAGCGACACAATCACGTTGCTGCCGAAGGTGAGGCTGCCACCGTTTGTAACAGTTGTAAAAGCGCTGGAAATGGCAAAAACGCCGCCTGCCACCGTACTCGTTACGCCCCTTGCCCCAGTGGACAGGCTGAGAATGCCGCCGCCCGAAAGGGTCATAGTCTGGCCGTTGAGGTCAATGCTGTTGGTCGCTGAGGAACCGAGTGTGAGACCTCCGTTGCGGTTTACCGTGACGTCGGTACCCGAGGCCAATTGCACGGTGCTGCTGCCCTCAATCCGCAAGTAATTGAAGGTCTCTGTGCCGCCACCGGTAACGGTAACGACCTGCGTGCCAGTTCCGTTGAAAAATACCGCCCGTTCGTTGGGGGTGAAGGTGGCCCCGGAGGCGCGTGTCATGTTGCCGGCGAGATACAGGTCGCCACTGCCGCCATTGAGGGCCAGCATACCACTGCTGATGTTCAGGTTGCCTGCCATGCCCCGGTTGCTGTTGGGCATGGTTACGGTGGTACCGTTCTGGATGGTGACGTTTTGGGGGATGCCGAGGCCTGCGGTGATGCCGTTGCCGGTCCATTCGGTGCCGACGCCGTAGGTGCCGCCGGAGTTGTACACGAGGGTGGAGGAGGAGCCGTAGGTGGGAGCGTTGGTGCTGACGAAACCGCCGGTGTTGATTTGGAGGGTGCCGTTGACGGTGAACGTACCGTTCACCGTCAGGCCCGCATCCAGAATCAGGGTACCCCCGGCATCTACTGTTACATTGTTGAGTGTTTGTGTGGTGGAAATGCGCAGGGTGCCGCCGTTGTTGACTGTGACGTTGTTCCCTACAGGTATTGTGGTTCCACCACTCCTGTTGAGACGGAGAGTGCCGCCGCTGACAGTAGTGGTACCCGAGTAGGTGTTCGCGCCGGTCAATTCCAGAACGCCCGCGCCACTGCCACCTTTGGTCAGGTTTCGGCTACCACCGCTGATGATGGCACTGATCGTAATGCCTCCTGTACCGTCAATATTGATGATGTTATTGGTGGCGTTGCCAAGGGCGACGTTCATGATCTTACCTGATCCGGTTTCATTGTTTTGGATCGTAAATAAAGAGTTAGAGGCATTTCTGAGAATTGTATTGGAAACTGAATTAACAGTTGCGCCATTCAAGGTTAATGTTCCAGTTGTACTACTACTATTGCCAACAGTTAATACTCTTGTTCTTGCCGCTGTTATTTCAATAGCGCCAATTGACAAGCTAGCCGTACCCATATTTATACCTGCGGTTGTAGCCGTCCCTGAATTTTGAAACTGAGCTACGTTCGACGTCAACCATGCTCCAGAGGCTGTATTGGGAGTCCAGTTAGTATTAGTATACCAAGCGGTTGATGCTCCAGCATTACTCCAAACTATAGTCTGCCCAGATGCAGACCTTCCCCACATCACCATGCCGATACAGCATATCAGGGTTGCTTTTGAAACATTCAAAAGAGAAGCAGATTTTTTTGAGAATGTAGCGATACGGTTCATATAGCCGATTTTATTGAAATTGAAAAACCAAGGTTTACAAAACACAAAATGCCGCCTGCGCCCCTGCGCAACCGGTACTGACGGTTGGTCGTTTGGAAAAAAATGAGTGGAGATGCGGCCGCAAGAAAAAACGGGCCGCAGGTGTGCTATCACACGACAAGGACTTCACTCACGAGACTATTTATGGAACGGATTAAAAATCAAATGGGAAGAACTCCCAAACAATGGTATGCAAATGTAAGCTGCTATGTGCCAGATACCGGCATTTGGGGCATTAAAAAATTGTGATGATTGCCTTCAAGCCATACGCTACGGCTCGAACAAACTATCCATCGGGACCTCGTTATCCACTTCCTCCAGATAAGCGCAGCGCTACAGGCGAGCCCTGGCTGTGCATAAGCTGCTCGGGAATCATGCGTAGCCCAAGCTCGCCGGCGCAGTTGCTCGGCGTAGCGCATTGATACCTGGAAAAATGTGGAAATTTTTTTCACATTTTTCCAGGTATGTCCGACGGCAATCTGTGTTAATCCGGGTAATCTGTGGTGAAAAATGCTTCGCCACAGGCGGGTGCTATACCGTACGTTATGTTTGTCATCCCGAAGGAAACTGCCCACTCTACGGTCGAAACTGCGGGGTTTGAGCGGACAGTTTCCTTCGGGATGACAAACGTCAACAGCCAACCCAAAGCTCAAAACGTTACAACCCCATCCCCTGCACCGCAAACACAAATGGATTCTCCGGCAAATCGTTATGCGTCAGCACAATGAGCGCCGAACGCAAGCCGGCTGCCGTGGGCGTGAACGTCACCGTGAACGTCGTGATCGTGCCGCCCGGCAGCACCGAGGCAATCGGCTGCGAAACGCTGAAATCACTCTGGTGTACACCGGCCACCGTCACCAACGGTACGCCATTGAGCACGAGCGGGTTGCTGCCAAAAATGTTTTCTACCGTGAATGTGTGCGTGACGGGCACACCCGGCGCCGCTGCACCGAAGTCGGTGTCGGTGCCCGCAGAACCGGTGTCGGCGCGGTTCAGAATGGCCGTGTTGTTGCCCGACAAAGCGATCGCAGGAGGGTCGTTCGGTGTGCAGGAGGTGGAGCCTTCCGCCGCATGCGTCCCCTCGACGCAAGGAACACAAACTACCGCTCCGGAAGAACCTTGAGCGGTATTGACCGGGCAGGGATAGGCGTTCAGGCCGTCGGGACAGAATTTACCCGGCGGACAATCCGTGCAACCTGTAATGACATTCCCGCTGTACACAGCGTATTTACCGGGCAGACACGCACAGTTGGGCGCGTCGAATCCGGCTATGTTGTTTTCATCGGCCAGCGGACAGGCATCGCAGGCATCGGGCACGCCGTCGCTATCCGAGTCGGTGTTTTCAGGTGTGTTGGCTGTGCCGGGTGTACTGCAGGTGTGTTGCCAGTCGCTGTTCAGGTTTGCGTCCGAGCCGTCGGGCACGCGGGAAAGGCCGATGCCGTCGGCTTGATCGTTGTCGCCGGGAGTCACGCCCGGACTTTCATAAAACACCGAATCGGCCGTGAGGATGTCGTTGAACAACAGGCGCACGGCGGCGGGACCGTCGTCCATCTGGTCGGTACTGCCGGAAAAAGTCTGGTTGCAATTGAATACACCAAAGCCGCTGCCGCACACCACGTGGTATGCGCCGGCGGCAAGTGTGCCGGACAAAGACACCGTTTGGTAAGGTGTGCCGCCGCTGCTGAGCAGTTGCAGTTTGTACGCGCTCAGGTCAACCGATGCGTCGCTTACATTTTTGATTTCCACGAATTCTGCCGCATCGGGGCCATTGGGCTGGTCGTAGTCTATTTCATTGATGACGAGCGTCGGCGGGAAGCAGAGACCCAAATTGTTGAAAAACAGGTTGCGGGGGTCATTGCTGCCTGCGCTGAAATTCCAGAACCGCACCCGATCCGGGCTGCCGGAATTGTTGAACGTGCGGTCGAAGGAATACGGCCCACCGCCGGCTTTGGGCGTTACGCGCAACTGGTAGGTCGTAGCGGTAAGCACCTCGATTTCGATATTCAGTCCCTCGTCGGTGAACGGGATGCCGGCGTTATTGGGGCTGCTGCCCGTGGCGTCGTTGATGGTGTAGCTGCTACCGTTTTCCAGGAAATAAAACTCCATCAGGTTCTGGCCACTGCTGTTGCGCAAACTGAAACCCACGGCGCCGTTGGCAGAGGCATCGTCGAGCCAGCCGTTATCCATGGAAAAACGCAAGGTCGCACCGGCGGTCATCGGCACCGCAAAAGGCCGCGTGGCCTCGGCAACATTGCTGGTGTTCGCATAAAAACCCCAGGCTTTGCCAGTAGTATTGATATCGTTGTCGCCGTTGCCGTCACCATCGCCGTTGGTGGTGGAACTGCCGGTAAAAAAGCCCGCAAAACCACTGTTGGAGGCTGGGTTTAGCCCCGTCCAGCCCAGGAAACCCGAGCCGTCGTTGTCGCCCGATTGCAGGCCATCATCGTACACCGATGCGTTGGCGCTGGAGGTGTTTCCGCAGAAATCCACGTTGCCGGCCACCGGATTTTGGCTAAAGCCCGTCACCCGGGAAATACCGCCGCAGGCAAAAAGCCCCTGTGCTGTCGCGGAAATATTAAAGCTGGAAAAATTGCCGTTGCGGTTGGATGTCGCGGGGCGCGAGGGCGTAAAACTGAAATTGTTGCTCACGGCGGCAAACTGTACCGAGCCGATTTCCACCTCTGCGACGGCGCTCTCGTCCCACACCACAAACCGGAGTTGTTCGCCGTTGGTCATGCCATTTACCGACGGTGCACCGAGTACCTCAAGGAGCATGTCGTGCGTGCCGTCCCAGGCAAAACCCTGGCCGATACGGCCGATGCCTACCACGTCGCCGTTGCTGTTTTTCACCGCCACCTCGTCTCCTGCGGCAATCGGCGTACCGTTGACGAGCAGGTTGGCGGCATCGGCAACGCGCAAGGCTACGAAGTGCGGACAACCGCCCGGCGTAGCATCCAGTTGAAAATGGCTGCCGATACCGGGAGCCGTTGGGTACAATCCGGTAGGCGCCCACCACGCGTAGTCGCGGGGTTGCGCTTTCACCTGGGCGCGGCTATCGCCAAATGCCTGCGTGAACTGGAACAGGTAGCCGTCGGAATAGTCTTTTAGGTACTTGTTGGAAAACGGCGTGTTTACCCAGGCGCCGGCCGTAGCAGAGGGGTTGTCATTCAGGGCCAACACGAGGCCGGGTTTGCCGCCGCCGCCGTTGCGGTTGAGTACAAATAAATCGCCGCCATTACCCGCCGTGAACACCGGCCCAAGGGCGGCTATGGGCGTGGAACTGCCCGCTGCCGTAGCGTTGCGCAAGTTCATTTCCCACTGGATTGCCGCGTCAAGGTTGTACCAGAACCAGTCTTTCCAGAACACAGTCGGGCGCCCTTCGGCAGCCATAATGTATGGGTAACCCATATCGTCTTTGTCCTGAAACACGGGGTCGTGCCCGCTGTCGGTACCAAATTTCAGGCAGGTGGCGCCGTAAGTAACCGCCACATTGGGGTCGGCGCAGTCGGTGGCAACAAAACCGATGCGGTCCACGTCGTGGTTTTCCACGAAGGTAACCACGTCTTCGCCGGGCATGCCGCTGCCGAAATGCAGACCTGCGCTGTTGAGGTTCCACATATTGTATCCGCCACTGCCGTTGTTGCACAGATCGCGCAGGGCATAGCGGAGGTTGAAGTCGAAAATGGCGAGGTTGGCGTCCTTGCTGCCCGCGCCGGGACCGCCCACATTGAAACCCTCCACGGCATCGCGGTAGCCTTTGAGCGTGCCGAGATCGCCGTCGAATAGTTCGCCCAGGGCGTATGGTTGCTCGCCGTCGAATAGTTCGACGAGGAATGGCGCCAGGAAGCCCGGCTCGACGTGTTTGACCGCATCGAGGCGGATTTCATCAAAACCGGGGCCGTTGACGGGATCAAAAAGGTTGCGCCCCCAGATAACGAGGCTGTCGCCCGCCTTGCCGAGGTTGTGCGGACCGAAGTACCAGCCGTCAGGATTCAGCACCTGGTCTATGAGGTTGAAATAGCAGATATCTTCGAAAAAAATGCGGTCGTGGTACGGTGCGAAGAGGTCGCAGTGGGTATTGTTGGGGTGAAAATCCATGCTGTCCATGAGGATGCGGTTACTGGCCGGCCGGAACTTCGTGTACCGCTGTTCGCGGAAATTATCGCCGTTGTGGTCGCACTCTTCCGCCTGGGTGGTAGGCGAGCCGGCGCGGTGGTTCAGCACCACGTCGGCCATCACATTCAGGCCCTGGCCGTGCAGGGCATTCATCATGGTTTGGAACTGCGACTGGTTGCCGTGGCGGGTTCGGGTGGTGCCGTTTTGGTTGTACTGCCCGTAGTCGAAGTAATCGTACACGCCGTAGCCCATGTCGTAAATGCCCGCAAAACCTTTATTTGCCGGTGGCGTCCACACGGTTTTGAAGCCGGCGGCGGACAGTTGGGTAGCTACGCCGGCAATGGTATCCCACCAAAGACCACCCGTGGTGGTATTGGCTACGTCGCCGGGGTGGGTATTCCAGTAAAAGCCCTGGAGGATGACATCCTGGCTGCGCAGGGTATTGGTGGACAGAAAAAAAGCAAGGCAAAAAAGCGGCAGCAGACGCGCCGAAGCGACAGGAGTAGAACAGTTCATGAGACGAATACGATTATTGAAGGAACAAAAGTAAAAATATATTCCGTCCTGCCCGGTACCGGCGGGATTTATCCCGCCGCACGTGCAAAGCATTTCGGCGGGATAAATCCCGCCGGTACTGCAAAAACCTTTCCCGGCAGGCATTGTTTGTCCTGCACACCGCCATTATCACAAGAAAAACAATGATTTTATCCCTCGACGACATCCGGCAAATGCCGCGTATCCCGCGCCTGACGCTCATCAACGCGGTCACGGGTTTTAAAAGCGCCAATCTGGTCGGCACTTGTAATTCCGACAAACTGCCGAACCTGGCGATCTTTTCCTCGGCTATTCATATCGGCTCCGATCCGCCGCTGTTGGGTATCGTGACCCGCCCGGTGGACGGCCAGTTAAAAACTACCCGGCACACCTACCAGAACATCCGCGCAAGCGGTTTTTTTACGCTCAACCACGTCCACACGGATATCATTGAAGCGGCGCACCAAACCTCCGCGGCATACCCCGACGGCGTTTCGGAATTTGAACAGGTCGGCCTCACTCCCTTTTGGTCGGAGCAGTGCCCCGCCGCTCCGTATGTAGCAGAAGCCCGTATCCGCATGGGACTGGAATATGTCGAGGAGTACCACATCGCCGCCAACAACACAATCCTGATTATAGGAAAAGTGCTGGAACTGATCCTGCCGGACGAATGCCTGGACGAACACGGGAACCTCGACCTCGCGTTGGCAGAAACAGTAGCCCTGAGCGGGCTGGATACCTACCACCGGGCCGAAAAGGTGGCGCGGTTGGGCTATGCGGGGGTGTAAGTACCGGCGGGATTTATCCCGCCGCAAAGCGCGAGTACCGGCGGGATTTATCCCGCTATAATGTGCCGCGTACGGCGGGATAAATCCCGCCGCTACATACAAAAACGGCGGGAACTGAAGAGTCACCGCCGTTTTTGTTATTCAGTACGTATATCTATCACTCCATCAATACCAACCGCTTCGACACTACTTGCCCGTCGCTGCGCACGCTAACCGTATAAATTCCGGCAGATGCTCCGGCTTCGCGGAGACTGACGGGTAGTTTCAGGTCAGATACCGCCTCTACTTTTTGTTCCCATATCAACTGACCCAGGTCGCTGTAGATTGAGACAAGCACCGTTTCGTCGGCAAAATCGCCCAAATCAATCCAGACCCTGTCGGTAGTGGGGTTGGGTTGTACCGTGAGCGTCTTGAGTTTTGAGCCTTGCGTTTTGAGTGCCTTTTCCCGGCTTTCAGCCTTCTGACGCGGGGTGCCCGGCGCGAACGGTGGAGCCGGCAGCACGGTAAATGTTTGTGTATGCAGGGTCGCATTGCCGCATTGGTCGGTGGCCGTCCAGGTGCGGGTCACGGAGTACCCTGTGCTACAGTCGCCGGATGTTTGCGTTTCCACCATTGAAACCGTGGGGGTGCCACAATTATCCGTGGCCTGCACCGCAATCGGCGGCGGCACACAATCGGGTGCGCATACAACCGTCACATCGGCAGGTGGGCTGACGAACGTTGGCAGTTGTGTATCCTGTACGGTAATGACTTGAGAAGCGGTAACGGTGTTTCCGCACAGGTCATCTGCCCGCCAGGTGCGGGTAAGGGTGTAGTTGTACAAGCAGTTTCCATCGGTACGCACCTGTCCGAGGTAGGTGATCTGCACAAATCCGCCACAGGCATCCGAGGCTACCGGGTTTCCAAGCGTTGGTATAGCATCGCTACACTGAACGGTGACAGCCGGCGGCACACTGATAAATACAGGCGCCTGAGAGTCCACTACCGTGATGGTTTGCGTTGCGGCAGTTGTATTGCCGCAAGCATCGGTAGCGCGCCAAGTGCGTTTGATCTGGTAGAGACTCGGGCAGGTTGCGTTCGTTGTGCTCTGGCCGAGGTAAACAATTGTTACGGTACCTTCGCAAGCATCGGAAGCCATGGGGTCGCCAACGCCCGGGATAGGATCGTTGCAAGCGATGGTTTGATCCGCAGGCAGGGAGGTAAACTCGGGCTTGCCATTATCCACCACCGTGATACGCTGCGATACCGTACGGGTGTTGCCGCAATTGTCGGCGGCAGTCCAGCGTCGAGTAAGGGTGTATCGGTTAAGGCAGGTTCCGTTAGTGCGCGTCTGGCCGTTGTAGGTTATGGTCACATTGGCATCGCAGTTGTCGGAAGCCGTAGGTGAAGCGGCAGTTGGTATTGCACTACACTGCACCGTCACATTGGCCGGTACGCCGGTAAAGTTGGGGCGTTGCGAGTCTATCACGGTGATACGCTGCGTGGCGGTTCTGGTATTGCCGCAGATATCCGAAGCCGTCCACAACCGCGTAAGGGTGTAGGAATCCGGGCAGTTGCCGTCCAGTCTAGTTTGGCCGTTGTACACAATCGAAACCGGGCCGGCACAATTGTCTGTGGCGGTCGGGGTGCCTGGATTTGGCACACTGTTGCACTGTACCGTCACGTTGGCCGGGACGAAGGTGAACACTGGCGCTATTCCGTCGAATACTGTAATGACCTGGGTACATGTAGCACTATTACCCACGGCATCGGTAGCGCGATAGGTACGTGTTCTCTTGAACCGGTTAAGGCACTGCACATCGTAGGGCGCGGAATCGTTCAGGTGGGTTTTGACCGGCACGCTACAGTTGTCCGTAGCCGTCACCAAATTGATATTGGGAGCCGGGAAATCGCTTGCACAAACAACAGTTGCCGGCGCGGGGCATGTGATCATCGGCGGCGTAACATCCTTAAGTGTTACCGTAAACGAGCAATTCGCCATGTTGCCATTGCCATCATCGGCAGTTATGGTTACCGTCTCAAAATCGTTGTGGCCCATCAGCACCGTATTGGCCGCAGGACTTTGGCTTTCCATAATACTCGCCGAAGGCGTGCAGTTGTCCATTTTGGAAACCAGTACCCGTGCTCCCACGAGACCCTGGCAATTGGCATCAGCAGACACCGTCTGGTTGGCCGGGCACTGAATGACGGGCGGTGCGATATCCTTAAGCGTGACGGAGAACTGGCAGGTTTCGGTGTTGCCGTTGCCGTCGTTTGCCGTCAGGGTAACCGTACTGGTACTGTTGTGGCCGCTGAGCGGGGCGCCGGGCAGCAAGTCCTGGCTCTCCGTGATACTCCCGGAAGCTGTACAATTATCCATTTTGGATACCAATGTCCACGAGCCAACCGTGCCGGCGCAGTTCATGTCTGCTTCTACCGTTTGGTCCGCAGGGCACTGTATAACAGGTTTGGTAACATCTTTAAGCGTCACCTTGAACGTACACGGTGTGGTGTTTCCATTGCCATCGTCAGCAGTGAGCGTCACGGTCTGCTCGGTATTGTGCCCGCTGATGACCGTGTTCGGAAGCGGCATTTGCGTCACGGTGATACTGCCGGGAGCCGCGCAATCATCGGTCAGGTTGGTTGCTTCGCTTGTCCAGTTGGCCAACGTAGCGTTACAGCTGGCGTCCACGTTCAGCGTTTTGTCGCCGGGACAAGTAATCGTAGGCGGCACGATGTCGCCCACTTGTACGTAAGTAGTACCGGTACCGGTACAGCCGACGTTGTCTGTAACCGTCACCGTATAGGTGCCTTGGGCAGCCATTATCCGGGGAAATGATGGCGGGTTTTGCGTAGCGGCAGTATAGCCATTCGGACCCTCCCACGCGTACATGGTATAAACACCCGATCCGCCTGCAGGAACACTTGTCAGCGTGATGTTTAGGTCGGTACAACCCCCACTATTGGAGGCGGTGATCGTAGGCGGGTCTATCACCACGGTAGCCGAGGCGGTGTTTTTACAATTGTTGTTGTCGGTAACGGTGACGGTATAAGCGCCGGCAGCAGCAAGGGAAGCCGGGAATCCCGTCGGGTTTTGTCCGGTACCGGTGTATCCGTTTGGTCCGGACCAAGCAAACGACGGGTAGATGCCGCCACCGCCAGAGGGTGTACTCGTCAGGTTTATGGTAGCCCCCGGGCACAGCGGGCCGTTGCTTCCGGCGGTAATGGTCGGTGCAGGATTGTTCTGTACTGCCAGCGAAGTAGAGGCAGTAGCTGTACAGCCGGCATCATCCGTTACCGTTACCCGGTAGGTGCCGGCGGATGCCAGCACAGCAGCGAAAGCCGGCGGGCTTTGAACCATAGATACAAAACCGTTCGGGCCGGTCCAGTTAAAACCTGTGAAGGTGCCGGTACCCCCCGAAGGATTGACTGTCACATTGACCAATGTTCCGATGCACACGGGTCCATTCGTCGAAGCAATAGCCGATGGTTTGGGAACGATAACCACGGTCGTCGTAGCCGTGCCGGTACAGCCGTTGCTATCGGTTACTTTTACCTGATAAATGCCGGCAGAATTCAATGTTGTGGAGAAACCGGACGGATCCTCAATAGAAGCGACGTAGCTATCCGGGCCTGACCATTGGAACAAGGAGTAGGTGCCGGATCCCCCTGCCGGCGTAGAGTTCAGCAGCAGGTTCGTGCCCTGGCAAACCGGGGTGTTACTTCCGGCGGTAATGGTGGGAACACTATTCGCTGTTAACGTCGTGGAGGCTGTAGCCGAGCAATTTGCATTATCCGTTACCGTCACCGTGTACGTGCCGGTAGCAGCAGGGCTGGCCGGGAACGGCGCGGGGTCTTCTACATTGGCGGAAAACGTATTGGGTCCCGACCAAACAAAGGTCGAGTACGTACCCGAACCACCTGCCGGTGTGGAGGCCAGCGTGATATCGCTACCCAGACAGGTAGCGCCTACAACGTTGGCCGTAATGGTGGGATTGCCGGTAATGGCCACGGTCACCGAGTTGGTAGCAGAGCAGCCCGCATTGTCGGTCACCGTCACGGAATAGATGCCCGAAGCCACCAGCGTTGCGGGGAACGTTGCAGGAGTTGCCAAATTGGATGTATACATGCTCGGGCCTGACCACGCGTAGGTGGGGTAAACGCCCGAGCCGCCAAACACCGAAGAGCCCAGCACAACCGTCGAGCCTACACACAACGGACCATTACCGATAGCAGCGATAGCAGGATTGGCATTTACCACGACTGCAGTAGTACCAGTGGCCGTACAGCCCTGGTTATCTGTCACCGTAACGGTGTAAGTGCCCGCATCACCAAGCTCAGCAGCGAAAGCAAGCGGGTTTCTAATATTGGACGTATAACCACCCGGTCCGGCCCATGCATACTGCGTGTAGGTGCCTGAGCCGCCGGTAGGTGTGGAACCCAACGTCAGGTTTTTCCCGACACAGACGGGGCTGTTGCTGGTAGCCGTGACCAATGGGGCCGGGTTCAGCGAAACGTTGATCGTGGTCGTTGCAGAGGCCGTGCAGCCGGCATTATCAGTCACCGTTACCGTATAGGTGCCGCTTGCATTTAAAAATGCGAAGATGCTGGGCGGGTTTTGTGCATTGGAAGTAAAACTGTTTGGTCCTTCCCAGGAAAAGGTGGTGTAAACCCCGGAGCCACCTACGGGCGTGGAGGTCAGCTGGATCGGAGCGCCGTTGCAAACAACCCCGGCATTTCCAGCAGCGGTGATCGTCGGCGCAGTATTCAGGGTAGCACTCAAAACGGCCGTGCAACCGCCGGAACTCGTTATGGTCACGGTATAGGTGCCGGAATTCACTATCGTAATTGAAGATGTTGTGGCATTTGTACTCCACAGGTACGAAGCCCCGCCGCTGGCTTGCAGCATAGCCGAGCCACCCGCGATACAAGTGCCGTTGCTCGAGCTGATCTGCGGGTTGAACGGCCCGCCGACTTCCTCCGTCACCGTGACAACGAGATTGATTTCATCCGTCAGGTTCAACAAGTTGGTTACGCGAATAGTCACCTCGTACTGGTTATCGGTGTTCGCATCGCCGGGGTTGTCAAAATCAGGAATGAAATTGAACCAGGTAAGTTTGCCGGTACTCATATCAATGGTAAATTTCGATGCATCGGCGCCGCCCTGAATGCTGTAGGTCAGGCCGCTGCCCTCCGCGTCGTTCGGGTCCACAGACTGCGTGTCGTACAAGTCAGCGCAGGCATTTTCCTGATAATTCACCGTCGGTGGCGAGGTAATGTGCGGGTTGTTGTCGTCCAAAACACTAAACGTAGCGGAGGTGGTGTCGCGGCGTTCGTTCGGGTAATCACAGTCCCACACGATGAAATCAATTGTAATCGAGCCGCGCCATGCCGGATCGGTTATTTGAAGACTTACGCTGCCGTCGGGAGCGATAGTTGGTACAACAGGGGAATTTTGCAGGGTGTAGGGCGCGGGCAGCACAAAGTCGAATGCGCGACATGGACCGGTATAAATCAGGTAATTATCCAGGTCGAAGGGCGCGAAACTGCCGCCGCCAAATATCGTTTGTGAAGGAATACTTTGCCACATCGGCGCACCATAGTCCGGCAGCACCGTGTAGAGGGCATAAATAGTGTCTGCCAGTTGGCCAGGTGTATTTTCCTTGACGATGATGCGCACGGAGTCGGTCCCGATCCAGGCGGAGGATACCGGCTGAACAAACAGGGAGTCGCCAACAATAGAAGCCGTCAGGTTCGGACCGGCCAGGGCGCTCCACATGACCGGGTCACCGTCGAGGCTGAGCAAGTGGTCGGCAAGATTGAGGCCCTCAAACGGGATGGTCTGCAAGGTCGTGTCGGCCAGGATGGGCAGAATTTCGGGAGGGAAGTCAAACGTGGGATCAATATTGATCCAGTACGGATTGGCGATATTTCCAACGAAGGCATAATTGGTAAACGTGATGGAATCGTTGGTGGAATAGACCTTGTCATCCGGAGCATAGTACGCCCGAAAACGCAACGTCTCGCCGGTGTACTCGTTGGAGTAAATCGTCGTAAAAAAGTAGAGTTGTCCGCCAATATTCGTCGGAGTTGCCACTCCACGAAGTTCCGTTCCAACAAAAACACCGACGAGGTTGCCGGGGTCGTTGGATGGTATCGCATCGTAGTTGATCCGAATCACCATGTCCATTCGAAACTGAAAATCGGCAGGATTGATCGTCCAACTGGGAGGAGCAATCGCATTGCTGGAGGATGGGAGGAGTAGCAGACAAGTTGCGGCGAAAAGAAAAAACGCACGACGACTCGTTTTCGAACAAGGTAGATGTAAATTCATGAGATAAGTTTGTCTTGTTGCTTGGCCCGCTACGCAGTTTGGAACAGGCTCAATATTTTTAACAGGATTAATCGGGTGGATCAGGTTTCAAGGTGCTACCAGCAACAGGTAAAATGTCCCAATTGCACATACGGCGGGTCAAAAGTATGTTTAATACCCGACTGTGCCAATCACATTTTGATGTGATACCCTCTGCCGGGAAGACGGTTCCTCACCCTGCCGTACACACAAAAACCGGCACGAAATTGTCTGTATTCGGGGCGATAATATTTTTTTTCAGTGAATGCCTCCGATCCAACAGCCAATCCACGCAAATCGTCAGGGAATGCCGGGAGTCAGAATCGGTCCCTCCTTTAGGGGGGATATTTTATCTCTTTGTAATTTTTTCAGCACAAAACTAACGGTAACCCAACTGATGGGAGGTGGACTATTGTGTCAAAAAAGCGGACTATTGTTGCAGTTTTCCGAATCCCCCGGAGAAAATACCCGACAGAGTACAATCTGACTTGCACCACGCATATTTTGAAGCGACAAATGTGCTGCAAAGCGCGGTATCGGATCGGACAAACAAGTCTATCAATCGGACATTTTAAGTGTTTGCTCTTTAATATATCCATCCGCGTTACGTCGGGCCACCACACCTGGTTTGTTATTTTGTAAAACCTGTCCGATCTACGGTGTACGCTACTTTTGTCATTCCGAAGGAACCCGTCCGATCTACGGCGGGCCATAACACTCGGTTTGTCCTTCGAAGCGCCCGCGTAGATTTCCCTCGTAGAGCGGACAGGTTCCTTCGGGATGACAAACGTAGAGTACAACGTCGGCGAGGTTCAAAACCTCGCTGACGTTCGTTTCGTACAACGTCGGCGAGGTTCAAAACCTCGCCGACGTTCGTTCGTCTGTTCCAAATCAGGGCAACCGCTGCAAAACCACCTTCCGCACCACGCTTCCGGCAGTAGTCTGCAAGCGCACCGTGTACACCCCGCTGCTCAGCCACGAACCCGTATCCGAACGGCCGTTCCAGGTCGCTACATTTTCTCCGGCAGCAGCCGACAACGGGCGGCGCACCACCTCGCGGCCTTGCGCATCGCTGATCGTCAGCGTCACCTCCTCCGCCTTCGGCAAAACAAACCGCAGGGTCGTCTCGCTGCTGAACGGGTTGGGCTGCACATCGAAGCCCAACGAAGCGGCCAAGTCCTCTCCGGCGCTGGTCGTCAGCAGTTCAAACGGCACCGGGTTTTCGACACTGCCCTGGTGCTGGTTGGGCGCAAAGAACATCGTTTCCGTCAGGTTCCGCACCGAGCCGGTAGCATCGTCGTAAAGCTTGAACCGCAACAATTCGCCGGGCGTGTTGGCATATGTTGTCAGGAAAAACAGGTGCGCATCGAGCGGTTCGATGTAGATCGCCTGGGCCGTGCCACGCACCTCGCCGTTGACAAATGCGCCGAGTTCCATGTCGCTGGTGGTGGCGTTGGCGCCGTTGGTGCGCAGCATACCGATGAGCGTGTTGGTGTGCTCGAAAGCCGAAGGGGCTAAAGCCCAATGATGAGTGATGAATGATGAATGATGAATATCCGCGTCGTCCTCCCCCCGATTTGCCGTTTGGGTTCCCATCAGCGCGGCAGGTGCGTCCGGATAGGTCAGTGTGCCGGCCTGGGCTAATTTGATCTGGTAGCCGTTGGGCGGCATCATATACTTCAGCGTACCCACCCAGCCGAACGTCGGGTTGATGTACTGCGCGAACGAATACTGGCCCTTGGCGATGTCGCCGAACTGGGCCGGCAGCGAAGCGAGGGCGGCGTTGATCGGCAGCGCGTAGTTGGGCACATAGCCCACCCAGTTCCAGCCGGCCGCCAACGGAATGGGCGTGGCTTCCGGATCAATCAGCGTACCCTGCATGCGCAAGGTGTCGGCAACATCAGCGCGGTAGATGTACAGGCTCGTGTTGTTCAGGTTGGTCAGCGAACCGAACCAACCGCCGAGGTATTGCGAAATAGCCGTTTGGCTCCGCATCAGATCGTTCTCCGGATGCTGGAGCGACGAAAGCGCCGCGTTCAGGCTGTTGTCCGGAAACGCCAGGTTGAACGACAGCCAGTTCCAGCCGTCCTTGATCGGCACCTCGCGCAGCAGCAGGCCGCCGGTGTTGATGACTTGCGGATTAGTCAGGATGCCGATGATGTTATCGGGCTGGAATGTGAACGATTCCTGCACCGATCCGTAGCGCTCGCACTCGGAGGCATCCCACACTTCGAGCCGTACAGGCTGGAGCAGGTCGGCGGAGTCTCCATAGACATTGAGATAGGCCAGCCAGGCATTGATCTGCGGGAAGTACTGCACTTTGGTCAGGCCGCGCAGTTCGTTGTCAATATAAGCCGCTACCATATCTTCCGGGTCGGTGGAAAACGCGCCCTCGATGTTGACCTTAAGCACCATGCCCATCGCGTTTGCGAATTGCGCGAAGTCGGTTGGTCCGTATGGCGGACGGCACACCACGCGTACGCCCAGCGGCAGCGGCTCGCTACCGCCCATGAAGAAGGGGTTCTGGCTCGTTTGGGTTTCCAGTTCGATGGTGTCGCGCCAGTGCCCGAAGGCCAGGGTGGAATCGACACTAAAGGAAACGGGCCGGATTTCGTTGGGCGCCAGCGTACCCTGGTTGGGCGACACATGCACCCAGTCAGGCACGCCGAGGATTTTAAACGGCGCCGGGTAGCCACCGCGGTTGTGGATGTGGGCGGTAGCGGTTTTGTTCTCGTCCTCGAATTTCGTCAGGTCGAGCCTGTCGGTCAGCCAGGCGAGTTCGTTGCGGTCCACGTAGAATTCCCAG
This sequence comes from Saprospiraceae bacterium, assembly GCA_041741155.1. Classification (GTDB taxonomy): domain Bacteria; phylum Bacteroidota; class Bacteroidia; order Chitinophagales; family Saprospiraceae; genus M3007. Next base: position 7,325 of record JBGSKO010000216.1, on the reverse strand, counting down.
ACGCCGTTGTTGAATTTAGTGCCGTTGAACACGTTGCCCACGAGGTCCTGGATGCCGTGCAATTGAGCGCGAAGGATACGATTTTCGTAAAACTTGTTTTCGAAGGTCGGATCAAGTACAATCTTGTTTTCGAAGCAGGTCATATCAATGTCAATCAACTCATTCTTGGTGGCATCGTACAGGCCCACGTTGTTGGGTTGTGTCTGGTCCGCCTGGATCAATTTATCGCAGTTGATGTGCTGGTTGAACGTGAACGAAATCTCGTCGCCGACGTGGTACACCCCGTCGGAGGGCTGCGGTACGCCTACGATGCTGGGCGGCTCGCGGTCTATGCGGCCCTTGATGATTTCGGAGAAACCGGGTTTGCTGGTGGCGTCGCCGGTGCACACCGCCCAGGCATGGACTTCGTACGGGCCGTCGCCGAGGCCGTCGGTTTCCCAGAAAAACTGCGTGAACGATTGTCCCAACAGCAAGGTATCCTGGGGCCCCTTGTCGGGTATCCTGAAAGTGTCTGCATCAGTATCGTAGAAACCCGACCAATTCGGATTAAAGGCTTCGAATATCCCGTCCGGAGTCGGAAGATTGATCCAGGCGCCATTGCCGTCGGAGCGGCGGTACTGCACGCGCACGAGTTGGAAGTCCGGATTACTCAGGTTGTAACCCGATGCCGTGATGCGCCGAATAGTACCCGGCTGATCGGGGTCGTTGTTGATCACCACCCAGTTTTGTTCCGGCACGTTGATGTCCACCTCACTGCAGGGGCGTATGAAGTCCACCCCGAGATACAGCGGTGAGAAGAACCTGGGTTCGGCGGGGTCTCCGGTCAGAGCCAGCGACAGGGCATAATTGCGCGCCATTTCGCATTCCGATACCTGAGCCACCAGCAGGCTATCGTACTCGTACGCCACCGGACCGCGCTCTATGGTGAGGGTGATGGGAATAGAGGTGCCCCACGGCACGATGAATTGAATGGTGTTGTTATTCAGCGGTTGCCCGTTGAGTTTGATCACGGCGCCGTGCGGGTTATTGGCAGGAATGGCCGTAAAACCATACGTCCAGGTCTCGCTGGATGCGCTGCCATTGCCCAGCAACAGGTTGAATACGGCCGGTTCGTTGGCCGGCACATTGATGGCCTTGAATTGGGAACCTGCGTCGAGGTTAAGGTTGGGTTCCTCCCGGTTGGCGGTACCGGGTTCCCAGGGACAGGCTGACTGGCCGGCCCGGAGGTTGAAAATGGGCGTATTGTAGTCTTTGTCTATACCCACATCCACCGAGAAAAAGTCGCCCGGGTCGTCGTCTTTGAGCACATACCCCGTGGTGAGGCTGTTTTGTTCTTCCGTACCCTTGCTGGACCCGTAAGACGATGAAGTTGAAAATATGATGGTGTTCTGGTCGCCGGCATCATTACCAAAAAGCCCCAATGCCTCGCCTATTTCTTCTGTGGAGATCGTGTCAAACTGAATGTTGCTGGTCTGCGAAACCTCTATGGTTTCCGAATACTCGTAACTGGCGCCGGCATCGAAAGAAATATTTCGTTCAGGAGGGTCTTCCTGAACCGCTTGTTTGCGGGCATTATTATCATCCAGAAATTTTTGCCAATCCGCAATGGATTTTTCATAGTCGGCACTATCGGCAGGCGTAACGGTCGGATCGTTCAGCAACAACCCCAGATTCGGGATGACATAGTTCTTGATGTTGAACTCGGAGTAGATAAAGGTGGTGGCGAAATCCCCCGGTGCCACCGCAACCGATTCCTCCACAAAGGCGGTACACGAGGCAGTATCAAAGAGCACCTTGTCAATCCTGCTAAAGATGATGTTTTGTGCAACCCCCATAAAAACATCGGCCCCTCCCCGTGCGCCCACGATCAGGTCGCCATCGTCGGTGGAGATACGTTGGGTGGTTTGCAGACAGGTTTGAAAGGTGGAATCTGTCAACCTGGAATTAGTTTTTAGAAATTTAATACTGCCGCCAAGTATTGTTTTAATCTCCGTTTCGACTGAAAAGCCGGTCCAAAAACCTACAGCAGTTGTTATCGTCGGGACTGTGTTGAACGAGTTGTCGTTACCGATGGAGTTATCTGAAGCAAGACTCACACCAGTAGTGTAGCAAATACTCGAATCTTTTTCCAGAAAAGCATAGCTGCCGTCGCCCGGTGGGTCGTGCAGGACATGAATAGGCTTTTCGGGCAGTTTGGTCGTGAAGGAGGGCAGTTTTTGCTTTTCTCCCGTCACAATAGCCTGCTTGACCAGGCTGCCCTTGCGTCCGGCCAAAGACGTACCGATGATCTGCAGGGTTTTCAGATAAGGCGGCGATGTATTGGGGCCGCCCACTTTGAATCTGTAAATCAACACTTCATTGGACATAGCCGTATCCAGCGTCAGGTCGGCTAATCCGTTGATAATTTCAAAGTCGGCAGTATCCAGCGGGCAAACACCATCGTCCACGACCTGATTCATGTTGTCCAGAATAGGGACATACTGCTCAATCAGGGATATGCTTAACTGAACATTTTCGCCCTGATCCAGTACAATAACCGGCGGGCTACAGCCCGGGAAGGGTTCCAATCCGCTGTTGAGGGCCACCTGCGGCGGTGCGAAGTAAATGAAGTCAATGATCGTGTCTCTTTTGCTCAAATTAACCGTGGAACCGCCCTGCGTCTGAAAGGCGGCTTCGATGTCTACCTCGGAGTGCTCTGCGACGGATACCGTCAGGGCCTCCAAGGGTGGCAATTCCTCAAAAAGGTAGTTTCCGTACTGATTGTCTATGGTGATCGAACGTATCAGACAGTCGTCGGTCGAGCGCACTTCTACCCGGCAAACGGTTCCCTGCCCGGTACCGGGCGGCGGTTCGATGACCGATTTTTTGCACAAACCTCCCGCCACGACTCCCTGTACTTTGCGCGTCGTAATATCATTAAACAAGATGCCGGCGATGGGATTAACCACATTCGTCACCTCCCAAAATGCAGGGATAAAATCGTGATCCTCGAATACCGGAGTCAGGGTGGCCGTTTTCCCCGGATCAAAATCAATAACAAACTTGCCGTTGGCGTCTGTGAAAATCCGCGGGCTGTATGGCAGGCTATCCACCAGTATTTCCACGTTTTTGGCGAAGCAGTTGGTGTTTTTATAGCGCACATAGCCGGAAACCGGGATCAGGCTGCGGTCAATAAAATCCACCTGGTCCACCGAGGTTACACTGGGGTTGAGCGTCACTTGCCGCGTATTAGGGGTGAAAATATGGGGTTCCGTCTTTTGCCGGGCGGCAAAGGGCGTCCATTCGGCGCCTTCATTGGTGCCATAAGGCAGCAACACAGAACCGCTGTTGTTCAGGCGTTTGCCGGTGCCCTCGTCGAGCGCGAAATATACCCGCAGCCCCGGCTCCGTCATCTCCCGCCCGTTTTGAGCGTGTTCGAGGATTCGGGCGGCGCTGAGTGTCGTGTCGTACAGCGCTACTTCATCTATGAGGCCGCCGAAGTGATTAGTCGTGCCCATACCGCTGGACCGCGCGCCCAACAACCAGCCACTGCCGGGATCAGACCAGTTGCCGGTCACGTTCGTGAAGGTGTGGCTGCCGAGCAGCACCCCGTTATTGTAGGCGGTTACCGTGCCACTTGTACTGTCTATTGCAAAAGCAAGGTGCTGGTAACTCATGCCGAGCGGGCCGAAGTCGTGCTCCTGGCCACTAAGGTAAAGCCAGATATGGTTGGCCAGACCGTTCTGCCGGAGCAGCAACCGGAAATCATTTCCAGGCCAGGTTTTGGACAGCAGGCACTGGTCCTCGTTATCCGGCCCGGCGCTGTTCACCCACATTTCCAGCGTGGCTTTGGGTGTCACGGAGAAGTCGGGCAGAACAGCATAATGCTGTGAATCGCGGGTAAACTTGAGCGCCCGGTACATGTAAAAATCCTTCATCGGCTCGGCCAAAAACGTGGTACCCGTGCCGTAACTCGCCGACTCAATGCGGTAGTAGCCCTGTTGATTGGTTTTGCCCATGGTGCGTACCATTGGGCGGGTGGTGTCAAACTCGGCGCCGCAGAAGTAGAGTTTGTTCCGTTTTAAAATGTCGAAGGAGCCGGTACCGAGTTCCTCGTCCATTTTCCAGTAGTACTTCAGGTTGGGTGTTTGCGAAGATGCCGTGCCCATCATCACCTCGCCGAAGTCGAGTTCGTCGAGCCGGCGGTGATACAGGCGCAGTTCGTCGAGGCAGCCGGTCCAGGCGCCGGGCGCTTCCGTACGCGCACCGATACGCAGTTCCTCTGCCGACTCCACCGGCGGAACCGGGGAAAGTCCCGTCAGGGCGCCATTGATGTAGAGCCGGCCGTTGTCGTTGTCGTCTATCGTGAATGCGACATGGTTCCAGTCGTTTTTCTTTGCTGTCGGGAACTGACCGGAAAGCAGTGCCGTACTGGTGGCTGTTTGCGCCACTTCGATGCCCTCCTGCCCGCCGGCGCTGGCCATGGGGCGCAGGTAGATGGGGAACGGATGCAGGCTGATGATGCCCGCATCGGCATCTGCCTGGGTTGTTTTCACCCAGAAACTCATCGTCCATTCACCGTTGTTGAGCGGAATCAGGGTATCGGTCGGCCCCTTGTTGGAATAGGCAAAGGCGCCGTCCGTCGGGCCGAATCTTGCCGAGAAGCCCTGAAGGGGCGTGAGTGCTACAATGGCATCCGGTACGGGGCTGCCGCTGGGCGTTTGTACCCAGCCGGTGACGGTGCCGTTGGGGGTCTGAAAGCCAACAGCCTTGCCGGGGCTACCCTCGCCATAAGCATTGATGCCGCGCACCTCATAGTTGTAGACGCGCCCGGCGATGACGTTGAAGTCGTTGTAGTTGCGGGTTTTGCTGTCCACGAGCGCCAGATAGGTGGAGTCGCGGTACAGCTTGAATCCGTCGGTGGCTTGTGCCCCCAGCGGGTTGGGCGCCCAGGATACCTGGATGCGGTCGAGCAATTCTCCCTGGGTAGCCGTCACGATCGGGCCGATAGGCGGCACATAAAACCGCGACCAGAAACCGAACTGACCCACATGTTTTTGGGACAAGACACCGTTGCTGACAGCAGGCTCCCCAAGGGAGATATTCGTCCGGTTGCGCACCGAATACGCGTCGGTAACGCTGCCGTAGTTGATAAAAATTTCCCCCTTCACAACCGGCTGGTCCACAAAGGTGCATTGGAGGTCCTGTTGGACCTGTTGGGCTAAGGCTGGGATAGCCATGCTGCCGCATACCAGCAGCATGGCCCGGGTAAGTAGTCGTTTGAACATGATCAATCAACAGTTGAATGGTGAAAAAATGTGGTTCCCCTTTCGAGTCAATTGATCCGGATATATACCCACAGGTTGATGTTTACGGGGCGGGTTTCGTTGGGGTCGCCAGTAGAGTTTATGGTATGTTTATGCTCGCCGTCAAAGTTTGTCTTGCATCTAGTATTAGCGTTAACGTCGGATATTGACCAGTCATGACCACTTTTGATATCCGTTACATGGAGCATTGGCTCCTCATCACCACTGAGGGCGACACCTCCGCCGGTATCAATGCCATAGGTGTGTTGGTGGTTCCCTGCATCTTCCATGGTATGATTGTGGCGTTTAAATACATCATCTTGCACCGTAGCGATAGCCGTAGTGGAATCGCGCAGGGGATCTCGGTCGGCGCCGCCATTGAAGTCCTGTGCGCGTATAAACGCCCCACTGGCGTCCGGCAGGCTGTCCCACGAGGGGAGATAGGTTAGCAGTTTTGCTCCCATCGGCATGGGCTTGCCGTCCATCGGCACCCAGCAGTCGCCGTTTTCCTTTTTAAACTCCTTCGGGGGTAATACGGAATACTTCACATCGCCCACAGCCCCGGAACACACAACTTTCTGGGCGAATGCCACAGAAAGCGCATACGGCGAATAGGCGAGTTCGACACGCGGAGCAAGCTCGTACGAGCCCACTTTTACGGCGAGGTATAGTGTGGAATCAAAGTCAGCGGGATCTAATGGCTCCACACTGCCAAGGTAGTGGCTGTAGATACCGGCGATCACCTCCACGGTGGTATCCTCCGACCAGAGTACCGTACCCCCTTCTTTCACATCATACAACCGGAAGGTTACGGCTTGGGTGCCATCCGGCACCGAGGCGCCGTTGGCTGTTTTCAAGGTGCCCTGTACACTGATACGGGGTCTTTGAGCGCTCAGCTGGACAGAACAGAAAAAGGTCAGCGCCAATGCGGCTACAACCGGCGCGGCTACCGCGCGGAAAAGGGAAAAGGCATTGTGTAAAAGGAGACATTTTTTCATAAGACGACTCTTATTAATGGTGATAGATAGAATGGATATCTGTTTTTTTCGATTGACTCAATGAGTCCGTGCGCATCTGCTCAATCCGTTTGTCCAACTCCCGCTCCCGGTACTCGAAGTAGCGGTGCATGCCGTAAAACATGGCCAGTACGAGGAGCAGCCAAACGAACCAATGGCGCAGTGTCTCCTTCTCGGGGAAGGGGTGGTGTATGTTGCGGTGTACGGGTTTGGTGTGTGCTGCCACGGGTGTTGCGTGTGAGTTGCGGCACAAAAGAGGTGGGAATAGGCGGTATGTTGGCAGAAAAGGGGCGTGACAAAAGCGTGACATTTTAGGATCGGGGTCAAAATCCTTCCTTTTTGCCTTGATTTTGCACTGTTTCCGCTTGTCATGCCGTAGAAATTTTTCCGATCTACGGTGCACGCTACAGCACACTCTACTTTTGTCATCCCGAAGGGACCCGTCCGATCTACGGTGTACGCTACGGTGTACGCTACGTTTGTCATCCCGAAGGGACCCGTCCGAGCTACGGTGTACGCTACGTTTGTCATCCCGAAGGGACCCGTCCGAGCTACGGTGCACGCTACGGTGTACGCTACTTTTGTCATCCCGAAGGGACCCGTCCGATCTACGGCGCACGCTACGGTGTACGCTACTTTTGTCATTCCGAAGGAACCCGTCCGATCTACGGTGTACGCTACGGTGCACGCTACGTTTGTCATCCCGAAGGGACCCGTCCGATCTACGGTGTACGCTACGGTGCACACTACGTTTTGTCATCCCGAAGGGACCCGTCCGAGCTACGGTGTACGCTACGTTTGTCATCCCGAAGGGACCCGTCCGATCTACGGTGCACGCTACGGTGTACGCTACGTTTGTCATCCCGAAGGAACCTGTCCGATCTACGGTGTACGCTACGGTGCACGCTACGTTTTGTCATTCCGAAGGAACCCGTCCGATCTACGGCGCACGCTACGGTGTACGCTACTTTTGTCATCCCGAAGGGACCCGTCCGATCTACGGCGCACGCTACGGTGTACGCTA
>JBGSKO010000215.1:0-36974 GCA_041741155.1 Saprospiraceae bacterium | reverse complement strand
ATCGGCCGTAAAATGAACAAATGTGCGATCTCAGATGCATACAGAGAAAAGGTTATGGAATCGGCCCGGAGTAAAGAACTGGGTGGGCCGCCTCCAGATACTTGACTTGACGAAAATCCGCGATGCGTCTGCCCTGGGGGGCAGGGGGAAACATGATTACAAGAAGCAAAGGGCAAGATTTTGTTTTTAGGAATGAGCGGCCCGCCCTTCGACGGGCCGCTCTGTTCCACGTTCATGAGATTACCTGGCCTGAATCATTTTGCGGGTGGCCTTCCCGTGAGGTGTTTCGAGGGTGTAATAGAGTACGCCGGGCTTGTCCAACAGGGCGTGTTCGATGAAGATTGCGTTGTACCCCCGGTCGTAGTCGGCCGATTCGGCGAATACCGCTCTGCCGAGATCGTCGTAAATCGTCAATGTTGCGTCTCCTGCGGTTGGCAGGTAAAATCCGATCTGGGTTTTGTTTACCCACGGATTCGGTACGTTCTGATACAGTTCGAAGCCGAGGCCGGTGATGGTTTGTTCACCGCCGTTGTTGAAGCGGAACCCGATGTCGTACTTCTCTGCGCCATGCTCGTCGGGGTATGCCTCGGAGCGGGTGATGCGGCTGGAGATGCTGAGCATCTTGCTCAACTGCCCGGCAGCCTTGGCCCGGAATTGCACCTGGAATGTTATTCGATCCGCGCCTTTTGGCATCTGTACGGAAGTCGTCAGGGCATTCTGGTCGGGGAAGACGGCGAAGTTTTCCTCCTGCATGCCCGAGCCGGGTTGTACGTCTTCGATCTCCAGATCGGTGTAATTCATGGTAAACTGATAGGCCAGTACCGGTTCGGTCGCCGTGAAGGTGGCGGTGAAATGCTCGCCCGGTTTGACGAAGCGGTCCTCAATGTCGAACAATAAGGTTCCGGCCGCGCGATCTTCGCTGTACAGGAAGCTGTTGGCAATGGAATTGCTGTTGACATCGCCAATCTTGATGGCCACGAAGTCGTCTTCCATCTGACTGCCCTGGATATTCCAGACTGTTTTGCTTTCCGGGAAAGCTTCCTTCCAGGGATTAGACGGCTCCGGGAACTTATAGGCTTTGTCCACAAAACGCCAGCTGGTATTGTCCGGGAAGTCTGTGTGGATACCCAGAATCAGTTTGCGCAGTTCAACCAGATCAAAGGTTGTGATCGTGCCATTGTTATTGACGTCGGCAGCAATCAATTTGTACGGCGTGGTGAACGGTTCGATACCAAGGATGTGCTTGTTGATCAGCACGAGGTCGAAGGTACTTACCCCGTTCAGCGGGTCATTATCCTTGACGGGTGTCACCGTGTAATTGAGTGCAATGGGCACGGTGTTGTCAAACTTGTACTGTCCATTTGGATCCGTCATATCGTACTTGTTGATCGGAGGCGCACCGTTGATGGACTGGCAATCAATGATCACGTTGGCTTCTTCCAGGCCGTGTCCGTGTTCGGTGAGTACCAGGCCGGCGACGGTTGCATTGGTGTTGCTGCAGTTGTTGGCATTGTCCTGCACATGGAAATACGTCTGGCAGTAATCTGCGTTGCCCTGCAAGTCCATCGCCCACAATTGGACAAGTTGGAAACTCTGCTCGGTACAGTCAAACGTGACGCTGGTTTGTGGCGCACCATTCGACTGGAAAGGGAAACCGGTACCCGGCTGGCTAACCTTACGGATGCCATACACCAGCAGGTTATCGGGTGTGCAGTTATCCGAGCCGCTTTCCAAAAATGTTTGGTAGTTGACGGTGAGCAACTTATCGCCACCAATATTTCCGCTCAGACCATTATAGCATTTGATGGTCGGCGCTTTGCAGTCTTTAATCACGAAGGTGTATTCGCAAATCTGCTCGTTGCCACAGCCGTCGGAAACAAACCACTTGATCTTGTGGGTACCGTAGGGCAGTTCGGGCACTACATAGTTTCCGGGTTGCGCAATGGTATTCCAGCGTACACACGCCGTTTTGGTATCGCCGCTGACATTGGTTTCGATCGTGAAACGGTATTTCTGCTCGAATGGAACCGCGCGCTTGTCAAAAGCCCGGGCAATACCCCCGGTAAAGTTGGGGTTGCCGGCGTTGTTGAAATACACCACATTGGGTTCGTTGGCGGCAACACTGTTGATCACGGTTTCCATCGTTCCAGTGCCGTCGAGGTCGAGGAACAACTGGTATCGGAAGTTGATGTTGGACTTCGAGCAATCGTCCGAGGCCGTCACGCACAGGTCGGTTGGCGCTTCGCACAGGTTACTCGAGAACGTTTTTGAATCGTACCAGTAGGACTGATTCCACAAAAGCGGGTCGTTGTCGGTTTGGTCGCACACTTCAAGGGGTGTGGCCGGACACTGTATGGTCGGTTTTTGGGAGTCGGTGATTTTGATGATCTGCTTGTACTGGTAGCAGTTCACATTGGCCGACCAATAGGTGCTGAAGTTTTTGGCCTGCTGGTCGTCGGGGCTGAGTTTAGCCACCGTCGGCGCCCACGGGAAGAGCGTACCCAAAGGCGACACAATAGGCCCTGTCAGGTTGGATGGGTGGTTCGACTGTGGATTAGGGTTCGGATTTGGCACAAATGTGCAGCCCAGATTGGGGTCGTATGAGCACCAGTTGATGATCGTCCAGGTGCGTTCGATCTTGTAGCAGGCATCGGGTACCACGGTAAAGAGCTGGTCGGTATGCGATACGCCAAGCAGTTCGCAGTCTTCTCCGAAAAACTGAGGTGCGCCGTAAGAGCCGGAGCCATTGCAGGCAGTGATAACCACGTCATCCGGAAATTTCACAAAATAATTTTGTTGGTACTCCACCACCACGCGCTGGGTGCAGGAACTGCTCAGACCGTGGCAGTCCACTACGCGGAACGTGCGGGTGATGGTGCCTTTGGAGCACATCGTGTCGAAAAGCGTCCAGTTGGCTGTCGTAGTGACCGTATCCACACAACAGTTATCAGCGCCCGTAGCCATGCCGTAAGACCAGAGGGTAGGGTCGAAGCTGTCGCACGTCACGGTGGTATTGGCGGGTGGTAGACACACTGGTTTCAGTTTGTCGTCCACGTAAGCTTGTACCTGACATTCATTGGAATGTTGTTCCTGGAAACTCAGGCTAACCGGGCCGGCCGGCATGGGTACGTCGTACACGCGCAGGATGACCAGCACAGTGTCGCCTACATCTTCGCAACAGAACTTGACCTGGTCAAAGAACTGGGAATTGGGCTGGCACGGGTTGCCGTCTACGCGCCGCGCTTTGAAATATACCGGGCCGCAGTTGTCGTATGAGCCGTCGTCGAATGTAGAGGCGTTGATGAGCGCCATGCCGTCAATGCCGAGTGAGACCTGTGTGATCTCGTCGCAAGCAGCCACGGGCGGCACACTATCGGCTATCGTCAGGGTAAATGTGCAGTACGACGAAGCGCCGCAGGCATCTTCTGCAAAATACGCCACGATATGTTGGCCTATCGGCAGGCAGGGCGTGAAGCCAAACACTGCCAATGTATCCTTGTCGTTTAGGTTGTTGCCCGGGAAATTAGACAGTACACCCGTGATTATTACCTGGTCAATGGTATCGCCCGTCACCGGGTTTCGGATGAAAATTAAGGCAGTAGCATCGGCTACGCGGCCACAAGCATCCTCCATGATCGCATCCGGCAGATCTACTGTAGCACAGCAGGCAAGGGGATCGGTACTCACACTCAGGTTAACCGGACAAGCAATCGTTGGACCTTGCGGGTCCACCACGTTGACAACCTGAATATGCGTTCTCGACGCACTTGGGCACGTGCCAAACACCTGCCATGTCCGGAGGATGGAATATACCCCGTCACAGAAAGGGGCTACCTGGTCGGTTACCAACGCATTGATCTCGCACAACGAGTTAGCGCCGGTTACATAAAATGTTACACCATTAAACGTGTAGGAAGGGGCGCCGGTCACGTTGGGGTCGGTCATGGCCATGTCGCAGTTCACCGTCACGTCAGTTGGCATGGTCAGGTCAAACACGCTGAGGCGTTGGAAATAAATATACTGAGTACAGGTAGATTTATTGCCGTAGGCATCGGTGGCCGTCCAAACGCGCACCACATAGCCGCTGAGGTTGGATTGGCCGTTGAATGTAACGCCGCAGGAAACATTCACCCAGGTATCGTTGTAAGTCAGTGTCGGTTGTGTACAGTTGTCGGTAGCTTGGGGGTTTGCCGCCGCAATACCGAGCACATTGGCTAAATATGCCGGCGTATAATTATTGACTACACAGGGCAATGTGATGTTTTCGCATGAAACAAACGTAGGGGCAAGTACATCGCTTACCAGGGCATTCGTAATACAGAAATTGCCGGAACAGTTGTCCTGAACGCGGATCTTCAATGGTACGCCCACATACTGCGGCGTGATGACATTGCCGATGTTTTGTCCTTGCAGGGTAAATAGTGTGACCGTGTACAGATCGTCCAGCACATCCGCTTCCAAAGCCATATCGGGGGTGACAGTCAAGGAACAGGTCTGGCCAATGGAGATAAAAACCGTGTCATTGCAGATCAGAGCAGCCGGGCTGCCATAGGTCAGCACCAGTTGGTCGGATACCGCCGGGCAAGGCCCGGCAGGGTCATTGGTAGTCAGGGTCAGCGTGATCGTGCCCGTGTAATTAGCGGGCGGATTGTACATAGCGTTCAGCATTTGATTATTGGGCAGGAACGTGCCACCTCCCACAGAGGCAGCCCACGAGGCGCTCGTTGCGGCGCCACCAATGACGCCGGCTAACTGGTGCGGAGCATCTTTGCAAAGTGTTTTGTCGGGGCCGGCGTTTGCCGTGGCAGGGGCATTTATTTGTACCGTCACGCTGGCGGTACCACTCATGCCGGTATTGTCGGTCACGGTTATAGTATAGGTGCCTGCATGCGCGAGTGTGGTGTTCGGTCGGGACGGATTTTGGGCGTCCGACGTGAACCCTGCGGGACCACTCCAGGCAAAAATAAATGGAGCAGTACCATCCGTGATGGTAGCGGTGAGGTTTAGGGTACTCCCGGCACAAATCGGGCCGTTGGAGCCGACAGTGACAGTGACTGCTTGTGGAGCAAGGGCGGTTGTCATTGGAACCGGATCCCAGGTTTCCGCAAATGAGCGGGAGAATGCTTGCGTAACAAAGAATACGCAAATCGGAAGCACCAGCCAGGCAAGGCTGCGCGTCCCAGTGTGCAAAAATGAAAAGAGAGTTCGCATGATAAAAAAATTGAGAGTAGTGGATTAAGATTTTGTGTTAAAAACCGGATTGCTATTTTTATAAATTTGATTTTGAAGTACTTGCAAGAATGTTCCGCTAGTGGGGGTTGGAAGAAATCAGCGCCTTTTCCGGGCGCGAAACTTCTCCTCCCCCCCCTTCGCGAACACTCGGGAATATCGTTCAAGCCACTTTTGGCTTGAACGTCATGAATATCTTTTACGGGCTTACAGCCCGGGCTACTCTTGGTTGTTTCCTGTAGCTGCGGGTTTTATCCCGCAGTCAAGTAGCTGCGGGTTTTAACCCGCAGTTCAGGTAGCTGCGGGTTTTATCCCGCAGTCAAGTAGCTGCGGGTTTTAACCCGCAGTTCAGTAGCTGCGGGTTTTAACCCGCAGTCCAAGTACCGGCGGGTTTTAACCCACCGAAGCCTGTGTCCCGGCGACATCCCGGCTCCGCGCGAACGGATGCCGGAATGTCTCCCGGAGCGTTTCTGCCCGCGCATCGCCCCGGCGATCGTTTTCGCCAGAGCGCAGTACCCTGGAGAGCAAAGCCAATCGGCTTTCTCCGTGGATGTACGCGGTTATGCCATGCGACCTATACGGCGCGGCGGAGCGAGCGTTCGCCCGGCCATGCCGGGTACTGTCCGGTGCAGCGCGATTTGCGCAGCCGGTGCAGTGACCAGTAGCCGACTTATGGCATTGGATGGAGTTGTTGTCGCGCAGGGTCAAGCGCATATTGCGCCCTCACCCTGGCAGGCAAGCAATTTTCGTCTTGTCAAGTTTGCACTGCGCGCACGTTTCCTGCCATCGCTTGCCGCCCGGCCGGAGGTATTCCGGTATGAGCGCCTGGCGGCCGGGGCAGTTTTGTTTGCAACAGTAAATTCCCGAGTATTAAAAAAAATGTAGTGGCCAATTGCCTACTTATATTTTCAGAATTCTACAATCAGTCGTTCGCCTATTTCCCAGACCTGGTAAATGCCTGGTTGGATCGTACGCTGTTCTATTTTCGATGATTTCAACAGGTGGTATGGAACCAGGTATGGCTCGAAAACCTGAAAGAGTAACCAGCGGAAATGTCGCCGCATAAAACGGCCTTCCATGGAGTCTTTTTCGAATTCAAAGCGCATCTTTCCTTCTTCCGTTACGCTTACCCAGGTGGCTACTCTGGGACACTTGACATCGGCGTTTTCGCCTTGTGCCATAACCCGGCAGATACCGACTCCGCTACAGTTGGCGCTGGGTGATCCCAGTACTACGTCGGTACGGATTTTATGAACGGAGTGGGCGATCTGGGGTCGAGCGGTCGTCGTACTTGTTGTTGTTCTCATCGTGTACATGTTGACTTGCGTGTTTTGATTATTCGTGTGTATTGTTCCGTTTTGATGATACAAAAGTACGGGGGCGCCCAAGCGGGCACCGGACAAGAAACACGAATTTTCAGGAAGAAAAAAAAGGAGAAAAGGTGCTAAATTAAAAATCAAATAACTGATTTTCAATAAATTAACAGATAAAGATATTTTGCCAAAAGCACCATGTCAAGTGAGGTAAACAAGTGTTTTTTTAGGGGCTTTTTTTGAAAATTTCAGCTTATAACCGGACCAGAGCGTGTCCAATAGTGTGGCCACCTCGCTGGACCTTGTCGCAAAACTCCCAGACTTTCCAGGTTTTTTTCAAACCTGGAAAGTCTAATGCCGGGACAACGGCGCCGTGCGCGGGTTTTTCGATCCGGACAGTCATCAGGTTCCCTTGCGCACCTTCGGCTTGTAAATGGTGTTCTCCAGGGAGTCGAGCGCCATTTGCCAAAGATCCTCGTAGGGAATAAGCTCGATGTCGTGCGACTGGCTGGCAAAGTCCAGCGGCACTTTTTTCAGCATCTTGGCGGATGGCTCGGCATGCCGGATCACGGCAGTTTTGTGGAAGCCTGCATCGGCCATGGCCAGCAGCATTTTAATAAAGCAGTTGCTGCGGTAGTTGTCGTCTTTTTTCAGATACCGGGAGGAGTACTTTTTGATGGCCGCGATGCGGTCCAATACCTTGTCATGCTCTTTGGTGAGGATCAGGTACAGGATTTGAAAAATCAGGATGGGAATATTCATGCCGCGCCGGTCTTTGGAGAAGATAGGCACATCGTTGAGGAAGCGCATGATACGGATGCGGCTGAGCACCGTTTCCGGGTTGTCGGGCCGGATACGTCCGACCTGGACGAGGTAAAAGAGATAGGCCTCGAAAATTTTCCACGTTTGTTTGATACCGTCCGGCAAGCCGTTGAAGCGCCGGTGTTTGACCGTGTCTTTATAAATTTGGTACGCCTCCTGGTGTTGGTGGGCATGGAAGGAAAGCAGGAGGAGGAGTTCCTGGTATTTGAACCAATTGAACGAACCTTGTTCCAGTAGTTTCAGGCCCCGGTCGGCAGCCTTTCGCCCGCGTTCAAAGTCCCGCAATTGAACATAGCAGACCATTTCCTGATACAGAAATGCCTGCAAGGGTACTTTGGCTACATAGTCTTTGGCATCGAAAAAGCGGATGGCTTTGTCACAGATTTCCGTGGTACTCTTGTAGTCGTTGACGCTGGTATAGATAATGATCTCAATCAGTCGGCCAGTGAAATGGAGGCGATAGGAATCGTATTTGTCCAGCGCATCCTCCAATTGGTTAAAGTACTTGCGCGCCACCTGTGGTACCTCGCGTTTGGTGGATTTATCGTTGATAAAACGAATGACAAGATCGGTGTAGAGTTCCTCGGCCAGGTTCTCGAACCGGAATACGTCTTCCAGGTGGTGGACTTGCTTGCCGTACTGTTCGTATTTTTTCAGATTGCCCTCAATGGAACCGTAGTAGAGGCGCATGGTGCGCACCATATCAAGTGCCAGGTCAATAAAATCGAATCGTAGGGCTGTGCGGAGGACTTCATCGGCAAGCTCCAGTATGGAGAGGTGGGCATTTTTGCCCAGTAGGAGCTTGATAGCGCCCCACTTTTTGTAGGACTCAAAATAGGCCTTTTGCCGGGGGCTGTAGTTTGGCAGGTTGAGGTCAATAACCAACAGCATCTGAACCAGGTAATCGCGCAGCGACTTTTTGATGCGCAGGTACGATACATTGCGCGACTCCCCCGGGTAAAGGATAGCCATAGCCTGGTCGTCGTTTTCCACCTTGCCTTCGGCAACCAGATCATAGAGCCGCATGGACAGCGGTCCGGGCTGCAAGGCTTTTACTGTAAGCAGCGAGGCTGCCCGCAGTTTTTGTTTGGTGACAATCGAAACGAGTTCGCGGAGTTCGTGCATACCAGACGCCAGTTGGGAGGCGGTTGAGGACTGTTCGGATTAGAAGGAACAAACCTACGGGTTTCCTCTAAAATCCGGTTCCGCGTAATTTGTCCTGCGCAACGTGTGCGCAAACAGCTTGCCAACTATCCCTGCGACGGTATTTTTTTGCCCGTTCGAGCAGCAGCGCGGGAGCTGCACCTTCGGCGCAAACACCGAAGGAATGGAATCTTATGCGCCGGTGATGTCAATAATGATCACGCTGCTGTGGAGGTTGTTGTTCTGGTTGGAGGTAAAGCTCGGAGTGCTGAATTGATTTGCCATGATGACTTCGTTGTTGTTTGTTTACGAAGTCAAAAGTCAGGGCATCTCATCCCTCATCAGGGGACAGCAATACAGGCTCGTTCGCGGATTTATTTCACCACTTTTGGTGCTTTTTTTTATTTAAAATACTGAAAAACAATTTTTTATGTTTTTCAAATTCTAAACGAATCCACGGTTTCAAATCAAGTTTTCAAAAAGGTTTTTCGGTGTTTTTTCAGGCAATTTGGCGGGTTGTACGCCCACTGATGCGTTGTTTGGGCAAGCTATCCAGAATCATTTCCCACAAATCTTCGTAGGGAATGATTTCGATTTCGTGCGACTGGTTGGCGATTTCCATCGGCATTTGGCGCAGTTGAGTCCGGTAGCGTTCGGCCTTGCGGGCGGCGCCCTCCCGATGGAAGGCAGCTTCCGGAATTTGCACGAGCATTTTCAGGAAGCAGTTGCTTCGGAAATGCTCATCTTTTTTCAGGTAGCGGGCCGTATATTTTTCGATGGCTTCCACGCGGTCGAGGATGCTATCGTAGCGTTTTTCCACGATGTCGGATAAAATCTGAACGATGAGTACCGGGATATTCATCCCGCGCCGATCTTTGGAGAACACCGGTATTTCGTTGAGGAACCTGGCCATTTTGAATTTTGGCGCGGGCAGGCGGTCTGCGCGGCGAATACGGGTCAAAAAGTGGGTATACGCCTCGTATATCTTCCACATCTCGCGAATTTGGTCGGGCTGTTGCGCAAGACCAGGGTGCTGTGATGCCATTTCACAAGCATCAAAGGCATCGTCGTAGTGCTGGGTGTGCAGGGCGAGCAGGAAATAGAGTTCCTGCACCTTAAACCAGTTAAAGGTGCCGGGTTCATAGATGTCGGCATTCTGGCGGATGATCGCCTGGCCACGCCCAAAATCCCGCAACTGGACACAGCACACCACCAACTGGTAATAAAACACCTGTAAGGGCAGATGGCTTTCGTAGGGTTTTTGGCGAAAAAAAGCCAGCGCGTCTTCGCACAGATCAGCCATGGCCCGGTAGTCGTTGCGGCCACTGTAGATCATCATCTGCAGCAATCGACCGCTCAGGTGCAACCGAAAGGACGAACATTCGGCCAGGTATGGTGCAATACGTTTGAAGTGCGCTTCTGCTTGTTTGGCAACATCCTTTTGGGGGGCGCGGCTGCTGGCGTAACCACTGATCAAATCGGTGTACAGTTCCTCCGCTTCGTTTTCCATAGACCAGACCGACTGACACTGCCGGTACAGGTTTCGGTAAAGTTCATATTTTTCCGGATCACCGACGATGGTGCCGTAGTGCAACCGGAGGTGGTGCGCCGCATTCATGCTGAGTTCCGTAAACTCAAAGTGTTGCGTGTGGCGCAGCATGAGTTCCAACTGTTCGATCCCTGCCGTTTTGATTTTTTTGGACAACAGGGTCATGGCTGTTGCCCAGCGCTTGTTGCACTCGTAGTGCGCTTTTTGGCGGTCGGTGAAGTTGGGCTCCTGGAAATCGAGCAAGAAAATGACTTCGAGGAGGCGCTCTTTGAGTTTATTCTTTAGGCTGCGCAGTTTGCCTAGCGCTGTTGGCGCGCCGTAAAGCAAGGCGGCTGCTTCTTCTTCCGTCGTCGCTTTTTGCTGGTACAGCAGGTCAAACAGCTGCGCCATTTTTGTGTCTGTTGGCAACACAACGTCCCACAGAGCACTTGATTTTAGTTTTCCCCAATGCAGGGAATGAACCAATTCGATCAGATCACGCATAGTTGTATCATTATTGGATGAGGAATCCAGAACATGACAAGAGTGCTGCCGAGCAGGTCAGTGACATTATTTACCATTGGGCGCTATTGCCCCAATGTATACCACTGCCTTACCAGGAGACAACCCCAGGCACGGCCGAAACTAAAAATCCCGGTCGGGCGATGTCAACCATGTATGCGTTGATGAAATACCAAAATTGGTGGGAAGCGTAATACCAGTAGAGAGGTGTACGAGACTTTTCATAGGCGACACTAAATTAAGAGTGAACCAGAGATTATTGAGAAAAAGGGAAGATTACACCTTGCCGGCCTTATGGTCGTTTATCCCGACAACATCAGTACCCTTGGGGTACATGTCCAAAGCAGGTGAAAAGAACGAATCGGGAAAGGACTAAACCGAAGGGAGCCTGGCGGTTCGAGATTTTTGACTAAAACCTCTAGCAAAATAAACCAAAAAAAACTGCAAGGCGCTCTAAACTAAAGGATTAAAAGTTAAATTACAAATTTATTAAATAAATACTGGTAGCAAATGTATGATTTATTTTCAAGTTGCAATACCTGGCGACAAATTTCAACTGGTGGCTAATTTATCTGATTCTATACCTTTGCCATCCCTTCCCTGCCTGCGGCTCTTTTGGTATGCCGAAAGCACACACGATTCGAACGACATTAAAACATGAAACACCTTCTACTTCTCTTCTTCCTGATCACCTTTTGCCACGCCGCATTGACTGCCCAGAACACCGCCCCGCGCATCACCGGCAACCTGCAAACCAATGGCAACTTTTTCATCACGGATGCCAAGATCGGCGCCACCGGAACCCCGCAGTACGACAACCAAAAATTCGGCGCCGAGAGTTGGCTGGCGCTCAGCTACTCCAACTGGGGTTTCGACATGGGCCTGCGCTTCGACATGTTTAACAACTCCAACCTGCTAAACCCCACCGGCTCGTTCACCGGCGAGGGCATCGGTCGCTGGTACATTCACAAAGAAATCAACAAGTTCGATCTGGCGGGCGGCTACCTGTATGATCAAATCGGCTCCGGTGTCATCTTTCGCGCCTACGAAGAGCGCGCACTGATGATAGACAACGCCCTTTTTGGCGTGAAAGTCGGATACCAAATCAATGACAACTGGAAAGTCAAGGCTTTCACCGGCCGCCAGAAACGCCAGTTTAACACTTATGGCTCGGTCATCCGCGGCGGTTCTATCGAGGGCTTTATCAGGCCCGACTCTGCCAAAAGCTTCACGTTGGCGCCGGGGTTCGGCGCAGTGGCGCGCACGCTCGACCGGGAATCCGTCACCCGCGCCGCCAGCGAAATGAAACGCTACCAGCGCCTCGACAGCATACAGTACAACTCCTACGCCTTTACAGCCTTCAACACGCTCAGCGCCGGCAATTTCACCTGGTTTTTCGAGGGCGCCTTCAAAACAAAGGATGTCATTTTTAATGAATTTGATAACGTTACTACCCGCGACACAACCTACCTGCCCGACGGCTCTATTGGCAATATCCTCCAGGATACGATCAACGGCATCCTCGTAAACACCAACGGTTACATGGCTTACACCAGCCTGACCTACGCTACCGAAGGATTCGGCATCACCCTGGAAGGAAAATACACTAAAAATTTCCGTTTCCGTACCGACCCCTTCCAAATCGGAGTACAGGGACAGATGAACTTCCTGCCGCCGATCGCCCGACAAAATACGTTCCGCCTGCCCGCCCGTTTTGCACCCAATACGCAGGAAATAGGCGAGCAGGGTCTTCAACTGGATGCCCGATACAGCCTGAATAAACGTATGTCGGTCGGCCTGAATGTCGCCGATATTTATTTGCTCGACGGCAAAAGCCTCTACCGGGAAATCGCCCCGGAATTTACCTACAAACACAACCGCAAATGGCAGGCGCTCGTGGGCTTGCAGTTTCTGAAATATAATATCAGTACCTACCAGTTCAAGGACGACCCGGAAGACACGAACGACATCATCCCCTGGGTAAAAAATGGCCAGAAGGGGTACGTGGACGCCTTTTCCCCGTATGCCGAATGGCTGTACAAGTTCACCCCCCGCAAATCATTGCGCGTGGAAGCGCAGTACCTGATGACCGACGATGAATTTGGCTCCTGGGCATTCCTGCTCGCCGAGGTGGGTCTGGCGCCACACTGGCTCATTTATGTGTCGGATATGTACAAGGTTCCGCATGCAGACAAGGAGCAGTTCAGCGATGACCAAAGGAAATACGACGGCCTGCACTATCCCACCGTCGGCATCGTCTATACCCACCGGGCCAACCGTTTTTCCCTCGCCTACGTCAAACAAGTGGAAGGTATCAACTGCGCCGGCGGTATTTGCCGCTACGAGCCGACCTTCCACGGCGTGCGCCTTCAACTGAGTTCTTCATTTTAAAACATTGCCGAACATGAAAAAAATATCCTTTGCACTTTTCGTCCTGCTCGCCGGGCTCTTCCTTCCGGGATGCGAGGAAAAATGGGTGGTTATCACGCCTTCTTCAAACACCGGAGGCCCTACCACAGGCGAACAAAAACGCACCGTGCTGGCCGAAGAACTCACCGGCGTGCGCTGCCCCAACTGCCCGGAAGGAACCGCCGCGCTTGTAGCCCTCGACCAACAATACGGCGAGCAATTAGTCGTCGTGTCTGTACACGCCGCCCTCGGCTATGACGTCCCATACCCCAACAGCCTGTACGATTTCCGCACGGGCAAAGGCACCGAAATGGCAAATTACATCGGCGCCGCCTTCTTCTTCCCAACCGCCTCCATCAACCGCCGCATCGTACCGCCCGAAACGGAGCCGTACCTGCCCCGCCAGGTGTGGGCCGGTATCATCGCCGAAGAACTCGAAAAACCGCTGACGCTCGGCATCACCCTGAAAAACACCTTCGATGCCGGCTCCCGCAAACTCGACATCAGCGCCGACCTGACGCCTCTCGAAGACCTGTCCGGCGAGTACCGAATCACTGTCATGATCACGCAAGATAGTATCGTGGACTACCAAAAAGTGAACCTCGTGACGGAGCCCAGCTACATGCACCGGCATATCCTGCGCAGTATCATTACCCAGGCCACCGGCGATAATATCGCCGAGCCGCTCACGGCGAACAACACGGTTAAAAAAACGTTTTCAACCGGCCTGCCCGCCGCCTGGGATGCCAAACATTGCAGCGTCGTCGCTTTCGTGCACCGCGGCGGCACACCCGACAAAGAAGTACTCCAGGCAGCCGAAAAACACGTAATTGAGTAGCCCTGGCTGTGTTGCCGGCGTCCCTACCAACAACAGCGATTATACACCACATTTATCATTCATCATTACGATAGCATGTTTCATCTGACAGAAGAACACGAGGCCGTGCGCGAAGCCGCCCGACAATTCGCCCAAAATGAACTGAAGCCCGGCGTCATCGAACGCGACACCAAAATGCAATACCCGCGCGATCAGGTGCGGAAAATGGCCGAACTCGGCTTCCTCGGCATGATGACCGCCCCCGAATACGGCGGCGGCGGCATGGACACTCTCGCATACGTGATCGCCATGGAAGAAATCAGCAAGGTGGACAGCTCCTGCTCGGTCATCATGTCGGTCAATAACTCACTCGTTTGCTGGGGCCTCGAAAAATATGGCACCGAAGCGCAGAAACAAAAATACCTGCCCCGGCTCGCTGCCGGCGAATGGATTGGCTCCTTCTGCCTGTCCGAACCCGAAGCCGGCTCCGATGCTACCAGCCAGCGCACTACCGCTGTGGATATGGGCGACCACTACCTGCTCAACGGCACGAAAAACTGGATCACCAATGGCGGCACCTCCAACCTGCACCTCGTCATTGCCCAAACCAATCCGGAGAAAAAACACCGCGGCATCAACGCCCTCATCGTGGAGACCTCCTGGCCCGGCGTGACCATCGGCGCCAAAGAAGACAAACTCGGCATCCGCGCTTCCGATACCCACACCATCATGTACAATGATGTGAAAGTGCCCAAGGAAAACCGCATCGGCGAAGATGGCTTCGGGTTCAAATTTGCCATGAACACCCTCAACGGCGGACGTATTGGTATTGCCGCACAAGCCCTTGGTATCGCCGCCGGCGCATACGAATTGTCCGTGGACTACGCCAAACAACGCGAAGCCTTCGGTAAACCCATCAGCCAACACCAGGCCATCGCGTTCAAAATAGCCGACATGGCCACCGATATCGAAGCCGCCCGCCTGCTCGTGTACCGCGCGGCTGCCATGAAAGACCAAGGCCTCGACTTCGCTCAGGCCGCCGCTATGGCCAAGGTATTTGCCTCCGAAACTGCCATGCGCCATACCGTGGAAGCGGTACAAATCCATGGCGGATACGGCTATGTGAAAGAATACCACGTAGAGCGCCTGATGCGCGACGCCAAAATCACGCAGATATACGAAGGCACCTCCGAGGTGCAGCGCATCGTGATTTCAAGGAATGTGCTGAACGGCGAACTGTACGTACCTCTGATGTAAACACACCACAACTCTTTTTAACTAACGCACCAAACAGTATGAAAATCAGCACAACCACCTTGCTTTTCCTCTTTGTCGGCCTCGTTTTCAATGCCTGCAAAAAAGACGATGACCCCGTCACACCGGCCGCCACGAAAATCCTGCCCGGCGTAGGCATCACCGGTATCAAAATCGGCGAACCTGCCCAGCAGGCTATTGACCTGTACGGCTCCGTAGCGCCTTCGTACGGCGGCGTCGGCGGCCAGTACACCCACTTCCTGACATACTTCAGCAAAGGCGTCATCGTGTATTGCGAGAGCAGCACATCGGATACTTTCAGCGCAACTATGAAAGTGGAAAGCATTACCCTCCAGTCCCCTTTTGATGGCAAAACAGACAGTGGTATTGGCATCGGAAGTACCAAAACAGCCGTAGAAGCTGCCTTTGGCGCGCCTGTGAGCAGCAGTGCTTTTTTTGGCGATACGTTTAGCAACGGCCTGACAGTGGTGTACAACGACGCGGGCACTGTGGTGGAAGAAATTACGGTGGAATAACGGTCCGCACAGAAATCTTGCAGAGTTCATAAAAATGGGCCATCCTGAAGAATCTGGATGGCCCATTTTCTTGCTGCACTTAACCTTGTTTAATACGTAGATTGAATTGAACCCTACAAGCGACAAGTCAGGTTACTTCCCCCCATACTCCACCGTCGGTTCTTGCACTGCTAAACGACTGGAGGGAGTAAGCCGAACACCCAGTAAGGCATTCAGGGACTCGTATTCCGGCTGGGCCGGTTGTTGCCTGGCTTCCGGAAAAAAACGGTTGATCAACTGATTGATGTAGTACAGTATCTTGGGGTCTTGGCGATCCAGACCGGAGTCGGCCAAATGGCCAATTAGTTTATTGAAAATCCGCAACTTGCGCTCCTCGTATTGCGCGACCATAAAGTCGTTGTTGGCTGAACGATGCATGGAAATTAGCGAGTCCATTTGGTGCAGATCATTTAGCAGATCTTCAACTAAGTAAAGGTTAAGTTTTTTAGATCTCATGACTCAAAACAGTTATGTCCAGGAAGCCTTTTTTGAAAGATACACCCTGACGATTACGATAGGTTCGCGTAAACAGGTTTAACCAGTACGCCTTGTCGGCCAGGGTATGGTGGTAAAATGGATGACTTTCAGGATACACCTTTACCCAGTAAGCATCAATTCGATAAATAGTTTGCAAATGTTCGTGGCTAAGTTGGGATTGGAATAAATCGTGTTTCTGGTCAATCCTGTCAGAATCTATGAAAACAACGATATCCAGGTCGTTAGGAGTTCTCTTGTGGGTAACAAAACTACCGTCTACCCAAATAGTAACCTGATCAAATTGGAACAAATCCATGATTTGGCCACAAAACTGCCTAAAATTTTCGTAAATTTTCCTTCGAGACGCGTCAGGAAATTTGTCTACAAAGGCTTCTCGGAATTGTTCCAGATTTGCTTTTATAGGGCGGTCCGGCACCAGATACCCTTTGGGATCAAATAGAAACATTTGTCAGGTTTTCAGGCAAAAGTATCAAAACATAAGCATTTCTACAACGATAATGCTTTCAGATACAGGAACCCAGTCACCCTTTCTCAACCTCTCCTGCCATCACAAACTGCTTCTCGTACAGCTCCCGGTAACGCCCGCCTTCTATTGCTAAAAGTGTTTCCGGTGGCCCAAACTCCCGCACCTCGCCCTTTTCCAGCACCAGTACATTGGATGCGTGCCGGATCGTGGACAACCGGTGGGCGATGATGATACTCGTGCGGCGGGCAATGAGCCGCTCTATAGCGTACTGGATGACACCCTCCGATTCCGGGTCAATGGATGAGGTGGCCTCGTCGAGGATGAGTATGTCGGGGTTGAAAACAAGGGCACGCACAAATGAAATCAGCTGGCGCTGGCCCATGGAAAGTGTTGCCCCGCGCTCCTGCACCTGGTACTGGTAGCCGCCCGGCAGTTTGGCAATAAACGCGTGCGCCCCGATCATCTTGGCAGCCTCCACCACCTGCTTCTCCGTGATATTCGGGTCGCGCAGGGTTATATTTTCCAGTACTGTGCCGGAGAACAGAAACACATCCTGCAACACCACTGCGATACGGCGACGCAGGGCATAAACGTCGTAGTCGTGCAGGTCATGTCCGTCAATTTTGATGCTCCCCGACTGCACCGTGTAAAACCGGTTGAGCAGGCTGATAATGGTCGTTTTGCCGCTGCCCGTACTGCCTACGATCGCCAGGGTATTGCCGGGCGGGATGTGAAACGAGACGTTTTTCAGCACGGCTTCGTCGGCATTGCCGCTGTAGGAAAACCACACGTTTTCAAATTCCAGATCGCCCTGTAGTTTTTCGGGCGCAAGGGCGCCGTCGTTGCGCACGGTATCTTTGGTTTCCAACAATTTGAACACGCGCTCCGCCGCGATGAGGCCCATTTGCAGGGTATTGAATTTGTCGGCCAGCATCCGGATCGGGCGGTACAACATGGTGATGTACAGCGGAAAAGCGACCATGGTACCGATGGTCACCTCTTCCGACAACACGCCCCGTGCCCCGTACCATACCATGAGACCGAGGGAAAGCGCTGAAATGATGTCCACCACCGGAAAAAAAATAGCGTACGCCAGAATGGAGCGCAGGTTGGCCGACGTGTAGTCGCGGTTGATCTGGCGAAATTTTTCAGCTTCCTGCTCTTCGGCATTAAAAATCTGCACGATACGCATGCCGGTGATGCGCTCTTGCAAAAAACTGTTCATGGTGGAAATGTGGTTGCGCACCTTTTCGTAGCTCTTGCGCACACTTTCCTTGAACCGGTAACTACCCCAAACCAACAGCGGAAACACCGTGAGTACCACCAGCGTCAGTTTCCAGGACGTATAAAACATCATGCCCATGACCGCCAACAGCGTGAGCAAGTCGGCCAAAATGGTAATACTACCCTCCGAAAAAACGGTATTGATAGCTTCAATGTCGTTGATCGTGCGCGTGGTGCTTTGCCCGATAGGGGTTTTATCAAAATAGGTCAAATTGAGTTTGGTAACGTGGTTGAACACCCGCACCCGCAGGTCCCGGATGATGACCTGCCCCAACCAGTCGGCGTAGTACAGGAAAAAATACCGCAGCACCACCTCCACCAACAACACTGCCACAATAGCCGAAGCCAAGATAGTCATGCCGGAAATGTCTCCCTGAAAAACGTAGTCGTCCACCATCGTTTGCAGCAACTTGGGTCGCGCAATAGCCAAGGGCGCCAGCAGCACCGCCAATAAACCTGTAAAATAAAACGTGACCCGATATGGCCGAACCATAGCAAGCACACGGCGGAAAAGCGAAAAACTGACGGAATTGACGGTATCGGACATGCGGGACGGACGAGCTGTTGGGTTGGTAGATTGGCTGACTGGGGGTAAACCGGGGAAAGGGCACAAAGTTCGCAGAAAAACACGCGGGTTTCTAATCGGGGAACGAGAGTTTGCCCATACCCACAAGGGGCAGCCCTGCCAGGCGGGCATCCGGAGGTGCTTCGCCGGCCACGGTTTCGTTGGCCAAAATAGCGAAAAGTACCGCCTCTTTGGCATCGCCGTGTACACCAAGGGTACTCATGGGCTGGAGGTCACAACCGGGCAAACTCGCCTGCAACAATGCCACCAGCAAGGGGTTGTGCGCCCCGCCGCCGCTCAGATAAACAGCGCTTTTGGGGGCAGTCCCCAGCGTTCGCAGGATTCCGGCAGCAATGGTATCGGCGGTGAGTTTGGTCAGGGTAGCCAGTAAATCCTGCCCGGCAGCACCCGTTGTTTCGGTAGTGTTATGTTGCAAAACCCAATTGAGGCTGAACTGCTCGGGGCCCGTCGTGGTCGGGTACGGCCGAACAAAGTAGGGGTGGCTTTTGAGTCGTGCGAGCAACGCCTCATCCACCCGACCGGATGTAGCCAGGCGGGCATCTGTGTCGCAAGGCTGCCCGAAGTACGCTTGCGCAACGGCATCCAGCAGGGTATTACCGGGGCCGGTATCGGTCGCAAATACCTTGGCAGGATCGCCGTCGCCGGGCAGAAATGTGAAATTGGCGATACCGCCGATGTTGAGCAAAAAACGATCTTCGTCCCTTTTGGAAAAAAGTAAATAATCTCCGTACAGCGCCAATGGTGCGCCCTCACCGCCGGCAGCGAGGTGTTTTTGCCGAAAATCGCTCACCGTGATAATACCGGTACGCCGTGCGATATGGTCGCCATCGCCAATCTGCAGCGTCGCGTTGGGGGAGTCGGGCAGGCCGTGAAAATGCCGGGGCGCGTGAAAAACCGTTTGGCCATGACTGGCAATCAGGTCAACCTCCCCGGGCGACACCCCCCAGCGGGCCAGCGCCGCATTGATGAGTGCAGCATGCCGCTCGGCCACCACCACATGAAGCAGTACCAGGTGTTGAAAATCAATGTTTTTTTGGGCAAAAATCCGACGCACCTCCCCCCGAAAGTGCTCGTCGTAGGGCGCCGTGTCGAACTGTAATACCCGAACTTTCGTCTGTAAACCAGCGCCCTCCACTGCGCAAAGAGCCATATCCAGGCCGTCGAGCGACGTGCCGGACATGAGGCCCAGGATCATCCGACCCGGCTTTCGGGCCATGGCGGCGAGTTTTTCGATGTGCTGTTTCATGGTTGGAAGGTTTCTGGTTGGAGGGTTGGAAGGTTTCTGGTTGGAGCGGCAAAGGTAGCCGTGTGTCGTGCTATTTTTGGCCTGAAAAATTCACCGTTCATCTCATCATCGTTCATCACTCATCGCTCATCACTAAAAGAGATGTATCGTATTGATCCTGATATCCGCCGGGCGGCTACGTTGCCGGGAGATTTTTACCAATCGGCTGATGCGTTCGAGGCGTGCCGCGAGCGCGTGTTTGCCCGTTCGTGGCAGATCATTGCCGGGGCAGAGGCGGCGGTTCGGCTTCCGCACGATGCGCTGCCGTTTTCATTTTTGGAGCACTTTATCGAGGAGCCGTTGGTGTTGTTGCGCGATGCGCAAGATCGTATGCAGTGCCTGTCCAACGTATGCACCCATCGGGGCAATATCCTCGTCCAAAATCCGGGGCGACTGGAGCGGGGCATCGTGTGCGGCTACCACGGGCGCAGGTTTCACCTGAACGGACAATTTTCCGCGATGCCCGAAACGGAGGGCATGGAAAATTTCCCGTGTGCAGACGACAACCTGACCCAACTTCCCGTGCGGCAGTGGCGGCAGTTTGCATTTACCTCGCTGGCTCCGGCGTTCCCGTTCGAGGACTGGATTGCCGATATGGAGCGCAAAATCGGTTTCCTGCCTGTGCAGGAGTTTCGCTTCGATGCATCCCGCTCCCGCGACTACCTCGTGCGGGCCAATTGGGCGTTGTATTGCGACAACTACCTCGAAGGATTCCACATTCCATTTGTGCACAAAAGCCTCGCCGCAACACTCGATTGGGGCGCCTACCGCACCGAACTACTGCCTTGGGGCACCTGTCAGGTTGGTGTCGGGCAGGGTGGAGAAGCGGTATTCGACCTGCCTCCCGGCCATGAGGATGCCGGGCAAGCCATTGCCGCGTACTACTTTTGGTTGTTCCCCAATATCATGTTCAATTTTTACCCCTGGGGATTGTCGCTCAACATCGTGCGGCCTCAGCAGCCCGACCTGACGCGCGTCAGTTTTCGCGCCTACGTCTGGAAACCCGACAAACTCGGCGCCGGAGCGGGCGCCGACATAGACCTCGTGGAACGAGAGGATGAAGCCGTGGTGGAGCAGGTGCAGCGGGGCATACGGTCGCGTTTTTATCAAGCCGGGCGCTTCTCGCCCGCACAAGAACAAGGGGTTCACCATTTCCACCGCCTGCTGGCAAAAGGGTTGGAAGGTTAGAAGGTTGGAGGGGTAGAAGGTTAGAAGGTTGCTGGTTACGTAAACATCTCAACCTTCCAACCAGCAACCCTCCAACCAGCAACCTTCCAACCTTCTAACCTTCTAACCTTTTTTAACCAGCAACCTTCAAACTCATATCCAGCGGTTGTGCGGAATGGGTAAGCGCGCCGGCAGACACATAATCCACGCCGGTGAGGGCGAATCTGCGCACGTTGAACAGGGTAATACCACCGGAAGCTTCGGTTTCGAAACGGCGACCAACAGTAGCCACGGCCTCGGCGAGGATAGGAACTTCAAAATTATCGAACATCAGGCGATTGATACCCCCCACCTGAAGCGCCTCGTGTACCTCCACGAGATTGCGTACCTCCAAAGTAATTTCAAGATTGAGGTTATTGGCCTTCAGGTAAGCCTGCGCCCGCTCGACGGCAGGACGAATGCCACCGCAAGCGTCCACGTGGTTGTCTTTGATCATGATGCGGTCGTACAGGCCCCAGCGGTAGTTTTCGCAGCCGCCGATTTGTACGGCCCATTTTTCCAAAAAGCGGATAAGCGGAGTGGTTTTACGCGTATCGAGTACTTTCACGGGCAAGTCGCCCACCTCGAAAGCAAAGCGGCTGGCCAGCGTTGCAATACCGCTCATGCGCTGCATCGTGTTGAGTACGAGCCGTTCGGCCTGAAGCAGGGCACGGGTATTACCCTCTACATCAAAGGCTTTTTCACCATAAAACACGTCCGAACCGTCAGTCTTGTGTATCGTGAACGAAACATTGGGATCCAGGTGCCGGAAGATCTGCTCCGCTATCGTTACCCCGGCAACGACGCCATAGTCCTTTACTTTGAGGGTAGCATGACTGCGATGGTCGGCAGGGATAGTGGCAAGGGAAGTGTGATCACCATCGCGCACATCCTCGTACAAGCCGGCAGTGATGAAGTCATGGATTTGTTGGTCAGTAATTTGCGTTGGGCGCATGGCTGAGAAAAAGTTGAGAAGGTTGAGTAGAGGTTGAGAAGGTTGAGGGGAGTTGAGTAGGTTGAGATGAGTTAAGGGGGTTGAGGGGAGTTAAAGGTTGAGACAGTTGAGAACTTTGTTCATCGAACATACAGTCTTAGTCGCGCAAAGGGGTTTGTACCATTTTTTCTCAACCCTTTCAACTCCCCTCAACCTACTCAACCCTCTCAACCTACTCAACCTTCTCAACTCCCCTCAACCCATTTTATATTACATCCCCCGCTCGGCCGCTGCACGCTACTCACCGGTTGGCCGGCGAGTACAGCATTCAGCGCAGCCCGCAGGTCTTCGCCAGTGGGTGGTGTCGGGTTTCGTTTAGGCCGACTGCCGTCGAGTTGGCCACGATATGCGAGTTTCAGATCGCCATCGAAAATATAAAAATCCGGCGTGCAGGCCGCATCGTAGCGGCGTGCTACATCCTGTGTTTCGTCGTAGAGGTACGGAAAAGTATAGCCAACAGCCCGGGCATGCTCGCGCATGTTGTCGGGAGCGTCCTCGGGATATGCCGCTGCATCGTTGCTGCTGATACCCACGAACGACACACCTCGGGATTCGTACTCGCGGACAATCCGCACGATCTCGTCATTGATGTACAGCACATACGGACAGTGGTTGCAGAGAAACATGACTACCGTGGCCTTGGGCGACGCGATGTCTTGCAGGCGCACCATCTGGCCGCTCACGGTGTCGGGTAGTTCAAAGTCCGGGGCCAGGGTGCCCAGCGGGATCATATTGGATTCGGTGTAAGCCATTTGAAAGCAGATAAGGGTGTGCGCAGGACGTCGATTTTTTCAGACTTTCCAGATTTTTTTAACCTGGAAAGTCTATTGCCCGGCGGGAATTATTTGGGTAGTTTGATTTCGTAGGTTTTTCCGGCCTTATTGGTCAGTTTGCTGTCCACGAGCCAGGGATTGTAGAGTTTGAGCATGCGGTAGGTGGTGCCATGCTCCACGGCAAAATTACCCCAACTGGGCACAGGGCCACTTACTTGCACGGTTTTGAATTTGTCCATAGGAGCGTACAGGTGGTCTTCCGAAACGGCATATTCGTACGTTTCCGGGTTTTGCATTACCTCTTTGATGGCCACAATACGGAAAGGATAGCGCATGGTTTCGTCGGCGGCGAGGTTGAGGTCATAGAATGACTTGGCGCGCTGCTTGTCCATTTCGGACGAGATGCGGCCCGGCCCACCGTTGTATGCGGCGGCGGCCAGCGTCCAGCTCCCGAGGTTTTCCTTTTGCTTGCGCAAATACTTGCAGGCCGCATGGGTGGCCTTTTCCAGGTGGTAGCGTTCGTCTATTTCATCCGTCACCTCCAGGTTGTATTCGCCTCCGGCGCTTTTCATAAACTGCCACACGCCGCGGGCGCCTGCCGGCGAAACGGCATTGGATAACACACTTTCCGCCACTGCCAGGTATTTCAAATCATCGGGTACACCTTCTTGTTTCAGGATCGGCTCAATGACGGGGAAAAGCGCATTCGCTCGTTTGATGGCGAGAATCGTGGAAGAGTGGTAGTACACGTTGCGCAACAATTCCGCATCGAGGCGCTGGCGTACATCGAAGTTATCCATCGGAAGTTTTTCGCCACAAAAGTCAAAATCCTTGTTCAGGTTGATGGAGCGTACGCTCTGGGGGGGAGCCGGAAAACCGGCACCGTCGCCTTTGAACGACAGGAAAAAGACCCCGGCAAGGCCCAGCGCGAGGATGATGTTGAGAACGATTAAGGCGCGATTTGTCATAGCTGCTGTTTTAGGAATTGGATATTGGGGCTTCGGATTGTACCGAGCCGATTATGGGGCGTTTATACACCGGCACCGTGGAGCAGGGTTCGCCGAACATGATGCTGGCGACCACCGGCTGCAAGCGGCGGGTAATTTCGAGGTACGCCGAAGGAGGCACCGGCTTGTCGCTGCAACCTTTGATCACCAGGCGTTGGCCGGCGAAATCGTCGGGGTTAATGGCGGCCAGTTTTTTTAAAAAAGCAAACTCCGCATACTGCTCGGGCAGACCCTGAAACACATCGCGCGCAAAAGGCGCTGCGTGTGCTGCCACCAACATATATGCCCACATTGGTATGATGGCATCGGTAGAGCAAAATACTGCGAGGTTTTTGCCGGCATACTGCTCCCAGTCGTGCGTCTTGAGTGCCTCCCGAAAATCTTTTTCCTTCAGGATCAGCTCCATGAAGAGGTAGTCCTTCAGGTCGAAGGATACGACTTCCCCCGCTGGATAAAATGTCTCGAGGTCTATCGTCACAAGCCTGCTGTTGGCCACTCGGTTTACCAATGTCTCTTCCATGCGCTTATTTTTGGTTTAAGAACCAGCTTCCGGAGCTTCTCCGACGGTGTTTTCTACTTCTTTGAAATCTTTGGGCTTCGGCAGGTCGGCGAGGGATTTGATGCCAAGGTAGTCCATAAACTTGTCGGAGGTGGCATACAGGAGGGGGCGCCCCGGTCCTTCGCTGCGTCCCATGATGAGAACAAGTTCCTTTTCCAAAAGTTTCTGGAGGGCGTAATCGCAGTTCACCCCGCGGATGGCCTCCAGGTCGGACTTGGTAACCGGCTGCTTGTAGGCCACAAGCGCCAAGGTTTCCAAAGCCGCTTGGGAAAGGCGGCGTTTGGTCGTTTGTTTCAGGTGCACCGCTACGGTATTGTGGTAGGCGCCCTTGGTCATAAACTGGTATCCGCCGGCAATATCAATCAGCTCGAAAGCAAATTCGGGAGCCTGGTACTGCGCGCGTGCCTGCTCGATGGCAGCCTGAATATCCGGTTCAGACACCTCGGTCTGAAATACCTCGGCCAGAACCGCTTGTATCTCTTCCAGCGGGAGGGCTTGCGGCGATACGAAAATCAGCGCCTCAATGTGTTGTCTCAAAAAATCCATGGCTGCAAAAGTAGCGACCTTTTGGCACTTCAAGCCGCATTGCGCACCGCACAAGCCACTCTAATATTTGATTGTCACGTCGTAAAGCAGTTCGTTCTGCACGCCGCGCACTTCCATAATCAGGATTGGCCGGCCGGCATCCCACTGAATTTTGAGCAGGCCGAAGTTGCGCTTCACGATCATGTCGCCCACACGCATCCGGTTCGTCTCGCTGGAAGTGCTGCGAATATGGGTGAGCCCACTGGAGGAGAAATCGTACAGCGGGTAAGGTAATCCCGCGAGGTCCAATCGGCTGATCTCGGCCATGTGGCGGTCGCCGGAAAGGATAATCAGATTGGCCGGCTGGGTTTTTACCAGCAGTTGGAACAGGCGTTTGCGGGAATTGGGGAAATAGCCCCATTTCTCGTGACCATGTTCGTTGGCAAGCACCTGAATACTCGAACCCAGAATGTGGAGTTTGGCGGGGCTGTTGGTCAGCTCCCGTTCCAGCCAGGCCCATTGGGCTTCACCTAAAATATCGCCGTCGGGGCTAGGGAAATAGCGCTGGTCCGGGCTGGGGTCGCGGGTGAGCGGGTCCCGGAAGTAGCGGGTATCCAAGAGAATCACTTTCACCAGATTTGCGCCTTTGCCAAAGGTGTAGGATTGAAAGGCGCCCTCCTGTTTGCGCACGGGTGCCGAGTAGGGGACGTCGAGGAAGTCCAGCAAGCATTTTTTAGTGCCGCGTTTGTTGGGCAGGTTTTTGTCGCCGTCATTGGCCCCGTAATCGTGATCGTCATAGATGCCGATAATCGGGGTTTTATCGCGCAGTTTTTTGTATTCCGGGTGGGTTTTGAGGCGCTTGTAGTGCGCTGCCAGCGCCCGCGTATTCGTCGTATCGGCGTAGATGATATCGCCCAGCCAAATCCAGAGATTCGGGTTGTTAGCAACCACATCTGCCCAGATATTTTGCGGCAGGTTTAACTTGTTGCAGGAGCCAAAAGCGATGATTTGCAGGTCTTTGGAAGTATCTATAGGCCGGGGCTGGAAGGCTTCCAGGTCCACGGATTTTTCGGACTCATCTTCGTCAAATTCTTGAGCGAAAACAGGTGCAGAAACAAAAACAATGACGCATACCGCGCCGACGAGTCGAGAGAAAACAGAAAACAGTTTATCCATTAAAAAAGTAGATTCCAGTAGTAACGGAAGGTGAGTAGGCCGCTGGTTATTGTAAAAAACCATAAGCGCAGGTAGTAACGCGACAGTGGCAAATATCGTACAAACAAAATGCAACGAGACGCATTCGGCCACGTACCCTCTCCCAAGACCGTTCCGTTTTTTACCGGAAAGGAAAATAACCGCCAAAACACAGGCCGTGCAATCGCCGTTTCTTTCCCCGGATGGTATGGAGAACAGGAATAGAGTTTCCAGGTTTTTAAAAACCTGGAAAGGCTCTGTATCGTAGAGAATACCGCATCTTTAGCCCGGTTTTATTGGAATTAGATTTGAAAATTATGCCCAAAGCACACAACCTCCTCCTGCTCATCGCCGTCGTTTTCGTCGCCTGCAATTACACCATTAAAATCAAGGACGGCAGTACCGCCCACGAGCGCAAGCAGTACGACACGGCTATCCCCATGCTGGAAAAAGATTTTAGCCGCGCCAAAACGCGCAGCGAAAAAGGGCAACTCGCCTACCGCATTGCCGACTCCTACCGAAACACCGGACGCGACGAGGCCGCACTTCAGTGGTTTGCCCTGGCGTACCAAAACAACTATGGCGCAGAAGCGCTGAAAGGGCAGGCCTACACCTTGAAAAAACTGGAACGCTACCGCGAAGCTAAAGAGGTGTTTAAAAACCTCAGCATCGAAATCGGCAGCCCCTACGAATACCGCAAGGAAGTGGCCGCCTGCGACATCGCCACAGGCTGGCTGGAAATAGCGCCCGAGAGCGGCTGGACGGTAACAACGACGCCATTCAATAGCCCAAGCAACGACTTTTCCCCGATATATTACACCGAAGGACGCATCGTTTTCAGCAGCGACCGGACTGCCGGCGTCGGCAAGGACGCATACAAATGGACCGGCAACAAGTTCATGGACCTGTTCGTGGCCGAGCCGGAGGGCGCCACTGCCCAGCCGTTCGATTCGGGCCTGAACTCCACCGGTAATGAGGGCACACTCTGTTTTAGCCGCGATTTCACAGAAGTGTTCTTTGCGCGCTCGGTGGGGGCCTACAAAGGCGACGACCAGTTTTGCAAAATCTATACCGCCGCGCGTACCAGCGACGGCTGGGCGGCTCCCCGCCCTTTGCCGTTTCAAAAAGAAAAAATCAACTACTTCCACCCGGCACTGTCGCCCGACGGCAACACCCTGTTCTTCGCCTGCAATGATCCCGAAGGCTGGGGCGGCTATGATCTGTGGTCCGTGCAACGCAACGAAATGGCTGAAAGCGGCTGGGCAGAACCCAAGCTCCTGAGCCGCAACATCAATACACCCGGCAACGAGGTTTTTCCCATGTTCAGCGCCGATACCCTCTACTTCTCCTCCGATGGGCTGTCCGGCATGGGTGGGCTGGATATTTTCCGAACCTTCCGCCTCGACGGCAACGCCTGGGCTACCCCGCACAACCTGAAACCGCCCGTGAACAGCGGCGCCGACGACTTTGGCCTCATCGCTACCACACCGGCCCCGAGCAAAACACCTCCACAGCCCGGCGACCTGCTCCGCTCCGGCTACTTCTCCTCCAACCGACCGGGCGGCCTCGGCGCCGACGATATCTACCGTTTCGAGCAGCGCGTGCCCTTGCCCAAACCGCCCAAAGTGGATACCACTCCCGTCAGGCCGCTGGTGTATAAAATGATCCTCGAAGGGTATGTGCTGGAAAAAATCCTGTCCGACCCAACCGACCCGAACAGCCGCGTGTTGGGCAGAAAACCCCTGTCGGGCGCCAGGGTGGAAATTACCTTCGCGACCAAAACACAACTGGTGAGCGTGGGCGACGATGGTTTTTTTACCCTCGAACTCGCCGAAAACACCGACTACAATTTCGTAGCCGGCAAAGACGGCTACTTAGTGAACAGCGCCCGCTTCAGCACCAAGGGGATCCCCCGCGACCCCGCCAATCCCGTGCAGACCTACGAAGTGGAAATTGTGCTGGACAAAATTTTCCGCGACCGCGAAATCGTGCTCGAAAACATCTACTACGACTACGATAAGTGGGATATCCGCCCCGACGCCGAGCCGACGCTCAATCGCCTCGCCGATGTGCTGCGCCAAAACCCCGACATCCGCATCCAGCTCGGCAGCCACACCGACTGCCGGGGCAACGACAACTATAACCAGGAACTTTCACAAAAACGCGCCCAAAGCGCCGTGAACTACCTCATCGGCAAGGACATAGACGCCAACCGCCTCGCCGCCATCGGCTACGGCGAAACCCAACCCGCAGCCACGTGCGTCTGCTCCCGATGCACGGAGGCCGAGCACCAGGCGAATAGAAGGACGACGTTTCGGATTGTAGAGTGAAGGGAGGATATGGCTTGGCCCAAGGCGTCTTCAGCGATATGCCGTCCCGCTGGGACGGAAATGGTACGGGGCATTTGATCTACTACCGATATTTTGCCCCTGCGGGGCAGTGCAGCATTTTGCACGTCGACCGGCACATTCTGTTGCCAAATCCGGTTTATAATCAACAAAAGATGTGCGCATACCGTAGGTCAAAAAGACCCTCGAACGGCACCGTGTATTTCGAACACGGGCCATTGACACAATTTTCTGAACACGCTATGGTCGGCATACCCGAGATCGCGTGCATTTTCAGACTTTTGCAGCAAACGGACCACCCGCATGCCACACCTCTTTCTGCTCGCATTCGCTCTTTTTCTCGCCACCGGTGCCGGCGCCCAAACAGACACCGCTGCGCTGCATTTTTCGCTCAGCGGCTATGCCGAAACGTACTACGGCTATGATTTCAACCGTCCGTCCGGCGGCAATCGCCCCGGCTTCGTGTACGCGCACAACCGCCACCACGAGTTCAATGTCAACATTGCCTTCCTGCGCGCCTCGGTGCAGGCACAGCGTATGCGCGGCAATGTGGCGCTCATGGCCGGCACCTACGCCAACGCCAACCTGGCTGCCGAACCGGGTACCCTGCAAAATGTGTTCGAGGCCAATGCGGGTGTCAAACTGTCCAAAAAACACGATCTCTGGGTGGATGCGGGCATTTTCGGTTCGCATATCGGCTTTGAGAGCGCTGTCGGGAAAGACTGCTGGACGCTCACGCGCAGTATGCTTGCCGACAACTCGCCATACTACGAAGCGGGAGCCAAACTGACCTACGCCACGCCCGACGGCACATGGCGGTTCAGCGCGCTCGCGCTCAACGGCTGGCAGCGTATCCAGCGGGTACCCGGCAACTCCCTGCTTTCCGGCGGCTGGCAAGTGACCTACACGCTTTCGGAACGGGTGACGCTGAACAGCAGCAGTTTTTTCGGAACCGATCAGCCCGATGCGACCCGTCTGCTCCGGGTATTCCACAATCTGTACGGTATATTCCAGGTGACCGACCGCCTGGGGTTCATTGCCGGCCTCGATACCGGCCGGGAGGAAAACCCGAACCCGGAAGAAGACCCGAATTTCTGGTACAGTCCTGTATTTATCGCGCGTTACGCAGCCGGCGACAAAGTAACCCTGGCCGGTCGCGTCGAATATTACAGCGATAAAAATGGCGTCATCATTGCCACCGGCACCGAGCATGGATTCCAGACATTAGGCGTGTCGGTTAACCTCGACGTGCAACTCCACCAAAACGCCGTTTGGCGCATTGAAGGCAAAATATTCAACAGCCGGGAGGCCGTTTTTGAAAAAAATAACGGATCGGCGACTACCTCGAACACCGTGCTGACGACGGCCCTGGCGGTGTGGTTTTAGGGAAAACGAATAGATTGCATCAACTACGTGCAGCGACGAAGAAAGCATCTTTGCCGGGCTTTTCGTTGTCAAACAAAAAACAACACCATGTCATACCGCCGCTACCGATCGCTCGTCCTCCTGCCGGTCTTCGCTCTGCTGAACGCCTGCACCCACTACTACTACGCCCCCAATACCCTGCAAACACCTTTTTTACGCGAGCAACACGATACCCGGGTCAGCGTCGGCTACATCGGCGGCGATGAGTTCACCGGTTTCGAGGTGCACGCTGCATACAGCCCCGTCAAATACCTCGCGCTGATGGCCAATCATTTTCAGGTGCAGTCCGACAATGTAGGGGCCTCCAGCAACGACTGGGGCAAGGGACGCCTGACGGAAATTGCGCTGGGGGGTTACTATCCGCTGAGCAATATCGTATCGGCGAGCCTTTTTGCGGGCTGGGGGCGCGGGCGGGTACTCAATTCATACGACCAGGGCGCCAAGGCAGATTTGCGCTTTCAGCGGCGTTTTTTGCAGCCGGCGATCGCGGTGCAGGGCAAATCGTTACGTCTTGGCCTTGCCATGCGGTTCAACCAACTGGAATACATCCGCGGTGACATAGATTACCAGATCGGCGAGCCGCACATCAGCACCATCGCGCGGATCGAACAAGCTTCACCGATTTATATTCCCGAAGCTGGAATTACCTTTGGCTTTGGCTACCGCCCGTTCTGGATCAACACCCACCTTAATATCAATCAGAAACGCTCACCCGAAATCCTCGGTTTTGCCGATTATACCATAGGATTATCCGTGCTCTTCGAACTCGACTATTTCTGGCGCCCCCAACCCGTTCAGCAAAAAAAATGAGCTGATTAAAAATTTTACCCAACCAGGCAGCCCTTTGCGCTCGTCTTTCGTCATGGGAAGGTCAGTTGTTTAACGCAAGTTTAATGTGTATCTGCCCGGAGTGGCCGCACCGTTTGCGCGCAACACGATACTTTTACCCCCGATTTGCTCCTGTCCTGTTCTTTTCACCAAATTATTTTCAACCATGAAGAAACTCCACGTCGCACTGACCCTCTTCGGCGCCATGCTTTTGGCCGCCGCTTGCAACAAAAAATCGGACTTTAACTACTACTACTACGAACCGGCGGACTATGCCCTGATCTCGCAGTACCTCAATCTGCCAGACAAGCCCGACAACTACCTGTCCGAATTGCCTAAGCACCTGACGTCTCTGGGCCTGGCGCCCCGGCCCGTCCAGCAGGACAAGGCCATTCTCGGTCGCGTGTTGTTTTACGACACCAATTTGTCCAAAGACGGGAAAATTTCCTGCGCCAGCTGCCACAAGCAGGAGTTGGCTTTTTCGGACAATAGCGCCGTGAGCCGCGGCGTGTTTGACCGCGCCGGCGACCGCAATTCCATCGCCCTGGGTTCCGTACTTTCCTTCTCGGCCTACTACGGCACCGACCTGTTTGGCCCTTCGGGTATTCCCTTCTTTTGGGACAACCGCGCCAATACGGCTTCCGAACAAAACCTCGCCTCTATGGCCAATCCCAAGGAGATGGACATGAGCCACGCCGACATCGTGAATGCCGTACAAGTACAGCCCTACTACGAGCCGCTTTTCCGCATGGCCTTCAATGACGGAACAGTGACCGCTGCCCGTGTTTCGGAAGCTATTGGCGAGTTTGTCAACGCGATCGGTTCCTACCGCAGCAAATTTGACCGGGAAGCAGAAAAAACCATCGGCTACAACGTGTACGGAAATGCGGAATACGCCAACTTCAGCGGCTTCAATGCAGCCGAAAACCGCGGCAAAAAAATCTATCTCGACAACTGCGCCTCCTGCCACAGCCCTACGCAGGGCCGTCCGCCAAAAATGAAGGCAAACAACGGCCTCGACGCAACCTACCCCGACGCCGGCGTAGGCGGCATCACCAGCCAGTCTGCCGATATGGGTATGTTCAAAGTGCCGTTGATGCGCAATATCGCGCTCACAGCTCCCTATATGCACGACGGACGCTTCTCCACGCTGGAAGAAGTAATCGAGCACTACAGCACCGGTATCAAGTTGCATCCGAACCTCAGCCCGGAACTTCGAGTCGGAAATGCCCCCGCTCGCTTAAACTTCACGACCCAGGACAAGAGCGACCTTGTTGCCTTCCTCAACACGCTCACCGACGAGCAACTGCTGACGGAAAAACGATACGCAAATCCGTTTAAGTAAGGTTAGAATGTTGCTGGTTGGAGGGGTAGAAGGTTGCTGGTTAGAAGGTTCCTGGTTGGAAGGTTAGAAGGTTGCGGATAAAGTATTAACCAGCAACCCTCCAACCAGCAACCCTCTGCCCTTCCAACCAGCAGCCTTCCAACCTTCCAACCTTCTAACCAGAAACCCTCCAACCTTCACATTGCTATGATCTTCCGCGCTCCGTTGCTCGTTGTTGCATTGCTGGCCCTCCTCCTTTCCGCCTGCACCACCAACCGTTTTTACACCCCAAATACCATGAACATTTCCATGCTGACCGAGGCCGGGCAGGGAACCGTCACGGGAGGTTTGACTACCGGGAGCAAGAATACGGGTTGGGAAGCGCAGGCAACGTACAGTCCCATCAAACATTTGGGACTTATGGTCAATCATTTTGATCTGCGCTATAAAGGAGAGACCAGTACTACGCTACCGATATCCTCTTTTTTTGAACAAACAGCCTATACGGGGAAAACCCGACTTACCGAGGGTGCTGTGGGGGGCTATTATCAGGTGGGACCGGAAAAAGAATACCTGCTGAGCCTGTTTACGGGATTCGGTCAAGGACATACCGAAAACCGGTACACCCCTTATTCCGACCCGCCAAGCACGGAGGTCTTTGTATCGGACTGGCGGTACCAGCGCTATTTCATCCAGCCAGCCTTGAGCCTGAAATACAACCGCTTTCAAGTAGGCACGGGCATCCGCTTCGGGTGGGTAAACTATCTGGATGGCAACATCAACAGCCGGGTCGGGCAGGTGGAAACGCAACGCATCGAATTGTTGGAAACAGACTCGCCCCTGTTTTTTACTGAAATGGCCTGGAGCATCGGTTGGCGCCTCAAACCCATGGTCGTAAGCCTGAACAGCACTGCCGTCGTGCGCGGCAAGAACACCCTGCGAGATCTCGACCTCGCCAGCAATTATGTCAGCCTAACTGTTGGGCTGAATATCCACGAGTTGAGAAAGAAGTTTTGATCTTTGCGCCACGCTAACTCAAAACTCAAGACGGACAAATGCCCGCTATTCGAGAAACGAATTTCCGACTCCCCGGCCAAACGGCCTTTTACCGCGGCAAAGTCCGCGATGTCTATAGTGTGGGCGACCGGCTCATTATGGTCGCATCCGACCGCATCTCGGCCTTCGACTGCATCTTGCCCCGAGCCATCCCGTACAAAGGCGCGGTGCTCAACCAGATCGCCGCGTATTTCCTCCAGGCCACCCGCGACATCTGCCCGAACTGGCTCGTCAGCACCCCCGACCCCAATGTGGCCATCGGCTACCGCTGCGAACCGCTGCGGGTAGAGATGGTGATCCGGGGCTATGTGGCCGGCCATGCAGCCCGCACGTATGCCTCCGGACTACGCGTACTCAGCGGCGTGCCGATGCCCGAGGGCTTGCGCGAGAACGACCCGTTTCCCGAACCTATCATCACCCCCACCACCAAGGCCGATGCCGGGCACGACGAGGATATTTCCAGAGAGGAAATCCTCGCGCAGGGCATCGTATCCCGCGAAGACTACGAGCAGATGGAGGCCTACACCCGCGCCCTGTTCCAGCGGGGCACCGAAATGGCCGCCCGGCAGGGGCTTATTTTGGTGGATACCAAGTATGAATTCGGAAAAAAAGACGGTCAGGTGGTGCTCATGGACGAGATACACACACCGGACAGTTCCCGCTATTTCTACGCCGACGGATACGCCGAACGCCAGGCACGCGGCGAGCGGCAACGGCAACTAAGCAAAGAATTTGTGCGGGAATGGCTCATCGCACATGGATTTCAGGGCAAGGACGGCCAGCAAATGCCTGAAATGCCCGATGCCTTCGTGACGGAAATCTCCGAACGCTACATTGAACTGTACGAAAAGGTGACCGGTCAGGCATTTAAAAAAGACTTGTCAGATGACCCGCTGGCGCGGATTGAGCAGCATATTCTGGCTGCTCTTTGATCATTCGCCTTTTTTACACAATCTGGATATAACTCCCCAACGCCCACCGGTTCGCACCGATGCGGTGCCAACCTTCGCGGCTGGTCTCGAAGATATCAACCGTGTCGCCTTTGTTCAGTTTGCCAACCAAACCATAGGCGGTGGATGGCCCGGAGCGCACATTCAGAAACGAATTCGTCACCTTTCCTTTGCGGGAAGCGGCCGGCGCAGTGGGTACTGCCGATAATACCTGGATATAGTCGGCACTGACAAATTCCTTGGTGGCGATCCGCCAGAAGCCGGACGCTTTTTCCAACAGGTTCACGACATCGCCCTGATTCAGTCGCCGCACCACAGCATGCGCGGTGGACGGTCCGGAGCGCACATTGAGGAACCGGGACACCACGCGTCCGCGCGAAACCGCAGTAACTGGCGCCGAGGGAGCTGTCGGCTTGGGTGTCGCTGGTGTGGTGGTTGTCGTGTTGCTCTTGGCAGCCGCAGCCATTTGCACGGCACGCAGGGCATTTACGCGCCCATAGCCGTAGTAAAGAGAGTGGCCGGCCTGGTTGTACGTCCCGGCAGGTCCGATTTTATCCGTGCTTTGGCGCAGGATATTTTTGATTTCGCCTACGCTCAGGTTCGGGTTGGCAGTGAGCATGAGTGCGCAGATACCTGCTGTCAGCGGCGCCGAACTGGATGTGCCGCCAAAGCCGCTGGTGTAGCCCAATACCACCGAACGCCCGTCGCGGCCAATATCGCAGGTAGCGGTTGTGATGCCGACCCCGCCGTCGCCGTTGGTCGGCGCACACAAAAAAGCGGTGGGGCCGTAAAACGAATAGCTGGAGCGCACGTCGAGGCTGTTGGAAGCCGTCACGCAGATGCCGTCGGGGTGTGCGGCAAAGTCGCTGACCTGCCGCGGTTGGTAATTCGAGGCCGGATTGGCGTTCCCGGCAGCAAAAAACATGGGAATACCACGTCCGCCGCGCCCTTCCCGGGCTACTTTGGCCAGGTAGTTGGAAACGTATGTTGAAAGCGGCACCGGCGAGGGGTAGCCCAGGCTGCATGAAATGATGTCGGCGCCGTTGAGCATGGCGTGCTCGAACGCATTTTTGATCGCCTCGTCGGTCAGTACATCCAGTTTGATCAGGATAAGCCGGGCGTTGGGTGCTGCGCCGAGAATGCCTTGTGCGTCCCAGGCGCCGGCGGCTACTGCTGCACAGGAAGTGCCGTGACTCATCACACCAAACGAGCCGTTGCTCATGCGCACAAACGGCGACACGTCCGTATTGCGGGCGGCAGCGTTGTACGGGTTGCGGATTTTGGTACCGTCGCCGCGCAGTTGCGGGTGGTCTGTTGCAAAACCGGTGTCAATGACGGCAATCTTCAGGCTGCTGCTGCCGAGGCTGCCAAGGTAGCGCCATGCCTCTTGTACTTTGGCATCGGCGCCACGCCTGAAATAGGATGCGGCATACATCGCATTGGGCACATCCACGGCAGGTATGGACTGCCCGTTATTTTCCAAATGCCACTGCGAGGCAACAAAACGCCCCGAGGGAGCAGAGAAAGCCCATTGGGCCGGCGCGGCAGCAAATTCCGGCTCGGCAACGGCAATGGTTTCGTTGGCTTGCAAGGCTACCGCGCACTTGATCGGGTTGGGCGAGGCGGGCGTCACGCTCACTCGAAAAGCTCCCGGTCCCACAACCTCCTTGATACTGAGGCCCATCTGGTCCAGCAAAGCCAGTTGCAACTGTTCGTCGGTACCCGGAACAAACTCCAGGTACAAGTTGCCCGTCGGAATGAGCGGTGTATCTTCTGCACCTTCGACATTCCATATATGTGTACCCACAGCTACATCTGGCTGTTCGCGCAGGGCATCCAGCGTGCCACCGATATTTTCCTGGTCCGAAACGACCTCAAAACCCTCGACGGCTGGTGGCGCAAGTACCCCACGCTTGGCCGGCTCACTTTCGTGCGCCCGGGTATACTGTACTGCGGCGTCGGTCTTGCTCTTGGTAATCTTGATTTGTTTCCCACCGTAGGAAAACGTGACGTTGTCCATGTTTTTTTCGGCCATAAGATCTTGTATTTCAAAGGTCAAAACTGAATCCCTCTGCCACAAACTGTTGGTAAATATCCTTGTCAA
Organism: Saprospiraceae bacterium; assembly: GCA_041741155.1. GTDB lineage: Bacteria > Bacteroidota > Bacteroidia > Chitinophagales > Saprospiraceae > M3007. The sequence continues at coordinate 950 of JBGSKO010000215.1, read as the reverse complement.
ACTGGTACAGTTTGGCGGGGCGGTGTGCAACGCCCTCCTGCATTTCGTTCAGATCAAGCAGGAGGTTCATGGAGAGGATTTTTTTGCGAAAATTTCGCTTGTCCAATTTTTCAACGAGAATAGCCTCATAAAGTTGTTGCAACTCTGTCAGCGTGAACTTCGGCGGCAACAGTTCGAAGCCCACCGGCGCCATGCGCACCTTTAGTTTCAGCCGACGCAGGCAAGTGTCCAGAATTTCGTTGTGGTCGAATGCCAGTTCGCCCACCTCTGGAATAGAATGCCAGCGGGCCGACTGGGCAAACGACGCGGGCGTGACGATGTAATCGCTGATCTTGATCAGAGAATAGTACGCAATAGTTATCACCCGCCCCAAGGGGTGGCGGTTGACGGCGCCAAATGCCTTTACCTGTTCCAGGTACACGCCGCGCAGGCCGGTGAGTTGTTCCAGCACTCGCTCCGCTGCGGTATCTATGTCTTCGTTTGGATATACCAAATCGCCGGGTAAGGCCCATTTCCCTTTAAAAGGAGCCGCCCCCCGCTGAATGAGTAGTACTTTTAAGTCGCCGCCGTCAAACCCGAAAATTACATTGTCAACAGAGAACGCGGACTTAAAAAAGCTCTCGATCTCGCTCATACTTTTTATTGTCTGTTAGTCCGGGCCAAAACTACTGACATATTGGCCTTTTTTTTGCAACATTGTTTTAGCGGCTGCTGCAAAGCCTGTATTTCGGGCTGTACAGCGTATAAAAACGCTACTTTTGCACCGAAATACGAGCGACCTAACCCGGACATCATCCCGTTTCACCGATTTATACCTCACGCCGTCAAGTTTTCAGCATGAGGGAAATAGTTAAAAAAAGGAGAGACATGTAAATTTGAGTTGCTAAACTTAAATACAATGCCTCTCCGAATTGTACACATCTGCCAGGCAGACGCAGACGCTGCAAAAT
>JBGSKO010000214.1:0-16179 GCA_041741155.1 Saprospiraceae bacterium | reverse complement strand
GTTGGCTAAAGCCAGAGGACTACATCAGCAGTCAATCGCTATTTTTGGCAACAGTACTGGCTTTGGGGGCCGTCGGTAAAGACCTGTTTATTCAATTCAGTGAATTTAATTTTATTAAATAATTTTGTCCACGTACTTAGTTTGAAAAAAGATCAGTAGCGTTATAATCCCCGTAGTAAGAGAACCAATTGGAAATGCCATTCTTATCTACGCGCCGAAGAAATGCCTGGAGTAAATAGTTTGGCGTTTGCACATATCCGCCCAAAAGGTATCCATCTGACAGTTCAATGACGGCATTGTAAAATTCCACAAAATTGATGGTGTCGGGGTATTCCCGCATGAATTCGATGGACAAGTCGTTGCGCAATTTGACAAACAGCCCATCGTGCCGATCAAATGCCGATGCAGTGAGTGCATAGCCACCATCAGATGTAACTATGATTTCAGACCAATTGATCGCCATGGTCAGATGACTACCCAAAGGGTCACAAATCAAATTATGGTCAAGCACAACTCCGTTAGAATCGAAGCGGGCAATAAAAAGGCATTGTTTGTAGGGTGGAAACTCCGAAAAGGTTAGACCATAACCGACAATTGTATCATGGTGCACGATTAAATTTTCAATATAATTAATGGGAGTACCAAAGTTATAGGCGCGGTTAAATACCTGTTGTGCGAAGCACGACCATGAAATACCCACCCATAGCAACGCGAGAATGTAACGCATAGCTAAATGAAATTAAGGCGAGGTAGGTCATTCAAATGACTTACCTCGCCGAGTGAGTATTAATGTGAAATTACTACTTTAGCGACCCGTGGTATGCCGTATTGATCCATAACATGGCATACGTAGATACCCTGTGGCAGCCTACTGCAATCCACTATTGTGGATGAAGTTACGGTACGCTCCAGCACGACACGCCCATCAAGAGCATACAACGATATATTAACAAGAGAAGAGCTTTGAGGAAGTTCTACAAATAAGAGTTCTTTAGTCGGATTGGGGAATATGCGCAAGCCGGCAACGGCTACATAAGCATTCGACAAAGTCGGAGCGGGCACAGGCCGCTGTGCCGACGTGTCACCACAATTGGATACAGTCTCTCTGCCGTTGCGTAGCAGTAGTACTCTGGCAATGAACCCCGGCTCATTGCAATTTGAGGCCCACTGTTCGAGGCTATCCAGCGCTGTCTTAGGCAAGCGACGACAGTATCCTGCGGTATCCGTGTGTGGGCGCACGACTTCCAGCATATCGGCGAAGTCCGTTAGTTCATCCTCCTGTACCTCGGTTAGGTTGTGGCGTATCGGGATATCATTCAGTCCTTGTGCATAACCGATGGAGTCGCCTGTGAAAAAAGCATGGCGAGCCAGCCGCAGGTCGGCCTCATAGGTGTGTAAATGCTCCATCCACACCAACACGGAGTCTGACTTGGTACCCGTAGAGTCTAAAGCAAAATCCCGCAAGACGCGGCCACCCCATATGTCCATCGCCGAGCGGTGCGCCATGATTTCGCGCAGCAAGGCGGCTTGCGCCGAGGTGTCGGTCAGATTATCGTATTGGGCCGTTTTGGATAACCAATCTGTTTTCTCTTGAAAAAACTGGTCTTTCCAGGTCTCCGTCTCTTCTAATTCACAAGGAGGCGGGCATTCTTGTACACCCGTAGAGCAATTGGGATTTGGTACGGTTGCCTCTTTTATTATTATCCCTGTGAACATTGCCCCTAAATTGGGGTCTTGCTCCGGTATGTTTTCCCAATAATAGTAGGTAACCGGAGCGCCATCATTGAACCACGTGTATCCGACATCGCTAAAGCGGTTACCCGCAGCGGTACTGGATTGAAGATCAGAGTTTATATCCCCTTGAATCCCCCTAACCGATCCGTTAGCTGTCACTAAAAAGTCGGCTTGGATATTGTCATAATTTTCGTTGCATTCGTAGCGCAGGCCGGTAGGACCTCCGTTGTTGCCGGAGGCGCGGTTGGCAAAGTTGAGGTCCCGGTAGGTGTTTTTCCGGATATAGTTTTCCATACTTCCGGCGCCGGAGCAGTCAGTACCAATCAGTGTTTCGTCTTCGTCGCTGTCTTCGGGTTGGAACTCATTTTCTGTTAGTGTGATACCTTGTGGCAAAGCATATCCGTGCATTTGCATCCCGACAAACGGCTCATTTGCGGCAGTAACCACCGGACACACCGGGGGGCGGCCTATTCCAAAATAGTTGCCGGTAATGCTGAAAGGGTCCGGCAGGTTGGATTCGATGCCCGTGTAACAATTTATAAAAGTACTGTTTTGAACATCGTACGCCCCGTAAGCGCCGGATTTGAGTGGATCGCTCAGGATGCCTCGGTCAAGATTCCGAAAGAGCGAAGAACGGAGGCGGAATGCTGCGTCATCAGCTACCAAACCTTTGGCCCTCGAAGTTCGTCCAGTGCAGTTTTGAGTACGGTTATCGTAAAACCAGGTACCCCAAATATCCAGTCGGTTTATCTCGCGTAAATGAAGGAACTCTGGTTGCGCAGCCGTTGTGCCCCTGTAGTTACCGTCAAGCGTTAAAAATGCACCGCTGACGATGCTTGCATTCGGCGTATTCGCGTTTCGATAGCGTTCAAATTGAATCCCTTTTGTACAGTTGCGTATTCGTCCAAAAACCTCGATAATGCCTCCGCCATCGTCAGCGTCGTCCGGATTTTCAAAGTCATACACACCTATACCGGTTTGGGCATGCTCCAATACACCGTCTGTATTTAACACCAGGCGTCCTTGATTGGACGATGGCTGCCCATTGGTCTCTTTTTGTGGAAAATTGCCATTTCCCTCTACGACTACTCCGCTCCACATGTCGCCGCATCCAGCAGTAATCGCAGCATTTACAATTAGCGTACCGCCTCTACGAACAATGATATACGTTCCGGGAGCCATTTCCAGCACGTCGTTTATAATAAGCGTGGCCCCTGAAGGCACTTCGATGTTTGTAAATTTGCTTGTTGGTGTGCTCCAGGTCACTGGCGTACCGGTAGCGATCACCTCGGGATCAACCAGCATCGGGGCCAGTATCGAAGCATTTTTTAAGTATTTGCGCATACGTAGTACCTGCTGATCCGAAAAGTGGTCGCGGCAACGGGTGGGGTAGCTGTACGACATATAATTCTTGAAAATAGCAGGTGATATACCTGTGGGGGTTGTGGAAGTTTGGCAATCGCCGGAAATGACAATGGAGGTGCTTATTCCGTGTTTGGGCGTATCGCCCACCATATCGCCACAGCACTGATCCGGGTCGGAACCGAAACCTGTGTCACAATTGCCGGAAGAAGTACATGAGGCGCTCGGGCCGTCGTAATTGTTGTTTGAAGTTGTAAAGGCAAATGTGTGCGCCAGGCCGAGGCAGTGACCCACCTCGTGTATTACAACCGGAAGGTTGCTGCCGGGGTCGGCGCCCTCTTTGCCACGCACCCAAAATTTTCTCGCCGGGATCGTGTTTGCATATACATTGCCGGTAGCTTGGGGAGCATTCTGGTTGTCATCTGAGAAAACGTGCATAGTCAAACCATCCGAGTATTCCGGCAATGGCTCTTGATTGTACTGTGTAAATACCTCTAAACATTCTCCCTGCTCGGGCTCACCCGGCACAAAATAAATTTCGTGCTGGTTGAAGGCGGCATTCAGCATGGCAAATGTGCGGGCAGTTCGACGCTGAAGCTCTATAGCGCCCAGGTTGTCGGCCCAGGTATCCGTGGATATTTGACAATACACGACGTAGAGGCGGATGAAAAATTTGCCCTCAACTTTTGCGTACGGGCCCGTGTAATGCGGGTTGAACGTCTGCGCGCGCACGGAAAAATTAAGCGCGAGCATGGCGAAAAAAATTAGGGCGGTTTTGAGAAATGAAGGCGTTTGCCCCCCCCCTTGTTCGTTGAGCGGCAGTAGTGCTGGTTTGTTTTTTCATTGGTAGTGATTTAGATGAGTGGAGGATGTGAATACTTCCGTAAAAGTAGAAAAAACAGGCAAACGCCCGAAGGTTTTATCGTGCTCCAGCCAGAAAGGGCAATAATTTCTGCGGTACTTGCTGGAGTTGTCCCTGCGCCGTCGCGTCACACCAGCGTCAGGACATACCCCAGTACCGCGCCGCCGAGCACCACCAGCACACTGTTCATTTTTTTAAAAACCAGCATGGCGCCCAGGCTGAGCAGCGCGAGGAGCAGGGTTTTCAGTCCGTCAGCGCGGCCCGGCCCATTTCGATACAAACCGCCAGAATGACGGCGATGGCGGCAATGTTGACGGCATCGAGAAAAGCCGACAGGACTTTCGATTTCCGCATTCGCGGGATCAGCGGGTTGAGCAGGGCTACAAACAAAAAAGAAGGGAGGAATATGCCCGCCGTGGCGGCCAAAGCCCCCCTTATGCCGTCCATTTGCCAGCCGATGAAGGTCGCGGTGGACAGCACCGGGCCGGGGGTGAACTGCCCGACCGCCACGGCGTCCATCAATTGTGCCTGGGTCAGCAGCCCGCGGCGCACCAGTTCCGCATCGAGAAAGGCAAACAGGACGTAGCCACTCCCGTACAGCAGGGCGCCGACTTTCAGGAATATCCAGAAAATTTTCAGACTGCTCACCGGCAGCAAGGGCGCCGTGATTTGCAGCAGCGCCAAGGGAAACAACCCGTGCAACGCCGGGCCCCGGTTTTTGATCCAGAACAGCACTACACCCGCCAGTCCGCAGCCAAACAGGGCCAGTATTTCGTGTACCCCGAGCAGGCAAGCCACGGCAGTTGCTGCGCCCAGAATGCCCAGTTCCACCGTTTTCAGGGCTTTTTTCCCAAGTGGAAGAAGCGCCGCCAAAATGATGGCGATCACGGCCGGTTTTATCCCGTAAACAAAGGCTTCGACCTGCGGCAACTGTCCGTACCGCTGGTACGCCCACGCGAAAACAGCGGTAATGAGCACGGCAGGCAGGATGAAGCAAACCCCCGCCACGATCAGCCCTTTCCAGCCTGCCCGCTCGTGGCCGCAGTGCATGACCATTTCGGTGGAGTTCGGTCCGGGTATCAGGTTGGTCGCGCATATTCAATAATTTGCTTGAATACTTGAATTACTTTTGCCCCATGGAAAAACGCATATTCAAAAACACCATCTACACCGCCATTGCAGGCATGACCAAGGCATTTTCCAACCCCAATCGGCTGGAAATTATTGACCTGCTGGCCAATGGTGAAAAAACGGTGGAGCAAATCGCCACGCAAACCGCCATCACGGTAGCCAATGCCTCGCAGCACCTGCAGGTACTGAAAACCGCGCGCCTGGTGTGCAGCCGGCGGGAGGGCACGTTCGTCTTCTATTCCCTGAACGGCCTGAAGGCCTATGCGGCCTGGAAAGCCCTGCGCGAGTTGGCGCAGGAGCAGGAACCGGCCGTACAGGTGACGCTGCAGCGGTTCCGGCAAACGCTGGGCAGTCCCGGCAGCCTGACCTACGCAACCCTGCCCGCCAACGACGGGGTACTGTTCCTCGATGTCCGCCCGACGGACGAATTTGCTGCCGGGCACCTGCCCGATGCCTGCTCTATTCCCGTGCAGGAGTTGCGGGAACGCCTCGGCGAACTGCCGCGGGACAAAACCATCATCGCCTACTGCCGGGGGCCGTTCTGCACCTACGCCGACGAGGCCGTGCAACTGCTTCACGCCAACGGGTTCAAGGCGCTGCGTCTGGAAGAAAGTTATCTCGATATTCAATTAGACTACAACTAATGGCTACTCCATCCAACGCAACCGTCGAACTGGGCCTGCGCCAAAACTGGCGACAGTTCACCCTGCTAGTCATCATCAATGCTTTTGTTGGCGGCATGGTGGGCATGGAGCGCAGTATTCTGCCGCAATTAGCCGAGGTCGAGTTCGGCATTGCCGCCAAAACGGCTATCCTGTCGTTCATCGTGGCTTTTGGCGTAGCCAAGGCCTTAGCCAACCTGAGTACGGGCGTTTTGGCCCAACGCATCGGGCGCAAAAACCTCTTGCTGCTGGGCTGGGCATTGGGTCTGCCGGTACCGTTCCTGCTGATGTTTGCACCATCGTGGGGCTGGGTGGTGGCAGCCAACCTGCTGCTGGGCGTGCACCAGGGTTTCGCGTGGTCGGCCACGGTGGTGATGAAAATTGACCTGGCCGGCGAGCGCGACCGTGGTCTGGCCATGGGCCTGAACGAATTTGCGGGTTACCTCGCCGTGGCGGCGGCGGCATTTGCCAGCGCCTGGCTGGCCGGCGCGTACGGGCTGCGGCCCTACCCGTTTTACCTCGGCGTCGGGCTTTCTGTGGCCGGCATTTTGTCCACCTGGCTGTTGGTGCGCGATACGCATGCGCACGTTGCGGCAGAGGCGGTGCAGAGTTCGGTCAAACGGCTCGGCCATATTTTCACCGACACCACCTGGCGGCACCGCAACCTCGGTTCAGTGACCATGACCGGCCTCGTGAACAACCTGAACGACGGCATGGTGTGGGGACTGTTGCCGGTGCTGCTGGTACAGCGGGGCATGACCCTGCCGGAGGTGGGTATGCTGGCGGCCGTCTATCCGGCCGTTTGGGGCGTAGGGCAGTTATTCTCCGGCCGGCTGTCCGATTTCATTTGCAAAAAAGACCTGTTGCTCTGGGGTATGCTGGTGCAAGGGAGCGCTTTGCTCGGACTGGCTTTTGTGGGGCAGTTCTGGCTGTTTGCCGGGCTGCTCGCATTGCTCGGCTGGGGTACGGCTATGGTGTATCCGACCTTTCTGGCCTCCATTGCCGAAAACACCCACCCCTTCGACCGGGCTAAAAGCCTCGGTGTGTTCCGGTTTTGGCGGGACATGGGCTACGCTATCGGCGCCTTGCTGACGGGTATTTTAGCCGATGCGTTCGGCATACCGGCCAGTATCGTCGCGGTGGGCGTGCTGACGCTGGCGGCCGGTCTGGGCGCCAACTACCGGATGCGGTGCCGCACGGAAAACCCGACGTTTTGGGGCTGGATGGGCAAAAAATGGTTGTCTCCAGAAAAAAATCACTAACCATGGACACCGGATTCAAGTCTCACTGGGAAAACCTGTACACGGGAAAAACCGAGCAAGAGTACAGCTGGTTTCAGCCCTATCCGCGCGCCAGCATTGCGTTTTTCGAATCATTTCGTTTGCCGAAAGATGCCCGAATTATTGACATCGGCGGCGGCGACAGCCGGCTGGCAGATGCCCTGCTCGACCTGGGCTACACAGACGTAACGGTACTCGACATCTCGGCTGCGGCCATTGAAAAAGCCAAACAGCGCCTCGGCGACCGAGCTGAAAAGGTCAAATGGATTGTTCGTGACGTGTCGGAATTTGAACCCGAGACTGGACAGTACGACTGCTGGCACGACCGTGCGGCTTTTCATTTCCTGACCACCGAGCCGCTCATTGGCCATTACGCCGACGTGGTGCAGCGCGCCGTTCGTCCCGGCGGCTATTTTGTGTTGGGTACGTTTTCGCCGGATGGGCCTAAAAAATGTAGCGGGCTGGATATCCGGCAATACGCTCGCGCGGAGATGAATGCCGTATTTGCGCCGTGGTTCCGGCAAGTCAAGTGCCAGGAGGATGCGCACCTGACGCCGTTTCAAACGACGCAGCATTTTTTGTTTTGTGGTTTTCAGCGGCGGTAGCTACGAGGGGAAGTATCAGTAAATTTCTAAAATCCCGCTATTGGGGTCAGAATTTGCCCAATTCCAAATATGTACATCATCTGCAGGAATAGGCAACCCGGTTCGTTCGACGTGGAGAATTTCCGGGAATGTTGCGTTCAGCAGATTTACTAAACGCCATGAAAGATTGGCATCTATCAAGATTTTCATGCTGCAGCCAGCATTTTAATGTTGTTCCGTTCTGCAGCAAATGCCAATGCAGCGCGTATATGTTCGCGTTTCAATTGTGGGAAATCTTCCAGTATCTCTTCATACGACATGTCGGATGCCAACCACCCGAGTATGTCGCTGACCGAAATTCGAGTTCCAACGATGCAGGGTTTACCAAAACGGATGTTGGGATTTATGCTAATGTATGTTCGAAAATCTTCCATAATGAATTTATTAAGTAGGCCGCAAGAACACGCCTCCCGAACCTGAATGCAAAGTTACAGGAAGGACATCAACTTTTGTCGCCTTCCCGCCCGCACTTCCGACGCTCACTCCAGTACCACCACCTTGCCCGTGTGCACATCGTACAGCATGGGCACCACAGCCAGTTTACCCGCCCGGATTTTTTCACTCAACACGGGCTCATCTTGCCTGATCTGAGTTACGCCGTGCAAGATATTGCCTTCGATGCAGGCGGGCAGGTCTTTGCCTTTTTGGCGCAGCACCTGCTGCTCTTCCGCTTCGTCGGCCAGCGCTTCCACGATGTTTTTGATGTGCCCGCAGGCTTCGCCGCCTTCCAGAAACGCTTTGACTGCGCCGCACTCGGTATGGCCGAGCACGACTACCAACGAAGCGCCGAGGTGCTCCACTGCGTACTCGATACTGCCCAATTCGAGATCATCCATGAGGTTTCCGGCGGTGCGGATCACAAACAGGTCGCCAATGCCTTCGTCAAAGATGATTTCGGGCGGCACGCGGCTGTCCGAACAGGTAACCACCACCGCGAAAGGGTGCTGGGCGCCTTCTGTCTCCAAAATGCGCTGGTGCGTTTGGCGCGGGTGGGCAAGCGTTCCGTTCAGAAAGCGCTGGTTGCCTGCCAGTAGTTTTGCCAAAGCCGCGCTCGGATGGAGCGCGGCCTGGGCTGGATTCGGTGGCGTCTTTTCCGTGCAGGAGGAGAGCAGCACAAGTGCCAGCCCTACTGCTCCTGCCCGGAAAATACGCGGTATTGAAACGATGTTTTTCATCAAGATTCTGAAATAACCGGGTTGCCTTCGTTAATCCACTCGTTCATGCCGCCATTGTAGTTGAGCACGTTGTGGTATCCGTGTTTGGCCAAAATGGAGTACGCAATGGTCGCCCGGTCGCCGCCCTGGCAGTGGATAACCACCTTTCGGTCCTTGCTCAACTTGTCCAGGTTTTTTTCAATGGTACCTACGAACACATTGTCAGCTCCGGCGATGTGTGCGGTATTGTATTCAGAAACCCCGCGCAGGTCCACTACTTGCAGGTTGTTTTGCTGTTTAAGGGTCTGAAACTCGTCCAGGGTAATCACGTTGGCTGTTTCGAGCTGTTTGCCGGTTTTTTGTGCCCAGTCGTTCGGGCTGTCCACATAGCCGATGACGTTGTCCAGGCCGATGCGCATGAGTTTCCGGGTCAGGTCTTCAATTTGTTCGTCGTCGGCCACCAGCATAAACGGCTCGTCGTATTCCAGGAACCAGCCCGCCCAGGTGGCGAAGGAGTTGGTGCCCTGAATGTTGATGGATCCCGGGATAAAGCCGGTTGCGAACACATCTTTGGTGCGGGCGTCAATGAGTTTGATGCCTTTCGCCAGATTGCCGATGAGTGCGTCCGTGTCGAGTTTGTGCACTTTGGGCACTTCCGTCAGCAGGGGGCGGTCCACCTTGTTCAGCTTCTTCATCATGGCGAAGTACTTCGGCGGCTCGGGCTGGTCGGCCAGCAGGTAGCGCACGAAACCCTGTTCGTCGGTCGGGTACTGGAATGCCCAGTTCCGCACTTTTTCATAACCCACGGTGGAGCTGGGTACTGCGCCGAGTGCTTTGCCGCAGGCCGATCCGGCGCCGTGGCCGGGCCATACCTGCACGTAGTCGGCCAGTTGGGTGAACCGGTTGATGGACTGGTACATCTGTTGGGCGCCGAGGTCCTGCGTGCCTTTGAGTCCCGCTGCCTTTTCGAGCAAGTCGGGTCGGCCGATATCGCCAACGAATACAAAGTCGCCGGTGAAGAGCATCACCGGTTCATCGGATGCCGGGTGGTCAGTGAGCAGAAAACTGATGCTTTCGGGGGTGTGGCCGGGGGTGTGTACGACCTCGATGGAGAGGTTGCCGAGCTTGATCACATCACCGTCTTTCAGCCCGACGTGCGGGAACTGGTACTGCCAATCCGGGCCGCCCTCGTCGGAGAGGTACAGTTTGGCGCCGGTAAGCGCGGCCAATTCGCGGGAGCCGGCGAGGAAGTCGGCGTGGATGTGCGTTTCGGCCACATGGGTGATGGTCATGTTGTTTTGCTTGGCGATTTCGAGGTAGGTATCCACGTCCCGTTTGGGGTCAATAACCATGGCTACACCTGCTTTTTGGCAGCCGATGAAATAACTGGCCTGTGCCAAACTCTTGTCATAAACGTGTTGGAAGAACATACTGTCCGAGTTTTAATTTTTGTAAATGATGTTAATTGACGGTGCAAAGGTGCGGGACTTTGTGGAGCGGGAGGCGTGATGCAAGTCACGGCGTACAGCATTTTTGAAAATTTATTCCGCTCTTAGCCATAACTTTCGGCATAAAATATAACCCATCATGGTAGAAATAGCCAACCCCATCTACGATGTCGTTTTCAAATACCTGATGAACGACGAAAAAGTAGCCAAACTCCTGCTGTCGGCCATCATCGGCAAGGAGGTTGTTTCGCTTGAGTTTCGGCCCACAGAACACCATTTCCCGGTTGGCGAGCTGCTCGCCGTACTGCGTATGGATTTTACCGCCCGGATCGTGGATGCCGACGGCCGGCAGGAGCTGATCATTCTGGAACTGCAAAAAGCCAAATTAGCCAGCGACATCATGCGTTTTCGGCGGTATTTGGGCGAGCAATATGCCAATAAAGAAAATGTAGTACACGAGCCGGCGCAGGAATACCCTTACCGCAAGGCGCTGCCTATTCTCAGTATTTATTTTCTGGGACACACACTCGACCACGCCAAGGCGCCCGTGCTGCGCGTGAACCGACGGTACATAGACGCCGCAACGGGCGAACAAATTCACGAGAAAGAGGCGTTCATCGAAAGCCTGACCCACGATAGCATCATCATCCAGATTCCCTACCTGAAAGGCCGGCGCCGAACCGAACTGGAACAACTGCTCGCCCTGTTCGACCAGTCCAGTGCCACAGATGACCCCCACTTTTTAGCCGTCAGCGAAGAGGCCCTGCCCGAGCGCTATCGCCCGTTGTTGCGCCGGCTGCAAAAAGCCGTTGCCGACCCGGTCGTCCGGCAAAGTATGGATGTGGAAGATGATCTGATCGAGGAAATCAAAGATTACCAGCGACTTATCTCCCTGAAAGAAAACATCATCGCTGCGAAAGAAACTGTCATCTCGGAAAAGGAGAACGTCATCTCGGAAAAGGATAAAATTATCTCGGAGAAAGATAAAAAGATCGAACGCGCCATCCTCGAATTTCATGCTGCAGGCACGGACATCCAAAAAATGGCCGATATTTTCGGGTTGAGTCCCGAAGAAATCAGAGCGGTACTGAACTCAAAAAAATAGCCTTGATTCCGATTCGACCACACCGTCAACGGGTCACTTTTTTTACCCCCGCACGCCGCACCCAACGCCCCCAGGCCGAGTTGTAAGTATGAATGCGTGGCGTGGCACGGCCGGCGGCATCCACAACCGGGTAGCCGCGGTTGACCCATTCGAAAATGCTGCCGTAGAGATTGGAGACGTTGGTGAACCCGGCCGCTGTCAGTTTCTGCGCGATTTTTTCCGAGCGGTAACCGATGGAACAATACACCACCACCGGGCGGGACTTGTCAAGGCTGTCCAACAGCACATGGTCAAAATGGTCGTATCCGCAATTGATTGCGCCTTCGATATGGCTCACGGCGTACTCCGCCGGCTCCCGGGCATCAAAAATAATTACCCCTTCCTGCTGCTGTCCGCGCAACGAATCCACATCAATAGCCGGGACGGTGAACTTCAGCCAGGCAGCCACCTCCCGGTCAAATTTGGGGTTTTCGCAACGGCCCAGCCGGTTGGCGGTATTGGTTTGGCCGCAGGCCGATGGGAGGATAGCAAGCATGGAGAAAAAAAATATAGTGCTTTTTTGCATGTCATGAAATTTGTGTAGTCTCGATTTAGCCTGAAAAATCATCAAATTGCTCTGTCCAGTCGTAGTTTTTTATAACCAGGCGCATCCCCGATGTTTCTAAACCGAGCGTTTCTTTCAGCAGCCGCCGGACCCCGCGCGGGCCGCCAAAATCGCCGAGATACCATCGAAACAGCGCTGTGACACGAACCTCCTTTTTCCCTTCGTCAACTTCTGTATCGCTCTGGAGGAAGGACAGCGTCGCGGATTCCAGCTGCTGGTCAATTTTCCCGGCCGTATAAAACGCAATAGGGGGGCAACTGCGTGCGCCACAGTGGAGCGCAAAATGAATCCGGTAGTCCAAACTGGATACTGCCAGCCGTTTCAAAAGTACCGGCGCGAATGGATCGGCAAGATACCCCAATGCCCACTTGATGCGGTTGCGCCGAAGAATGCCGTGCTCGATATCATCGAGGTTCAGGGCGTTCCCGGCTACCAGCACTAATTTTTGGCGGAATATCGCCGGTTTGGCAACCTGCTTTTCCGACCGCAGCAACTGATAAAACGCGTTGTACAAATTTATCCAGAATGTCTTTTTGCGGTCGTCCGTGTCCAACGCAAGCCGAAGCGTTTCCAGCGGGATGGACGCCAACTGCTCTACCAGTGCGGCAACGGGTTTTTGACTGCGCACCTGGAACAGGAGTTGTTCGGAAAATTTTAGCACATCCATTTTTACCTTGCTTGTCTTTACCGCCTAACACCTAACACGGTAGTAATTGTTTGTCGTTTCACGGTGTAATTTGTCTCTGTTGTCCAACCTGCGACAAGGGCAACGGAAAAAACTTACGTCCTTTGCCCCTCTTTGGCATTTCCGTCGACAAAAAGTGCGCAAATCTATTTTTGCCAAAATCCAAACTCAACGTCCATTCGTACATCTGCCCATGCGCTCAAATATCATCACATTCCTGCTCCTTGCCCTGCCGCTATTCCTGTCCGCCCAGGTTGACCTTGACATCACCGTGTACGAGGCCGGCGCCAACGTCCCCCTGGCCGATGTCCCGGTACTGCTCCAAAACCCGTCTATCGGGTTTTCTGTCCAAAAAAACACCGATGCCCGGGGCAAAATCGCCTTTTTCGGGTTGCCCATCGCCGGCAACTACTCCGTGGAAATAGCCGAAACGGCGGTGTTTTACGGCACACAAAAAACAGACATCGTGTTGCGCAGTACCACCAACGCCTCCGTCACGGTGCCGCTTTTCCGCAAAACAGATGTTGCGCTGGACGAACTGGTCGTGCGGGGCGCAACCAAAATCAATGCCCGCAACGCCGAGGTTTCCTCCGAACTGCGCCAAAAAGAGATCGAACGATTGCCGCTGGAAGGCCGCGACATCTCGCGCATCCTGTACCGCTTGCCCAATGTCGTGCAGGCTACCGGTTTTTACCCCGAAGCGCCTAACGTGGGTATCAACGGCTCCAATTCGCTGTTCACCAATTATTTGATGGACGGCATGGACAACAACGAGCGGTTCCTCGGCGGCATGAAATTCAACATCCCGGTCGGTTTTACCAGAAACATCAATGTCCTGACCAACAACTTTTCCACCGAATACGGCCTCACGGGCAACGGTATCGTCAACATCACCTCGCGCTCGGGCAGCAACGAAACCACGGGCGAGGCATTCGTCATCACACGCCCCGGCGCCGTTGTGGACGCCGAATCGCCCTACGCCCAACGCGACCTCTCGGGCAACCAGGTGCGCGACGGGTTTCAGCGCTACCAAACCGGCTTCGGACTGGGTGGCGCCCTCAAGCAGGATAAAACCTTCTACTACCTCAATGCCGAGTACACCCGCGATTTGAAGGACAATCTGCTCAATTCTCCCGCGCTTGGCGTGAACGAAACCGTGCGCGGCATAAACAACTTCTCTTATTTTTCTGCCAAAATAGACCACCACTGGAGCGACCGTTTTCGCTCCTCGGTGCGCGCCAACCTCGGCGTGGTGAATATTGCCCGCCAGGGCGGCGGCCTGGAAGGCGGCGTGGCGTTCCCGTCGGCAGCTAATTTTCAAGACCGAAACTCGGTGCTGCTCGCTTCGCAAAACACGTACCTCGGCGACCGCTTCAAATCCGAAACCAACGTACAGTACGCCCGCTTCCGCTGGAACTACGGGCGCGCCGCCAACCCCGGCAGTCCGAACGTGACGGTGCTGGACCCGTCGGGCGTGACCGCTGCGCAGCTTGGGCACCCCGGCTACCTGTTCGACGCCACCGAAAACACCGTGCAAGCCCAACAAAAAATCACGCTGTACCGCGATCGTCACACCCTCAAGGCCGGCGCGGAAATCATCTCCGCACAGCACGACCTGCTCGGCGGCGGCAATCCCAACGGCAGCTACACCGTGCAACTCAACGCAGCACAACTCGCCGCCGTGCAGGCGCTGAACAAAGGCGCCGCGCTGGATGTGCGCGATATTCCTGCCGATGTGCAGGTGCTGGCCTACAACGTGGAACTGCGCCCGGCCGCCTTCGGCGCCACCCAAAACGTTTTTTCGGCCTATCTGGAGGATGCTTTTGCCGCCACCAGCCGCCTGAACCTGACCCTCGGACTGCGCTACGACTACGACAACCTGTCCAAAGGCGGTGGCGACAAGGGGGATCTGGACAACATCGCCCCGCGATTCAGTTTCAACTACAAACTGAGCAACAACAGCAGCCTGCGCGGCGGTTACGGCATTTTTTACGACAAAATCCTGTACGGCGTTTATTCCGACGCCCTCCAGCAAAACACTACGGACGCCGATTACAAACGCCAGTTGCAGGCCCTGAAAGACCAGGGTATCCTGCCCGCCGGCACCGATTTGGATAAAATCACCTTCGACGGCAACATCGGCGCGTCGGCCAATAACGTGACCTACCTGCAAGGGCCGTCCTCCGCCGAACTCCAGGCCGGCCGCGCCCGGGCGTTCAGCGGCGAGCGCCGCATCCTGAACCCCAACGGCTACCAAAATCCGTACACCCACCAGTTTTCGATGGGCTTCCAGAAACAACTCGACGACACCCGCCTGTTTTATGTGGATGTGGTGCACAACGAATCGCGCAACCTGTTCCGCCTGCGCGACCTCAACGCCCCGGCTCCGTACCTGCTCGATGACCCCGACAATGTGGTCGTGCGCACGCAGGCCCTGGCCGATGCCACCCGCCCTGTGGCTATTGATCCGGGCGGTTTTGCCGTCATCAGCGGCGACACCGTGCGCGGCGTGGCCCGCAACGTGGTGGTGAGCGAAACCGCCGGCAAGGCACGCTACACGGCACTTAGCCTGAATTTTCAAAAAGATCGCGGCGCCGACAACCTCGCTTACCGCCTCACGTACACCTTGTCGAAACTGAAAAACGATACCGAGGACATCAATTTTAAGGCGATGGACGCGAACAATTTCGAGCGGGAATGGGCGCCGGGTATCAACGACCGGACGCACGTCATCAACGGTATCGCCACCTATTACCCCTGGAAACGCCTGTCGCTCACGCTCGCCGCCCTGCTCCAAAGCGGGCAACCCATCAACCGCATCCCCGATGCTGCTGTTTTCGGAACGACCGATCTGAACGGCGACGGGCGCTCTTTTGGCGATGCTTACGTGGGTAACAGCGACCGCCAGCCCGGCGAAACCCGCAACAATGACCGACTGCCCTGGTCCAATACCTTCGACCTGGCCGGCGAGTACGAAATACCCACTGGAAAACGCGGCAACCTGTTCCTCCGCGCCGACGTGTTCAACCTGTTCAACGCCGCCAACCTGAGCGGCTATTCCAACAATGCCACGCAAAGCAACCAGGTGCAAACCGGCTCGAAAGCATCGGGGCTGCTGGTGCGCAGAAACGCAAGCGCGCCCCGACAGATTCAGTTTTCGTTGCGGTGGGCGTTTTAAAAATAACGGTAACAGCGTAGGCAGGGGCAGCACCCACACTACTGGACATTTTTGTTTTCCGGGCATCCAGTTTTCAAAACCTGGAAGGTCTCGTTCCTAAAATGTCCAGGAATATGGGCCGCGCCCCCAAATAAATGTATAATAAGCAAATATTGGATAACAAAAATGGATAGTAATTATAAAGTTGGTGATTTATACCCAGCGGAAAGTGGTTTGCGAAAAACCATTATAGCCCGGCAATACGAAATTTGAGCGTCAGGAGAGACTCCAGCGCTTGTTTATGCTCTTTGATATTTTTGAAAAAGTCGAGTATGGCCTGTCGAAATTCGG
>JBGSKO010000213.1:0-133663 GCA_041741155.1 Saprospiraceae bacterium | reverse complement strand
GTTGGCTAAAGCCAGAGGACTACATCAGCAGTCAATCGCTATTTTTGGCAACAGTACTGGCTTTGGGGGCCGTCGGTAAAGACCTGTTTATTCAATTCAGTGAATTTAATTTTATTAAATAATTTTGTCCACGTACTTACTGTGAGAAAAAAGTAACACCCGATCTGCCGCACAGGAGCACAACAAACCGGAAAGCGACCAATCACAAAAGGGTACGGAAACAGCAAAAAAATTGGGGATTAGCAGACTTCTGGCCGGAAGCATAAATGCGATAGCAAGTGTAGGCAGAATAATCCAAAAATGTCTTGAAGAAGTAATGCCAATTTTGGCGCACTTCGTGGATACACCGGTATCGCGGGTGAAGCAGGCGTTTCGGAGTGTGAAAGTGCCACCCTCACACCGGATCCACATCCACGGCTACGCGCACCTGCCCCCAGCCGGGTTTGCTCGTCACGGCCTCGGCGGTTTTCAAGATCAGGTCTTTGGCAGCCCGGAGCACGGGCGCCGATTTTTCCAGTTTGAGCAGAATCTCCTGGCCGAAGTAGTTGCGCACACGGGGTACATGGGGCTGTACGGGGCCGAGTACGCGTTTGCCCATGCTGTGGCGCAGGGCTTTGGCAAAAAAATCGGCGGCGAGGTAGGCGATTTTGTCGTCCTTGTGTTGCAGCGCAATGTGGATGAGCCGGGAAAATGGCGGGTAGAAAAACTCCTGGCGCTCCTGCATCTCGCGCCGGAGGTGGCCGTGAAAATCGCCGCGCTGGACCTCTTTCAGCACCGGGTGCGCGGGGTCCCAGGCCTGAATGAGCACCAGCCCACGCTTGTGCTTTCGACCTGCGCGGCCGGCCACCTGGGTGAGCAACTGGTAGGCGCGTTCGCCGGCACGGAAATCGGGGAAACGCGTGAGCTGATCGGCGCCCAGCACGCCCACGATGCCCACATTATCGAAATCCAGTCCCTTGGTTACCATCTGGGTACCTACGAGGATGTCGAGGCGTTTTTCCTCAAAATCGTTGAGAATGGTGGTCAGGCTGCTCTTTGTGCCGGCGGTGTCGAGGTCGAGGCGACCGATACGGGCATCGGGCAGGAAAATCTTGAGTTCGTCTTCGATTTTTTCAGTACCGAAGCCGAGCAGGGTGACTTTGCCGCTGCTACACGCAGGGCACACGGCGGGCGGTTGCTCCACATAGCCGCAGTAGTGGCAGCGCAGGCGGTTGGTGAGTTTGTGAAACGTGAGGCTCACGTCGCAGTGGCGGCATTGGGCCGTCCAGCCGCAGGTTTGGCATTCGAGAATGGGCGAGTAGCCGCGTCGGTTTTGGAAAAGGATCGCTTGCTCGCCGTTTGCGAGGGCTGTTTTGAGCGATTCGAGCAGGGTAGGGGAGAAGATACTCTGCATCTGCTTGGTCTTGTGCTGTTCGCGCAGGTCCACCGGCCGTATTTCCGGCATCGCCAGTCCGCCGAAACGTTCGGGCATTTCCACGAGGCCGAATTTTCCCTGTTGGGCATTGTAGTACGTTTCCATTGCCGGCGTGGCCGTGCCAAGCAGCACCTTCGCGCCGTAGAGGTTGGCTAAATAAATGGCGGTATCGCGGGCGTGGTAGCGGGGCGCAGGGTCGTACTGTTTGAACGACGGGTCGTGCTCCTCGTCCACGATAATGAGTTGCAGGTTTTGGAACGGCAAGAACAATCCCGATCGGGCCGACAGGATGACGGGTTTGCCGGACACCGCCGCGCGCCACACTTCGACCCGCTCATTGTAGTTTATTTTGGAATGATATACCGCCGCATCGGCGCCAAACACGCGTTGCAGGCGGCCTATAATCTGGGTGGTGAGCGCTATTTCGGGCAACAGATACAGCACTTGTCCCCCTTGCAGCAGCACCTCGCGCATGAGTTCGAGATAGACGCGCGTTTTGCCGCTTCCGGTCACGCCATGCAGCAGTACCGTGTTTTTATCGCGAAAAGCGGCGTGGATTTCCGTAAGTGCGCGGTGCTGCTGGGGGGAAAGCTCGCCGGCCTCCACGAGTTCGTCTTCGAAACCGGCAATGCGGCTCACTTCGCGCTCGTAGAGTTCGAGAACTTCTTTTTTGACCAGGGTGCGCAGGGTAGATTCCGAGGTGCCGGCTTTGTCGAGTACTTCCTGGCGGCGGAGCCAGGGGCGGCTGCGGCTGAGGTGCAGGAAAGCGAGCAGGGTTTCGAGTTGGCGTTCGTGTTTGGCGAGTTCGTCGAATACGGGGCGCAGGAGTTCCTGGTTGGAGCGGTACGGCTCGGCGAGGCGCACCGCCAGCACCTTTTTGGGGCGGTATTTCTCCTGCAAATCCTCGCGCAGGGAGAGTACACCCAAAAGCAGGAGGCGCTGCACGACAGGAAACACCGTTTTTTTATTCAGGATTTTCCGCGCATCGTCAATGGTGATCTCGCTTTGGATGAGCATTGCTTCGGCGAGCAGGTATTCGTCGGCGTCGAGCTCGGAAAAATCGTCGCCATAGGCCGGGTTGAACACCAGTCTGGTTTCGCTGGCGAGTTTGAGGTGGCTGGGCAGTGCCGCGTTCATCACCTCGCCGAGGGTACAGCAGTAGTAGTCTGCGATCCAGTCCCAGAGTTTAAGCTGGCGATCGGTGAGCACGGCTACTTCGTCCAGTATGGCGAGAATTGATCGGGTACGGTAGTCGGGCGTGTCGTGGTGTACGCGATCCACGATGCCGCTATACAGTTTGTTTTTGCCGAAAGGCACTTCCACGCGCACACCCGGCCGGATATCTGCAAGCAGTTCGTCGGGCACGGTGTAGGTGTACGCGCGTTTGGGCAGAGCAAGGGGGAGAATAATATCGGCGTAGGTCATGGGAGATGATGGGCGGGAGACGGCGGTGCAAACCTATAATTTTTTTCTACTTCAAAAAAAATCAAATTTCCGTGGACAAGACATACTTTTGTGTCCATTAAAATGCAGCGCTGGGTATTCGGTCGCGATTCCGGGTATCCAATTTTTTTGCCCGGCGTTTGCACGTTAGTACCCGGATCGTAAATGTTCACAAAACAACTTTTTTACTTGGCATTAAAACCTTCTTCTCCAAAGCCCGGCGGTGGCGGCACGAATCGCCCCGGCGGCCCGCCTCGTCCTGCAGGTCCTGGCGGCCCAAATCGTCCAGTAGGCGGTGGACCGCCTCGTCCTCCCGGCGCCGGTGGCGCCGGTCCCAATCGCCCTCCTGCAGGTGGTCGGCGTCCATTTCCTCCCCGGCAACAACAAGCCGAACACCGCATCAACGAACATATTCGAGCGCCGGAGCTTCGTTTGGTGGGCGATAACCTCGAAGAGGTCAGCACAGCAGTTGGTCAGAAAGTGGAAGCCGGCGTATATCAGACAACACAATTGCGGACCTGGGCCGAAGAAATGACACTGGATTTGGTCGAAATTTCGCCAAATGCAGATCCGCCCGTAGCCCGGATCGTGGACTATAACAAGTTCCTGTACCAAAAGCGGAAAAAAGAAAAGGAACTCAAGGCAAATGCGGTCAAGCAACAGCTCAAAGAAATTCGTTTTGGTCCGGAAACAGGCGAGCACGACTTTGAGTTTAAGCTGCGCCACGCCAAGAATTTTCTCTCGGAGGGCAACAAGGTGAAGGCTTATGTTCAATTCCGCGGGCGCGCTATCGTTTTTAAAGACCGCGGCGAACTCTTGTTGTTGCGATTCCTGAAAGAACTCGAAGAACACGGCGCTCCGGAACAATTGCCCCGCATGGACGGCAAGCGCATGATGGTCATCATCGCGCCGAAAAAAACGGGCGGCAAGAAATAATTGCTCTAAAGCGGATAATTTGTGTCTGTCGGCAAGGAAAAAAATCAACTCCTTGGCACATTTACAAATTGTCCGCTTTACCTTTGCGCTCCATTTTTAAAAAAAATAGTTGATATGCCGAAAATGAAGACCCACTCGGGCGCCAAGAAACGCTTTACGGTGACCGGTACGGGGAAAGTCAAACGCAATCGGGCCAAGCTGCGCCACATCGCCAGCTCGAAAACGAAAAAGCAGAAGCGCCACTTGCGCGGAGGCGTTATCGTTGACAAAACAGAACACGCTCGTATTGAGCGCCTGCTGGCCATCTAATTGCACCAGCCCTTTAAGGAGGGTTTCTAAACCACATTTTTTAACGAGGACTTCGGCTTAAAGTATTCGCGATTCACGACTTACGATTACAAAATCGTGACTGTTCGTCAAAGACCGCTAATCCCGGAGTTGTACTAAAAAATTTTCACACATGCCAAGAGCAACCAACAACCCGGCCAGCCGCGCGCGCCGGAAAAAAATCATGAAAGCCGCCCGCGGCTACTTCGGCGCTCGTTCGAAGGTTTACACCGTAGCGAAAAACACCCTTGAAAAAGGGTGGCAGTATGCTTTCCGCGACCGGAAATTCAAAAAACGCACCTATCGTCGCCTGTGGATCGCGCGTATCAACGCCGCCACACGTATGGAGGGCCTCAGCTACAGCAGGTTCATCCATGCACTCGACCAGAAAGGTATTCGTTTGAACCGCAAAGCGCTCGCCGACCTGGCGCTCAACCATCCCCGCACATTTAAGGCAGTGCTGGATGCTGTGAAGCGCTAATTTGAGCCGAGTTAGAATATCAATTTTCAGGGACAAAACGAGGAACCGGCCGCAATGCCGCTCCTCGTTTTTTTTGGTCCTATAATCCCGGCCAAACCTGCTCATTCCCCAAAAGTGCAACTGCCGTAATCTTCCTCGCTACAAGGTTGGATTTTAATAAGTCCGAAAATCGTCGGAACTTACACCGCGCAAGCAGGTGCTAACCCACGCTTGTTCGGGAAACACAAACCAATCTTTTTTGCTCATTTAACACTCAACCGTATGAACAAAGTACTACTACTGTTCTGTTTCTGCACCATTTTCAGCCTTGCATCTTCCAGCGCGCAAGTCTGCGAGCGCGACTCCAACCTGCTCGTCACGGGCGACCTGCTTTCGCCGGCGCCGTATTCGCCAGACTCACCTTTTTACAACCTGAAAACAGCCTGTATTGGCGAATCATACAACCAGTCCGTCACGGTGTTTGTGCCGGACTCGTTTGATTATCAAGGTGTAATTAAAGTTAAAATCTTTAGTGTCACGCTACCGCCCAATGCCATAAGCAATTTGCCGGCCGGGTTGACCTACTCGTGTGATCCGCCTAATTGCATTTTTCAGCCGTTGAGCCTGGGATGTATCCGGTTGCACGGAACCCCATCGGCACAAAATATGCCGGATACCTTCGACTTGGGTATCACGGCGAACGTGGCTACTATTCTGGGCACTTTTCCGGTCATTTTCCCCGGCGACGCAGCTCCGGGAAACCACTACTACTTGCTTCTGAAGGAGCAGGGACAGTGCTTTTCCTCGTCTTCGGATCCCGGCAGCCCGTTTAGCGGGGTGCGCGCGATGCCGAATCCTGTGACACATCAGACAATTATTGAGGCAGTTTCCACTCAAAATGGTATGTTCCAGTTCGAGGTTTTTGACCTGCTTGGTAATCGTCTCTTCAGTGAAAAAGTACAGCTGTACGAAGGCGAAAACCAGTTTTCCTACGATGCATCCAACCTGCCAAATGGTACCTACCTGTACACCCTTGGGAATGCCGGCGGGAAATCCGTCCGTCGCTTAGTCAAAAACTAATATGAAGCGATGCGTTTGGCGCGGCCTAAGCTCGTTACCGTACTCTATTGTCGTAAACGTAGCGGCTCAATATGAGTGTCGTGGTGACTCGAAGTCACCCCGACACTATGGGTTCACCGCCACACCATGTTGACGACAGTACTCCATACGCACCACCACAAGTACTTCCGGTCTCTGAAAAGTAGTTGCCTTTTCTCTTAATCCCAGTGCATTTTCCTCTGCCAGGGCAACGTATTCTTTCACTATAAAACACCGGTTGTTATGCGACAACACCTGCTCTCTCTTTGCTTTTTTGTGTTTATTTTGGATGTCCTGAACGCCCAAAGCGGTTGTCCGGGCTGTGTCATCGGTTTGCCGGCCGGCTTGCCTGAAGACACGTTGTATCTGCCCGTTTTTCCCGATGGCGAAAAAGGGACTCCGTACAATGCGGACATCTCCTTTCGGGTACCCAAGACCACTACGCCGGTGAATGCGGTGGACAGCACAACACCTCCCGGGCTACCCATTTCAAAAATCGAAATTGTCGGCATTGACGATATGCCGCCCGGTTTGTTTTGGGAAGCCAGCCAGATGGTATTCCAAACAGCCACAGAAACAGATGGCTGCATCAAGATTTGCGGCATACCAACGACCTCCGATTCGTTTGTAATGATCGTCAAGTTGAAGGCTACCGTGCTCATTTTCAATCAGGAAACATCCTTTCCAATCCGGCTATACGTTGCCCCCAAAGTTAGTACCACCGCTGGTTTTACCATGTCCGATGTTGTTGGGTGCGGGAGTACGACGGTTACGTTTACCAATAATATCCCGTCGGATAGCATGGCCGGGTTCAGTTATACATGGGATTTTGGGGACGGCTCCACCTATGTTGGCGAAAATCCTCCCGCACATACCTACACTCAACCGGGCACATACGAGGTCAAATACAAAGCTACCATAGATACCGTAGGCTATCGGTTGGTGAGCGCCAAAGTACTGAGTGTGGGTTGCTCCGATTTGATCAATGCCCCCGACCTTTATGTGAAGATTTTCGCCCCCGGAGGACAGAACATATTCGACTCTTCTCCGGACGTGCCGAATGCGTCGCTTCCATATACGTTTCCGATTGGCCTGAAGCTTGATCCACAGAAAAATTACCTCTTTGAGGTTTGGGATGAGGATTCCGGGCTGGAGGGCGCCGACGACCCTTGTGGAAGCTTGTCGTTCAATATCCTGAGCGGAGGGGATACCTTGATATCCGGGCCGTTTCGGGTAATTCTCAATATTGAAAACCCAATTGAGGAGGTTATTTCAACCGACACCGTTAATGTATATCCGTTACCCATTACGCCGGTAATTGCAACCAACACACTCACGGCGTGTGCCGGGACTAATGGCGTGGTGTTGCAATCGTCGTTCGGCGGCCCCAATCAGTGGTTACTGGATGGAGAACCGATCGCCGGCGCTACAGATTTCCTGTTTTTGCCCGACCAAAGCGGAAGTTACCAGGTCCAGGTTACCAATACTTATGGTTGTACCGCTGTATCCGATGCTGTTTTTGTTGAATTCTATCCACTACCGGAAGAGCCGACGTATCTCAACGACCGGAACAATCTGGAACTGATTGACACGACCGCACTGCCGGCAAACTTCAGTTTGCAGTGGTATCTTTTTAACGGTCCCATCGCCGGTGCTACGGATTTTGAGTACTGCGCCACCATGAACGGCACATACACCCTGGAAGTGACTGATCTGAATACGGGCTGTACCAGTAGTTATACCACAACTGTGACTGTAAATCCGAACTTTGATTGCACCGTGGGCGCTCGGGACCTGGTTACAGGCACATTGAATATTTTCCCAAATCCTGCTATAGATGTCGTGACAGTACAAATGTCCGAACCACTGTCCGCCAATGCCATGCTGCGTGTGTGGGATGTAGCCGGACGCTTGCAGCAAAATATTCCTGTAGGGGCTGGTGCCAACCAGATCTTTCTGGAAGGTGGAATGCTACGTCCCGGGCTGTATTTCCTGGAAATTGCTTCCGGTGAAAAGCGCTATACCGGCCGTTTGGTAGTTGTTCAAGGCTTCTAAACGTTTGAGTTTGCCGTCCGGCTGAAAAAACAAGCCGGACGGCAAACTCTAAACCGTTAGCACCACCTTACCGAACTGTTCTCCAGCCGCCAAACGTTGCAATGCGCTGTTGCCCTCAGCCAGGGAAAATACGGAATCCACTACGGGCACGATCTGGTGTTGGGAAACGAAATCCAGCATTTGAGTGAATTCATCCGGTGTACCCATGGTAGCGCCGAGGATGCTGATCTGTTTCCAGAATAAAATCTGCGGACTGAGGTTGTTTATTTTTCCGAGTGAGCCGCCGTAAATGCCGATTCGGGCGCCGGGATCGCACAGGCCCGGAAGCAATGCAAATCCGTCGCCTCCGGCAGAATCCACGATCACGTCGAATCCACCAACCTCATTTTTCAGGAGTTTGTCCCAATCAGCAGTGCGGTAGTTCGCCCCTCCGGCAGCACCCAATAACATAGCCTTTCGAATTTTCTCCTCCGATCCGGAGGTAACGTACACCTCGGCTCCTGCGGCAAGCGCGAGTTGCATGGCCATGAGTGCTACGCCACCACCGATGCCGGTGATGAGTACGCGTTCGCCCGGGCGTAATGCGCAGCGGGTGAACAGTGTGCGAAAAGCAGTAAGTCCTGCCAAAGGCAGGGCAGCCGCCTGTTCCCAGGTCAGGTGCTTGGGTTTGGGGGCGAGGTTGGCGTGGGGAATACGAATATACTCGGCAAAGGTGCCGTTTTCAGGCAGGCCCAGCACACGGAAGGATTTGCCCTGCGCTGCAGGATCGTTCCCCCATTCGAGTGCCGGGTACAGCACCACTGATTCTCCGTTGTGCAAGCCGGCGCCATCACTGCCGAGGATGACAGGCAGCTTGATTTTGCTGTATTGCCCTTGGGTGATCCACCAGTCCCGGCGGTTGAGCGCAGCGGCTTTAATTTGTACTAAAACTTCGTTTTCAGACAGCACAGGCGATTCAACTTCCTGATAAACAAGTGGTTTTTGAAGTTCTTGCAGGACAAGGGCTTTCATTTTGAATGACTTTATGATAAAATAATATGGGCCTCCCGAACAAAAGTACGACCTTCGCGTTTGCTTGTTCTTCTTGCCATGGTCATATTTCAAAAGGGTTTACGTGTCTTGCTTTTTCTCGCCGTTGGGTGCCTGGTGCTCAACGACGTGGCACGTTTAGTTTGTCCAAGCATGCAGCAAGCATTCCTATTGTACACGGGAAACCAAGACCCTGCTGAAGAGGAAACAACTCCTGTCCCCGCATCAAATCTTCTGGAAGAAGAAGCCAAGCACCATCATCCACACCACTTGTTGGAGCCAATTTCTGTTCCGGAAGATGAGGCCGATACGGCCAAGAGTCATCTGATTCAAGATGACGACATCTCGGTGCTTGCGTTTATTACCATCTTTTCTCCTCCTCCCAACCGCGCATAAGCGGTTCTTTCCCAATCTATTTTTTTGCCATTGGCATGAGGCTGACCAGCCCTTGCCATGCTTTGGTTCTTGTATTCAAACAAAAAACAACCATGTTAAACAGTAAACTATTGGCTAATCTGAAACAGGATCTGCCTGCCTCGATCGTCGTTTTCCTAATTGCGCTTCCATTGTGCCTTGGCATTGCGTTAGCTTCCGGAGCGCCGTTGTTTTCCGGTATGATCGCAGGTATTGTTGGAGGCGTTGTGATCGGATGGTTGAGCAATTCCCACACCAGTGTGAGTGGTCCGGCTGCGGGTTTAACGGCGGTGGTGCTGGTTTCTATCCAGCAGCTCGGCAGCTTTCAGATTTTCCTTTTTGCCGTGGTATTGGCCGGCGTTTTCCAGTTGGCATTGGGCCTCGCCAAGGCAGGTAGTATCGCCAATTTTTTTCCTACGAGTGTGATCAAAGGCATGCTCTCGGGTATCGGTATTATTATCATCCTCAAACAAATTCCGCATGCCCTGGGCTACGACAAGGATGCCGAGGGCGACATGGCTTTCTCCGAAGCCGGTGGAAACAACACGTTTACAACGCTTTGGGAGACGATCACGCAGTATATTCACCCGGGCGCCACGGTTGTCACGCTGGTTGCACTGGCGATTTTGATTTTAGGCGAAAAACCAAACATTAAAAAACTATTGGGACCGGTACCTGGAGCATTGATTGCTGTAGCAGTCAGTGTTTTGTTAAATGAATTGTTCAAATACACCGGCTGGGCTTGGGCTATTCGCCCGGAACACCTGGTTACAATTCCGGTTTCGGAGAATTTGTCGGGCTTTTTCGGTCAGTTCATGCTTCCAGATTTTTCACAATGGAGCAATCCTGCGGTATACCAGATAGCCCTTACGATATGTGCCGTAGCTTCCATTGAAACCCTGCTTTGCATCGAAGCTATTGACAAGGTGGATCCGATGAAACGTACCACTAACCCCAATACCGAGCTCCGCGCTCAGGGTATCGGCAATATCGTTTCGGGTCTGATCGGAGGTTTGCCTTTAACCTCTGTGGTTGTGCGAAGTTCTGCCAATCTGAATGCCGGAGGGCGCACCAAAATGTCTGCCATCCTTCACGGTGTTTTCCTGTTTATCTGCGTACTCACCATACCCACGGTGCTCAACCTGATACCTTTGGCGGCGTTGGCAGCTATACTCTTGCAGGTGGGATATAAATTGGCTAAAATTTCCATTTTTAAAGAAGTGTGGGCCAGCGGCAAGTACCAATGGTGGCCGTTTATTGCCACTGTAGCTGCGGTAGTTTTTACGGATTTGCTCACTGGTGTCGCCATCGGTTTGTGTATCAGTATTTTTTCCATCCTGCGCAGCAATATGAGAAACGCGTACTTCTTCCACGAAGAGGAGTACCACACCGGCGACCTTATCCGAATCAAACTTTCGCAGGAGGTCTCATTCCTCAACAAAGGCAGCATCAAAATGACCCTTGATCACCTTCCGAGCAACTCCGAGGTCATTCTTGATGCTTCAGACACAGCTTATATTGACTATGATGTACTGGAAATCATTAAGGAATTTGTTGCCGTAAAAGCGCCCTCCAGAGGGATCAAAGTTATTCTGAATGGTTTTCACGAACGCTACGAAATTGGAGAAGCTGATTTTGTACACTGTGAATCGTTACCTGCCGACGACCCCATCAAACAGGGAACTGTAACCGGCGGCCGTACGCTGCAGGAAGTATCCGTATCGTAATGAAGTGGCAGACCATCTGCCCAAAAAAAATAAAAACAGCAAGAAGGTTTTTATAGAAGGATTTCAAGCCCGTCCGTTGCAAAATGGACGGGCTTATTTCATCTTTTCTTATGGAATTCGGGTGCTTTGCCAATTGAGCAGCTGCCATTGTCCGCTCTTTTTACGATAGATCGCCGAATAGGCCAGGCGCACCTCAAACGGGTTGCCATTCAGAACGCCGGTCACAAACACAATACCGTTGACCAATGCCGTACGGCCATATCTTCGCACAGATGCCTGCTCGCGGAGCATTTTTTTATAAATGAGCCTGCCGGCGGCAATGGCGCTGATGTGCGCGGACTTGTCTTCGGAAAAGGAATTGGAATGCAGGTAAAACAAATTGTCGGCCAGCAGTTGGCGCAACCGTATCGTGTCCCGCTGCTCCATAGCCTCGAATCGTTGTTGCTCGGTATGGAGAATTTTCAGATCGCTTTTGGTTTGGCCTGCTACAAACCACGGAAAAAAGAGGATAAAGAGAACGAACTGGTTTTTCATAAAAGATGCTTTGTTTTACCGGACAAAGTAACGCAGCTGAAATGTCGGCATCGCACTACTTTTGCGCTATTGAAAAAAACACAACAAAAAATAATGCGATCAACCTACATCCTTTTCGCTGTAATGCTCTTGGCAGCTTTTTTTACGGCTTGTAAATCCGATACTTCCAAGGCTGCCGTCGTTGCCGATCAACCGGATAAGCCCGAACTTTTC
Source organism: Saprospiraceae bacterium (assembly GCA_041741155.1). Taxonomy (GTDB): domain Bacteria; phylum Bacteroidota; class Bacteroidia; order Chitinophagales; family Saprospiraceae; genus M3007. The sequence goes on along the minus strand of JBGSKO010000213.1, from coordinate 122,013 downwards.
CTGTACACGGCGAAGGTTGAAAATCTACGGTTGCGCGAAGCGCCTAATCAGAACTCGAATGTGCTGGCGCAACTCAAAGAAGGCGAAGTAGTGGAAGGCGCCGGCAATGAATCCACGAATCAGGAAGAAATCGAACTGCGGGGCATCTCGTATCGGGCGCCTTACTATCAGGTCACGGCAACAACTGGCGACCGGCACTCCGGCTGGGCATTTGGCGGTGCGCTCACCTGGGTATATGCAGGCCCTCGCACCGGCAGTCCGGACACTGAACGCATCGGCGCTTTTTCGGCATTTCTGAAAACACTGGACACCAAAGACCTTAGCAGTGGCGGCAAAGCCTGGGGCTATGTGCAGCAAAATCTGGCGGATGCACCACGCCCGCTTGCCGACGCCGCATTCATTTTGTTGGAGCAAGTCCTGCGACGGATGGAAGTGGAGGGCGAGTTTTATAAAATAACGGAGCAGGTGGCGTTTACGGAGGAGGATGACAAAGCAGTGTACAACGAGCGCTTCGATTACAGCAAATACCCCGCTACGGCACCCATTGACGACAATGGATTTCGGCTTGTTTGGAGCGAAGGCTCGATCTTTCCGGTGGTAGATTGGCAAAAACATCAGGAGTATTTTGGCCCACGTACCACACAGACCATGCAAAAATTTATCAACCAGCGCACGTCGGAGCAGCGGGTGCCCATATTCAGCGATGGCGGAATCATCATTCCATTGAGCAAGGTGGCCGATGTTGCCGTTTTCTGGGAAAAATTTAATAGTGAGAATCCATACTTCCCCCTTCGGGAAGAAACCCGGGAATCAGAACGCTGGATGCAACTCGTACTGCTGAATGGCGCCGACAATACCCCCGCATTTACTTCTGAAACCGGCATGGTTTCGGAAGATTTCAAGTCCACGTGGGAATACGTTCAGCAACAATACCCCAATACCAAACTCGGAAAAATGACAAAGGAACTGGTTGATCTGTGTGCTGCTGAAGGCTGGAAACGCACGGAGAGAGTGGATGCTTTCCGGGAAAAAGTTGCCCAACAGTACACCAGCCAACAATAGTCATTTAATTTTTTCCCAGAGTTCAAGCGCCTGCGGGTAACGGTCGCTCTCCTCCCGGATACCGCCTAATGCCCGGATGCACTCCATGCGCCTGTTTTCGCGCAGGTAGGAAAGCGCCAGAAACCAGGATGCCTCGCTCGACCAGGCATTTGGCTTTCGGATAATTTGTTGAAACGCGCCACGTGCATCTTCGTTTTTGTTCAATTCCAGGTAACAAAGCCCTATAAGCAGACGCGCCTCTATGTCATGGGGGTAGTTGGGCAAGTACAAACTCAATTGATCAAGGGCATTTTGGTACTCGCCCCGATTGAATGCATCGGCAACCGGTTTCATATCGGGTGCAGTTTCATCTCCACCGCCACGCAGAAGCAGTTCTGCCTTCGGATAAACACCGTATTCCGTGTACAAGCGCTCATGCAATGGCGGGCGCAGCAGCAACCAGATTGCCACAAACACGGCAATTACAAGGGCGCCGGTTATCCACTTGGATTGGGGGGACGTTGATGCACTATTCGATTGCTTTTCCACGGCGGAGGGCACGTTATTTTCCATAAAGTAGGATTGTTTTGTAGATTAAGTTCTATCCGTGACCGATCGCCTGTTCGATATCCGCGATAATATCCGCAGCATTTTCGATGCCCACGGAAACCCGGATCATGCCGTCGGTTATGCCGTTTTGCTCGCGGATTTCGCGCGCTATGTTCAGGTGCGACGACGAGGCCGGGTGCAGGATCAGCGTATCCACGTCGCCCAGAGTAGGGGCGAGGGTGCAAAAACGGATACGATTCATACAGGCCAGTCCCGCATCAATGCCGCCCTTTAGTTCGAAGCTAAGCATGCCTCCAAAACCGCCGCGCATCTGACGGCCGGCCAGGTCATGATCGGGATGGGAACGGAGGCCTGGATAGTTCACCTGCGCTACTGCGGGGTGTTTTTCCAAAAACTCGGCCAGAGCGAGTGCATTGGCGCAATGGCGCTCCATACGAAGTGCCAGCGTTTTCAGTCCGTTATGTGTCAGCCAGGCCTCAAAGGGCGAACAATTTGTGCCGGTGAGTTTCATGGCACGCCATACTTGCTTGCGCATGATCTCCCGGTCGCGGCCCACGATCACGCCGGCAATACTGTTTCCATGACCGTTTAGGTACTTCGTGGTGGAGTGTATGATAAAATCCACTCCGTGGGCGAAAGGTTGCTGGAGGAGCGGGGTAGAAAACGTGTTATCAATGGCACACCAGGCGTCGTGGCGGTGCGCCAGATCGGACAACGCCGCAATGTCCACGCAAGCGAGTGTAGGGTTAGCCGGGGTTTCGCAGTACACCAGTCGGATAGCAGGATCTTGCGAGAGCAGTTCTTCCACATGCTGCAGGTCGCGCAGATCGGTTAAAATGGTTTCCACGCCAAGGGGTTTGAGAATACCCAGCAGCAACTCCGTAGTACCGCCGTACAAATTACCCTGGCTCAGCACTTTGTCGCCGGTTTTAAGTAGTCCAAACAGAAGCGTAGAAATAGCGGACATGCCGGATGAGGTCATCACACCCTCCGCCTCCAGATCTAATCCGAAGGCTTCGAGGTCGGCAATTTTGCGTGCCACCGTATCCACTGTTGGGTTGGCATACCGGCTGTAGGTATGTCCGCTTTCTGGGTTCTTGAAAATTTCTATGCCCTGGTCAATATTTTCAAAAGAAAACGAAGAAGTGGCGTAGATCGGCAGCACATGCGGCGCTGTGGTGCGGTTTTCACCGTGTTCTTTTACGACAAAAGAATCTGAATACATGGTTGGATGATTTGTTGACTGGTGGGTTAGTCTATGACAAAGAAATACTCGCATACTTTATGCAGCAACATTCCTGGTTTGGCTTTAGAGGAAAGGAAAAGCGAGATACGGGCGCCAATCTCGTAGGGCGCGTCTTCGAGGATCGCATCGGGTTTGCTGTCTCCGTCGAGATCGCCGTACCAGATCAGGGCTACGCTGGGGTTGAGGCCCTCGGCGGGTTGTACCCAGCCGGTCATATCCTGGCGCAAGGATGTAGTGCCGGGCATTATTTCCATGGTAAACAGCCGGTAGTCCGTCACGTGTACATAATCATATTCGCCAAAATTGGCACAGCCTGTAGCGGCAAGGTAGAAGGTACTTTTTTCGGTTTCATCACCTTCTTCCATGCCCGGATGAATCGGGAGCATGGCGCCGGGCGAAAGCTGCGATGTGTAGTACGTTAAATCCGGGCCAAACAACCCCAGATTCCCGGCATATCCGGGTTGCAGCGGGTATGCTGAGCCAACGATAAACTTGGCGGTGTCCGGCTGGTTGGTGTACAGCACATCCACTTCTTCCATAAAAAACTCGTTGAACTCCCGCTCCAGCCGAACTTCGATCTTGCGCAACTCGTCGGAAAAAGAATCCCGGACATAAATACCATACCACTGCAGCAACGGTAGCGAATCCTGCATGATATCCCGATCCATACACAAGAAGTAGGTCCCGCTCACGTACGGACTAAATACATACCCGGTTTTGGTCTTCGATTTTACTTTTAGCCAAAGGCCGGAGAGGCTGTCCACTTCGACATATTGTCCCCCGTTTGCTACCTCAACGAGGCTAAGCGCAGTTCCGTTTGGGAGTTTCTCCAACACTTTGCCGGACTTGTCGGGTTGGTCGCGCAGGTTCAAAGACTTGGCGGTCACGATAAGTTCTTCCGGGTAAAAATTCATTTGTGCCGAGGCGGCTGTGGCAAAAAACAGGAAAACGGCTGTGCGGATGATTTTGCAAGAGATGCGCATGATCAAGATTGGCTGGATTGATTCGATCCATCGGGGCAAAGTTCGGGAAAGACTGGCAGAACACACGGTTGGTTTTTTTCGCCAGATTTCTACCTTTGCCAGCCTATGAGAAAAATACCGCTGTGTGTGCTGCTCGCGCTCGTGCCGCTACTGGTACTGATCCAAACGTGTACGAACGTCAGTTCGCAAGAACGCGTGTATCAGTACGAAACACCACCTCCAGCTTTACGCAATCCCCACCTGCGGGCGCTCATCGCGGAGTACGACAAGTATTTTGCCGATACCCTGGCAGCCACCCATACCCCCGGTGCGTCAGTCGTCATCGTAAAGGACAGTGTGGTGCTTTTTCAGCGGGGATATGGACTTCGGTCGGTCTCGAAACCAGATTCGGTGGATGCACACACGGTTTTTCGAATCGGGTCTTTGTCGAAGGGCTTTGCCGGTGTACTGACGGGTATTTTAGTTCAAGAAGATGCGCTGCATTGGGATGACCGGATCGTGCGCTATGTGCCCGAATTTGCGCTTTCTTCTGCCGGTAATACCGGTCAGGTGCAACTTACCCACTTGCTTGCACACACGACGGGGTTGCCTTACCACGCCTACACGAACATGATCGAGGCGGGCTATGATTTACGAACCATCGCCGCCAAGTTTTCCAAATTGCCGCTCAACGGCGCTCCCGGGAAAGTGTTTACATATCAAAATGCTGCATTCGCTCTGGTTGGCGAAGCGATGCAGGCCGCTACAGGCAAATCGTATCGGGAACTTTTGACCAAAAAAATATTTGGTCCGTCTGGCATGCTTGATGCCTCTGCTGACTGGGAAAGTATGCAGCATAATCCGAATATCGCGTTGCCACATGTCTATACCCGCATGGGACTGGCGCCGGCCACAATTACCAAACGGTACTACAATGCCGCTCCTGCCGGCGGTGTAAATGCCAGTGCTGCCGACATGGGACAGTGGCTCGTGGTCCTGCTTGGACACCGCCCGGAAGTGGTATCCCGTGCAACACTGGATGCCGTATTTCGTCCGGCGATCAAAACAAATGGGGAGCGCCGCTACTTTCGGCGCTGGGGCATTCCGCTGGAACCACACTACGGTATGGGATGGCGTATTTTGACTAACGAGGCGGACACTATCGTATATCACGGCGGCTCGGTCAATGATTTTCGCAGCGAAATCGCCCTCGACCGCCGCGACGGTATCGGCATTTGTGTGATGTTTAATTCGACTACATCCCTTGCAAGTGCTTGTATTCCTGCATTTTGGGAGCGCTACCGTGCCCGACGGGACTCAATTGTGGGGTGGGGGAGCGCAGAGTAGTCACTTTTTACCACCGGACCATTTTTCCTACAGCACTTTCCGTCGGCGTTTCTAACCGGTAATACAGCGCTCCAGCCGCCCCCGGCAGTGCCGCAGCATTAAGTTCTATGATTTGGAAACCTGCTTCGAAGCCGCCTGCTTGGGAAAAAATCGCTTGCCCGGTTTGATCAAACACGGTCAGTGTTGCTTCTGCAGCATTCGGCAAATAGAACCGGATGCGGGTGTGGTTGCTCCAGGGGTTGGGTTCGTTGGGATACAGTTCAAAAACTTGTCCGCGCACAACCGAAGCCGCGCTGCCACCCAGGCGCAGCGCTATTTCCTGCCGTTGGATTCCTCCATTATTTCGATATGCTTCTGCCTTGGTGATGCGGCTCGAAACCTGTAGCATCTGCTCGAGCTGGCCCGTTTTCCGGGCGCGAAAACGCATCACAAAGCGTGGCTTATCTAACCCGTCCCAGCTTAAAGTAACCGATTCCTCGCTGGGGAACACAGCAAAATTGTCATTGCTCATGCCGGTACCCGGAGCAACATGCACGACCTCCAATCCCGGATGCGCCAAGGTAAACTGGCAACCCAGAAGGGTATCCGCAGCCCGCACTGACACGTCAAATTCCTGCCCGGCGCGCACGTTGGTATCCGAATGACCATCCGTGCGTTCAACATCAAAAACAGCTGTTCCTGCGGTGCGGATATCTGTTTTCAGCAGGCTGTTGGCCAAGGCGTTGCCGCTTACGTCGCCAATTTTGACCGCAGTGAAATTTTCCTGCAGGCGACTGGTTTGCAGGTCTGCGATCTGCCGCGTTTCCGGAAAAATTTCCTGAAATGGGTTGGCCGGGTTGGGGAACACATAATCCACGTCCACAAAACGCCAGGAAGTGTTTTGTGGGAAATCCGTGTTGATACCGAGGATGAGTTTGCGCAGCTCAACCACATCCTGAATTGTAATCGAGCGGCTGTTGTTGATATCGGCAGCAATGAGTTTAAACGGCGTATCCAAGGGGCCAAATCCAAGGATGTGTTTGTTAATCAGGGAAAGATCGAAGGTGGACACGCCGTTGAGCGGGTCGTTGTCCTTAACCGGGGTAACCGTCAGGTTAGCGCCCAATGGCAGTGCAGCAGGCAGTTGGTACGCGCCGGATGGATCAGACACTGCGAATACGCTTATTGCAGGCATGGACAGGTGGCTACCGGTTAACTCGACAGTAGCGTCTTCCAAACCCTCATTAGCATCTGTTTGAAGGATGCCGGCCACGGTACCTGCTGTGTTGGAACACACGGCAAAGTTATCTTGTACAATGACGTAGGTTTCGCAGGTATTCATGTTTCCCGCGTGATCCATGGCCCAAAGTTCCACAAATTGTGGCCCTAAATCCGCGCAATCAAACCGGACACTTTGTTGGGGCTTGCCATCGGGTTGAAACGGAAAACCAAGCCCGGAGCCGGACCTGCGCAGACCGATCAGCACCTCGCTGATTGGCGAACAATTGTCGCTGGCATACCACAAAAAATCCTGGGCGTATAGGGTGGTTGTTTGATCCACGGGCATATCCGTGCTCAAACCGTTCAGGCAAATAAGCTCGGGGGCGCGACAATCGCGAACGCGAATAAGATACTCACAGAGGGCATTATTACCGCAGCCGTCGTTGGCATACCACTGGATACGGTGGTTGCCGTGTGGCAGTTGCGGAACAACATATTTGTTCGGTTCCTTTTCCGAAACCCAGCGCAGATAGCCGGTTATATTGGCGAAACCGCCTTTCAGAATGGTAAAACGGTATTTTTCGTCGGCAGGCACAGGGCGCTGGTCATACTGCCGCAGTACGCCGCCACTATAATTTGGAGTCATGGCATTTCCAAACAACACCATGCCGGCAGGCGGCGGGTTGTTGCTGTTGATGACGGTTTCCTGTACGCCGTCGCCGTCGAGATCCAGGTGGAGTACATAGTGGATATTGAGGTTGCCTTTGGCGCAAACATCATTGGCGGTTGCGGCAAGATCAGACAAGCCCTCGCATAAGTCGGTGCTGCCCGGCACATGCGGGTTTTTCCAATAAGGGGCGTTCCAGAAGTTGGGGTCGTTGGTCGTGTGGTCGCACATTTCCACGGGACCGTTGAGGTTGGGGCATCCCCGGAATTTCGGCGGCTCTTTATCGCGTACGATGATGATTTGACGGTACGAATAGCCGTTAGCTGCAGCGGCCCAGAATGTGCTGAAATCCGTCGGCATCGGGTCGTCGGCAGTAATACGGCGCTGTGTGGGCGGCGGGTAGTAGCCGACAGGAGCGACCACCGGGCCGGGTATGTTCTGGATATCCAGAGGATTGAGCGCGGGGTTGGGGTTGGGGACTTCTACCAGCGGCAGATTCGGGTTGTACTGACACCAGTTGATCACCCTCCAGGATCGTTCAATCCAGTAACACGACAACAACCCGGCAGAGTTCACCACATCGTTGTACGAAATGCCGATGCCTTCGCAGACCGCACCGTAAATCTGCGGTTCGGGGCTGTAAACACCCGTTGAATCACAGTCGTTTACAATGACATCGTCCGGAAATTTGATGGCGTATTGCTGCTGGTATTGTACAATCAGGCGTTGGGTACACTGGCTGCTTAGCCCGTGGCAATCGTATGCACGGAAGGTTCGGGTAATGGTACCCCGATTACATATCGTATCAAACAGGGTGTAATTGGGGGTGAGTTCGTATGTCGTATCCAGACAACAATTATCGGCATACAACGGTGTGCCGTGCGATTGAAGGGTAGGGTCAAAAACCTGGCAGGTGATTACGGCATGCGCCGGTGAGAGACAGAGGGGTTTAAGTTTGTCCTCTACCAATACCTGTATTTCACAATCGCCTGCGTTGGCCTCATTGGCATTCAGGCTAATAGCTCCGGTGTCGGGTTGCACATCGTACACCCGCAGGATGACAGTGATGGTTTTTCCTACATCTGCGCAGCAGAATTTCACTTGATCGAAAAACAGATCGTTCGCCTGACAGTCGTTCGGCTCTACCCGGCGGGCTTTGAAACGCACAGACGCGCAATTGTCTATGGAGCCGTCGTCGAATGTACTGGCAAATACCAGCGACTCACCTGTCATACCGAGAGCCACCTGGGTAAACTCGTCGCAAACGGGAAATGGAGGAATGCCGTCGGAAACCGTTACCCGGAACGAACAGGTCGTAGTGTTGCCGCATTGGTCGGTAGCGGTATAGGTGAACGGAATGACTTCACCGGAGGGCAGGTTCGGAGCAAAATCCAAAACGCCTAATGTGTCGGGATGCCACGGGTTATTGGTCGGAAAGTCAGACAAATACCCGGATGTCGAATAGGTTTGTCCGCCTACCGTCCAGGTAGCTTCGATACCCGCTATTCCCGAACAAACATCATACAGCACCACATCCGGCAAGTCCAGCGCGCGGTTGCATTGGAACGGGTCGGTGGAAACAACAGTATCCTTCGGACATTGGAAAACCGGACCGGACTTGTCCTGCACGGTAATCGTCTGGATGTGAAAACGCGGATTTCCCGGGCCGCTTGGCAGACAATCATCCAGTACTGTCCAGGTACGCAGGATCGCATATACGCCACCACAAAGCGGAAAATTCTGATCCTGGTAACCGATATTCAGTTCGCAGGCAGTTGTTTTTGAATACAAGGAAAAAACACTGCCAAATGCCTGAAAATATGGCTGACCGGTGAATACAGGATCGGTGGTCGGATTGGCGCAACCGACGGTCGTATCCGCTGGGAAAAGTACATCGGCGGCATGTATTCGTTGTAAATGCAGCAGTTGTGTGCAAACCGATTGGTTGCCGCTCGCATCTATCGCCGTCCATACGCGCTGAATGTAAGCACTTCGGTCTTGTATATCGGCACAACCAAGATCAAACCAGGTATCCAGATACGTGAGGGTATAGGTGCCGCAGTTTTCCGTTACCGTTGGATTTGCAGTAGAAATGCCAAGGCTACCACCCAAAAAATCAGGAGAAAAACTCGGCAATGCGCACGGTAATACGATATCTGCGCATACCAGAACAGGAGCAAGATGATCAGATGCTACGAGCAAACCCCAGCAGGAATTTCCCGTGGTAGTATCGGTTACAGTTGCGCGAACGGTGTCGCCAAGATGGGCGGCAGTAAGCACGGTGCCAATAGGAGCACCCGAAAGGGTAGTGAGGTGGAGAATGTATGTGGAATCGTCCGGTGTGCCCTCCAGCACCATATCGGGCGTGATCTCTATCTCGCAGTTCTGGTTGAAGGAAACGAGCGAAAGATCATTGCAGACCTGCCCGTGTACACCTGTGGATGCAACGAGCAGAAAGAGAAAAAAACTGCCGGAAACCAATAGCAGCTTGCGGGGGCATGTCCGAAGACACACGGGCGGTGGGATGGTCTTCATCCGATTAAAAAATTTACGTCGGTTGAGAATGATTGTGGCGTCAGAAAAACCGGATGTACGCCGAGTGTTCGGATTAAAAATCGGGCTCCACGCGAGGCAGCCCTTTTTGGAGGGATAGTGCCAAAAGTACGATAAGGGCGCCGGTATATTTATCAGGGATTATCCCCATTAACAAAAAACGCAGAGCCAAATGCCTGGCATCTGACATTTTTAGGGTAAAGAGCGAATGTGCATCAGCAATTAGGCCTACTTTCGTCCCACTAAATCAAATCCCGAAACAGGTAGTCGTTTCATGATCAGAATACCCAACCGATGCGTACGCTATTCCTATCCATCTTTTTCCTTTTGGTGATCGTTCGATTCGCCGTTGCCCAGGCTCCTGATTTTATTGTCACGGATTCTGATGGCAAAACGCATCATTTATATGCCGACTACGTGCAAAAAGGCAAAGTGGTAGTTTTCGAAATTTTCTTTGTAGGCTGCCCACCTTGCGCTGCGCATGCGCCGCATATCCAAAATCTGTACCAATCAGTACAAAACGATTTTCCCGGGCGGGTCGAATTTTTTCTGCTCAGCGATAAAGTGGCCGATACCAATCCCCTGGTTGCGCAATACAAAACCGGCAAAGCGCTGACTATGCCGGTTGTTGGCTCTGATGGAGGCAGCCTCGCAGCAGTGCAACCCTACAAAAGTGGCCAGTTTGGGCCGTATTACGGCACCCCTACATTTGTGATCATCGCCCCCGGTACGGGTGAGGTGATATACGATGTACGCGGTAACAGTGCTGCAGCCACGATGAGTCTCATCCGCCAGGAAATTGCAGATTTGTTACCCACTTGCCGGATCCAAACCCCGCAAGGCGACACGTTGCTCAACTATACACTCACCGTCAGTACGCCCGGAGGCGGTACCGCAGTGAGTCAACAGGTGACCAATGGCGCGTATTCCCTGGAAAATTTTCCGAACCTGCCTGCACTGCCGTTTTATGAGGTCGTACCGACCAAAAATGACAATCCGCTCAACGGTGTCAGCACGTTTGACCTGGTACAGATCAACCGCCAGATACTTGGAATCGAGCCGTTTCAACACGCATGGCAATACATCGCCGCAGATGCCAATAATTCCGGCTCTGTCACCACGTTCGACATTGTGGAGTTGCGCAGGCTCATACTCGGCATTTACGACACCTTGCCCCAAGTGCCTTCCTGGGTATTTTCGCCTGCAAAAGACACGCTTTGGCCGGTGCAATGCCCGGAGATTTTAGCTATAAAAAAAGGCGATGTTAACGGCAATGCCAACGCCAAAAATCTTCAGTTTGCCGAACCCCGCGAAGCGACACCCCGGCCGATTTTACTTGAGAACAACTACTTGACAGCAGGCCATACACATACTATTCAACTTCGCGCCGGCAGTAGCGGTGCCTGGGCTGGTTTCCAGGCAGCACTTCGGTACAATGCTGACGCACTGCAAATCAAACATGTACGATCTGGCGTGTTGCCCGGTCTGGATGAAAATGCCTGGCATGTTTCCAATGGACGGCTGACACTTAGCTGGATTGCCCCCGGTGATCCTGTTGCGGTTTCTGACCGTTTAAATTTACTTGAAATAGAAATTTTGGCCCTGAGGGACGGCCCACTGTCGGCATATCTGCAACCGGAGGATATGCCTATGCGCAGCGAAGGCTATGACACCGATGGCTCGGCGCACCCGTTGGATTGGCGTGTTACTTCGTTCAAATCTGATGAATCCTTGCTTGTCCCCAATCCTGCGCGCGGATTTTTTGCTATCCGACTGGATCGAGGTGCGCCAGGTCGGGAATTGATCCAGTTGATTGATGTGCAAGGCAAAGTTGTTTATGAAAAAATACTTCAACTTGAAAAAGGACTGAATAGCTGCGAAGTCATACCCGGACGGTTATCCGCAGGCATGTACAGCGTGCGCGTTGGTGGGCAGGTTATTGGCCGACTGGTATGGGAAAATTGATTGCCGCGCTATGCCGTCGGCCAACGCATCATGAAGTATGCATCAGTAGAAACAAATGAGCAAAGAATTAGCCAACGACCCGGCTACCGGGGAAGAAAAACTTATCGAGAAGGCACTCCGCCCCAAGTTGCTGGATGACTTCAGCGGGCAACGGAAAATTGTAGAAAACCTGCAAGTCTTCATCCAGGCAGCCAGACAGCGCGGAGAAGCGCTCGACCACGTCTTGTTACACGGTCCTCCTGGCCTTGGCAAGACCACACTTTCCCATATTATTGCCAACGAACTGGGCGCTTCTTTGAAAATGAGCTCCGGACCCGTGATGGAAAAACCCGGCGACCTGGCGGGGCTGCTCACCAATCTCGATCCCGGCGACGTGCTGTTTATTGACGAAATACACCGCCTCAATACCGTGGTGGAGGAGTACCTATACTCCGCAATGGAAGATTACCGCATTGATATTATGATTGACTCCGGACCGAATGCCCGGAGTATTCAGATCACGCTCAACCCGTTTACACTGGTAGGCGCTACAACACGAATGGGCCTTCTAACTGCTCCTTTGCGCGCGCGCTTCGGTATCAACTGCCTGCTCGACTACTATGATGTACCTACGCTGGAGCATATTCTGCACCGTTCGGCGGCGATACTCAACATCCCGATCACCGATGATGGCGCATTGGAAATTGCCCGCCGCAGCCGTGGTACACCCCGTATTGCCAATGCACTCCTGCGTCGTATTCGTGATTTTGCCCAAATCAAGGGCACCGGCGTGGTGGATCAGGCTATTGCGCACTACGGACTTGCGGCACTTGATGTAGATGAACACGGCCTCGACGAAATGGATAACCGCATTCTGACCGCCGTTATTCACAAGTTTAAAGGAGGACCGGTAGGACTAACGACCATTGCCACGGCAGTAGGGGAGGAGCCGGGTACTATTGAGGAGGTACACGAGCCATTTCTGATCATGGAGGGCTACCTCCAGCGCACACCCCGCGGACGAATGGCAACTGAAAAGGCTTACCGACACGTTGGCGCCGTGCCGCCTACTCGGGCTGGGACGTTGTTCGAATAAATATAAAAAGCCCTCCAGATTTTAAAAAATCTGGAGGGCTTATGTGCACCGTCCATCCTAAAATCCGCCTTCCATACCGCCTTCTTCCCCAAACTTGACATTTTTACGCTTGAACAGCGAAAGATCAAACTTGCCGAAACGGTAGGCGAAATTGATGCGAGCCAGTTGCGGGTCGCGGATACGCCAGGTTTCCTGGGTAAAAAAGTCGGATTCTGAAAACGATCCGGTCTTTCGGCTGCGGAAGATGTCTTGCACGTTCAGGGTAATCGAGGCCTTGCGGTCCCAGAATTCTTTGCGCAGCGACAAATCAACATACCAAACCGGGATGGCATAGCCTTGAGCCGTAGAACTCGGACCACCGCCCCAGCCACCCCAGCGGGAGCCTCCGCCGAGTGCAAAAGCAGTGCGGCTCTGGTAGCTGCCCGAAACCTGGAAAGTAAACGAGGCCGGCAGTTTGATATTCAGGTTTTCTTTGATGAACCAGGTGAACTGCTCGCGTGTGAGGTCGGCTTCTACATTACCGGCGTTCACTTTGGAGTTGTAGAAATTAAGGTTGCTGATGAACTCGAACTTTTTCCAAACGGTGTTTTTGAAGGTCAATTCCACGCCGTACGCCGTACTGGAATTAGAGTTAGCAAAAGACGATACAATCACGTCACGGTTAAGCAGGGTATTAAACTCAGCAAACTGATAGCCGCTGATGAGGTCGGTTGCCCGCTTGTAATATATCGTAGCGAGTACATTGTTCGAGCGGTTGAAGATATTCTGGTACGACATCTCGAACGAGTTGGTAAACTCCGGCACCAGCCCCGGGTTGCCACGGGAAAGCAACAGCGAATCAGAAAAATCGGGAAATGGGTTCAGTTGAAAAAAGTTGGGACGGTTGATGCGGCGGCTGTAGTTGAACTGAATATTATCCTCGTCATTTAATTTGTACGTCAGGAAAACACTGGGAAACAAACTGAGTGGATACTGGTTGGAAAACGAAGTGTCCACGTCCACTAATGTTCCGGTATAAAACGAGCTCTCGGCGCGCAAACCTACCTGATAGCCCCATTTTTTGAAGGAATTGGTAAATGTCCCGTACGCAGCATATACCTGATCATTGAATTTGTATTTGTCTGCAAACGTTGGCGCGCGGATGTAACTGTCCGATGCCGGGTCGTACTGAAAGCTGGCATTGTCGCTCGAATATTCGCGGATAGCTGCCCGAGCACCGGTTTCAATTTTCATCGTGGCGTTGATCGGGTTCACAAAATCCGTTTGGATCGTGTATTGGTTGTTTCGCCCCTCGCCGTCCTGACGTTGGCGAGTGGTCAGCGTAGAGCCGACATAATCGGTGACAAAAGTGCCTGTGTTATCAAACTTGCTGCGGTTGATTCCGATGTCGGCGGTCCATTCTTTTCCGGCCTTGGGAAACAGGTGTTTGTACAACAGCTGCGTGCCGAGATTCTTCCAGTTCCGCTCGCTGGCGGAATTCCGCAAAGCAAGGCTACTGGCGGTAACGGCGCTGTTGAGAAGTGTATCTGTACGAATATCGAGTTCGTCCAGTGCATCAAAACCGCCACCGTGGAAATTGCCGGAAAGCGTAAGCGTGTTTCGGTTATTGATAAACCAGTCAAGCCCCCCACGCAGGGATTTGAAACTGCGCGTGTTGGTCGTTTCAGACGTTTGAAAAACATTGGTCAGCGGATCTCCGAACAAATTGTAACGGTCCGTTTGGCCGTCGCCCAAGGTTTTTCGATTAAAAATACCTGCACCGATGAAAGCATTGAACTTGCCCTCACGGGCATTTAGGTCGGCGCCAAAATTGGTTTTACCGCGAGTATCAATACCCGCACGGATATTGCCGTTGTAGCCCACCCGGCGGTCTTTTTTAAGTACAATATTTACAATGCCCGCGTTTCCTCCAGAGGCATCATATTTGGCAGAAGGATTGGTGATGACCTCAATATTGTCAATCGCCTCGGCAGGTATCTGGTCCATGGTGAGCGTGGTGGGGCGGCCATCCACAAAAATTTGCGGCGCGGAGTTTCGCATCGTCACGTTGCCGTCAATGTCCACGTTCACAGAGGGAACATTTTTCAAAGCATCCTCGGCTGTACCGCCGGCAGCTACGCCATCTTTATCAACCTTGTAAACCTTTTTGTCTAAGGATAGACTCACGGCAGAGGCATCTCCGGTGATGGTTACCTCCTTAAGCATCTGGGAGGATGCTGCCAATACGATATTGCCAAGATCTTTGTCCACGGCGTTCATATTGAAACCGCCGCTAGCCCCCCCGGGAGGTGGCCCAAAGGAAACTTTTTGTTCAATCGTCGCATAGCCCAGGTAACTAATTTTCAGGGTAAACTGCCCCATGACGGGCAGATTTGGGAGGTTGAAGTCGCCATTTGCTTCAGTCAATTGCCCGGCGAGGATTTTTTCCTGCATGGAGCGGCTGACGCTGTCAAATCGCATGGCGGAGAGTTGGACAGATGCATAGCCAATACCTTTGCCGGTAGATTCATCCACGACTTTGCCGTAGAAACGCCCGATATTCATTTGGGCGGCATTTTGTGGCATGTTTCCGCGCCCCATTGGAGGAACTTGTGCGTAAGCCTGGTTGGAAAAGAGAAACAACATACTGGCAGCAAATAGAAAGCTGCGGCGGGAAGGAATTGAGAACATCAGATCGAAATAATTGTGTGCGTGTTGGTTATACCTTTTAAAGGTGTGCGAAGAACAAGTGGCACACACATTAGGTTGTTGATATTCGACCAAGCACAGCATACAACACCCGGTTCGGTCAAAAAAACTCAACGCCTGAAGATAGCTTCGCATCAGCCTTTTGCTCGTTCCAGCTCTACTGCCCGGCGTTCCACAGCCGGCACATTGCGTACAACCATTTGCAAGGTGTTTCGGATGCGCTCCTCAAAAAGGACAATCATACCCTTTTTCAGGTTGGCCTCGGTTTCCTCGTTGAAGTGTCGCACAGTGATAAGTTCCAGCCCGTCCTCGCGTTTGACCCGGAACTCGTCAGAGATCCCCTTGATAAATTTTTCTACCCGGTCGGGTACGTTGGGCACGCAGATGGTAAAACTGATCGCTGTATTTTGCATCATGTTGACGAATATGCGCAACTCGGCCAAATCAGCGAACAGACGGGCGATATGCTGTTCCGCTACAAAAGAATAGTCGGTGGTAATAATATGGAGGAGGGCCTGGTTTTTTTCTACCACGATGATGGGTGGGTACGTGTCGTCGGTGTCACTGCTAATTTCCGTGCCGGGCGCCTCGGGGTCCAGAAAAGACTTGACAAACAAGGGGATACTTTTATTTTGCAGCGGCTTAATGGTTTTGGGGTGGATCACTTGCGCGCCGTAGTATGTCATCTCAATGGCTTCCCGGTACGACAAGCGATCAAGTTTGATGGTGTTTTCAAACAAACGCGGGTCGGCGTTGAGTACACCGGGAACGTCTTTCCAGATGATCATACTCTCGGCGTCGAGACAAAAGGAAAAAATGGCCGCCGAATAGTCTGACCCTTCGCGGCCAAGCGTGGTGGTGAAATTTTCGGAGGTGGAGCCGATGAACCCTTGCGTGAGCACGAAGCCGCCCTGTTGCAGGAGTGGTTGCACCACTTTTTGTGCATTGGGTTTGGTTTTATCCCAGTTCACCCAACCCTCGCGGTAGGTATTATCCGTGGCGACCACATCGCGGGCATCAAGCCAATGGGTGTGGAGCCCAATTTTGTTCAGATAGGCCGCCACAATTTTGGAGGAAACCAACTCGCCTACACATACGATTTGGTCATAGACGTAGTCGTAATTTTCATCGGGTTTTTCCTCCAGCATCCAGTCGGCTTCCACGAAGGTGTCGTTTACAACATTGAAAACGTCGTCGCCGGGGTCGAACAACTCCCGCATTAGGGTATAATGTTGTTCTTTTAATGCCTGGAATAGCGCCTGGGCTTGCCCGGTTTGTTTGGCATGCGCCGCCACAACCGCCTCCAGTGAATTGGTCGTTTTACCCATGGCAGACACAACAATGACCAGCGACTTGCTGTGGTAGCGTTCCAAAATAGAAGCGACATTTTTTACACCTGCGGCATCCTTTATGCTGGCGCCGCCGAACTTGAATACTTGCATAGAGCGGTGGGTGGGTTAACTGGTGGACTGTTGTGTGGTTGAATGGGCGGCAAAGGTAGATAGGTGGTTGAAATATTGCCTACTTACCGCTTATCCAATAGTTTTCGAGTAAATTCCCAAACAACGATACCTGCTGCCACGGCAATATTGAGCGAGTGTTTGGTGCCGAATTGAGGAATTTCGATAGCCCCGTCGCATACCCGAAGGACGGCATCTGTCACGCCATCTACTTCATTACCAAGCACAAAGGCGTATTTTTCATCAGAAGCTGGTACAAAATCCTGTAACCAGATTTTTTGAGTGGTTTGCTCCACAGCAAAAACACGATAACCGGCCAGTTTCAATTGTTCTACAGCCTCGACGGCATGATCTACGGCCATCCATGGCACGGTTTCGGTACTGCCCAAAGCCGTTTTCAGGATTTCGCGGTGGGGAGGCTGCGCGGTAATACCGCACAATATGATTTTTTCCACCGCAAAGGCGTCGGCAGTACGGAATACAGAGCCGACATTCAGGCCCGAGCGTACGCTATCGAGCACCAGTATGAGGGGGATTTTTTTCGAATGACCGTAGGCATCGGCGGAGAGGCGCCCCAAGGCCTCCATGCTGAGTTTTTCCATTGGCGGCAAAAATACACAGGATATTGGTGGTCAATCGCCAAACCAGAAAATGCTGTAAACGGTTTGGGGGAGTGCGTATTTTTGCCGCCACTACGCTACTATTCTACTTTTAACATGCAATAAATGAACACTACGCTTGGCCTGAAACTACCGACCGATCCGCGTTGGGTAAACCTTGCCGAAATAGATTTGACTGAAATCCTGACCGATCACGCCTTTTGCGAGCAAAAAGCTGCTACAGCTTGTATTTCACTAATCCAGGCATACCCCGAGCGCGAGGAACTGGTAGAGGAACTTGCGCCGGTTGTTACCGAAGAATGGGGACATTTTCGGATGGTACTGGCCGAACTCAAAAATCGCGCTTTGCGCCTGGGCAAACAGCGCAAGGATGAATACGTGAACGAACTTTTGAAGTTCCAGAAAAGAGGCGGCACACGGGAAGAGACGCTGCTGGAACGCTTGCTCACGTGTGCTCTGATTGAAGCCCGCAGTTGCGAAAGGTTTCGGCTTTTATCCCTGCATTGTTCCGACGAAGACCTGCGCATCTGGTACCACAAGTTTATGGTAGCGGAAGCCGGGCACTACCGACTTTTCCTCGACCTCGCTGAACGCTATTTTGGAAAAGAAAAAACCTGGGTACGCTGGCAGGAATACCTGCGCTACGAAGCACAAATCATGGAACAATTACCCACACGCGGAGACCGAATGCACTAATACTTATCTGACTTTGTTGAGTTTGGCATCTTCCCGGTAAATTTCCTTAGATGCCTTGTTGTAGGCGACGGCAGCCTCTTCGGGTGTGTCAAACATGCCAAGGTGTACGGCTTTCCCGCGAATGGAAATGACAGCCCGATACCGGTTATTTTCCTGATAAACACCGGTATATCCCGACTTGCTGTTGGTCTTGCGCTGCCGGCTGGCAGCAGAACGGGATCGGTAATACAAATTTTCGACTCGGCAATCCAGCTTGTCGTTGTTTCTGGCACTCACCAACTTCTTTCCGGCAGTTTTTTCTCCCGACAGGAATTTTTCGGCAATAAGCTTGTGCAGGTAGATCGTCTCGGTCTTGTATTTACCCCCCGCTTTTTTCCAGTTTTTTTGAAATACGGCACACCCGCTGGAGTGCTTGCGCAAGTTATTGATCAGATCAATCTGAACGAGGTAGGGATCCGTAGTGAGCCATTCGTACACATGGTCGTCCAGCAGGACCGTGTGGTCGGCATTTTTTAATTTGACTTTGTAAATCACGGTTTAAGAAATTGTTTGTTCAAAGGATGGTGGATTATCAGATGCCTGGACCTGCAATAAGGATTATGGTTCAACGGATTATGATGCAAAAAGGTATTGAAGATTCAATTTTGGAAGCCGCTAATATAGGTTTTGCCTGAACTATTTTTGCTTGTTTGTCTCCCGTATGTAAACACTCGGCGAAGTTCCCGGTTTTTTGGCCATAACTTTGCGCAAAATAAACGGTGGCATGGGGTTTGTAACAATATGGACAAAGCATTTCCGTTTTGTCCCGAATTTTGCCAGTGCCTGGCGCCACATTTCGAAATCTGTTAAATTTTTATAGAATGAAGAATTGGAAAAAACTTCTCGCCTTCGCATTTATGGCGGCCCTTGTGCTCCTCGAAGCTTGTAATCGTGGCTACGGCTGCCCTGGCTCCGACCTGTAATTCCATCTGGAGGCAGTGCTAAGAAACGCATTTCCCCACATACCGATTTCAAAAAGGCGCAGATAACCTCTGCGCCTTTTTACATTTGCGCCTGTGCGACACATCTTTGTTGTTTACCGATTTTTGTTTTTCGTAGTCTATACCGCCCGTATTGTCGCCGAGGTTTATTGGCGACGTGTGTGGCTTCGGTCGGACACAGCCCGCGTCATGGATGTCCGGCAACGATGGGCAGTTCGCGTATTGGATGGGGTAGGGGTGCGGACGACCGTTGAAGGCACCCCACCGGATTTTCCTTGCCTGCTTCTGGTAAACCACCGGTCGTATCTGGACCCTATTCTACTCTTACGCGATGTGCATGCGTATCCGGTAGCGAAAGCCGAATTGGCAGACTGGCCGCTGATCGGGAAAGGCGCAAAGTGGGCAGGCATTTTGTATGTGAATCGCGATAAAGGCGCCAGCCGGGTCTCCACCCTGAAAGCCATCGCCGATGTGATTCAGGTGGAGGGTTTTTCGGTTGTTTTGTTTCCGGAGGGCACTACATCAGGGCTTGAGGGAATGTTACCATTCAAAAAAGGTGCTTGTCGGGCAGCTTCGAAATGGGGGTTGCCGGTCGTTCCGGTAGCCATTTGTTTTGAGGACAGCCGGGATCACTGGATCGGAGCATCTACATTCTTGCAACATGCCTGGGAGCGATTTCAAAACAAAAATATCTTCGTTCGGGTGTGTTACGGACCTTTAATCCAGCAAAATGATAGTGATTTATTGGAGCAAGAAGTTCGTCAATGGATTGAGCATCAATTAACAACAAACGCGCGCATACACAATAGTACTGCTCCATGAAACAAATACGTGGCATCTTTCGACTCCTCTATTTTCTGTGCTTTACGATTGCGTTGATTATTCGTGTTCGGTGGATTGCCGCCACAGCAGGGGTAGATATGCGTCGTTTTTTGCGCATTCGACAATCGTGGGTACGCCGGTATTTGTTACCGGTGCTGGGAGTACGCCTGGTAGTGCGCGGCACACCGCCGGACATTCCTTGTATTCTGATGGCAAACCACCGATCCTATCTGGATCCAGCCGTAATTTGTCGGGATGTCCTGGCATTTCCCGTATCCAAAGCCGAGGTAGCAAACTGGCCGATCATTGGTGTCGGCGCCAAACTGACAGGTGTACTTTTTGTCAAACGCGACAACCCCGGAAGCCGAAAAGCAACATTGAACGCCATAGGGGAGAAGGTTGCAGAAGGATTTCCTGTGATTTTGTTTCCGGAAGGTACGACCCATGCACAGCCGAGGACAATTCCATTTCGGCCGGGCGCTTTCCAAATGGCTGCAGAGCGCGGTATCCCAGTTGTGCCTGTAGCATTTGATTTTAAGGACCCGCAGAAATACTGGCTTGGCGACGATACGTTCCTGCCGCACTTTATCCGCTGTTTTGGAGAACGGTTCACGGATGTATTTGTACACTACGGCCCGGCTATCCGGAACAACGATGCGAACATATTGCTCCGGGAAACGCAGGCTTGGGTAGATGATGCACTCGCTAATTTGCGTCGGGAATTTTTTTGACCTGATTTTGTTCTTTCCAATCCGCAAAGTTTTTGGCTACCTTTGCGCCGCTAATATCAAACTGGCTCCGTAGTTCAACGGATAGAATGGAGGTTTCCGGAACCTCAGATAGTGGTTCGATTCCACTCGGGGCTACAAAAAAAGCGCAAACAGCTCTTCCTGAGTTGTTTGCGCTTTTGTTTTGAACGGCGCTATCCTACCGCACTACCGTAACATCTCCCGACTTTACCTCCGTTGTACCATCTGCATACAGCAGGTCCACCACGTAAATGTACACGCCGGGCAGTACGTCTTGTCCGCGTGCTTGTCCCGTCCAGCCCTGGGATGGTTCGTTCGGGGTAACATCGAATTTTTCAAAAACACACTCACCCCAACGGTCGTAGATGCGAAATGTCCGCACCAGAGAAACCTCGGGGCCGGCATAAACCGTGAATGCGTCATTCCCAAGCGATGCGCCGGGTTTGATAGCGTTGGGGAAATAAATGCGGCGCTCCTTGAGTACGGTTACCCGAATTTCATCTTCCGCCTGGCATCCGGCGGCATTCTGAACCCAAACTTTATAAACCGTGCTCCGCGTTGGCTTGGCGTACGTAACCAAATCATCGGGTGTGTTTAAAGCCGTCAAGGGCGACCATGCAAAGGTGTCCACCAATGTTCCCCCCACAATAGCCTCCAGTTGAATGCTGTCACCAAGGTAAACCGACACATCGTCGCCAAGATCCACGGTTAGCAGCGGTGGATCAGTGATTGTCTCTTGAATTTCGGTCTCACAGCCATTGATGTCGGAAGCCGTGAAGGTATAGTTTGCTGCAACCAGGTTTTGGTACAGAAATGGAAAGTTATCCACCACCTGAGCAGTAGCTCCGTTCAGGGAAATCGCATACGGCCCGACCCCTCCTTGTACATTTTGGATGGTTATGCTCGCGTTGCGATCGCCAAAACAGGCAGGGGATTGGATCAGATATTCTACATCCAAAGCATCCGGCTGCGTCAGCACAAAACTGTCCTGGTACGTGCAGCCGATAGCGTCGGTAATATTCACAGTATAGGTGCCGGCGGCCAGGTTTTGTACCAAAGTGCCGGAAGCTCCATGGTCCCATAGGGCACTCAATGGCGCCGTTCCACCTGTAGTGGAAAGTGTGATAGAACCGTCCGATTCGCCAAAACAACTCACGTTGAATCCGCCGAAATCCGACAAAACAGCTGTAGCTGATATCGGTGGTGAAACCAGTACGGTAATGCCTGGGCCGATGGTTTGCTGGCAAGCATTTCCCTGAGCAGTCAAAGCGCTGATGGTATAGGTCGTTGTCGCTGTCGGGGCTACATTGATGCTAGCTCCGTTTTGCACGCCGTTGAGTTGTATTGGATTTTGACCACCGCTAATCGTTACATCAAAGTCGGTAGCCCCCGTAAGTTGCAGGGTGAGTACGGCACTATCTCCCTGACAAATTATGCCGGATGTATTCAGATTTGCCGTGGGACCCTCTTGTACCGCTATCGTATACATGCCACTGACCGTGCCTGTGCAGAAATTATCTTGCACCGAAATTAAGGTAAAGACCTGATCCTGTTGCACATTATTACTGGAAACAGTAAACGAGTTCTGTGGCGCAGATATAGCGGACTGTGGCGTACCGTTGACGGCATAAACAAACTGCAACGGCGGTGTTCCGGTAAACTGGATTTTGAAGAGTGTACTGCTACCAGAGCATATCGTGGTGTCACCGGTCATCGTTGCCGTTGGCGGATTGTGGAATACTACAGGCACGCCAGGGGAAATGGAAAGACAAGGGCTTGTCGGGTCAATAGTATCACCGGGAAGCGGCAACCCGGCTATCGCCGAAACGAAATATGTAGTTTCCGGTTGCATACCTGCCTGGAATGCAAACTGCGGAGTATTGCTGCTGGCAATAATACCTGCCGGCAACACCGCCGGGTCTTGATAAAGAATATACTGCAACTGCTCGCCGGGAGCAAGCACGGAATTGGTAACCGGCGCAAGGGTAACATCGTTTGGCAGGCAAATGCTTACCGGAGCCGTGCCCAAAGTGCCTGCATCGGTAATACACGTACACGTGTCGGATCCCGTGATCGTGACCATGCAACCGTCCATTGTCGAAACGGTCACGTTGTACACCTGTCCGCTCATCAGCGAATCGGAGGTGAACACTATCCCCGATAATGTTCCTTGTACGCCGCTCACGGTGGGTGCAGTTGCATTGAGTACGTCGAAAGACAAAAGATAGGTCTGAGTAGCCAGGTCGCAGTTTGTCACGATGTTCTGTACTTGTGGTGTCGGATTGACGGTCACCGTAGCGCCGCCGTTCAGACTGGCCGGACAGCCATTGCCCGAAGCGCCAGCCAGGATATATACCGTAGTATCGGTGGGGTTCAACGTCAACAAAAATTGCGAATCGCTGGTGTTGAGCGTCGGTTGGTTCACGCCGTTGGCGCTATACGTCACGATGTAGGGTGCATTTCCGGAAAAATTAAGAACCAGCGTGGTGCTATCTCCCTGACAAATGGTCGCATCTGTTCCCAGGGATACTGCGGGCTGCGGTTGCCACACGACGGTAGATCCAACGGAAACTGATGCACAAGGATGGCTAAGATCTATACCGGTAGGGGTAGCCAAACCGGCCAAAACAAAAATGTAGTAGGTGGTACCCGGTGTCATTGTTGACGGGTCAAAAGCAAAAACAGGCGCATCGCTGAGTTCCAAAATTGCCCAGGTAGAGGGGGAGTTTGTGGTCACCAGCGCGTACAAAAGCGTATCCACTGATGTCAACAAGGAACCCGTTGCCGGAGCGACAGAGGCGATGGCGCCGGCACACAAAAACAGCGGTGTTTGGTCCATACTTCCCGCTTCGGTCTCGCAAGGGCAAAGTCCTGTGCCGCTGATCGAATCCACGCCACACTGCCAGAAATCAGAAACTATTGCCGAATAGGCCGTCTGCGCGGGCAGCGGATCGCTGATAAAATGCCCCGTTATCGTATCCAGTGTACCTGTAATTGTACCTGCCACAAACGCTGTCGGCAGGTCGGCATTTTCTACATCAAACTCCAGGGTGTAGGACAATTTATCGGGCGCACAGAGTACCGTGACATTTGTGATTTGCGGAATGGTGTGTACTGTCACGGCACTTTGACCACTGACGGCACCCTGGCATTGCCCGTTTTCTACCGAGACCAATTCGAAGGTCGTGTTGGCGAGAAGGGTTGCACTAATGGTAAAGGTATTCTGAAAAACCACGGCAGTTTCAGGCACGCCGTTGACGTTGTAAGTCAGGTTAAAATTCGGCTGACCAGTAAGCGTAACCGGAATAAGCACCGTCTCACCGGCACAAATATCGAAATCGCCGGAAATTGCGGCAGTTGGCGCTTCATTCCACACGATTGGAGTACCCGGAGAAACGGACAAGCAAGGATCGCTCAAATTCACACCACCCATACCATTGTTGTTGCCTGCTACCGGCGAGATATAATAGGTGGTACCAAGGGTCATTGTGGCCGGCAGGAACTCAAAGATGGGCACTCCTCTGACATCGAGAATCGTACCGAGGGTGTCAATTGAATTGGTATGCAAAAAGAACAGCAAGGTATCTTCTACTTCTAACTCCTCAAAGCCGAGGAAAATGGCCTCAGTGGAATCGCCGACACAGCCTTGGAGGGTATCCAAATCCATTTCGCCGGCAAATGAGAGGCAAAAGCAGTTGGAAAAACCGTTTATCGGCACCAAACCACAGTTGTTTGCATCGTTCAGCAAAAGCGTATACGGATCGTTGAGCGGGATAGCATCGCTGGTAAAATGATCGCCAACAAATGATCCGCCTACCCCGGTTACGACGAACGGCGGCGTTCCGATGGCATCAAATTCGATGGAGTACGTTTGATTAATCAAATCACACGAAATAAACAGATTGGTGAGCTCCGGAGGGTAGTTTGTAAAAACTGTTGCCGTACCAATGACCGAGCCAAAACAACCGGGAGATTCCACACTAATCAAAGTGTATACCGTAGTGTCTGTCACATTCACCGGGATAAGGAGCGGGTCATCGAAGGTTTCTACAATGGGCTGAATAATACCATCTATCGAGTATTCCAGCAAAAACGGACCACTGCCCGTGAAATCTACCACCAAACTGGTGTCCGTGCCGCTACAGACCGTGATATCGCTGGAAAGTTCCGCTGTGGACGGGGTAAATACTGCAACAAGCGCGAAACCGGATACGGTCCCTGTACACACGCCGTTTGTCACGCTTTCCAACTGATAAAATGTACCCGAAACCGGATTCACAGGAATGATCAGCGGGTTGTTTGACGTGGTTATATCCGGTTGCACAACCGCTCCGGCACGATATACGACGGTGTACGGACCGGGACCATCGAACGTGATTGTGATGGAAGAGCCACTTCCGCCTTGGCATACTTGCCCACCGCCGGAAATAACAGCAGTCAGAGCAGGTTGTACATTCGCCAGAAAGATGCCGCTGACTTGTCCGGCACAGTTGCCGTTGCCCACACCCACCAGCCGGTAAACTGTTGCACCGGAAGGCGGTGTAATCGGAATCAGAAAGGTTGTGTCGGTGGTGGTTATGGCTGGGAGCGTGTCCGTTGGCATGGTATCCGTTTGTACAGAATACTGAAACGTGTACGGGCCAGGGCCGAAAAACCGAATGCGGAGGGTGTCTGTTTGCCCGGCACAGAGCGCCACTGTATCGCTCAGCAGGAGGGCAGCAGGTACAGGCAAAACAACGATGGTATCGAGGCCATTTGCTGTACCAATGACCCCGTTGGCATCCACGCTTTCCAATTGAATAATTTGTTGCCCGGCAGTGAGTGGCGGGGTCAGGAAGGTGTGCGGGTTATTGCTCGTTGTAATGGCGGTTTGTGCTACGCCATTAATAGAATAAACAAACGTGTACGGATCTGAACCATTGGAAAACTGCACTTGAAGCGTGTCACGCGCACCTGCGCAGATTGTATCCGGGCCAACCAATGAAAGTAGCCCAGTCGGAGACTGCGCATTCAAAAAAGTGGTCGTCAAAGAAAGTCCGGCGGAAAGTACCCAAAGACAGATTAGCGTAGAGCAACGGTGCATGGAGAAAGGAAGTGTTTTGTACATGGGAGGCGGAAATCAAGTTGATTATGGATGTGAAATCAGTTTAAAAATAGGTGGCGAAGGTAGCGTTTCACTACCTTTGACGGGCCAAAATTATCGGAATACCGTGTATCAAGAGCTCTTCCAAAAGTTAAATGCTCGCCATGTCACCTTGGTGGCCGTGTCCAAGACGCATCCCCCGGAACGAATCCTTGATTTGTACCGGTTCGGGCAGCGCGTTTTCGGTGAAAACCGCGCCCAGGAATTAGTTTCCAAGGCCGAACAGCTCCCTCCTGACATCGCATGGCACCTGATCGGACACCTGCAGACCAACAAGGTGCGGCTTGTCGCTCCGTTTGTCAGCATGATCCATTCTGTGGACAGTTTGCGGCTTTTGGAGGAAATTGACAAACAAGCAGCCAAGATCGGTCGCGTGATTGACTGCCTGCTCCAGTTCCACATCGCCGACGAAGAAACCAAGTTTGGCCTGGATGAACAGGAGGCCAGTGAGCTGCTCGAAAGTGCGTCGTACCAGGCCATGCGGCACATTCGCCTTTGCGGTGTGATGGGTATGGCTTCGTTCACCGACGACACCGAACAGGTGCGCAGCGAGTTCAGGCATTTGCGAACTATTTTCACCAACCTTCAGCGTCGGTACTTTCAGGATGCACCGCATTTCCGCGAAATATCCATGGGAATGTCTTCCGACTGGGAAATGGCCGTGGAGGAGGGCAGCACGATGGTACGCATCGGCAGCCTGCTTTTTGGAAACCGCGCATAATCTATCCGACGGCAATCGGACCGAAATGTTTTGGCGATTCGTTCACCCTGCGGACGACAACGCCGCGCCATACCTACGACGATCATGCGCAAAACCTTTTTGGTCGCTTGCCTGATAACCGCCACTTTGCCGGCTTTTTCAACGACAACGAGTCTTCGGTCTGCTCTTCATTTTCCTCCTGTCGGCCAGATGTCCGATTTTTTTTGGGTCAATCAACCGGAGCAATCAGACATTCAGTCAAACGGGTTCCGACTGTCCTGGGCAACCAGTGCCCCCACGACCTCGACTGTTTTTTACGGCTCTACGCCGGGCAATCTAACTACATTCCACACCATGCCGACTGCTTTGGAACAGCACACGTTTGTACTGTCCAATCTCCAGCCAGGCACTATTTACTGGGTGCGTGTGGCCAGCATGCGCAACCAGGATACCTTGTACTCCGAACTTCGGCCATTCGCCACACAGTCACTTTCTTCCGGGCAAATCAAAATTTTCTTTAGCCAGGGCATAGACTCGGCGGCTGCGGGCGGAATCACCCCCGACGGCACTACTTATGAAGAGGTTTACTTGGAAACAATCGCCCGTATCAACGCTGCCGAGAAGACGCTCGACGTAGTCATGTACAACACCAACCGCACCGATCTCGTCAACGCAGTCAAAGCTGCGCACAACCGGGGCGTACGGGTACGTTATATTGCAGCAGAAGCTACGGCCAATTCAGCGCTCAAGCCGCCGCCCTTGTTCCCGGTATTGTACGGAAACGACTCCGCGCTCATGCACAACAAATTTCTGGTTATAGATGCGGAGTTGCCCGATAAGTCCTGGGTTATGAGCGGTTCCATGAACTGGACCAATACCAACATGGTTGAAGATCACAACAACACGTTATTCATTCAGGATCAATCGCTTGCCCAAACCTACGAACTGGAGTTTAATGAAATGTGGGGCAGCAGTACGGCATCCCCCGACGTTGCAGCCAGCCGCTTTGGCAAAAACAAAACGGACAACACACCCCACCATTTCGTCATTGGCGGACGCTCGGTATCAAGCTATTTTTCACCGTCCGATCAGGTTACCCAACGTATCGAAGCAGCAGTTCGTACAGCAGATCATCAGGCAAGTTTTGCGTTGTTTTCCTTTACCAAAAACGAGTTGGGTAATGCCATGATTGCAGAGCACAACAGCGGTACCTGGGTGCGCGGTTTAATCGAAAATATCCATGATTCCGGCACCGAATTTGACTGGCTGCGCAACAACGGCGTACCGGTACAGGCACACTCCGTTTCGCCACTCTTGCACCACAAGTACGTAGTTGTGGACGCCGGTTACCCGGCCTCGCAACCGACGGTGGTGACCGGCTCGCACAACTGGAGCCAAAATGCCGAGAGCAACAACGATGAGAATACGCTCATCATCCGCGATCCCGATCTGGCTGTGCTGTTTCAGGCGGAATTCGAGCGGCGCTGGGCAGAAATCAGCACTTCGACGACGGGTATTGCCAGCCAAACATTCGAGGTTTTTCCAAATCCTGTACACGATCGTCTGTTTGTACGCCAAAATAATGACGTTCCCGGTTTCGCAACCATTGAAATCCGGGATGTCAAAGGCCGCCTTTGGAATACAACCAGCAGCAGCGGGACGTTGACAGAAATCGCCTGGCCAAGGGCGTTGCCGGCCGGCACATACATCATTTCCATAAAAACAAACAGCGGTGCCGCCTCCGTTTCGATTCAAACGCTTCCTCGTTGAGCAGGGTAGGGGTGTACACCCTGTTGGTACCGACGGTGTTCTGCTCGGTGCCTGGTCCGAAATTGATAATGCCCGCAGGATACTGGATATCGGCGCCGGCACGGCACTGCTTGCGCTCATGCTGGCCCAACGCACGGAGCAGCAGTCCGGTGTACAAATAATAGCGGTGGAATTGCTCGCCGAAGCCTGTGCTGCTGCCCGGTACAATGTAGCCGCTTCGCCCTGGGCTGAGCGCATTGCGGTTGTGGAGCAGCGGGTACAGGATTTTTCAGCAACCGCCGGGGAGTATTTTGACCTCATTGTCAGCAATCCGCCGTTCTTCACGGAAGCGGTCTGGTCGCCCGATCCAACCCGCCGCCACAGCCGGAGCGCCATTTCCCTTGATCTTGATGATTTACTGGACGCCGCAGAGCGACTATTGGCTCCAACGGGACGTTTTTGCATCATTTTGCCACCCTTGCAAGGACAGCGATTGATTGAATGGGGGAGTATCCGCGGGCTGTATTGCACCCGACGGACAACCGTGCGCAGCCGCTTGGAAAAACCTGTGGAGCGCCTCTTAATTCAGCTGGAGCGCACGCCGTACCGGTTCGAGCGCTCCAGTCTGGTGCTGCACCCGGAGGGAGACGGCTATTCGGCAGAATTTCGGGCATTGACCGGGGCATTTTATTTAAATTGGTAATCAACAGGTTGCACAGACCATCGCACCAAAAACAAGGGAAGCCCGAGTGCCGGACTTCCCTTTTTTGATTTTTAACGTCTGCCAGATTGCTCGGGCAGTGTACAAGAAGCGTTAGAAATTGACTTTAGTTTGAACTGGCAGCATCTTGCTCACCGAGAATTTGCTGTGCACGTTCCAAAATAGAAGTGTCCTCCAAATGTACGATACCGCCGTTTGGCCCGGGTTCCAAATGCCATTCTACGATTTGGCCCTCTTCATAATTGTGGGCGCCGAAATAGTTGCGCACCGTTTGTTCGTCAATGTTCAGTTCTTGGGCAATCCGGGCAATGCTTCCAGTGGGCAATGCATGTTTGATGCGGCGGAGCTCCTCAAAAGTGATATTCATATCCTCAAATTTTGGTTAACAATATGTTTTCAGACTCGAAAAGAATGTGCTCATAAGAGTGACCTAAGGTATGGCGATTGCCAAAGAACAAACAAGCAGAACGGCAAAAATTTTTTCCCAGGGCTGGTAAAATCACGGATAACCTATCTTCGCCCCCGCTTTCCGGCACATCCTCCCATTTTCGCACCAGACCCGCCCGGCCATGTACCTGCACATCGTTTCTTTTGACATTCCCTACCCGGCAAACTACGGCGGTGTGATCGTCATTTACAATCAGATCAAGGCATTGCACCAGCTGGGCGTCAAGGTGATTTTGCATTGTTTCAAGTACGGCAACCGAACCGAGCAGGAAAACCTGGAAAAATACTGTCACGAAGTGAACTACTACCCACGCAGTCGCTCCGTCTGGTATCAGATCGGTTTAATGCCCTTCATCATACGTACCCGTTGGAGCGCTGATTTGGTGCGTCGCCTCCGAAAAGATAGCCATCCGATTCTCTTCGAAGGCATGCACACTGCCCGATATGTGTGGCACAAACGGCTCCGTGGCCGCCAAAAAATTGTACGCATGCACAATGTGGAATGGCAGTATTATGAGAGCCTTTCTCACCTGACGGACCCCGGACTGGAAAAACTGTACTATTTTATCGAGAGCCTGCGCTTGCAGCGCATCGAACCCAAGGTGGTCCTGCACGCCGACGAGATACTTACCTTGTCCGGCACAGACCAGGCGTACTACCGCCAATTCAAATCAAATACGCACTACATCCCGGCATTTCACCCGAATTCCGCAGTAGAAAGCCAGCCCGGACGTGGAACGTATGTGCTTTTTCACGGAAAACTGAGCGTGCCGGACAACGACCGGGCCGCTATCTGGCTGATAACCGAGGTGTTTTCCGAAATTGATATCCCCTTTGTTGTCGCCGGTATGCAACCAACCGAGCGCCTGCGCGAACTCGTCGGCAAATACGATCATATCACCCTGGTGGACAACCCCGATGAGGAGCGCATGGTTGATCTGCTTCGGAATGCGCACATCAACTTGCTGGTTTCCTTCCAGGCTTCCGGCATAAAACTCAAATTGCTCAACGCCTTGTTTCGCGGACGTTTTTGCATCGTAAACGACAATATGGTCAGCGGCATGGACCTCAAGCCGCTTTGTTATGTCCGCAACTCCGCTGCCGCCATCCGGCAAACCGTGGAGGCGCTTATTAATGCCCCCTTTGAACCGGGAAAAATCAGCGACCGCAAGGCCGTACTGGAAACCCAGTTTTCCAATATAGAAAATGCACGCAAGCTGATGCAGATTGTCAAGTTTGAATAAAGCCTGAACCTTCGGAGTTTATGCGGGTTTAGCGTTTGACAACTTTTCAGCCAAATCAAGGACGAGAAAAAGCACAAAATGCAGCAATTAGAATTGTTACTCCAGCACAAGGGACTCGGTACCGAACACCGACAAATCGCCGAAAAAGTGGCGAATCAACAGCGCATCAGTCCGGAGGAAGGACTTTTTTTGTTTGAAAACGGCGACCTGGCTTTCGTGGGCGTACTTGCAAATGCCATCCGCGAGCGAAAAAACGGGGATAACACCTATTTCAACCGCAATTTCCACATCGAACCCACCAACCTCTGCGTCTACGACTGCAAGTTTTGCTCGTATTCCCGGCTCATCAAACAGCGCAGCGATACCGATGCCTGGGCATATACCATGGAGGAAATGTTCGACATGGTGCGCCGCTACGACGGGCAGCCCGTGACCGAGGTGCATATCGTAGGCGGGGTTTTGCCGCAGTATGATCTGCCGTTTTACCAGGAATTTTTCCGAAAAATTAAAGCGCACCGACCCGAACTCCACGTCAAGGCACTCACTCCGGTGGAGTACCATTATATTTTTAAAAAGGGCAAAGTAACCTACGAAGAGGGTATGCGACTTATGCAAGAAGCAGGCCTCGACAGCATGCCCGGTGGTGGCGCCGAAATTTTTCATCCGGAAATCCGCGAGCAAATCGCCGCCGACAAATGCACCGGTGAGCAATGGCTACGCATCCACGAAGTATGGCACGAACTTGGCGGCCGCTCCAATGCCACCATGCTTTACGGCCATATTGAAAAATTCTGGCACCGAATTGACCACCTTGAACAACTCCGGCTCCTGCAAGACAAAACCGGCGGTTTCCAAACTTTTATCCCTCTCAAGTTTCGCAACCAGGACAATCAAATGAGCCATGTCCCCGAAGGCACTGCGGTTGAGGACTTGCGCAACTACGCCATCAGCCGGATTTATCTGGACAACTTCGATCACGTCAAGGCATACTGGCCCATGATCGGGCGCACCCTGGCTCAAATGTCCCTCGCATTTGGGGTGGACGATATTGACGGCACCATAGACGACACGACTAAAATATACTCCATGGCCGGTTCTGAAGAGCAAAACCCTGCGCTCACTACGCACCAACTGGTCGAAATGATCCGTCGCGTGGGCCGTCGCCCGATTGAACGGGACACCTTATATAATATAGTGCAAGATTACACCGACACAGCGTTCGAAGAGGACAAGCAATGGCGCGGCTACATTGATTTGCCGGTGGTACAAGCGCAGTAAAAATCTTAAGATCAACATTAAAAGGCCCCCGAGGCACACATGCCATGCAAAAACTGCGCTTATCGGCCGTCAGTTACCTCAATACCAAACCATTTATTTACGGTCTTTTCCGCAGCCCGTTGTCGGAGCATATCGAACTGAATCTGGATATCCCTTCCGTTTGTGCCCAAAAACTGTTGCGCGGGGAAGCTGATCTGGCACTCACTCCAGTGGCCATTATTCCCAGTCTGCCGGAAGCGCATATTATTTCGGACTACTGCATTGGCGCCGTAGGAGCGGTCAAGACCGTATGTATCTTTTCAGAAAAACCGCTACCGGAGATCAAGCGCCTGTACCTGGATTTTCACTCCAAAACATCTGCGACGCTGGCGCCTATTCTGTGCCGCGAATACTGGAATATCCAGCCGGAGTTTTTGCAAGCCACGGAGGGCTTCGAGCAGCGTATTGGCGGCGATACTGCCGGCCTCGTAATCGGAGACCGGGCGATAGGGCTGGAAAAAAGATTCCCATTCGTGTACGATTTGGGCGAAGCCTGGCTTGACTGGACTGGTCTGCCCTTTGTTTTTGCCGCCTGGATAAGCGTTCGCCCATTGGAGACCGAATTTCTTTCCCAGTTTAATAGTGCCCTGCAATCGGGTATCGCGCATATCCCGGAACTGACGAAAATATTGCCTTCCATGCCCGGTTTCGACGTAGAGGCGTATTTCCGGCAAAATATCAGTTACGAACTTGATGATGCCAAGTGGGCGGGACTGCAGCATTTCCTGCAGTATCTGCCCGGCGCAGCGCGCGTGCCGGTGTATCGCAGCAAAGCTCTTTCAACCGAAAGCCCGGTTCAGCTGTTGTAAGCGGCAAACAATGCGACCATGAAACAAGTACTCCTGGTATTTCTCCTTTCCACCTCCGGCGCAGCCTGCCATTTCGCACAGGAAGCGCCTCAAAAAGACAAGCTCATGCAAAGCGATCAACCTGTAACGCCGGCAGTAACCACGCAGCCCGATAGCGGACAAACCGCAATTGCCACCCTCGGCGGCGGCTGCTTTTGGTGCGTCGAGGCTGTTTATCAGGAACTGAACGGCGTACAAAAGGTAGAGAGCGGCTATGCCGGCGGCCATGTTTCCAACCCAACATACCGAGAAATTTGCACAGGCACTACTGGTCATGCAGAGGTCGCACAGATTACCTACAACCCCGCGATGGTTTCCTTCGAAGAAATTCTTGAGGTGTTTTTTACCGTGCACGACCCC
This sequence comes from Saprospiraceae bacterium, assembly GCA_041741155.1. GTDB lineage: Bacteria > Bacteroidota > Bacteroidia > Chitinophagales > Saprospiraceae > M3007. Next base: position 88,843 of record JBGSKO010000213.1, on the reverse strand, counting down.
ACCACACTCAACCGTCAGGGAAATGACGTGGGGACACAGTACCGTTCGGTTATCTATTACCACAACTCCGAGCAAAAGGCAATTGCCGAAGCTGCAAAAAGCGCTGCTTCAGAGCTCTGGGAAGATCCTATCGTTACTGAAATAGCTCCGCTCGACAAGTTTTACAAAGCAGAAGAGTACCACCAGAATTATTTCCGCGACAACCCCTCCCAATCGTACTGCGTGTATGTTGTAGGGCCTAAAGTGAAAAAATTTCGGGAGAAATTCAAGGCAAAGCTAAAGCCCTGACTTGCCACATGCCTGGACAAGTACGATCCATTGAAAGACAAAGCATACCTTTGCGACTCTTCAATCTCAATTTTTTCAACCCACACCACTGCATGCAAGAAAGCACAAAAGAAGAACTCCTCCAGCGTATCGAAGATGCCCTGAGCAGCGTACGGCCACACCTGCATGTGGATGGTGGTGACGTGGAAGTGGTTGAACTGACCGACGACATGCACGTCAAAATCCGCTGGATGGGTATGTGCGAGGGGTGTGCCATGTCTTCCATGACCTTACGCGCCGGTATTTCGGAGGCTATACGGGGAAAAATACCGGAGATACTTGGGGTAGAGGCCGTGAATTGAATCAGAACTTGAACCGGGCTTGCACTTTCCATTCATTAAATCGCCCCGTTTGCCCTGATGAACTGCCGGCAACGCGCTGAGCAGTTTGCTCCATACGCGCCTCCAGCCGAAACCAGTCGTTTACCCGCCAATTCAAATTGACAAAGTACCGCGAACCGCGTCCGGCAAACCCCGGTATACTAATGGCCGCAAACAGGTCATTTTCAAATGTATAGACGCGTGCATCGTAGTCCTGAGTGTCGAAAATAACGAAACGCGCTGTACCGGATACCCGCGAACCCAGCGGGCGTACCACCACTTCCTGATACGCCAAAAAACCTTTGGAGCGGGGCTGCGGCCGAATCTCAAAACCGGTCCATTCCAGACGGCTGCGCATCTCCATACCCGAACCTACCTTGTAGCTGGCATGCAGGCGCAGTCTGCTGCGCCGGTTTTCGGCCAGCCCTGCCACCTCTTCGATGCTGCTGTTTCGCTCTTTTACTTCGAGAAACCAGAGCGCGTACACAGAAACTCCGCGTTTGGGGTTCCAGATAATCCGGCCGAGGTACTCGCTGCCCCGCGAGGGAGCATTCACGCCGAAGCGCAGCCACGGATGTTTCCACAAGTCCACATAGGCATTGATCTGCCATTTGCGGCCGAAACGTATGTCGGTTCCGGCATACAGGCCTTGTTCATTGCTGGCGCCGGAGGCTTCGGCAAAGGGGGCGGCATAGACCGATTGGTAATCCCGATCGAGGTTTCGGTGCAGCACAGCAAGCGTCACCCGCCGGTCGGCGGCAAAAAGCACCCCATTCAAGGCTGCCATACCGCCGTTGTCGCTGCGGGCTATTTCACCGAAAGCATACCAGTTGCGTCGCCGCCAGAAGTAGTCCACGCTGGCGCCGCTTAGTCGGTCTCCCTGAAAAACAAACTGCCGGTAGGGGGCCAGGGTTGGTTGCCAAGGCTTGTCGTAGCGCAGGTGCAGACCATTGAGCGAGACCTGTCCGTTTTTCCACTTGCGCGTAACAGCCATACCGCCCACCCATTCGCGTAGCGCTTTTTCATCATCAATTTCGGCTGGTGTGCGGTGGAGGCCGGATAACTGCAACGACGTGAACGCGATATCGGCAAACTCCTGATCGGTAGAGTCCTGTAAGGTCGTTACATTTCCGTCGCGACGGCGGTACGAGAGCAGAGCGGTAATTTCCCAGTTTTTTCCAAGATTGAATGTAGCTGCAGCGCCCCGCAAGAAGAAGGCTTCGCCAAAAGCGGCATACGGACCAATGCGTCCGCCGCCGCGGGCAATGGTGGTCGTCTCAGCCGTTTTACCCGCAGCAAATCGGGTTTGTAGCAACAGCCCCTGGCCCATTCGAGCCGAGAAGTCGCCAATGGCAAGGGTTTGGAGGGTCGGACCGGCATTTTGCACATAAAAGTGGGCGCTGTAAAAATCGAACCCGTGGTTGTTGCTGCCTCGGAAAAATGCCTCGCCGGCATCATTTTCTGCCGTGAACCCGAATCGAAGGCGGTTGTCGAATGTGTGTCGATACCGCATTGCCCAAATATTTGGGTTACCCTCGGCAGTAGCGGTGTTGTAGATGGGCGGATCGGGACGCCCCCAGCGGAGCAACATTTCATTTTGGCCCTCCGTGAAGCCGCGCCAGAGCGGTATGTTACGGGTGTCGAGCCCGGTATTGACACCTGCGAACTGCAGGATACGCCGGATGTCCGGGAGTTCCCACGCAGGCACAGCTTGCAACTCGTATGCATTGAGCAGCGGACCAAACTGATCGCGGTAGCGCAGGAAGTTTTCGATCTGGATTTCGTTGAGCAGGCGCATGCCAAACAAATCCTCCCGCGTAGCGCGATTGAGGTCGAGGGGCTGCTGGCGCAGATTTTCGAGGTATTCAAGAAACATCTGCACGTCGGATTCGGAGGCTTGCTCGTTGTCCCGAAAAAAGTTTTCTAATAATTCGCCGGTAGCAGGCTCTTCTACCTGAGCAAAAAGAGGGACGGGAACTAAAACGCCTGCGAGGAGAATAGCCCAAATTATTTGTTGAAATATTTGTGCAATCGAAAAGGCAAGATGCATCTATTACTTCGTTTTAGGAACACAACGATTTCGGCCACAATGTACCAAAGAAAAAGTCGTTGTTGCGTTCGCAACTTATTTGATCAGCACGATTCTGAAAATTCATTTATTCATCATTGATCATTCATCATTCGAGAACACCTACTTTTGCACGCAATTATTTTCAAACTTATAAACTACATCTTCACATGAAAAAAACACTTCTTAGTTTTATCGCCGGAGTCTTGTTAACGGTAGGTATGGCTTCCTGTGGCGAGAAACTGCTCACAGAAGAGCAAGTACAAGCAGAAATTCTCAAAGGCGTGGAAGCCGGAAAGGGCACTATTGAAACTGATCAGAAAGCCAAGTGCGACGCCGAGTTTGAGGCGCGTGTTACGGCTGAAGTTGAACTTTTGAAAGCTGCGGCACAAGAGACACCAACCGTTCAGTAAAAAACTGCCACTTCTTCGCTGTATTCATTCACTTTTAAAGACACGAAAAAATTATGAATAAGAAATTTCTTCTCGCCGGTTTCGTAGTAGCAGCCGGTTTTATCACACTCACTGCTTTTGGCGGCAAAACAAAAGAGCAACAACAACAGGAAATTGCCACGGCTATCACGGCTCAATTGGATGAGTTTCGTGCACAAAAACAGCAGGAGTGCACCGATATGGTGTACGCCGAGGCGCAGCGCCGCTACGACGAGTATGTAGCCTCCTTGCCGCCCGTAAAGGCGACAAAGCCGGGCTCTAAAAAAAGCACCGCTAAAAAGCCGAGCGCTGTAACGCCGCTACCGCAAACACCTCCGGCTCAAAGCCCGAAGCAAGATAAGATGCAACAGACCCCCACCAATACGGAAGGCAAGCAAGAAAAGATGATGCAACCGCCAACGAATACGGAAGGGAAAAAGTCCAAAATGCAGAAAACGCAGGAAGGCGGAGGAGGCAAATAAGCTTTCTCGGTTGCACAAAAAAAACTCCCGCACACTCGTCTGAGTGGCGGGAGTTTTTTTATAGACTCAAAAGTCTTACTGCTGCGTGTACGTAGCCGAGCAGGTTGCCGTTTGAATGGCGCCCGGGACGGTTTCATCTTTCACCGTGTAGGACAAGGACAATACTACTTTGCCACCTGCATTTACGGACCAAGTGCCGCTGCCTTCAACAAAGAACTTGTCGCCGTCTGGCTCCTGGCGTGTGATGGTCAGGTTGTTGCCGCTAACAGTCACATTGACATTAGCTACAAACTCACCCCAAAAGCCTTTAATTTTCAGTTCTCCGGCGGTAGCTCCAGCCAATACTTCAGCAGAGTAGATACCTACCGTACAGTTCTCGGATACATTGTAAACTCCAGCTGCATTGATCGTGCAGCTGCCGTTGGCGTCGGTAAAGTACCCGGCGTCGCAATCGCAAACACCTTCGAAGCAGGTACCGTTAGCACATTCCACATCTTTGCAAGGATCGGAATCACCGCAGGCTGGTGCGAACACAACCATAGCGCCAAGGAGGGCGAAGAAATAAAAGATTTTTTTGCTCATTGTTAATAAGTTTTTGTGTGATAGAAAAAAGTTTTTATTAAGATTTGCTGCAAAAGTACGCAAAAGGAAAATCCTTAACCGGTAAAATGCGGCACAAGATTTACCCGGAATATTTTTCAGGGAAAACCCGGAGCACACTTTTTCTAATTGTTAACAATCAAACGGTTATATCTGCCCTTTTCCTATGGATCACCACAAGATAAATGTCACCAAAACGGCCCAATATTATACCATAGGTGTGCCAGGACCACACATCCGGCAACTCTGGATTGTTTGTCATGGCTACGCGCAACTGGCATCGGAGTTTTTGCAGGACTTTCTTTTGCTTGATAATGGCCATACACTCGTAGTGGCTCCTGAAGGGCTAAACCATTTCTATAGAAAAGGTTTCAGCGGATCTGTCGGCGCTACGTGGATGACCCGGCACTGCCGCGAAGATGAAATCACCGACAATGGCGCCTACCTCGAATCGCTCCTGAACCGCTATGTGGCAGCCGTCCCGCCGAATACCCGCATCGTGTTACTCGGGTTTTCGCAAGGTACGGCTACGATTTGTCGCTGGATACTGCGCTACCACCCACAATTTCACGACCTCGTGCTCTGGGCCGGCATGCCCCCGGAGGATCTGGACTACCAGGCACACAAGGCATACCTCGCCGACAAAAACCTTTACCTGCTCTACGGTTCCGATGATCCATTTTTAACTCCGGACCGGTTTACTCAACTTCAGGAGATCGAAACAAACAGCGGTGTGGACTTCGAGGAGCAGTCCTTTAATGGCGGGCATGAGATTCCCGGTGATGCGCTCCGGGATTTGTTGCAAAAACTAAACTGATCGGAACGCCGGTTTAGGCAATTGCATACCTTCGCCCCGCTATTGATCTGAACGGATTTACAAGATTTACTGAACCATGGATTTCAAAAAGTTACTCCCACACCTCATCGCCGTGTTATCCCTGGTGGCTATTGCCGCCGTTTTTTTTGCGCCGAATGCCTTTCAGGGTAGGGCATTGCCACAGCCCGACAACGACAAAGCACGGGGGATGCAAACCGAAATTCAGGCCTACATTAAATCGGAAGGAACCGCCCCGTTGTGGACAAACAGCGCCTTTGGCGGTATGCCATCCTATCAAATTTATGCCCCTGTATCGGGCAATCTGACCGCCCCGATCCTGAATGCGTTATTGCTGTGGACGGACATCAGCACAATGGTATGGGTGCAGGTGCTGCTCGCTATGCTCTGCATGTACCTGTTGCTTTTGGTGCTAAAAACAGACTGGCGCGTAGGGCTTTTTGGAGCCGTAGCTTTTGGTATTACCACCTATAATATTGATATTCTGGAGGCCGGACACACCACGAAAATGATTGCTTTGGCGCTCGCGCCGGGCGTTTTGGCTGGTTTAGTGTTGGCATTCAACAAAAATATACTGCTTGGCGGAACGCTCATGGCGCTGTTCATGTCCATGCAGGTAAATGCCAACCACGTTCAGATCACTTATTACACGTTACTGCTTAGCGGCATCTACTTTCTGGCCAAACTCGTGGATGCCGTGCAGGAAAAAACGTACGCAGACTGGGCGAAGGCACTGGTTGTCTGTTCGTTGGCAATTGCTCTTGGATTTGTTTCCAATACCTCCCGCCTCTGGCCAACCTACGAATATAGTCAGGAAACTATCCGCGGCGTGTCGGAACTCAGCCAGAAAAAATCCAAAGGCGACGGCCTGGACAAAGACTATCTGTTCGGCTGGAGCTACGGAGTGGGAGAGAGCATGACCTTACTGGTGCCGCATTTTGCCGGCGGTGGTGCAGGTGAATCCTATAAAAACACCAAACTTTACAATGCTGTGGCTCCGCAAGCCCGAAATCAGATCAATGGTTTATTTTATACGGGCGACCAACCGTTCGTCGGCACAGCGATCTATTTCGGTGCTATCATCGTCTTGTTGTTTTTCCTCGGTGCCTGGCTGGTGCCCGGAGGCGTGAAATACTGGCTGCTTGCGGGCGGGCTGTTTATGATTTCGCTGGCATGGGGCAAAAATTTCTTCCTCAATTCAGTGTGGTACGATTACCTGCCGATGTTCAATAAATTCCGGGCGGTGTCCATGGCTCTTGGCGTTGCACAGTTGTGTTTTGCCGCATTGGCAGCACTTGGTATTCAAAAAATGTGCGACCCGGATATTCCGGCAGAAAAGAAAAAACGCGCCCTGATGTGGGCCACAGGTATCACCGGCGGACTGTGCATTCTGGCGCTTGGCATGGGTAGCACCAGCGGACAGTACGACGCCAACCTGCAACAAGACCCCGGACTGCTGAGCCTTCTTCAGGAGGACCGGGCCGGCATGCTCCGCAGCGACGTCTTCCGTTCCCTGGCGTTCATCGCCGCTGCCGCAGGACTCCTGTGGCTGTACCTGAATGGTCGTTTGAAAGCAGGTTTGGCCGTAATTCTACTGACAATCTTATCGTTGGCCGACAACTGGATGATTACCGCCCGTACGATTTCACCTCAAAAATATGAAAACAAAAAGGCGGCTGTAGCGCCACCGCAGCCTGCAGAATATGATCTGCAAATCAAACAAGACCCGGATGAACATTACCGCGTGCTTGACCTCTCCCGCGGCGGCATCACTGGAAACGCCATCACGTCGTATTTTCACAAAAGCCTGAGTGGCTACCATGCCGCCAAATTGCAACGCTTTCAGGAAGTGGTGGACACGTTCCTGAACCCCAGCCTCGGCGAAAGCCTGCACATTATCGGTATGCTGAATGGCAAATACCTCATCGGCCAAAAAGGCGAAGTGATGCCCAACCCACAGGCTTGTGGAAATGCATGGTTTGTACCCAAATACACCATTCTGAAAGATGCCGACGCTGAACTCCATGCCCTGCGCGATCTTGATCCAAAAACAGAAGCTATTCTTTCGGAAGAATATGCCGAGCCGCTGCGCGGGTGGAATATTCAATTTGACAGCACGGCCAAAATTCGACTGAGCAAGTACCATCCGAGCAAAATGGAGTACGAATACTCTGCTTCCACCGAGCAATTAGCCGTGTTTTCAGAAATGTACTACCCGCCTTCCAAAGGGTGGAAATGCTATATCAACGGCAAGCCGGCGCCCGATTTTACCAAGGCTGACTACCTGCTGCGCGCCATGCGTTTGCCCGCCGGGCAAAACATGAAACTGGAGATGCGCTTCGATCCACAGTCGTTTGTCGTGGGCGAAAATGTTTCCCGCGGTGCGTCTGCCCTGATTTTGCTGCTATTCATCGGAAGCCTGCTGTTTTGGTACCGCAAAGGCGGACCAGTTGCCGATCCGAACCGACTGGCAGATGTGCCCGCACCGGAAAAAGCTGCGCACGCAGAACCTCGCGGCGATACCACTCGGAGAGCAAAGCCAAGAAAAAAATAAACGCTTCCTACGCTCCGAGTAGCTTTTTATACAAAGCTATATGCCGTTGTGCAACAACTGTATTGGCATAAGCCTGTTCAGCTTTTGCTCGGGCAGCCGACCGTGTGTGGTTGAGGTTGTTTCCAATCCAGGCGATTCCTTCGGCTAGTCCTTTGCTGTCGCGCTGCGGTACGATGTACCCGTTTTGCCGATGATCTACCATTTCGGGAATACCGCCGGTTTGAAAACCAGCCACCGGCGTGCCACAAGCAAGCGATTCCATCACCGTATTGGGCAGATTATCCTCTGTCGAAGGAATGGTGAAAACATCCGACGACCCGTAAATTTTGGACAACTGCGCAGAGTCCTGTACCATGCCCAGCGGATGGGCAGGGTAGGGGAGCGTAGCTAAATCCTCCGGCCTGGAATGCCCCAGCACCAAAAGTTCTATTTGTAAATCAGGGTGTTGTGTTTTTAATTCTGCCAATGCAAGTTGGAGATAGCGGAAACCCTTGCGCTCGTCCTGCACTTTTACGGCAACAAACAGCACAATGAGCGCTGCATCGTTTATCCCAAGCCGGCGCCTGAACGCCAAACGGGTTTCCGCCGGAACAGGAGTAAAAATTGTAGTGTCAATCGGGTTTGGGATGGCCTGCACAGGAAATTGACGCAGCAACCCGCTTTCACGGGCACGTTCGGCAAGCCATTCGCTGCAGGTCACGAAATGTACGTTCGGTGGATATTTCATTTTCTTTCGCAACCAGACCCGGTGCGATAAGTCTGCCGTGCCCGGCCGGCGTAAAAACAGACAATTCCCGCACGACTGTTTGTAGCGTTCACATGCGCCACTGTAGTGGCAACCGCCCGTAAAAGCCCACATGTCGTGCAGCGTCCACACGATTGGTTTGCCGAGGTCTGCCAGTTGTTGGATGTTGCGCAGCGACAAAAAACCCTGATTGATCCAGTGCAAATGCAGCACATCCGCTTGTTGCACAACGGGATGTTTGGACAAGTCGGCGCCAAAATTTGCCAATGAAAATGAAAAGCGCACCGATTGGTCGCGTTCATGCGGCAAAAAAGCCAGACGCTCCGCGAAAAAAGGCCATCGAGAGGGGGTATCCTCCCGCGTCAGCAAGTCTGCCCGAACCCCGGAAGCGTTCAGTGCATGTTGCAGCCGCCGGCAAGCGATGCCTGCGCCTCCGTACGGATAGGTTGTCAGCAGTGCTATGTTCATGGTATCAAGGATATTTCGCTCAAAACTCTAAACTTTTGTCCAAACTTTGTGTCCGTTGTTGCCTGGGTTATGAACATGTTTCCCCACCTGCAACTATTCGGGCTTTTTTAGCGTATTAAATTGAACCCCGGAACGGCGTTTCGAATCACAAACAACGATGAAAAATTACATCATTTACGACCTGGAAGCCACCTGCTGGGAAAATATACCTCCGGGTTATGTGCAGGAAACCATCGAGATCGGTGCTTTCCGTGTCAATCACTATGGAGAGATTCGCGGCAAGTTCAACCGGTTTGTCAAGCCCGTCGTGCACCCTAACCTATCTCCTTTTTGCCGCGACCTGACCAGCATTACCCAGCTTGATGTCAACCGGGCGGATACTTTCCCGGTTGTAATCGAAGAATTTCTGGAATGGGCCCGTATTGAGGAAGAGGATTACACCTTGTGCTCCTGGGGTTCCTTTGATAAAAAAATGTTTATCAGCGACTGCCGCCTGCACCGGCTGGACAGCGAGTGGGCCGAACTACATGCCAACCTCAAAGACCAATACATGAGTATGAAGCAGTTGCGTCGATCCATTGGCTTGCGAAAAGCTGTGGAGCGTGAAGATATCCTGTTTACCGGCGCACACCACCGCGGCATTTCCGATGCAGAAAACCTGACAAAACTTTTTTTAAAATACCTGGGATACTGGACGGTTTGATGCATTCCCGCTTTTTTCTTGCCGCTAACGAAACGCTAAGACGCATAGGGCGAATCATACCCCAGGATACTCAGCATGGAATCCGCATCCTGTTCCGGGAAAACCTCCCAGTCGGTCAGTTCTCCGTAATAGTTCTTGTCAATCAGGATATGCTTGGGCGACGGGATAAGGCAGTGCTTCAGACCACCGTAGCCGCTGAGGGCCTCTTGATAGGCGCCGGTGTGGAAAAATCCAATGAACAGCGGTTCATCTTTTTCTTCGTCGTACACCGGGAGATAAACCTGGTTGATATGCGCCTCGGAGTTGTAATAGTCTGCGTTATCACAACTGATACCGCCGATATTTACCTTTTGGTGCTCCTTATCCCAGTGGTTGATCGGAAGCAAAATAAAGCGCTCTTTTATCCCCCAACTATCTGGCAGCGTGTTGATTAACGAGTTGTCGAGCATGTACCACTGCTCGGCATCATTTTGTTGTTTTTTCCCGATAACGGAAAAAATGGTCGCGCCGCTCTCGCCTACCGTGTATTTGCCAAACTCGGTGTAAATATCCGGCTCCGGCACCCCCTCGTCATCACAATGCTCCTTGATGAGGCGCACTATCTCGTTCACCATGTATGGGTAGTCGTATTCGAAGCCGAGCGAGTTCCGGATAGGCATTCCACCACCGATGTTCAAACTCGACAGGGTAGGGCAGACCTTGCGCAATTCACAGTACGTCTTAATCCCTTTTTTTAGTTCGCTCCAATAGTAAATGGTGTCTTTGATGCCGATATCAACAAAAAAGTGCAGCATCTTGAGGTTGAACTTGGGGTTATTCTCAATATTCTGTTTGTAAAAATTCATGATCTCGCTTTGGCGAATACCAAGGCGAGAAGTATAAAACTCGAAGTTCGGCTCTTCCTCGGTGGCCATACGGATGCCGATGTTACACGTTTCCTTTTTGACCAGTGCGTTGTACATTTCAAACTCATCGGCATTGTCGCAAACAGGAATAACGTTCTGAAAGCCCTCGTCAATCAAACGGGCGATTTTTTCCGCGTAGGCCAACGGTTTGTAGCCATTATTGACAATCGTGGTACTCTTGTTGATCTTTCCGAGCCGATAGAGTCTCCAAACCAGATCAATATCGAACGCCGAAGAGGTCTCCAGTTGCGTTCCATTTTCCAATACCTCGTTCAGGACAAAAGCAAAGTGCGAGCTTTTAGTGCAGTAGCAATAGACGTATTTACCATTATAATTGTACCGCTGAATAGCATCCCGAAACAACTTCCGGGCAGTCTGGATTTTCTCGCCGATCTTCGGAAGAAACGTCAACTTTAGCGGAGAACCGTATTTCTGAACCAGTTCGTGGATGTCAATCTCGTTGAAAAGCAACCGGTTGTCTTGAAGACGAAAGCCATCTTGAGGAAAATCGAAAGTCTGTGCGACTAAATCGTAGTACGTGTTTTTCATTAAAAAACTGAGGAGAGTGGGTTGTTGAGTGGTTGAATAGCGTATTTTACTGTTCTCGCAAAGGTATCCGCTTTTGCAATTCAACCGGAGGAAGTTTTTCTCCTCCCGGATAAGTTAATGTCCAATGCATTTCTTTGTTTTCCGTATTTTAATACCTTTGGCGAAAGTAATAGTACACTTTGCCGATATAAATCCGGTAAAACCATCAATAATCCAACCTAATGGCGAACAATATTCTACTTGTACCTATTCAGGCAGACTCCCTTTTTTTGAAAGAGGATACCCTCCTGTCCGAACCATTAGCCGATTTTTCCCGGCTACCATTTTTTAACGGAAAACGCGACGTAAACCCGGATGTCGCTTACGTCAGCGAAAACTTCGTATCACCGCCACTGCAAAACCAGAACCTGCGTTTCCGAAAGGGGCTGCACCTGCACTGGGCGCTGCCGGGGGCGTATGCGCAGGGCATTCATACCGAAGGCGCAAATGCCGCAACACAGGACGATTTTCAATACCCGGCGGTGCCCGACCGCTGGTTTATACACCGTGAATTGGACGGAAAAAAATCTTCCTGGCTCGTCGAAAGCAATTTCCTCTGGCCGGATGAAAATATCTACGCCGACTTGACCGAGGCTAATGAGGCTCTGAAAAAAGCCGTGCGTTTGGTGCGTGCATTCGAGGCGTTGCCGGACAGCAAAAAAAACGCCGTGCAAATTTCCCGAATGCGCGAGGTACTGCAGGCGCTGCAAACGTGCGCCGGCCAGTTGGAAAACTATCTCGTTCAGCCCGAATATGCCTTTTTTGAGGCGTTGCTCGTTCAGGTTCGCGCCTGGATTTACCGCCTGCAAACTGCCGAGAACCACTTCGAAGCCGGAAAAGTCGCTCCGGACCTGGTCAACCTGAAGTCCGATCTGGCACATTTGCTCCACGATTTTTTTAACCGCAGAAAAGACAGTATTGCGTTTCCGATGACGCCTGGCGCCGTTCGTGCGCCCAGGGACATTGATCCGGCCCTGACAGAGATCAAACCGCTGATTACCCATGCGCTGCGCACCGCAAACCAGTTTTTGTCCCTTTGGGAAGCCTGGACTTCCGGGTCGGACAACCGCACCACCGATCTGGAAGATCTGAAAAACGAGCTTGTTCCCAACCTGAAAAACGAGCTTCTCCGTTGGTTGCACGAACCGGATTCGTCCGACTCCACGAAATGGAAATTTTTGGACAAAGCCCGCGAACCCCACAGTACACCCACAGCACTCGCCGATTTTGAGAACCGGATACTGGCCGTACCCATTGCGTTGAAATATGAGGACAGCCTTGATCACAGAATCAAGAGTGTTTCTTATCCGCGATTTCATCGCTTTACAAAAGAGAATCTGCGCGAACTTTCCGAATCACAACGCAGCGGGCTTCAACCTTGGCCCACTATTTTGTTCATCAAAAAAGCCGCAACCCAACCTGCAGAAACACTGCAAGTCTCTGTTTTCAAATCGTTTACGGACTTGCACGATACCCTTAATGCCAAAACTAATATCCAGTCTGCCGATATTGCCGTCGTTGCCGACACCCTGCTGAATATTCTGAAATCAAACGCGACGAAAACGCTTGCCCCGCGGGTACAACAGCCCTTCCGACATCTTGGCCGCACGGTGCCGCGTAGCGGAAATCCTTACCGCGAAGACACCAGCACCTTCGAGTATCTGGCTAAACTGACTGCCGTGGGCTATGGAGAACCGTCTTTTTCGGCGTTTTACCCCAATTGCCACAGCGTATTTGGATTTCAGGACACCGAAATCCAGCCCGGCGGCCAACCCACCTACGACATCGTTGGCTGGCACGACCGACAGGAGGATGCGTTTTTGGCATACTGGCAACATTCTGAGCCGGAGATGCCGCTCGCCAAAATCTTGGCGGAAAAAGTCAACTGGCAATTACCCGAAGGTGCTGACGAAGTACACGCAGATACCCAGATTGCCCTTTTTGCCCGACTGGAACACGGCGCACTTGGCACCTCGTCGAACACTCAACCTGAGACACTTGCCCCGCAAGCCACCGTAACGCTGGCCAATACCGGGCGCGAGGCCCTCGCCGCCTTGCTGGCCCACCAGGTAGCCGCGGAGGTACCCGCTGCCGAACGAGCTGCTCGCATCGCCAAACTGGAGGACCAGCTGGAGTCCATCTTTTTTATGGACGACCTCGACCAACAGCAACTCGATATCGGCCCGCGGTTCCGTGAAGCACGACACGCCCAGGGATTCAATGCTGAACCGGGCGAACGCCTGTACGAGATCAAACTGGAAAATGTCGAGATCGCCGGCAATGCCGACAGTGGTCTGCCTGCAGCCCCCAAGCTGCCCGCGGAAATAGCAGCCCTGCTGCAAGAATTGAATAGCCGGATGCAGGCGTTCGACCAGGCCTGCTTCCGCCGCGATGCCCTGCGCGAGCAACTGTTTGTGGACTGGTACAAATACATGCTCTGTGCTTACCCGCCACAAGATTCCATCGTGGATTATCCCGACATGGACGAGGTGCTGTATTTCATCGAGCAATACGATATGCAACCCCTGCGCGATCTGATGTTCCAGACCGGGCAATTCCCCGCGCATCCAAACCCCGGCGAATTGCCCAATTACCATCAAAACCTCATGCAGGCTTTTCAGGCACTGCAAACTGATACTGAATCCAGCGATTCCGCGCTCCAGCGTCAAAACCGGATACTTGCTGCCGATATTCAGCGCACCGACCTCACCGACTGGGCCAGGATCATACACCTCTTGAGCCAGCCAATGCTGCCCGATGCGCTCCAGCCCTTGTTTGGCGAGCTGCTCGGTTCAACAATGGGAAAGGCCATTTTGCATTTCCAACAGCTGAAACGCGACGCACTGACAGCCCTGAACGCCGGGTGGCCGAGCCGCAAACCCCACGTCCTGTTTTTTCTCGGCAGATTTGGCGCCACCCCGGAAGCACCCGACGACGCGCACATTGGGCATGATCATATCCACAACTGGAACGGTCTGCTGGCCCTGTTGCACCAACGCAACACCTCTACCGTACAGGCGCATGCCGATGCCCTGAAGAACGATACCGGCAACCCGAATTTTGACGCAAACCTTGCAGCGTATTTTCAAGGCCCATCGGCGCACAGCACCGCGCTGGAACCCGGCGAAAGCAACACAGAAACAATGCTGGAAGCGCTCCGGGCCGTCGTGGGTAGCGGGGCAAACGCTGAGAAAAATCGAAAAAAATTGGCAGAGGCACTGCCCACCGCTCTGCGGTCGGCGCCTCGCTTTGCGCTAAAATTGACTTCCGGCCCTCGCTTTTGGCAACCCAAAGAACCCACGGTACTCATTGCCGGCGATATAGCCCGAGGAGGCAAACGTTTCGACACGGATGATACAACAGCTTTGGAAATAAAACCCTGGCAAGTGGCCGAAATACCCGGCGGCGGGCTACCTGAAATCCTGGCCCACATTGAAGCCAACAAACCCGCCACCAGCGGTACCGAGCGCGGCTACTGTTTTTCCGGCGGCGCTCCCTGGAATCCTTTCCTGCTTGAATGGTCGGTCGAACTTTGCCCACTACAGGAGCACAGCAACGCCCGCGACGGCGAGTACCAACCCGACTATGTGTTGCACCATTACGAACTGCCCGTGAACGCCGTGGATTTGCAGGAAAAAGGAAGCGGCCGCACGATTCGAGGCCGAAATCCTAACATTTACCTCGGCAGAAGTTTTCTCACGGCACAGGCGTTCCGCAGCATGGAGGATAAATTGAAACCGTATTTGGCCGAAAACACTAAAAAAGCGGACACCCTGGATGATCCGGTCGCAGCTGCCGAAAAAGCGGATGCCCATTTGCAGGAATTGAGAGGAAAAATTCTGGCGCAGTCGCTGAGCGGTTTCAACGCCGCCATGCTGATGTTGCAGGAAAATTTCCAGTTACCGGTGGACGATCCCATCGGTTTTGGCGACTACCAAAAATTTACCACCGAAGTGTCCCGGCTTATCGGAAACTGCACCTTGCGCGCGCCAAACCCGCTGACCGATTTTTCCCCCATCCGCACCGGCAAATTGCTGATCAATAAGCTGCGTCTGGTGGATACTTTCGGCCGCGTCGCCGACCTGCCGATGGACACCGGGCACGTCCTCGGCTCTTCGCTCGGAGCAGTCGCCGACGGCGAGGCAACAGACAACGGAAACCCGTACGTGCAAATAGACGTGCCACCCCGTTTGGCGCAGCCCGCCCGCCTTCATTTTCGCTGGCTAAGTGCAGCATCTGTCCCCGAATTGCCGGGCAACCTGATCCCCGAAAGCGTGAATGCGCCGTCTGCCACACCTGTTTGTGGCTGGCTCATGGCCAATCAACTTGACCGCAGCATGGTCGTATTCGATGCCCGCGGTTTGTCGCTCGGAGCCGTGGATGCCGACGGCGATCGTGTGCGTTGGCGCCCGGCGCCCGGCTGGGAGTCGCTGGCTAACCCGGCCGATATTGAAAACCCGCACCTGCGCAAGGTGGTGGCGTACCTGCTACAGCAATCCGGCTCGTTTATGGAGAAATTCATGGACGGTACCAACGACGTGTTGCGCACCGTGGAGCCCGAAACTTTCGAACAACAACAGGCGCTCGCCTTGCTTATGGGCCGCCCGATGGCGGTCGTTCGCGCCAATATTGACCTCGAACTCAAGGGCATCGCCGCCGTACACCACGGCTGGAATGCTTTTTACCGTGACCGAAAAGACGGTACACCCGAGCGGGAAACCGACGGCTACATGGACGTGCGTTTTCCCATCCGCATCGGCGCGGTAGACCAACTCAATGATGGCCTCGTAGGCTACTGGCTTGAAAATCAGGATGCCGAACTTGCCGGAAATTTTTACTTGAACCATGCCGCAACCGCCAATGCTGACCCGGCGATCAATTATCTTGACGAACGTAACACGCCCATCAGCCAGTCCCTGGCGCCCGACGAACCCGACCAAACGGTGTGTATGCTCCTCGATCCTCGGGCCAGTGTACATGCTTTTTCGGGCATATTGCCGACCAAAGTGCTCGACATTCCTGCAGAGCAATACCTGGATGCACTTCAGTCCATAGACATCACCTTCCTGACCACGCCAGTGCTTACCCCTGCCGAGCGTATTTCTGTACCGCATCCGCTTGAGGATGGATTCGAATGGCAATGGATGGAGCAGACTGCCGTGAAATCCGCAGCTACGGACAAAGGTTCATGGATAGAAATTCGCAGTTATCCCACCATGCCGGAGTCTCAATTCATGACTGTTTTTTCTGGAATGCTGTTCGACCAGTTGCAACAAACGCACTGGCTCGACGGCGATAAAAAGGCATTGCCTTCGGACAAACGCCCGCCGCTAGCCCCGCAATTTGCCCGATTAAACCCCTTGCTCAACAGCCAAATGCCGACCGACGAAGCGATCGGAAGCGGCATAGCGTCGGCGCTTCGTGTTGCCGATTTTTATCCCGTCAGCCGGGTTTTGTTGGAAAATGTGCTGCTGCACAACGCCGTACGCTGGCTGGAACCCGCACCTACGGAAGGCCCGGAAAAAGTGTATCGAATTGTGCCCAAAGAACAGCGCAAGGGATCTGATTTCGAACAAGTGCCGACCAACCCGGAGTTTGCCGGTTTTGAGTCCCGGGTGGACGCAATACTGAACACGGCCTACCTCGGTTTTCGTGCAGCAGCAGAACCGGGCCAGTTTTTTGCCGAGCAGGTGTGGATACGGGAGGGTTGGTTGAAATTGAAGAAAATAGGATGATTTGAACATCAAAGACGGCCCCAACCACTCATCACTCATCACTCATCACTAATACAGTGCAAGATAGCTTCGTACTTACATCCCTGTCCCAGGCCGAGTTTTACCGGGATCAACCGATAGACTTCTTTCTCTACGACGAAGAAGGAGGCGCCAATCTGTATATTCTCAACGATAATGTACCCGGCAAGGCGCATAACCTGATTCTGGTGAATGAGGACGAACACGACCTGCGGCTGTTCGGAAACACCGGTAAACCGGGGCCGGACAACCACCATTTCGAAATCCGTTTTCGGCCCGGTACGGTGGACGACCGATTTCACAACTGGATCACCGTCGGGGTGGGGGAGTGGCGCGTGCAGCCGCACCTGTGGAATGGCGATGCTGAAATTCCCGACGGCACGGTGTCCCTGTTTTTGGTACACCATTCCGATACCGAGTTGGTGCTGCGCGGACGCAGTTCCAGACTAATTCCCCTGCATGGGTTGAAGGCCGGCCTAGGCGGCGGCTCGCGGGGGGCGAAGGCACAACTGCGCTACCGCCGCAAGGGCAACACCATTGTGACTGCAGCCGAATCGGGCGCTGTGCTGCATTTCCGACAGGAGCGCCTGGAAGTCATCAATCAGCGCGGCAAGCGCGAAATCCCGCTCCATGCAGCATTTTCTGAAGGAAACCGCGTACTGAACAATGGCGCCGAGCGCAACCAACTCAGCCTCCAGATCACCAACCGCCTGCGCAACAGCCACATCGCCTTTCAGGGAAAAAACAACGAATCGCCCACCCGACTTGTACTCGCGTTCGATACCAGCGAAGCAGCCGAAACATGGGCGTTGTTTGATGAAGACAACGCTCTGGCCGTGTTGGTGGACATCCAAAATGTGGGCACGTTCTGGCACGTCGAAAAGGAAGTGCAGGGTGCTACGCCGCAGTGGATTCTCAGCCCGGCATCGGATGTGGAACTGGATGCCGGCGCGTCGTTTCGCATCAATCTCCAGAATATCATTTCAGCTATGCCGGCCGGTACCGCTAACGTGTACGTGCAACACGAGAATATCCCTGGCTACTGGGACAACGCTTTCACAGTGCCCGTTGAAAAAACGCCCCTTTTCATTCAGGAAAAATTTGACGAAAAAGGTAATCCTGAACGCGCTTTTGTGGGCATCGGGAAAAACCGGTTGGATACCGCCGACGAAGCGGCTTTGCTCCAGGTACAAGGGGGTGTGAGTGCCGATTTCGTGGAACTGAATGGCGAACTGAAAACCGACCAACTCATTTTTCAGGATTTTCTGGAAGGCCGGAGCGGCGAAAAAACGAACATCTCCATTCAGGCCGACGACGGCAGCATCACCATCGGAGCAACCGACGACCAGTACACCATCAAAAAGACGGACAAGGCGCTGCGCATTGAAGGTAAAAGCGTGGAAACGGAGGGACCAGTCACGGCAAAATCATTCAAAGTGGACAACTTTGAAATTCTGGTTTTGCAAGATCCTGGTTCGAACAAATTTTTGCAGGTAAAACAAGACGGCATATCCATAGGCGGGTTCATTCCCCGCGGGGGCATCATCATGTGGTCAGGGCAAGTTAACAATGTACCTCCTGGCTGGAAACTTTGCGATGGCAACGCCGGACAGCCCGTAGATGGGCTTCCGATCCCTGATTTGCGCAGCCGGTTTGTGGTAGGTGCGGGACCGGGAGTAGGCCTGTCCAACTATACTTCAGGCGATACAGGCGGGGAAGAAATGCATAAGCTCAGCGTGAACGAACTGCCGGCGCACAAGCACTCGGCTAATTCTGGCACCTCAGGAGGCCATAAACACACCATTCCAATTGATACCGGCGGAGGCGGCAATCCTGCCAACACTCCAATGCTTTGGTTTGCAAACCTGAGCCAATCAAGCTACATCAAATCTGGCGTATTGGCCAACGAAACAGCGACTACCAGTACTGAAGAAGACCACACCCATCCAATTTCTGTTCTGGAGACTGGCAACGACAAAGCGCACGAAAACCGCCCGCCGTACTTCGCCCTGGCGTTTATTATCAAACTGTAGTTCAAATCAAATGCCTGATCATGAGCATATTGACCGATATTAAAAGTAAAATCAAATCTTTCGGAGGAACGTTCGAGATCAGACAGAACGATTTTCCGGACGAAAGCCCCGGTGTCTTGGGCGGGTTTGGGCAGTTTATTCAAAAGGGGTTGTTTCCCAATGTAGTCGGAACACCGGGTGTCCCGCCGCGCACCGAATGGGAAAAAAGTACACTGTCGGCAGACGGGAAAACCCTCACATATTCTGGTAAAACCACCAAACTGTTTTTCGGTCAAAACAGCGATGCCAGGATGGTAATTTCCACGACTGACAACGACACGCGGGTGTCGGTGGAATTGACTTCGACGGTGGCCACCAACGTGCCATATCCGCTGGATGCTTTGGAATGGATCCCGCTGAAAGCAATGGAATTCAAGGTAATCATGTTTTGGGATAGCGGGACCGGGGCCTTCAAATTTGTGGAATCTCGCGGCGGATTTTTTGAACTTGCCGGTGGCGGCAAACTACGCATGGCGCTCGCGAAAGTGGCCGAAAACCAATGGCAACTGGCTCTTTCACAAGCAAGCAACACGCCGCTCACCCTGGGCGACATTGGAAAAGTGCTAAACCTGGAAAACCAGCTGAACACCTTTTTGCCGGAAAATTTCCGGAATACAGCGGCAGGTAGTTTGGCGATCCTGTCCTTAAGCGCCACCATTGATACAACTACCAAAAAATTTCAGTCTTTTTCGCTGGAGACGGCCCTGGTTGGTAAAACCTGGACACCCGTGCCTGGCCTTGTGGTAGACTCCATCGCAACCAACTTCCTGCTCGAACGAAACGACGACGACCAATTGGAACTTACCGCTGTGTTTTCCGGCGAGCTTTCCGGTCATCCATTTGCGCTCACCGGCGTGCTGAATTCCACAAAACCATGGGAAGCAACGCTGGAGCAGGTTTCTATTACCGACGTATTTGATCTGTTTCTGCAAGGCAGGGCCGTGTCGGCAACCGATTTTTTTGAAAATACCGTCGTTGCACAGAAATTCAATCTGGCACTGCAGGTGTATTTTCAGGAGCACACCGATGAAGAGGGCGAAACCACCCCGGCCAATAGCTTTGTGCTCCACCTCGATTCGGATACCGGCGCCTCCGTAGGTGCAGACCTCACGATGGACGAACTGGGCTTTCGGTTTGTGCCAAAGGAAGACGACCCAGCCAAAACGGAGGTGTTTTTCGTCAGCCAAATAACTCTCTTGCTGGACGAAACTCCCAACACGCTCCGGCTCAACGCCAAGATTCCCGTGAACAAACTGGATTCCATGCACTTCGCCGGCGCGCTGGATATGGATCCGGGACTACCTGTTGGAAAATTTATTAATTTCCTGACCAGCAAAGGGTTCGGAGTAACCCTACCAGGCAGTCTGGAGGATTTTGCCTTAACCCGGATCGGCTTTTCCTACACCCTCACGCCTGTAGAGCATCAGGCAGGAAAAGACAAAGAGCTGAATTTCTTCTGTGGCGGCACGCTGCCCCTCGACGGTGATCTTTCCCTCGACCCGGCCATTGATTTTTATTACAAAAAAGAGGCCGGCAAGTCGGAAATAAAGGTGCTCGGCCAATTGATCCTGGAAGTAGCGGCGGAAACGGCAGAGAACCCGGCACAACAGGTTGCGCTCCAACTGGCATTTGCCAGCGATCCCGAGGATAAATCATTTTCCGGCAGCCTCTTCGTGCCGGAAGACAACCCGCTCACCCTGAAAACGATCGTTGGGCGTTTCGACCCTGACATCGTGGACGATTTGCCGGATTTCACGCTCCCGGTACCGGGCTTTTTTCTGGCTTACACCAAGAAAAAACCTGCGCCCGGTGCACCGGCTGTTCCCGCAGCACCAGCCCCCAAAGGGAAACTCATGCTCGGCATCCGACCCATCGCCGGGATGCACTTTTCCGACCTGCCTATGGTTGGCAACGCGCTGCCTGCAAATATGGAGATCGGGGTAAACAACCTGCTTTTTCTGTACACAGGCGACAATTTTAGTGCCGACGAGGTCGAAAAAATCAACGGTTTGTTGCCGGAGGAATTTCAGATGACGAAATCTGACGAGCTACCCGAGCAATTTGAAAAAGGGATGCTCATCACCGGGAGCGCCCAATTGGGACCAAAAACCATTGGCGTTTATTTGCCGGTAGGCAAAAAAAAGAGCGGTGTTCAGCGGCGCAGCATGGGGCAGCCGGGCGAAACCTCCGAGGCGCCGAAAACGTGGTTCAAGGTGGCCAAACGCCTCGGCCCGCTGTATGTGTCGCGGGTCGGATTCGCGTTCCCGGAGTCGCGGCTGACGATCTTGCTGGAGGCCGAACTCGCACTTGGCCCGCTCACCCTGGCGATGTACGGCTTCTCTATTGGTTCCCGCCTCGACCGGTTTGAGCCGGTTCCCGGGCTGGAAGGTTTCGGGCTGAGTTTTGTAAAACCACCCGTGGAAATCAGCGCCCTGTTTGTCAAAGTTGGCGCCGATGCGCCCACGGGCGCGCCTGCCGGAGTGATTGTGTCGGATCGGTTTGCCGGCGCGGCAGTCATCAAAACAAGTAAATTATCCATTTCGGCCATCGGAGAGTACGCGTCCACCAACCGGGGGCCGTCGTTTTACCTGTTCGCCTACATCGGGTATCCGTTGGGCGGACCGGCTTTTTTCTTCGTGGAAGGTCTTGCCTTGGGTTTTGGCTTCAACCGTTCCGTTCGGTTGCCGGAGGTAAGCGAAATCAATCGGCACCCGTTTGTAGCCATTGCCATGTCGCCCAATGGCAGTTTGATCGAACTGGCCGAGTCGCTCATTAGCGGCAATTACGTACCGATCACGCCGGGCAGCATTTTCCTGGCGCTGGGCATACGGTTCACGACGTTCAAATTGCTCGACTCATTTGCCCTTATCGTGGCAGTTTTTGGCAACAGCAGCTTCCGGCTCAATCTGTTGGGTGTGTCCAAACTTGTATTGCCGCCCGGCGCCAAAGAGTCGGGTGCGCCGCCGTTGGCAGAAATTACGCTCAACCTGCGCGGCGCATTCGTGCCGGATGAGGGCTTTTTCGGACTGGACGCGCAACTTACACCGGATTCGTACATCCTGTCGCGGAGTTGCACGCTGCAGGGCGGTTTTGCTTTTTACACCTGGTTCAAAGGTGAACACGAGGGCGACTTCGTGCTGACGCTTGGCGGCTACCACCCGCGCTACCGTAAACCGGCCCACTATCCGGATGTACCGCGCCTGGGTTTCAATTGGCGCGTCAGCAGCACGGTAGAAATAAAAGGGCGTATGTACTTTGCGCTCACCACCACTGCGGTTATGGCCGGCGGACGCCTGGAAGCTACCTGGAAGAGCGGCAACCTGAAGGCATGGTTTATCATCGGCGCCGATTTCCTGATCTCCTGGAAACCATATTTCTACGATATCAACCTGTACTTGCAGTTCGGGGTATCCTACACGTTTTGGTTCTTTGGGCGGCGCACGCTGAGTGTGGAGCTCGGCGCCGATCTGCACATCTGGGGACCGGAGTTTGCCGGCGTAGCCAAAATTGATATTCGGGTTACAAGTTTCACGGTGCGTTTTGGCGCCCAAACCACACCGAGCCAGGATGCCTTGCCGTGGAAAACCTTTCGCGAATCATTCTTGCCGGAGCGTGTACTCGGCATGACCATTTCGGACGGCCTCATCAAGGAAACTCCGGACGGAGCCTGGATTGTGGATCCGGATCGCCTGGTATTCGAGATTGAGTCAGCGGTGCCCAATAAAAAATTCCAAATCGAGGGTGCGGAGCAAGACTTCGGAGCATCGCCGGCCCTTGGGGCCGGTCCGATGCTGACCAGCAACCTGAACACCGATATGGACATTGATCTGGATGAACTCGGGGCTTCGGATTTCACCGTCACACCCATTCGAAAATCCGTTCCGGCGGCGCTGTGGGGTATTTCTAGCAGCACAAAGCCGGAGGTGAACCCGACCAAGCGGCTCATTTCCGATGCAATGACCGGTTTGCGGTTTGCCGTGAATCCGCCCAATCCGCCGGATACCATCGCAAGTATCAGCGCAGCATTTCTGGCATTCAATGAGGACGAGCACCCCGTCACGCATCAATGGGTTACTTTGGGCAGTTTTCAACCCAATGCCGGGGCGGTGAATATTCGGGAGGCACTCATACAGGCGTACAACATGCCGATCGCTACTGGTATAGTAGAGGAGGGGGATTTGAGTGGACTGGATTTGACAGTTGGAACGGTTGTTTTGGGGGCGTATTGAGGTAACTCAAAAAGGATACCCGAAAGAGAAATTCCAGTTCAAATTATCCTGCCGCCAGGTTCGGCTGCCAAACTGCACGGCATTCATCACCCAGCGCTGTCCTTCGGGCAGATAGGGTTTGGATATTGGGAAGGCCACATCAAGCCGCAGGACAAAGAACCCAAGATTGACGCGCAGCCCCATGCCCGTGCCGGCGGCTAACTCCTTGTAAAAACGGTTGAGTCGAAACTGCGAGGCCTCCGTCGCATCGGGACCGGAGGTGAGCCAAACGTTGCCGGCATCCACAAAAAATGCCAGTTCAGGATAGCGTCCGAGGGGTACCCGATATTCCAAACTGCTCTCTATCAGGAGATTGCCGGTATATCTTCCAACATTCAATCCACTGGAAGCGGCATCGTAGGTCTGGCTGCCCGGGCCGATGGAACGCGGCGCAAAGGCCCGAACACTGGATGCCCCACCGATGATAAACCGGTCGAGCAGAGCGATGTTGCCATTCGGCCGGAGCGGTATACCCGCACCTATTGCGATGCGATACGCGAGTACGTTTCGCCCGTGTGTCCGCTGGTATTGACGGTAGTCCGATTCAATAAAAAAATTGATTGGACTGGCCGGTAGAAAGTCATCAGGCAAGTAGCGGTTGGGGGTAAAACCACTGGCTTGGGCGGCAAATCGCTGCCGGAAATAAACGGTAAGCCGCCGGGCCGGCTCTAGCCGCTGATCGAAGGTAAACGTGTAATTGGGTTTGTATTCCCAAAACGTAAGCAGCGCGCGCGATGCTCCGGTGGTATCATTGGGAATATTACTGATCAATTTTTCGCGAATGGTCCGGTCGCTGGTGGTTGAATATTGCAGCCCAAAACCAAGCGGATTAGCCGCGTGCACCACAGAACCCCGACGGTTCTTTTTCCACAAATACCCGCCCTCGGCCCCAAGGCGCTGAAAGCTCAATGCGAACCGGCCCAAATCCGGCAGGTTATATTTGAACCGATTGGTTTCGTGGCGGAGACTGAATTGTGTAGCGCCAAAAGCAAGACTCCGTTTTTCAGAAAAAAACAAACGTTTTGGCAGGCTGATTCGCGCGGAGGCATCGCTGACCAGGAAATCTTCAAAGTCAAAATTGTTTCGGTTGGTGCGCAAGTAGGCTCCATTCAGGGCGAGCTGTAGCGCTTCGGCGCCCCGAAATGTATTGCGGTGCTGGTAGGCTGCCCCGAGCCGAAGTCCGTAGTAAAAACTCGGTGAAAATATCCCGGAGAAAGTGGCTTCGACCCGCTCCGGACGGTGCGGTGTAAGAAAAATACGTGCATCGAGCAACGTATCGGATTCTGGCGACACCTCGAAACGGATGTTGACGAACTTGTACAAATTCAGGTTCAATAGCCGGAATATGGTCGTTTGGTAGTCATTACTGGAGTAATATTCGCCACAGCGCAGGAAAATCTGTCGGTTCAGGACCTCAGGTTTGGTAGGCAATTGGCGATAAATATATTGCACACAACCCAGGCGCAGGGTATCGGTGTGCTGTTGCGCCGAATCGGATTGTTGTGCCAGATCATAGTCGGGAAACACGGTGATGGTCGCGAGGCGATATCGTCGGCGTTCGCGTATTCCAACTTCGCTTTTTACCTGCAAGGTCAGGGTCATATCGCCGGACGGTTGTAGTGTATCGGCTTCAAACAACAGGTTATCGGGTGAAAAAAAGTACCATCCATGGTTGCGCAGGGTGTCTGACAAGCGTATGCGTTCGGCGATGAGGGATTCGAGGTGATAGGGTAGGGGAGGTTTCACCAGCGATTGGGGTCGCATACTGTTCAACATACGTGCCAGGGTACTTGTGTCAAGCGGGTACACCACATTATCTACGATTTCACGCCCAACGCGCACCCGCACTGCGTAGTGTAATCGCATCGCGTGCTTTCGGGGTTTTTCGGTGGAAGTGATGATTGTTTTGAAAAAACCGTCGTTCGCGGCGCGTTCGACAAGTAATTCGCGGTGCCGGTTTGCAGTTTTGGGTTCGTACAAGACCGGGGGCTCGCCCAGGCTATTGGCAATGAAACTACCAAAGCTCCTGGAACGGCTGTTTTGGAATAGGTTGTATAATGCCAACCGCGGGCGCATCCAGAGTATCTTTTTGTTGGGTCGGGGCAGGGCTATGGATTTTTTGAGGTCAGCTTTGAGCAGTTTGGTCGAGCCGATACTATCGGATTTGAGGAGTTGAATTTTGGCGCCCGCATAAAGATACTCCCCTTTCCGGAGGCGGCCGGTACCGGTGCAGGCAACGAAAATGGTGGCGACGAGGAAAAGAAGTGGCATTGCGCTTATACGGCCTCTTTCCCAAAGAGAGGGGGGCCTTATCCTGCAAAACGAGAAAAAATCCCATACGTTCATCGCTTCCTTTTTTTACCGCCAAATTCCCTGCTGATGATAAATCCTGCCCCCGAATTGCGGAGATTGGCGGATGAGGCATTGAGCAGTTCAAAGCCTCGTTCTGAAAAAATCGTGATTTTAAGATCGCCTTTAGGAGTGAGGGCATATTCCACAGAGGCATTTTCAAGGGCACTTTGCGCCGCATCGCCGTTGTTGCCCACCGTAGTTCCGCCCGACAGTTTAAACGTAAGCCGGTCTTCAAAAAATGATTTTTCCAAACGCAACTGATAGTTGGTTGTACCCTCGGCCTGATCGGCGCCGGTGTTCGTCGAGCCTTCCGTAGTCGTAAAATCCACATCAATAAACGTCAGGTACTGGTCGGCCAAGGCATTGATTTGCCCTGTCAGAAAATTAGTCAGACCGGATTGCAGGGGATTTTCGACGCTCGTACTGATATTGGTGATACCGACCGTTTCTCCAATAAAATTGCGCAGCAGCAGCACGCCGAATACTTGCCGAGAGAGCAGATTTTTATCCTGATTCACATTGTTTAAGGCGCTCTCGACCAGGTCTGCCTGCTGGCGGCCAAAGTTGGATCCGAGCCCTTCCTGGCGTTCTGTAGCGGGATAAATGAATTCAAAATTGATGTCTGGCTGCGTTACCGAGCCTTTCAGAGTAGTTTGCAAAAAGAAGGTCTGCGGTTTGCGGTAAAGAGCCGTCTCTTCAATCGAAGCAACGGACAACTGATTGACCACCAATGGGTACGGTGAAGTTTTGAATTTGTAGCGCGCTTTCAGATCCAATTCAGGTGCAAGCATGTCACCCGTCCAGGTGATAGAGCTGCCGGTGCTTACCTCGAAACTGCGCTGCACCACGGACTGGTAGGAGTAATTGTACACGCCACGCACCAGTTCTACGCGTCCGGTCAGCGTGCGGTTGCCGTTTGCTAACTGGTCGAATTGCAGCCTCCCGGTTGCTTTGCCCCGAAAATCGTCGCCGGTTACAGGATTAATAACGCTATTGACGGTCAGGTTGGAATCAATTTCGATACTGGCGCTGAGGGTAAAGGGTAGGGTAGTAACCGGCGCATCATATATGGGAGGGCGCACATACTGGCGCGGCGGCAGCAAAAAATACACCACGCCTTCATGTTGCATGGCCTGTGTCGCTTCATCGTAGACGTAAGTGAATGTAGATTCCTTGGCAGTTTTGAGCGCCAAATGGATATCGGGTTGGCTAATTGGGCCGCGCACAGTACCGTCAAGCGAGACGTACAACTCTCCAAAATAAACCGGATTTTGCTGCCGGGTCGAATTCATCACCTGCCAGCGGTCTGCGTGCAGGATCAGGTTCGTCTGAATGTCGGTCCAATCGGAAGTAGATATTTTTCCCTTGATTTCCAGGAATTTATTGTGGGGGTCGCGCAGCGTCAGGCCATCCAGGACAACACCTGTTTCGGTAAATTCGAATGGGGTTTCGCTCAGTTGGTAACGCACATTGGTTTGCGCGGGCGTAAAAAAAGTCTCGTGTAGTTGCATCCTGCCGCGTACCTGTGGGGCTTTGGTGGAGCCTTTTATTTTCAGATGCGCCTCAGCCCATCCGTCCAAATCCAGAAGGGACCGTTCCAGAAAAATATCAAAGTTGTTGTAATTGAGGCGGTCAATATCTATCGAGAAATCCAGCCCGGTTTTGTTGTCAGCCAACTTACGTGTTGCGCCTTCCACCTGAATGGACTGGCCGTTGCCCGTCATCGTAAAATGCTGAATGTTCACACCGCTCGAAGCGATGCGTATTTCATTTTTGGAGTCCACCGTCCATTCTTTAAAATCAATAATCTGGCGCGGTGCCAGCGCAACCCTCGTTTCACGAGAGGTGCTGTTCAATACGGCTTTTAATCCGAGCAGAAAACGGTCTCGACCATCGTCGCTGGAGGCCTTAAACGATACTGTACCGATATTGGCAAAAAAGTGCCCGTTTAGAACCGCATTTTCGATAAAATCCTGCGCTTTGTGTTTCACCAAAGGCGCAGTTACCACGAATAAAGCCGCCGTGTCGCCCGCGTAGGAGCGCACATTCAGTGAATCCACATCCCAGTTGCGGTAAACAATCCGCGGGGCTTGTACTTTCAGGTTGAAATAATTGCGTGCGGCCACCAGCGAACCTTCGAGATGCACGGGAGCGAGGTCGGTCAAACCGGGCACCAAACCCGTAGTCAGCACATCTGTGCGCAGCAACCGCAATTGAACGGATAGTGAATCGGTACCCACAAATGGCATTGTGCCCGTTCGATCTACCACTATGTACTGATCTGCTATACCGCCGATGGTAGCGGGCAAATCCGGCAAGGAAAAATATCCCTTAAGTTCGCCTTCCAGCCAGTCGGAGGCAATGGCGATGCTGTTTTGGTGGTTGTCCAGTTTGATATCCAGCGTCAGGTCGCCCGGGTGAATGTGTACCGTATCATACTGTAAATCAATTGTTTCAATTTTAATATGGGCGGTTAGAGTGTCAGCCGACAAGCCCTCGGAATGAGACGTAATGCGCATACACGCGGAAGTAGGCCGATAGGACCAGCCCATTGCACGCAAGTCTACGCAGTTCATTGCGATATCGAGATCGAGGAGGGGAATGGCTGTACTGAAATCGCCTGCAGCGCGCACCCGTACGGCAAACCGCTCATCGGGCGATTGAAAACCACCACTAAATCGTCGGCCGTCTACGTCAGCATCAAAATCAATGTCTCGCAGGATCAGGTTTTCCCAAATCAGCGAGTCAAATTTTCCAGTCAGCTGCATGCGGGCAGTTTCCCCGAATTGAAAACCTTCGCCCCGGGCTTGAGCAGTTAAGCTCGCCAGTTTCAGCGGACGAAGGGCCGTATCCACTACCAAATGGTGGACGGCCAGGTTTTGGGCGGCTATATTCAATTGATAGCTGCTGTCATGCAATGTCCCGTCGAGGCGTATTTGTCCCCAATCACTTAGTCCTATACCCACACCGACCGATGCGTTTTGTACAGTGCCGCGCGCCTGGCCGATTATCTGTACAAAATCGGGCAAGCGCAACACTTTGGTGATTAGCGAATCCGGCACGTATCCCAGTATCTCCTGCCGCGATAGTGCGCCATTGAAAGCAGCATCGAAGCCAATTTGCTCAGGTGTTTGTAGATTATTCAACATCCCTTTGAACGCGATTTGGCTGGCTATTTCGCCGCGTTGGGCGCGAAACTTTAAATCTGCATGCATTGCCGCAAGGGTACCGCGCAAGGTGCCGGTAGTTTGCAACAGATCAGGAAATCGTACATTTTTGGAAGTCAATATTGAGAAGAATTGTTGCGGTGCATCCAGCTGCCCTATGTGCAAATCCATGCCGAATCGGTCGGGATTGGTTAGTTCAGTCAGGACGCCAGTCACTTCAAATTGTACGGGCGGCCCCTCTGCCGGCGGGAACGATCGGCCGGTTTGTAGGGCTCCGGCGAGTCCTTGCAATGTCAGTTCAAGGTATGATACATTGCCGTTGATCACTCCGAAAGCGCTATAATAGGCTGGCAGTGGCAGAGCCAAAATGCTGTCTATCGGCATATCGCCTACCGACATCCAGCGTACAAGGTCGGCGCGATTGGTTGCAAATTGACTGATATTCAAATGCATACCCAGCTTGGACGGCTCGGTCAGGTGCTGCACAGATCCTGTCACGTGGGCGATGGTACCGCTACCTGCCCGGAAGCGGATGTTTTCGGTTTGCAGGTTTTGCAGCCAACCCCCAAGATTACCTGACACCTCATAAGGCATATCCCGCAGCCGGGACAGCACCGGGGTTTCCTGTGGCGGCAGCAGGGCGATGAGATCTCCGATGACGCCTTTGGCCCGCCGCAGATTCACCTGCATGCGGTCGAAAGTAGCTTGCCCGTTTCGAAAGAGCAGCACATCGCCATCTACCTGGGTTTGGTTCAGGCTGGCCACGGCATTTTTGATTGCAATACTTCCGGGGGTAATCCTGGTGTCGGCTTTTAGGTTGTGAACGATGACCCCACTTTTGTCCGTACCCGAGAATGCTGCGGCTTGCAGAAACAGTGTATCGTTTTGAAACGAGAACTCAGGCAAGACGGCGTCTACCCGGGTTAGGTCCAGATCGCCGCCGTTGATGTGGCCGGGCGTCGGCGGCATCAACGGGTCGCGGTAGGCTACTGCGCTGTTTTTGATTCGGATACCGTCAGCATTCATGGCGACGAGGCCATTAACGGAACGCAGTTGAAGTTGGTCAAAGTTGGTGTTTTCCAAGTTCGCCTTTACGGTGCGTTCAGGCGTGGAATAGAGGAGGTTCGAACGGTTAATGGCACCATTTTTTGCCAGAAAACCAAAGGCCGGATCAGGTTTGTCACTGATCACAGAAGGTTTCGTTTGGATCATATTTATGTCAGAATCCGCTAGCGCAAAGCCGTCCAGTTCAAAATACAGATTTTTCAGATCGGCTTTGGCAATGGTGGTCTCAGCGCTCCCGATGTTGGCTCGTATGGTACGTTCAGCATCCTCATCTTGCAGCAGGAAATGCACCCTTCTTAGTTGAAGTATCGTCAGGTCCAGGTTTAATTTCCAGGGGGAGGCTGTGGTATCTCGTGGCGTCGTTGCCGTGGAATCGCCCGCGAACGCCCGCAGCACAAAATCATAATTAGAAATACTGTCTCTGGTGTGGAGGCGCACTCCGGCATCTTCCAGAGTAATCTGCTGCAATTCGATTGTCCGATCCAGTAGTTGCCACATGCCAATGGAGACTACAAGGGCACCGACCCGAGCCAGGGTGTCGCTCTGCTGATCTTCCAATAAAAAATTATTCAATGAAATAGTGGTTGGAAACTTTACCTGAATCGAGCCAACCTCCACACGAGTGCCAAGTTTTTCCTGCAAAAAAGTCTCTGCCGCGCGGGTCAACCGCTGTTGCACTACCGGCAGCGTTAAGGCATACAAAAACGCCACGAACAGCAAAAGCAGCATACCACAGGTGTAAAGCAGGATACGCAACCGCTTCCGCCACCGAGAATGTTCTTTAGCATGTTCCTTTTTTATGGTTTGCATGCTACGATTGTAAAAAAACAACTAAACATCAGAATGACATCGGGTCATTTTAGATAGCCTCGTCATTCGTACGCATAATTTTTAACAGCGTACAAGATTGGGTATTTTCAAGAAGTGGCTGTTACAAAATGATGAGTATTAATTGTATTATTCACTTTTGAAAAACTGGTGTATTATTGTGCTTACGTAAAACACCGCTTATGGCCAACAACTTCACCTTTCGGGAATATCAGGACAGCGCGCTGGATGCCGGCGAGTACACCATCCGTCTGGATCAGCACCTTACCGTAACCAATAAACACGGTGTAGGTGCACTGAACGAAACAATGCTGCGCACCTTGATCGTGCAAGGCAAGCGATTTTCACTGGATACTCAAGACATCCATTCGGTGTTCCCGGGTTCTGGCAGCGCTGGCGATTTCACAGCTGTTATGCCACATATTATACTGAACGCCAAGTCATTGCCGTGGCAACGAAGCCCAGACGGTGTACCACGCGGCGGCAGGGTAGGGGAGACCCCAAACTATCCTTGGCTTGCCCTGCTGGTTTTTAATGAATCTGATGGAATTCCTGTTTCCAAAAAAATGACACTGAAGGAGTTGTACGAAAAAAGAGCCGGATTGGCTCCGTGGATTCGGCACCAAAACGGCGCCGATATTACAAGCCTGGAGGAGTTCCTGGAATTTGGTGAAAATGCGGATGATCCGGTTACAGTGATAGATTTGAACAGGCAAACCCTGCAAGCGTTGTTGCCCAGCCCCGAAGACATGGCTTTGCTGGCACACGCCCGTGGCCCGGAGGATTCCTTTGATGAACTACAGTCGGTGCTGGTCGCCAACCGCTTGCCCAAGTCGGGGGAACGGCATAGCGCGCACTTGGTTTCGCTGATGTACGTGTTCAATACTATAGATTCGAACAATGCAGGGCAGGTGTCTTTGACCGGGGAGGGAGCAGAGTTTCGCCTGGTCAGCCTGCACAATTGGACGTTTTACTGCGAGGATGCGGGCGATTTCAAGGAATACCTGAAAAATTTGGACAAAAACCTGTTTCGACTTCCAACACCGGTTGCCGCGCCCGCTGCTATTGCCGGGTATTTTGAACAGAGTTTTACCGTGTTGCCGCACCATCTGCGCATCGGCAGGGACGTGGCTTCGCTGTACCGGGGGCCATTGCTGGCCGGAGCGGAACCAGCATTACCCGTTGCTTTACCGGTTGACAGTGCGGATGCACTTTTGCTGTACGATCAGAAAAGCGGCATGCTTGATGTCAGTTATGCTGCGGCCTGGACATTGGGCCGCCAATTGGCGCTCGAAGACCAAACGTTTGCGTTGGATTTGTATAAATATAAACGCCGCCAGACGATCAAGTCACGCCGGGAAGCGCAGGCTGAAATGGTTGATGCTGGGGGAATTAAACATTTGGCTATTGGAAAAAAGGAGTTTTCAGAAGATAATAGCATCGGAAAGGACCTGCTTTTGGACAAAATTGAGCATTGGCTGAAGTCGTACGAGACCTTGCAGAATATTCCGTTCCATTATCTGGTGCCGCAGGAAAGCCTGTTGCCGGAGGAATCTATCCGTTTTTTCCGAATTGCACCCAACTGGATCGCCTGTCTGCAAGATGGTGCGCTCAGTGTCGGCGGAGACCTGTCGGGTGGAGTGGCGATCAGCCCAAGCGCAACACCGGAGTATTGGGGATTTTACTTGCGGAGTAGGGTAGTGGCGGAATTTCCAAAGTTGCGTATAGAGGGGTTTGCTGTTCAGAAAAACAATCTGGAAGACCGAACAGACCCGATTTTACCGATAGAAATCCGCAAAGTTCAAGAAAGTATACTTTTTGTTTGTTTTTTAAAACAAATTCAAACACTTGATATTTTTTTGGATCCGAGTCATTTGTATTTTGGTTTTCGGGAAGTATCCGGGGTATTGTTCAAAGATTTGAAAAATACGGATGGTAGCGAGCGCGGGGACGCGGTTAGTGTGGATACCGGGAATTGGCGCGATGCAGAGGCAAGAATACTGCATGTCAGTAGTTGGGCTGAAAAGATGCGCGGGCAGTTGTTGGCATCAGCAGCAGGCGATCAGGAGTTTAATCTATTTACGTCTGCCGATTTTGCTTTGCAAATGGTTGAGGGTGCGCCCAGGGTGCGTTTTTTCGTGCACACGTAAATTTGGGCAAGAAAACGCGTCCTAGGATGAGTTGGCTAACACTATTTAACATAACATAAATTATTCAGACAAGATATTCAACTAAAATCCGTCGGCGTAATTCGTTTTTTACCTCCTCCGCAGCAAATGCGTGTTTAATGGCGTCAAGGTTGCATTTCAGGAACTGCTTGTTACTCCACCCAAATACATTATGCAGCATCCGGTACTCGCCTGATAAAGTCGTATCCGAGATCGTACGAGCATCCGTATTGATACTCAAAGAAATACCTGCTCGCCAGAGCGCGTCCACTCGGTGATCAGCAATGGCTGGATAAACATTGGTTTGTACGTTGCTGGTTGGGCATACTTCAAGGTGAATATTGTTTTTGACCAAAAAATCCAGGAGACGCGGGTCCTCGGCACTCCGCACGCCATGACCGATACGCTGCGGTGAAAAGTGTCGCAGGATTTCCCAAACGCTTTCCGCACCGCAGGCCTCCCCGGCATGGGCGGTGCAGGGAATTCCCTTCGACCGGGCATACTGGAAAGCAGCGATGTGGTTGTCAACTGGAAAGGCTGCCTCATCACCCGCTATATCGAAACCTACTACTGCCGTGCCGGCAAATTGCTCTGCAAGGCGAACGGTCTGCATACTCTGCATTTCGGAGTAGTGTCTTAACGTGCATAAAATAACCCCGGCAATTACTCCGGTCGCTCCCCTACCCTCCCGGACGGCCTCCTCAACCACCTGAACTACTCGTTTGGCAGACAATCCTTCGCGCAGGTGTTCGAGCGGAGCGAAGCGAATTTCGGCATATATGACATTTTCTGACTGCAATTGCTCGAACAAATCGAGGGTCACCAAACGCAACGCCTCCTCAGTTTGCATCAGTTCGATACCCTTGACAGCACGGGTCAAGTAGTCTCTCAGGTCGGTGCATTTGGGCGGGCCGACGAACGTTTGCCGATAAGCCTCGTAACTGATCCCGGGATTCAGTTTTTGAACCACGTCATAACTCAACGAGCAGTCCAGATGTACGTGCAACTCTATTTTTGGCAAAAATGAATAATCCATTGTTTTACATCGGTTTACAAGTCCAACCCCAGCACCAATCCTGTCCGGTGAAGGTCTTTTCCAAAAAATCCGACTGCAACATCCACATGCAGCGGCCTGAAAATTTTGATACCGATGTTGTAAAAACCAAAACTGGCTTCCCAATACGGCAGATTAACATCTGAGCGTTCGTTTTGTACCCCAAACTTGTCGGCATGGTAAATACCGAATCCAAGGGCCTCGCGCCAATTCAGTTTGCGCAAGCCGGGCAGTTTGTCCAAGAGCCAACCGTTGAAATGGTGACGCCAATGCGCATAGCCGTATGTACCGTCGGTGCTGTACTCGTAATACGGCAGCAGGAAAAATCCACGGACATAGTCCTGTGGTTTGCCAATAATCGTCTGGTTGCCTTTGGGGTGATAAAAATCCATAAATTCCAGGCCTTTATTGCGCAAAAATACACCGCCGCCGAGGTTCCATTCGCTGTACCCAAACAACCCCATGGACAAGTCCGACTGGGAAATCCGCGCCTGCACCAGATCATAATCCACATCGCTTAATAAAAATGCAATTGGTATAGCCTTGGTGTAGCGCAAGGAAATTTCAGGCCATTTGGAGCGCTGATATACCCGGAAATCAGGATAGGTGCTGTATGTTTCACCGAAGCGAATACGGGCGCTCATTTCGATAGTAAATGCCCGACTGGGGCTAAAAAAGGGTTGCTCCGGCTCGGAAATTACAACCGGCAAGGGGGCATTTGGAGTGTAATCGCGGTCTCCTTTGTACAGACTGTATGTGCTGTGGTTGACCAAGGCCCGCCGGTTAGCGTATTCCGAAGCGAGTTCCAGCCGCAATCCGGGCGCTACATTTCGACTTGTTTCCGCTCGCACAAACGTTTTTTCGTAGAGTTTGAGGTAATTGCGCTTGTCAAGAAGGGAATACAACAGGTTAGGCAGCTCACCAATCTGCTTGTTTTTGTCAAACTGCTCCACTG
The DNA here is from genome assembly GCA_041741155.1 of Saprospiraceae bacterium. Taxonomy (GTDB): domain Bacteria; phylum Bacteroidota; class Bacteroidia; order Chitinophagales; family Saprospiraceae; genus M3007. The sequence continues at coordinate 54,135 of JBGSKO010000213.1, read as the reverse complement.
CGACGCCGCCAGATAATTCTGCCTCGGTGTACTGTATGCTCTCGAATCGTCGCTTGAGCCGCAACCCACCGCGCAGACGTTTTTCAGAAAAACCGTAATTCAACGCGCCTTCTGCTTCCCAGAAACGGGAGCGGCGTTTTCCCTCGCTTTGGCGAAAGGTGGGACGAAAATTGAGCAAAAACCCTTGCACCGTATTAAACTGAAGTCCCTCAAATAATGCCGGGTAGGAAATGCTTGTTTTGCGGTACGAATTTCGCCAGGTATATCCGAAAATCAGGTTCCCCGGTTTGAAGCGGTTTGCCTTGCGATCGGTACTATCCATGTACTCCTTGGACTCCCATATTTGAGACAAACTGTCCTTGCGCACATAATCGGTGGACTCTTCTTCAGTAAGTGGGATCGGGCGCATCGCAGACCAATAGGCACTATCCCGTTCGCTGGCGTTCTTTTCGATTTTAAACGTTTCGCGGTCGAAAAAAGCCGGGCCAAACTGCGGGCGCAGGTTGTAGTTGGAAAAAATACCGTTAAAAAATCCACCAATCTTGAAACCGAATACCCCGAACTTAAAGCCTGTAGTTTGCGACAATACGCACCACTCGTCGGGTTTGTTCACCGGTACAAATTCTTGCTGAATAGACAAAGTATCGAGTATAGGTTGTTGGATGGCCTTGCCGGTTAATTTCAGGTCCACACCAGCAAGGTTCCACCACTCGTCCACGATATACAAGTGACCGTGAAACGTAGGCGACTCATCCCTCTTGGGCAATACCTCTATTTTGTAAATGTCGTACCCATTCTCGTCTCGGAACTTTCCAAGGAGCCGAAACCGGTAATACGAAAAAGCATTGTCGGCCAAAGGAGAGAGGATGTCCCGGTCAATGTTGATATACTCGCTGTACAGGTTGAAGTCTGTGAGTGTGGCGCGGTTGATACTGAACCCATTCGTATTGCCACTAACCTTGCTGGACACCATGATCTCTTTGGTTCGCGGCGGTTTGGCTTGCACATGCAACTGCGATACCGACTCCGACAGATAAATCACGCCTGCGCGATTGGAGTCGAGAATACCACCCATGTCCCCTACATCCTGACCGAGAATCTTTTTGGGCGCGTCAAGCAGTTTGTAAAAACCCTTGATGTAGGCGTCGCAGGAGTACGCGGGGGTACGGCTTTTGTAATAGTCCCGCTTGGCTATTGCCTTGCGCATGATGGGATAAGCCGGGTCTTCGGTAGTAATAACTACTTCAGAAATTTCCAGGTTGCTCACTTCCAAGCGCACGTTCAGGCGTATCGGTTTATCGGAAATGGTGACTTTTTCAATTTTCTGTTTGTAGCCAATATACTGAAAAACAATATCGTATGTACCCCGATCCAGCATCAGGCGATACTCTCCCCCGGTATTGGTCACGGTACCGTTAGTTGTATTGCGTGCATACACGGTAGCGTATGGCAATGGCTCACCGGCCTCATCACTTACCGTCCCGGATACTTGCGCGAGTGCAGAAAACGGGAAGAGAAGTGCCGCCCAGAACCATTTGGGCAAAAAACAATATAGGCGCTCAATTACTCGAAAAAACATGCAGGATAGTGTCATTTGTTACTTTGTTGAAAAAAAATTTGTGTTTTTCGACGTGCAAAGCGGGTATTTTAGATGTGCCTATTCTGGACTTGTAAGTCAGCAAGAAAGACCAACTTTGCGGCCCTCAACTACAGTCATGGCCTTACTTAAACAACTTGATGCCTTTACTCAAACGCATGACCTGTTGCCATCCGGCAAGCGGGTTTTAGTGGCGATGAGCGGTGGCATAGATTCGGCGGTGCTGGCGTCTTTGCTCCGGCAAAGAAAACAGCCTTTTGGCATAGCGCACTGCAATTTTCGTTTGCGCGGCCCGGAATCCGATGGCGATGAAGCGTTTGTGCGCAAAATGGCAGAAAAATGGGAGGTCCCGGTATTTGTACAACATTTTGACACCAAAAAATATGCAGCAGATAATGGCCTTTCCGTACAAATGGCCGCGCGTGCATTGCGTTACCGTTGGTTCGAGATCATCCGGGAGGCACACGACTTCGATTGCATTGCTACGGGCCATAACCTGAACGACTCGGTGGAAACTACCCTGCTACATTTCGTGCGTGGCACAGGATTGACTGGTCTGGGGGGAATTCCAGCGCGCAACGGACATGTCGTGCGTCCGTTACTATTTGCTACACGTATAGCCATCCTGGATTTTGCCCGGGCAAACAATATCAACTGGCGGGAAGACGGCAGTAATGCCGAGGAGTATTACACCCGTAACGCGATCCGGCATCGAGTGGTACCACAGCTGGAAATCCTGAACCCCGCCTTTTGGGGTGCCGCTGCCGAAACGATCCATCACCTGCGTGCCGCCGACGCCAACCTTCAGTACTTGCTGCGCGAATTGTTGGGAGAAGCCGATTCAGCCGGTGTTTTTCACCTGGAAAAAAACAAACTTGCATCGCTGCCCGCCCGGGCAGATGCCCTGTTTGATTTGTTGCAACCTTTTGGATTTACCGGCGATCAAATACGACAAGTTTCGGATTGCTGGAATCAACCCGGCACGGAATGGCTTACCCCTTCCGGCTACCGGCTGGTAATGGATCGGGATACGTTGCTGCTCACAAACAAAGATTTGTATGCTGAATCGGTAACGATTCACGCCGATGACTTGCTGGTGCGTACCCCCGATGCTGGGCGCTTGGTCATGATACATGTTGAACCGGGCACACCGTTTACCGAAGATCCGGCATCCGTGCTGGTTGATGCGGATATCGCGCAGTTTCCGCTACTTTTGCGCCGCTGGAAACCAGGCGACGTGTTTCAACCATTTGGAATGCATGGACAAAGCCAAAAACTCCAGAATTTTTTTACCAACCAAAAATTATCCCGGTTGGAAAAAGAGCAAACCTGGGTTCTGGAAGATAGTAATCAAAGAATAGTATGGGTTGTCGGGCTGCGACTCGACAATCGTTTCAAAGTGCGCGCAGAAACCTGTAAACTACTGAAATTTAGTTGGATAAAACATTCATAGGACGCGTTTCGGAATATATCCAACGCGTTAGGCAGCCCTGGTGGCTTGCCCTTCGGCTTTTTATTTTTTGGTTGTTATTTTTTACCTTTTTCCGGCTGTTATTTGTGGCCTGGCTTCGGGTGAATTGGGATACCGAGGGACCTTGGGCCGCGTTCTGGCATGCATTGCCGCTGGATCTCAGTATGGCGGGCTATCTGGTAGCCCCGATAGTGTTCCTATCGTATGTTGGTGTCGTTGCCGCTGGGACATCGGCCCAACGCCTATTACGGAATGTAATTCTCGTTTATCATTTTACGCTTCTGTTGATCCTGGTGCTCATATTCGGCGCCAACATATTTATTTATGAGGAGTGGCATACGCCGCTCAACAACCGTGCTTTTGATCACTTCCGCATACCAGGAGCCATGCTGGATTCTATGTCGGCAGCTTTCAAGGTGGGTGGTTTAGCCATGTTTGTTTCCTTGATTTGGGTGTGGTGGCGTATTTTCATGGAGTTTTTTGGAAAAAAAATCTCCGCCCCTGGGAGATCTCTCGTACACCTGCCGGCGGGAATGTTACTCTTTGCTTGCGTTTTCCTGCTCATTCGGGGCGGACTGGGTAAAATGCCGATCAATGAGAGTGCTGTGTATTATTCCGGGCATTTGTTTAACAACCACGTTGCTACGAATACAGCCTGGCATTTCATGCACAGTCTGATCGAAACCCGTTCGACGCGAAACCATTACCTGAATCAAGACCCTGCTACGGCCCAACGCAGGGTAGCGCAATTGTACGCGCAAAACGACACTAAAAGCGGAACGCATAGCTGGCTGTCACGCCGACCCGGGCAGCAGCCTAATGTCGTGTTCATCATCATGGAAAGTATGACGGCTCAAGTGGTGGAGGAACTTGGCGGCGAAAAAGGTGTTTGTCCGAATCTGAGTCAACTGGCCAGTACCGGCCTACTGTTCGAACAGTGCTACAGCAGCGGTTATCGCACGGACCAAGGTCTTGTGTCTGTGCTTGGCGGCTTCCCGGCACAACCCGATCAGTCGGTGGTACTTCTTCAAGACAAAGCAGCAAAACTGCCTTCGGTGTCAAAAATACTGAAGCAAGAGGGCTACTCAACCGCCTTTTTTTACGGCGGCCAACTCACATTTGCCAATATAGGCGTGTGGTTGCATCACCAGCAATTTGAGCAAATTATTTCCATCAACGATTTTCCCCGGTCGGAAATCACACAGCTTTGGGGCGCCGATGATGCCCGGCTTTTTCAAAAAGCCATCAAAACGTTGAAGGAAACGCCGCAACCCTTTTTCTCCACCATAATGACACTAAGCCTGCACCAACCGTATGACGTGCCGTACAAAAGCCAATGGAATGGAACATCCGAACGAGACAAGTTCCTGAACTGCGCAGCATTCGCGGATGATGCTATCGGAGCATTTTTTAAACAGGCTGCTCAAGAGCCGTGGTTCGACAACACCGTATTTGTACTGGTTGCCGACCATGGGCACCTCCAGCCCGGTAACCTCAATATGAATACTCCCCGTGCGCGACAGGTGCCGCTCCTGATTACCGGTCCGCTCATCAGTCCGGAATGGCGCGGCCGCAGGATCGGGAAAATTGGCAACCACCACGATATTCCAGCCACTATTCTGGATGAACTTGGCTTCTCCAGTGCCTCATTTGAATGGAGCAAAGACTTGCTTAATGAAAAAGTGCCCGATTTTGCCTATTATTCTAATGAGAATGGCCTGGGTTGGGTCACGCCTGAAGGGGCAGGTTTTTTTCCATTTACCAGGCGAGAATGGCAAGAGCATGCCGGCGACCTGAATCCGGAGAGCCGGAACACAGCAAGAGCCTATTTGCAGGTGTTGTACGATGCATTTTTGAAGCTGTAACTCCCCTACTCTACCGCTGCTATACGGACCACCTTGTTCCTGTTTTAGTGCAGCAGGAACAAGGCGGTTTGATGGCTATACCCAATCGGCAAACTCCTCGGAGAAGTGCTCGACCAGTACGGTGCGGAGGCGCTGCCTTGCCCGGCAAAGGCGGCTTTTGGCATTACTCATCGTCCAGTTCATGATTTCACAGATTTCTTCGAGCGATTGTTCTTGCAGGTAGAAAAGCCGCAACACTGTCCCGTCATTAGGCATCAGCATGTTGAATGCACGCAACAACAAGGCTGTTCGCTCCGAATTTGCAATCGTTTCAAAACCATTGGGGGCATCGGCGCTCATACGGCGCACGGGCGATTCCGGGGTGTCCAGGGCAATCGTCTCCCGACGCGCCCGACGCAAGTAATTGATGGAGGAGGTGCGGGCAATGCGGTACAACCAGGTACTAAAACGGCTTTCGCCCCGGTAGCCGGCCAAAAAACGATAGGCTTTCAGGAATGTATCCTGGGTAACCTCCAGCGCGTCCTCGCGGTTGCCGAGCATTTGGAAGGCCAGTCCGAACACCATGCGCTCATACCGGCGCACTAAAGTGGCATAAGCAATTTGGTCGCCGGAAATAGACTGTCGAATGCATTCGGCTTCCGCCTCCTCGCTGGAGGTTCGTAAACGTTCTTTGGCCTTTGGGGACAGGGCAATCGCTGCTCCTGGGTTAAACTCGAGCGATTGTTGGGGAGAAACAGACATTAAAAAGGCAGCAAGCATGGATAAAATGTTTTCGGTGGTAGATTTTGTTTTCAAAGCAGGTTTTCATTCGGACTTCCAGGAACCGGGATTAAAATTTTTTGAATTAGGGTTGTAGAGGGGGAAGACAGCGGATGTGTCCGATCAGGTTGGGGAGCAAACCGAAAAAAATTTGTTTTCACATTTTTTTAACGGACAAGACCAAATATGATTTGTAGCCCTCTGCGAAATGCAGCGACGTCGGAGGACCATTTCAGACCGAAATCAGGAAGGCCTATGAGAATAAAAACTTTGTATATAGGAGGCGAATGGAAACGGTTTACTTGCGCATCTTTTCGGGGTTATCCTTTAGAAAAGCCCCCCAGCCGCTATACGATTTTTGCCCTTTTGCCGGTCCCGATGCCTGGAACCAGTGGCACACGGCAGTGGCAAGCGCATCTGTGGCATCAAAATATTTTTCCTGGAACTTACGCTTGAGGATATTTTCCAGCATGCCGGCGACCTGCTCCTTCGAGGCATTACCATTGCCGGTAATGGCGCGTTTGATTTTTTTGGGCATATACTCCGTAATGGCCACGCCATTGACCATGCCCGCAGCAATGGCTACGCCCTGCGCACGCCCCAGTTTGAGCATGGATTGAACATTTTTGCCGTAAAACGGCGCCTCAATAGCCATTTCCGAAGGCTGATGCTGTCGAATCAGATCCTGCACCTGTTCAAAAATATAGCGCAATTTCACAGTATGGTCATCGCCAACATGGGCAAATGTCACGACACCAATCTCCAGTACCTCAATGAGGCTTTTGTCGGCATCAATAATGGCAAAGCCCAAGACATTGGTGCCAGGATCAATACCGAGAATACGCGTTGGCATGAGTATATTTTTCGAAGTACGATGTGCAATTTGCTGCGGCAAAAGTACTCAACGGATATTTAAAAATCTCGAATTTGTTTTGAAATGTTTTATATTTAAAACAAAATCTGTTTTTCCTTTGGGTCGTGCTAAACATTTTCACGTGCTTTTGCGACATTTTTTGCTTAATATTGCGTGAATCGCTGCCCGCAGCTGTTCATTCCCTACTTTCGCCCCTGAAAAAAGGGGAGGTGTCCCCTACCCTATTGAAACCCATTCTTAAGCCTTAAAATTCAGCATTCAATACAGTTACATGGAAATCATTGGCATACTCGGCGCCGGCGCAATGGGCAGCGGAATCGCACAAGTCGCAGCATCGCGCGGCCACCAGGTAGTAGTGTGTGACAACCTGACACCCGCCCTGAAAAAATCGGGCAAAAACATGCAGGCTTCCCTGAATACCTTGGTTGACAAAGGGAAAATGAGCGATGTGGATGCGGAATCCCTTTTGGGCCGAATTCAGTACACGGATCACATGAGCGATTTTCGCGACTGTGCAGTCGTTATCGAGGCTATTGTGGAAGATATTGAGCTGAAACGCATTGCTTTTAAAGGTATTGAAGCTATGGTACAGCCGGACGCAATCATTGCCAGCAATACTTCCTCTTTGTCCATTTCAGCCATGGGCGCCCAGTTGAAACACCCGGAACGCATCCTCGGCATTCATTTTTTCAACCCAGCGCCTCTGATGCGCCTGGTAGAGATTATACCGGCTTTGCAAACCGACCCAATATTTACAGATCGGGCCCGCAATCTGATTGACAGCTGGGGAAAAACCACTGTTTTAGCCAAAGATACACCAGGCTTTATCGTCAACCGCGTGGCACGCCCCTATTACGGCGAGTCACTGCGCATTCTGGAGGAAGGCATTGGCGATGCTTCAACCATAGACTGGGCAATGCGCGAATTGGGCGGATTCAAGATGGGCCCGTTTGAACTCATGGATTTTATTGGTAACGACATCAACTATACAGTTACCGAAACCGTGTTCCGCTCGTTCTATTTTGACCCCCGTTACAAACCGTCGTTTACCCAAAAACGGCTCGTAAATGCCAACTACCTCGGTCGCAAAACCTGCCGGGGATTTTATGACTACCGCGAAGGAGCCGTTATTCCGGCACCGGTACAAGATGCGCAATTGGGCCAACAAATCGTGTCCAGAGTAGTGGCAATGCTCATCAATGAAGCCGCAGATGCCTTGTACCTGAACGTGGCCAATCGGGATGACATAGACCTGGCCATGACGCAGGGGGTCAATTATCCCAAAGGACTTTTAGCCTGGGCCGACGAAATCGGAATTGCCAATATCGTGGATCAACTGGATTGGCTGCACGCCGAATACTGCGACGACCGCTACCGCTGTTGCCGTTTATTGCGCATCATGGCCCGGGAAAAACGCACCTTTTATCAATAAAGCGGAATGCCTTGCTCAGCCCAACCGACATTTTTCATCGAATGTTTGACAACGACCCGTTCAGCCAATGGATGGGTATGGAGCTCGTGTCTGTTGGGTCGGGTACCTGCACCTTGCGCATGGCCGTTCGGGACCAAATGTTAAACGGGTTCGGTGTTGCGCACGGAGGTATCACATTTTCATTGGCGGATAGCGCCTTTGCTTTTGCGTGCAATTCCCACGGCCGCCATGCAGTATCCATACATTGCACCATCGAGCATGTAGCGCCTGTGCGCGCGGGTGATGTGCTGACGGCCACGGCCACAGAAGAAAATCTTGGCAATAACCTATCGAATTATGCCATCCGTATTACCCGAGCCGACGGTACCGCTGTGGCATTTTTCCGTGGGGTATCTTATCGAAAACAGCGGGAATGGATCTAAGAAATCAACATATATGAAGTAAGACTCATCAACATACTGGAGAAAATGAAAATCATGCTGATTGCATTCGCATGGTTTGCCATCACGGGAGTAGGGGCCCAAACTGGCAAACCGGCCGTGCTGGTGTCTGCAATGGATGTTTCCTGCACGGGACAAACAGACGGACGCCTTGACATTACCCTGGGCAGTGGCGCCGTGCCTGTTGTGTTCCAATGGACCAACCTGAGTAATGGCGCATCTGGAAACGGACAATTCGCTCAAATTGGCCAGTCTGCTGCGCTGAACAATTTGCTGCCCGGCCTTTATCGCCTCACATTTATGGCTTCTGACGGCGCCGACACATCCGTGGAGCGCACCATCAAAAACCCGCCACCGCTCGGGGGAAATCTGTTTCTACTCACGAATTTTGGAGGATTCCCGGTTGCGTGCGCGTACGGCGGTAGCGGGGTTGCCCTGTTCGAGGCCTTAGGCGGCACTCCCCCATACACCTACCAGTGGTCCAATGGCGATCAGGATATCCGGGCGGACAGCCTTTCGGCCGGACCATTATCGGTAAGTATATCAGATGCCAGAGGTTGCTCCTTGTTTGTGGACACGGTGCTTTCCGTGCCGGCCCCGCTCGAAGCAACGTTGGCCGTAGAAGGCGAAACCTGTTTTGGACAGAATAGCGGTAGCATCCGCATTGCGACCGCAGGCGGCGGAATCCCCCCCTATCAGTTTTCCCTGAACGGCGGTCCGTTCAGCGATCAAAGTAATTGGAGCAACTTGGTGCCAGGGCCCTATTTTATTCAACTGGAAGATGCCGCCGGTTGTGCAATCACACTGGCTGCGTTGCTGCCCACCGGCCTGGAATTCACCCTCAAACTTGGTGCAGACACGACCATATACTCGGGTGATTCCTTGTCCCGCTGGATTGCTACAAATCCTCCTGCCGATACGTTGATTTGGCATCCCGCTTCAGGGGTGCACATGCTTTCAGCCAACGAAGTCTTGCTTTTTCCGGCATTTACAACCGCCTACCGCGTTACGGCCATGAATACCGATGGCTGTTTGGCTACCGATGAAATCCTTGTAACCGTACTTCGAAACCGCGACATCTATGTGCCCAATGTATTTGCGCCGGAAGCGCAAATAGCAGAAAATCAGCTGTTCACGGTATTTGGTAGCGGAGGCATTCGCACGATCTCGCTACTTCAGGTGTACGATCGTTTCGGGCGGCTTTGGTTTGAAAATCGAAATTTTCCCGTCAATGACGCCACCTCCGGGTGGAACGGCTCGAACGATTCTGAGGCGGCGCCAGTGGGAGTGTACCTCTGGCGTACGGTAGTGCAATACACCGACGGACGGGAATTGTTCTTGCAAGGGGATGTGACGGTGCTGCGATGAACGCTTTTCCGTAATCGCGACCTACCTTTGCGGGCATGAAAAGTATTTTGCTCCCGCTCTGCTGTCTTTGGGCGATTTTGCTACAAGCACAACCCGGCACGCGCCAGTTGAGTTTGCGCGAATCGCTGGATATGGCACGTACGAATAGCGCCCAGATAAAAAAATCGCAGCTCGACCGGCAAGCCCTGGAACTCCGCTTTAAGGAAGGTCGCAGCGCCATGGCGCCACAAGTTCATGCGGTGATCGGCCTGGATTATCATCCGGCGCTCCCGACCACCTTTCTGCCCTCCAACCTGTACGGCGGCCCGGATGGCGGCTACGTAGCTACTACGCTTGGGCAGCCGTGGCAACTGAACGGAACTGTTCGAATGGATCAGCCAATTTTTAACGAGGCAGCCCGCAGGATGGCACCTGCTGCCAATGTCAGCCGAGGCATTTATGACCTGCTGACCACAAAAGCAGAAGAGGAGGTCCTGTTCAATACGGCAACCCTGTTTTACCAGACCTTGCAAACCGAGAAACTTCTGGACGCTATAAATTCCAACCTTGGCAAATTGGATGCACTGGAGCGTCTGGCGCAATTGCAGCTCGACAACGGCTATGTTGTGCCCACCGATGTGAAACGCATACGTGTCGCCCGCACCAACCTGGAAGCTCAGCGGTACAATCTGGAAAGCAGCATTCTGGCACTCCACCAAACCTTGCAGTTTTTTTGTGGCTTTCCCTTTGATGGCACCTTGGATCTGGTGGAAGAGACCTCGGCCCCTGCAGCCGACTCGGCGCGTTGGCAAGCATTGCTGCTTGAAATCGAGTCCACTACAGAATTCCGGTTGTTGCAGCGTCAGCTCGAACTCAACCGAATTCAGACCCGCAGCCTGCGCGGCGAAATGGCTCCCAGTGCTGGATTGTATGCGGTGGCCGGTTTTTTGACCCAGCGCCCCGATGCTAATTTTTTTGAAGCAGACCGCCGGTGGTATGGCCTTGGCGCTGCTGGATTTAGAGTAAATGTTCCGATTTTTGATGGATTCCTGCACCGCCGCAAGGCTGCGATTTTGACCATTGAAAGCCAAAAAATAGAGGAAGATCGCCGTCAGTTGGAACAAGGAAAAACACTGGAATTTTTGCGCGCGAAAGACCAGTTTCAGGGTACTTTGCGTATGATTCGAACCCAGGAGGGCAATGTGGTATTGGCCCGTGAAATCACGGATAAGCTGGCGCTTCAATTCAAAGAGGGAGCTATCGGCGTTGCGGACCTGCTCAATGCCCAAACGGCACTCGTCGAAGCCGAAACCAACTACTGGCAGCAGGTGTTCAACTACAAATTGGCTGTGGTGAAATTGCTGAAAGTCGCCGGGCAACTACAACTATTGACCGAAAATACTGAAAAATAATGACTGAAAAACACTGGAATACGCTCACGCCCGAAGAGGAATACGTCATCGGACAGAAAGGTACCGAACGCCCCTTCACCGGCGAATACTGGAATCACCACGGCGCGGGTCTGTTTATTTGTCGCCGCTGCAATGCCCCGCTGTACCAGGCGGCGGATAAATTCGACAGCGGATGCGGATGGCCTTCTTTCGACGACGAGATTCCCGGTGCGGTGGTGCATGAAGAGGACCGCACGTTGGGCATGCGCCGAATCGAGATTATGTGCGCGAACTGCGGCGGGCATCTCGGCCATGTTTTCCACGGCGAACGCATGACCGCAAAGAACACACGGCATTGCGTCAATTCACTGTCCATCCGATTTGTACCGGCTCCCCCAAAGGCCGACTAAGGTCCCCTTTAGTTTCGATCATCCTTCGCGGCTTCCCGTTTTTCGATGTACTCCTGCCAAATGGACTGGTAGTTGTACGACAAGTAAAACTCCGATTCAAAAGCGCCCCAGGCGCCATTTTCGATAGCCAGGTTGAGCCGGCGAACGCCGCTCACGGGTACTTGCAGTACAACAACGTGCCCCAATCCCATCGCCAGGGTCCAGGATACCACCCGTGCATCCTGTGGCGGGAACATATCCCAGAAACCCTGAGCCTCCAATACCCGCCGCATTTCTTGCAAGTTTTTTCCTTGTTGGTGTTTGAGTACGACCGTCACCAGAACACTATCCTCTGTCGCAATAGCCTGTGGTTCAAAGGAAGGGCCGGGTGACGGGGGTGTGGGCTTAGGGACGGGTTGCTGCGCAAAGACAGCAAATGACAGCCCGATCTGGATTGTCAGCAAGAGCAACACGATTTTATGCTTCATGGTAAAATCTGATTTCAATAACACGGTAAAAAGAAGCCGTAAAGATATGACAGCCCTTTTCTTGCAAAACTTTCATTTGCACCTATTTTTGCCGCACCCATTTGTTTGACGGGTTACGATTAACCTTCCTGAATCCTTCACACGTTCATAAACAATTTTATGCGCCAACACCCTGCTGGATTACCCTACCTGTTTTTCACCGAGATGTGGGAACGCTTCGGCTATTACCTGATGATCGGCATTTTTTTCTTGTACATGACCGATACGCAAGCCGGAGGGCTTGCTTTTGAGCGGGCAACCGCCTCGGATATTTACGGGACATTCATTGCTCTGGTTTATGTCACGCCTTTTATCGGCGGTCTTTTAGCCGACCGGGTGTTGGGGTACCGGCGAAGTATCGCACTGGGGGGCGTGCTGATGGGGATCGGCTATTTGCTTCTGGCTATTCCCAACAACCTGACCACGTTCTATTTCTCCATGTTCGTGATGATCCTGGGTAATGGCTTTTTCAAGCCCAATATCTCGACATTGCTGGGGAATCTCTACAACGAGGAGCAGTACAAGGCCAAGAAAGACGATGGCTATAACATCTTTTACATGGGCATCAACATTGGGGCCCTCGTGTGCAACTTCGTGGCTGCGTATCTGCGCAACAACTACGGTTGGGGGTATGCCTTCGCAGCAGCAGGTATCGGGATGTTCATTGGCGTGGCAGTATTCCTGAGCGGTTCGCGCCATATCGCCCATGCTGACGTACGCAAGGAGGCTAATCCGGCAGAAGCTGGAGTTGTGACCCTACTCTCTTCCGTGCTGTTACCGGCAATTATCACCGGATTTTCGGCCTGGAACATCCCCGGCAACCTGCTCGGATCCGATTCCACCGACGCATTTATTTTTGGTTCACTACCTGTGGTCGGATTTTTCTTGTGGATTCTCTGGAAGGCCACACCCGCTGAAAAGCCCCGTATCAAAGCTCTTTTGTCCATTTATGCCGTGGTCATCGTGTTTTGGGCCGTATTCAAACAAAACGGAACGGCACTCACGACCTGGGCCGAGTTTTACACCGATCGCTCCATGCCTGCCTGGCAGGAAGACCCTGCCCGATTCATGGGTATGGTGCAGGAAGTAAGCACAGAACCAGGTACGTACCCTCTTTACGATGAGCAATTCCGCACCCATAAAGACCCTGAAACCGGAAAAATCGCAACGGGAACCACCGTGCACCCTTACTTCCTGAATGTGCCGGAGGCCGAACGACCTGGCCCGGGGGAAACTGTCAAATTAGTCTCGACAGAAATTTACCAGTCCGTCAATCCTTTCTTCGTGATCGTGCTTACTCCGCTGGTGGTGTGGTTTTTCGGATTTTTGCGAAAACGAAAACGGGAGCCGACCACCCCGGGCAAGATCGGCCTGGGCCTGGTGATCACCGCCTTGTCAACTTTGGTGACGGTGTGGGGGGTGTACGCATGCCATAACGGTGCGGAAAAAGCCTCTGTTTGGTGGATTGTAGCCACCTACGGCGTGGTCACTGTCGGCGAACTGTGCCTCAGTCCCATGGGGCTATCCATGGTATCCAAAATGGCGCCCGCCCGGATAGCGGGTCTGATGATGGGGGGCTGGCAACTTGCAACCTCTATCGGCAACAAACTCAGCGGCGTACTGGCCACGATGTGGGATCGCTACGACAACAAAGCCGACTTTTTCTGGGTCAACTTTATCTTGCTGATTATTGCGGCCCTGGCATTGTTCCTGATGTTGCGTTGGCTGAACCGCTTGTTTCGGGAACAAGGCCTCGTTTGATCGCAGATAATCTGAATTAACAATTATAAACCAACGAATTATGTCAATCAAGCAGAAGTTTAGCAAACAACGTCGGAACGACAAAGACCAAGCAGAAATGCGTAACTTTCTGGTGATCGTGGTGTTAGCGACCGTGGCACTGATGGTGCTGATGTACTTTATCTTCCGGTAAGTTTAGGAAAGCCGGTTTTTGTAATCGCGGTAACCGAATTTTTTTACCACATCAAGGCGCCCTTCTTCTCGCCAAATCGCGATAGCGGGATGCGTGACTCCGTTGAAAGTGGTGGTTTTGACCATCGTGTAGTGGATCATATCTTCAAACACGATCTTATGCCCCACTTTCAGCGGATGTTCAAATGCATACTCGGCCATGAAGTCACCGCTCAGGCAACTGACCCCACCGAGGCGGTATTGGTGTTTGTCCGCCGGTGTTGGTTCCGCATTGGCGTGGCGTACACGCGGGCGGTATGGCATTTCGAGGGTATCAGGCATGTGCGCAGTGAAGGAAACATCGAGAATTGCCGTGCGAACGCCTTTGTTTTTGATGATATCCAGCACGCTCGCTACCAGCACGCCCGTCTCCCAGGCAATCGCGCTGCCGGGTTCCAGAATTACGTGTAAATGCGGGTACCGCGCCCGAAAGGCGCGCAATACACCAATGAGGTGCTCCACATCATAACCCTGCCGGGTCATCAGGTGCCCGCCACCAAAATTCACCCATTTTAGCCCGGGCAAAAATTTGCCGAAGCGCAGCTCGAACTGCTCAAGCGTTTTTTCCAAATCAAAACTGCTGCTCTCGCAAAGGGTGTGAAAGTGCAGCCCCTCGACGCCTTCGGGTAAACCATTTTTAAAGTTTTCGACTACCTCGCCCAGGCGCGACCCCGGCGAGGCGGGATTATACAGCGCCGTACCGACAGGCGACCACTCCGGATTCACCCGGATACCCGGACTTATTTTCTCCGGGTGTTTTTCCAAACGCCTGCGATACCGCCGATACTGCGCCTGCGAATTGAACGTGATATGGCTCGAATATTTCATGATTTGCCCGAACTCCCGGGGCATATAGGCCACGGAGTACGTATGCGCTTTGGTGTGCATTTCCTCGAAACAGAGTCGCGCCTCGCTCAGCGAAGATGCGGTAGCGCCACTCAAGTACTGCCGCACCAACGGGAACGCGCTCCACATGGCGAACCCCTTGAATGCGAGGATGATTTGTACTCCGGCTTCGTGTTGTACGCGGTCTATCAACTGGAGGTTTTTGCGCAGCAAAGCCTCGTCGAGTACAAAGCTGGGGGATGGGATTTTGGAAATGTCCATGCGTGTGGGTTGTAAAAGTCAAGCGGGGTTAATAAAAATTGAGCCGCAAAGGTAGGGCGAGGAATGTGTTCAAAACAAAGCAAGTGCTTGAAGGAATTGTAACAAGAGTTGAACCCGACAAATACCATACTGATAGACAGCCTCCCGACTCTGGTCTAACCTTATGGAGAATCTTCCAGGCAAGTTAGTACGCCCACGGGTTTTGCCATACTTTTGCGGCGCTTAACGGAATAGGAGGCATTTGGGTTTTACCTCCGCAAATCATTTAAAAATTAATGGAAGATAAACAGAGTAATCTGAATAGCATTATCGGCATGGGGCTGATTTTTTTGCTGGTTTATTTGTGGATGCAGTACTCCGCACCCGACAAACCCGCGCCAGAAAATACGGATCAGCCGGCCAAAACAGGGGACAAACCCGCCGCTGCCCCAATGGCCGCCACGTCCACCCCGGCCCCTACCCTACCCTCGGACTCAACCGGACAGCTATCGGCGCTGACTGCCTTGTACGGTGTTTTTGCACCTGCGGCTACCGGTAAAGAACAGGAAATCACCCTTGAAAACAACCTGATGCGCGTGACCTTCACCAGCAAGGGCGGACGTATCAAAGAAGTTTTTCTGAAGAACTACGAGAAAATCAACCTCGACAGCGCCGGCTACGATGTGAACAGCCCGGTTCGCCTGCTTGAGGATCAAAAAAACCGGTTTGAGTACCTGATTCCGGCTGCCGGAGCGCCCAATCGAATCAGTTCCAGCGATCTTTATTTCCAGGCAAACAAATCCGGAAACACCGTCACGTTCCGGGCGCCCACCAGCAAAGGGGGCTATTTTGAACAAACCTATACCCTGAGCGCCGACAATTACGCGCTGGATTATCAGATCGGTGGCGAAGGGCTTACGTCAGCACTCGCGCCAGGCCAAAACACCTTGCGCCTCAATTGGGTAAACCACCTGGACAAACTGGAGCGCAACCAGGAGTACGAGCGGACCATGTCCACCGTATATTTTAAGGCCGACAGCGAGGATCCTGATTATTGTGACTGCCGGAGCAACGACTCCGAAAATCTTGGTGAACAACCGGTGAAGTGGTTCAGCCACTCCAACCAGTTTTTCAATACCTCGCTCATCGCCCAAAATTTCACCTTCCGGGAATTTGTAGGTGAAACAGTGGTCCTGACCAGTGCTGATTCGGATCTGAAAATCGTAAGCGCATCGGCGATCATCCCGCTTAAGGATGGCAAGGCCAGCATGACTATTTATTCCGGGCCGAATGAATTTGAACGCTTACGCGCGTATGGTGTCTCGCTGGAAGATATCATTCCGTTCGGTTCCAGCTTGTTTGGCGCCATCAACCGCTGGATCATTCATCCGATTTTTGATCTTCTCTCTCGGTTTGTCGGCAGCGCCGGCATTGTTATTCTCCTGCTGACACTGATCGTGAAATTGCTCCTGTACCCGCTCACTTACCGTATGGTGTACAGCCAGGCCAAAATGGCTGCTCTGAAACCCAAAATTGATGAGCTGCGCAAGAAACACGGCGGCGATCAGCAGGCAGTATCTGTGGAGACCATGAAACTGTACAGCGAATTCAAAGTGAATCCTTTGGGCGGTTGTATGCCGATTTTCCTGCAAATGCCAATCTGGTTTGCACTGTACCGCTTTTTCCCGGCAGCTATCGAATTCCGTCAGGCAAGTTTCCTGTGGGCCACGGACTTGTCCAGTTACGATATTGCCTTCCGATTGCCATTCTATGTTTGGGGTTTCGGCACGCACATCAGCGCATTCACGCTGATCTGGGTTGCCACTACCCTGTGGTACACATGGTACTCTATGAAGCAAATGGACAGCTCGGCTATGTCCGGCAACGAACAAATGAAAGTCATGAAATACATGCAATACGGTATGCCAGTCATGTTCATGTTCTTTTTCAACAGTTTTGCTGCGGGCCTGACGCTATACCTGTGTTTCAGCAACATCCTGAATATTGGCCAAACGGTGATCACCAAGCAGTTTTTCATTGACCATGAAAAAATAAAATTGCAACTCGAGGCCAACAAGAACCGGCCCAAGAAGACCGGTGGCTGGCGCGACCGCTTCGAGTCTGCGATGCGGGAACAACAACGCGTGCAGGACGAAAAGACGAAAAAAGGCGGAACCGGAAAGAAGTAAGTCCGTCTTACTTTTCACAAAAACCCGGCTTTCTTTTAAAAAAATCCGTGCCCGACACTACACTTTTTCGGGCACGGATTTTTTTATGGCAAACCTTTGTCGGTAGGCAGGTATTGACAATGCCGTACCTTGCAGCCCTAAATGATTCGGACATGGTTCGTTACCTTCTCTTTTTACTTCTGATTTCAAGTTTTTCATCCCCACTGCGCAGCCAGGTTTTTACGCCGGTTTTCCAAAATCTCGACGGAACAGCGCTATACCAAGCCGTAGTCGGCACGTACAAACCAGTTGTGGTGCTGGACTACAGTAACGCTCGCGACACGCTCTTTGCTAAAGTACTGGCTATTGACGATGACAGCCTGCGTTGTATATACTCCGGGCATACGCTTTATCTTGATCCCACGCAAAATCCGCGGCAGTATGTTTTCCTCGGGGGTAGTACACTTGGGATAAATACTGAACACGCATACCCGCAGTCCAAAGGCGCCTCCACCGGCAATGCCCGCAGCGATATGCACCACCTCTACCCTACCCGTATTCCGGTGAACGAAGCTCGCGGCAGTTTGCCATTTGCCGAAATCCCGGATCAACAGACCCAGAAGTGGTTTTACAAAGCGCAGGTTTTTACGAGTATTCCCGCTCAAAACAAGGATCAGTACAGTGAGTCCACTACCACCGCATTCGAACCGCGTGAGTCTGTGAAAGGCGACATAGCGCGAGCGATTTTTTACTTTTACACGATGTATACGGCCGAGGCGCTCGCTGCCGACCAGAACTTCTTCAATATTCAACGCTCAACCCTGTGTCAGTGGCACGACCAGGACCGGGCAGACTCCGCAGAACTCATCAAAACCCTGCGTATCGCGCCGTATCAGGAGAACAAACCGAATCCATTTGTGCTCGACTGTACACTTGCCCGGCGTATGTACTGTCCGGAGTTGTCGCCGAATTGCCAGATCACAGCGACCAATTCGCCCGAGAAGTCGCCCTTGCAACTCCGCGTGT
This sequence comes from Saprospiraceae bacterium, assembly GCA_041741155.1. Classification (GTDB taxonomy): domain Bacteria; phylum Bacteroidota; class Bacteroidia; order Chitinophagales; family Saprospiraceae; genus M3007. The sequence goes on along the minus strand of JBGSKO010000213.1, from coordinate 35,792 downwards.
CGCCCAATCCAATGCGCGGCGACGGGTTGGTAGAAATGCACCTGCCATTTTCTGGAGAAGTGCATTTTCGCCTGGTATCCATGCTCGGTATAGAAATAGCTAACTGGGAGGTGTCGTATGCGGAGGAGGGTCTATTCCGCTTTACGATACAGGCTCCCGAAGGACTGGAAGGCAAATTGATCCTGTTGGATGTGCGCGCGCAACACGATGGGCGACTGGTCCGGCAAGTAGTGCCGGTGGTGTTATGGTAGTAACACTTACCTTCGCGCCGGATTTTACCTTTCGACCTTTTCATTTCATATTTTCTCTTTCCAGCATGCTCGATTTGCTCGCCCAGTTTTTTGACATTCTTCGCCACCTCGACGTTCATTTGGAAAATATCATGCGCGACTACGAGTTGATGACCTACCTGCTACTCGCGCTCATCATTTTTTGTGAAACCGGACTTGTCGTCACCCCTTTTCTTCCGGGCGATTCCTTGCTTTTTGCAGCGGGCGCTATCACCGCCAAAACGGGTATTTTGAACGTGTGGCTGCTCATTCCGCTTTTGTTTTGCGCCGCTATCCTGGGCGACAATACCAACTATTTCTTTGGAAAATACCTGGGTGACAAAGTGTTTACCCGCGATTACTGGTTCCTCAAGCGCTCGTACATTGAGCGGACGCAGGATTTTTACGAAAAATATGGGGGCCGCACCCTGGTTATCGCGCGATTCGTGCCCATCGTGCGCACTTTCGCTCCCTTCGTGGCAGGTGTTGGGAAAATGCGGTACCGCCGTTTTATCGGCTATTGTATGGGTGGCGGTATCTTGTGGGTGTCACTGCTGACCTTGGCCGGCTATTTTTTTGGCGGCTTACAGATCGTAAAAGACAACTTTGAGATTGTTGTTTTGGGAATTATCGGCATATCGGTACTGCCAATTTTCGTGGAGTTCGTGCGGGCGAAGATGGGGACGAAGGACAAACCGTAAGGTCTCTGTGGGAACATTGCTTAGTGCGGAAACACCTCCAGCGCCAGCGCCATACTTTCATTAAATGCGCTCCGATGGATGCCCGGCTCCTCTCCAATCTCATCAAAAAAGGATATGAGATTTTCCATGGCCATATTGCCTGTGAGGTCATCTTTAGCCATTGGGCATCCGCCGAAACCGCGCAGAGCGCCATCGAAGCGGTGGCATCCGTTTTCCCATGCAGCCAGGATTTTCTCGCGCCAATTGTGTGGTTGGGTGTGCAAGTGCGCGCCAAACTCGATATTCGGATAAGCGGGGATAAGATTGCCAAAGAGATAGGCAATATTTTGTGGATTGGAGCAGCCTATAGTGTCGGAAAGTGAAAAAATGCGAATATTGTAAGGCACCAACACATCCACCCATTTGTGTACAATCTCGGCGTTCCACGGGTCACCATATGGATTTCCAAAGCCCATAGAAAGGTACAGTACCAGGGTTTTTCCGTGTTTCTCGCATAATTCCTGAATAGCCTTGGTGCGCTCCACGCTCTCGGCAATAGTGGCGTTGGTGTTGCGCAGCTGGAATGTCTCGCTTACGCTGAATGGATAGCCGAGGTAAGTGATTTCTGGAAAACGACAGGCATCTTCAGCGCCGCGTTCATTGGCCACGATCGCCAGTAGTTTGGTAGCCGTTTGCGAAAGGTCTAACTTTGCCAGCACTTCGGCGGTATCGCGCATTTGCGGGATCGCTTTAGGACTGACGAAGGAGCCAAAATCAAGTGTATCGAACCCTACACGCAGCAGTTGGTTGATGTAAGCTGCTTTTGTATCCGTTTCGATAAAATCGTGGAGTCCCTGCATGGCATCACGCGGGCATTCGATCAGTTTGACGGAGAAAGGTGGTGGATGGACGCTGGGCAGCAAAGTGGCAATGATTTAGTTGATTTGGCTAAACAAATTTGATGCCCCAAAGTTATGCCGATTAGGACGAGCGGATACCGCCGTTTACATTATTACAAAAATTCTTGTATGAAAAATAAGGGACGTTGGATTGTTTTGGGTTTGCTTCTGGTGATTGTGGGTATCACCGCTCTGGTGCTGCAACTGGTAGGCGCCCAATGGGCTTTTTTGCAGTTTTTGGAAATGCCTGGAAGGCTGTTCGCTTTTGTCGCGAAAGTCATCATGGTCATGGCCGGTTTTATTGCCATTGCACTGGCTAACACCGACTGGGAAAAAGACCGAAAAGAAAGCCAATCTTGATCGTTTTGAGTTTTGAGTCAGGTTTGTATCCCCGACCCAAAACTCGAAACACAAAACGTTACAGCGGGAATAATACGCCGGCAGAGAGTGCTATGCCGCGGTTTTTAGCTTCAATATCATCATCTTCTGATGTATTGAGATTGGTCAATCCCATGAGATAGCGGCCATCCAAAAACAACTTGGCCGAGCTACCGAGGTTAAAAGATGCCGCAACGCCAAACTGAAGACCAAGTTCCGTGCGCGCAAATTCATCTTCTTCAAAATTAATATCTTCGGTTTCTGATTCTGAGTTACCGCCTGCGGTAAACGTGGATTTTATTCTCCCATTCAACGAGTAGCTGAAACTTGGGCCTGCCAATACATCAAAGCGTCCGCCGCCAAACGAAACACCGCCCTTAAGCATAACAGGTATTTCAATTTGGTTCAACAGAATATCCAGCTCATAGCTCACGTCTCCTTGTATGGGATCACGCTCGGTTTCTTCAAAACGGGCACCTTTTTGAATGAAATTAATCTCTGGCTGAATCGCAAAATTGTCGTTGATCCGAATCTCTGCAACGGCGCCGAACAACAACGACAGACGGGATTTGGATTCTCCGAGATCTTCCTGAGCTAGGTCGTTTAACGACCAACTGGCCAAATTGATGCCGGCGCGCGGGCCGATACTGAGCTGTGCAGAAGCATTTGTTGCTAATGTGGCAAAGCAAATCAAGAGCACTGTTTTTACAAGAACTTTCATAATAAATTGATGGTTTGGTGAAAAAATGATTTTGTGGGGCCAAGGTACAGTCAATCAGGTTTCTTCAAAAAACAAAATTTACCAACATGCAACTCACCATCTTCGGCGAACCGATCATTGATCCGAACGCCATTGCTCAAATTCAACGCTGTGCCAGCAGCCCGGACGACCGGGCCACACTCACTGCGGACGCCCACTATGGTTATGGGCATCCCATCGGAGGGGTTGTGGCTTACAAAAACAAAATAAGCTTGTCGGGTGTGGGCTTTGATATCGCTTGCGGCAACAAGGCTTGCCAGACCAATATCCGAGCTGCCGAAATAGACAGAGAGAAGGTTATGGACGAAATTTTCAAACAAATCGGTTTTGGTGTTGGGCGACCAAACCCAAAACCGGTTGACCACCCCGTGTTTGATTTGATTTCCAAAGCGGCGTTTAAGCCCCAGCGTGACATGATGAAACTGGCTATGGACCAGCTCGGCACCGTTGGCTCGGGCAACCACTTTGTGGATCTGTTCGAAGACGAAAATGGCTGGCTTTGGGTGGGCGTACACTTCGGCTCCCGCGGGTTTGGGCACAAAACAACGATGGGGTTCATCGCTTTGTCCAAAGGCAAGCGCTTCGACGAACATGCTCCGGAGGGTGGTATGGATGCTCCGCCCATCCTCTTTGACGCTGCCGGCCAACTGGGGCAGGATTACCTTGCCGCTATGCGTCTCGCCGGAGAGTATGCGTACGCCGGACGCGATACTGTGGTAGCCAAAACATTGGAAATACTCGGCGCAAAGTCCGTGTTTGAGGTACACAACCACCACAATTTTTTGTGGGAAGAAGAGCATTTTGGGCAGAAGTATTTCGTCGTACGCAAGGGCGCTACGCCTGCATTTCCCGGCCAGTATGGCTTCGTGGGTGCCAACATGGCCGATATATCTGTCATCATTCGAGGCAAGGATAGCAGCCAAAGCCGCGAAGGGCTGTATTCCACAGTTCATGGTGCAGGACGGTCCATGAGCCGCACCCAGGCTGCCGGCAAAAAGCGCTGGAAAAACGGCCAGGTGCAATACCTCACCAAGGGTGTTGTGGACTGGGTACACGTGAAAAAGGGCATCAAAAAACAAGGCATTGTGCTGCGCGGAGGTGGCGCAGATGAGGCTCCGGAGTGCTACAAAAAATTGGAGGAGGTGTTGGCTTATCATGCAGGAACGATCGAGATCATGCACCGCTTGCGCCCTATTGGGGTTGCTATGGCCGCACCCGATATGTTTGATCCGTACAAAGACTGATACAGTTAATCGTGCTGAAAAAAGGTTGCATCTTGTTGTTCATAAGCAACGTGGTGTCACTTTTTAAAGAAGTTGCTAAACTGTCGCAGACTGGCGTTACTCGTTGAAATTCAGAAAGAAGCAACACGTCAACACAACCTGTCGGAAGCCTTGTTCGTTGGTGGGGATTAACAAAACGATAAAGCTGCTTATGGCACATGGATACTCCAAAACCTCATTTTGGCTTTTTTTGCTTTTTGCTTTTTTTATTGGAAGCGCGCTCACATACTGGATCGTTGCAAATGAACTTCCCTTTGTACAGGCTGGTACTTCTTCCGGCCAGGATAACTCAGCGCCCCCTTGCGACTACAACATCACACGCGTAAAAGGATATGAGTTTGTAGGTCCTTTGTTATCTGCAGAGCCGGACTGTGCATCCCAAAAATTTGCACCATTCAAGTCTGATCTGACAAAACTGGTGGACAGCTTGAAGGGCGTTGGAGCCATTACTAATGCCTTCGTGTATCTCAGAGACCTGGATTTTGGGCAATGGTTTTCATTCAATGAATCTGAACGTTATCACCCGGCATCCCTCATGAAGGTAGCACTCTTGCTCTCCTCACTGCGTGTAGCCGAATCCTCACCGGGTCTGTTGACTCAAAAACTTATATACGAACCTCCTCCCTCCGGGGAAATCAGCACACAGTACTATAATTTTCCAACAATACAGGTGGGCAAAGAATACACCGTCCACGATCTGTTATACTTTATGGTGGCCAATTCCGATAATCACGCCACCTGGATGCTGGCCAGCCGCCTCGATCCCGGGCATACCCCAAAACTGTTTTTCGATTTGGGTTTACCCAAGCCAATAGAAGACAAGGTCGCATTCACGATGACACCTAAGGAGGTATCCATCCTTTTTACGGCGATTTTTAATTCTTCCTATCTCAGTCCGGAGTACTCGGATTACGCTGCCCGCTTGCTGAGTCATTGTGCATTCAAGGCAGGTTTTGGCAAGGGCTTTCCAAAAAACACCAAAATGTGGCACAAATTCGGGGAATGGCGGTATGCGGATCATGATTACGAGCTACACGAATCCGGCATCGTATATGTAGGAAACAGGCCTTATTTGATTACCGTGATGACCAAGGGGAGCGATACGGACCGGCAAGCGGAAAGTATAGCGGCTATTAGTAAAGCTATCCACAAGATGCTGGTGGAGAAGGGCGGTAAACGAGAGGTTGGTAGTTTGCCTCGAAGTGCAAAAGAGGCAATGGACCCGTAACTACGTACGCCTTGTGGCTACCCGTCGTTTAGGCCAGTTGGGCACCAACATCCGCAGCTCGTCCTCCGAAAATATTTCAGGTAGTTCTTCTTCCCCCGGCGGCATGGCCACACCACGGCGAGCAGGCGCTGCCGCATCAGGCATATTTCGTTCAATCATACGTACCATTTTGGTTAGCATCTCGAAATAAATCGGCGAAGTCGCGTAGCCCGCTTTGGCAATCTCCTGCACAAAGGCAATCGGATCAGATCCTACTTTAAGAGCCTCCGCATAGCGCTTGCTTGTTAAAAACAATCTGGTATGATCGTCGAAGGAGCCTTCCGCCGTCGGGTATTTCCGAAACCAGTCCTTTACTCGATACTTCCAGCGTTTTGGTCCCACTTGCTCAACAGATAAGACCTCGGGGAAAAGTGTTCCTTTATCCGGACTATTCAGGTACTCCGTCGTTGTGACCAATTGGCGTTTGTCCTCTGGATCACTTTTTCTTGCCTTCACGCCAAAGAACATATTCCCGGGCGCTTTTTCGCCCCACCCGCTCTCCAGAGCTGCTTGCGCCAGGATAGCCACAGCGCTAATTTTTGCTTTTTCCTGTGTTTTTAACGCAAAAGGCAGGAATTGGGCGACAAACTCTTTCGGCGTAAGTTTCATAAATAATAGGTCTGAAAGTTATTCATTTTGGGGCAAAGAAAGGACTAAAAATTTGTTTTCAATATTTTGCCTTCTATTAAATTAGTCGTGGATATATTTGCCGACACATCACCATGACAAAATTTTAAACCAACCTTAACATGAGTAAAATTCCACTATGGCTTATTGCCCTACTGTTTGTGGGTTACTCGATCTGGGCCGTCCGCTTCTGGCATTGCCATGTATGCAAATGCTGCGACGGTCAGGCGCCTCCCACCGAAACAGCAAAATCGAGCGGTGTTCCTTTGTTTAAATGGAATGCAGACAAACCCGAAGCGGACGCCAACTTCGCTGCCTGGAAAAAGGCCTTGCTCGGAAGGAGCGGACAGGGCGACACCCTACTGATCACCGGCTGGCAACGCCCCGCCGAAACCGCTGAGTTGGGCTATGCGCGGGCTGAAGCGCTCAAATCCATGATGATGCCGGAAGTGTCCGAAAGTCGTATTCAGCTGGCAGCCAAGCCCGTAGAAGATGCGCTGACCGAAGGCGGCCCGCCTATGGAATCGGCTGATTTCTCCTGGCGTAAAATGGTGCTGGCTATGGAAGAAGGCGCCATTATCGAGTCGGACAACGACGTGATCTTTCTCTTTCCGTTCAAATCAACGGAAAAGGACAAGGATCCCAAAGTGGATGCTTATTTGATCAAATTGGTCGAGAAGCACAAATCCACGAAGGCTACATTTTCCGTCGTCGGCCATACCGATAGTGTCGGGACAGACGAAGACAATCTCAAACTCGGCCTCGGCCGCGCCAAGGCTATCGCCAGATTCCTCACAGATCATGGTATCGACTCCAACCGCATCAAAGTGGAATCCAAAGGCAAGCGCGAGCCTGTAGCCGACAATAACACCGAGGATGGCCGTCACCAGAACCGGCGCGTTGTGCTCACCGTCAATCAATAACTGATCAAAACAAACTCAACACCATGCATTTATCATATATCTTTCTCAACAGCTTCACAGAAAATCTGCCGGTTGGCCTTGCCCTCTGTATCGTGCCGTTCATCCTGGGTTGGTTGGCGGCCTACCTGTATTATAAGGTGCCCGCGCTTCGCGATGAAAATGCCGCACTAAACCTCAAAGTGAACGAGCAAAATAATGCCATCACCGAGTTGCGCATGCATTTGTCTAAAACAGAAGCTGAACTGGAAACCAAAGCAGGTGATCTGCGCAAATCCAAGGATGCCCTCGTTATGTGCGAAAGTGAGCGCAATGCCTTGCGCGAACAAGTGAGCGATGGAGGGAAAAGCAGCAAGTCGGTCAAAGCACCAACAAAACCGTCGGAAGAAGTGCGCACCGTTATGTTCGCCGGGGCCAAAGTCAAGTGGGACGATCTGGAGATCGTGGAAGGTATCGGTCCGAAGATTGCTAAATTACTGCATGATGGCGGCATCACTTCCTGGGCCCAACTGTCCATGACCTCGCCCTACCGCTTGCGCGAAATCCTTGATGCTGGTGGACCGCAGTACAACATCCACGATCCGGAAACCTGGCCAAAACAGGCCGACCTGGCCGCCAAGGAACATTGGGATGAACTCAAAACTTTGCAGGACGAATTGATGGGGGGAAAAGCCGGGTAGAAAAATACGCTGTTAAATAATAAAGTGGCCTGATCTCGTTAGCAATCAGGCCACTTTATTATTGCGACAAAAATTCTGTCTTACATTTTTACAAACTTCTTCGTCAGCGTGCCTTCGGTCGTAGCGATACGAGCCAGGTACGTACCGGGAGCCAGTTGGGAAACCTGATAGGTCAGATTTTCCTGCGTGAGCCCCTGGCGATCTTGTACTACGATCACGCGGCCGGTCATGTCGGCGATGGTGATCGTGGCATCCGTCGGCTGGTCGAAGCTGACGGTAAGATTAACCGCGTTCAAAACCGGGTTTGGGAATACCTTCATGCTGGTTTCCGGAAGCGGTTTATTGTCCGTGGTGTTGACAAGGCTTATAGCCAAACGAGCAACAGCATTGAACTCCTCGCCGAAACCACCGGTGTACCATTGGTCGCTGTACGTAAGGGTCGAAACGAAGAACATTTTCACGTCTTCGTTGAATGCGTGGAACGTTCGGTTGCTCGTACCGGAATAGCTCACGGCGAGGATGTAACGCGTGCCATTATCAAGGATTACGCCCGGGTTGCCCGAAACCAAATCCAGAATTTCAACACTTTGCATAAGTCCGGCGACCATGGTGTCTGGAGCCGAATAGGAGGCTACTCCGAGCCATTCCAAATCCGGAGACAGAAAGTCGGCGCCATCAAATCCGTTGGCAACATTAAAGTCAACATCGTCGGCAACCCGGAAAAGATATACGTCTGCTTCTACATCCCTGATCGGAAGGTCAGCAGCATTGGTTGTAAAGGAAAACTGGGCTTGGGTGGCACGGTACTGATCCAGGCTTCCTGCGCTCATTTGGTACAGATTTCCAATAGACCAGTCTGTGGGAGTACCGCCTGGGCGGTATGCTGTTTGTGGCTGTACTTCTTTAGAGAAGATACTGTTGGTTACCAGAAAAATGCTTTGGTCGCTGTTATCAGCGGGGCGCTCGTCCATTGCATTAGAACGAACGGTGTACCTGATGCTGTACGAGCCTACCGGCAATTCAGGGGCATAGCGGTTGGGCAATTGAAAGAAAGAGTCCACTATACCTGCAGCCAGCGTCGGAAGAACGAGGCTATCCGTCCAAATTTCGGTACCCGTATCGGTTGTGACAGCAACACGCAAAACAACGTTAGTTTGGGCAAGGCTACCCAGGTTGGACAAATCAGCGCCAAATGCGAACGTATCCGTTGCAATTTGGGAAACTGGCTGGGCCAAACTTGAAGGCGGGTAAAAGAAATCGCCAATCGCCAAGTCATTGGCCGGTGCTGGATTTGCATCGAATACTTCAACGTCATCCAGATCCCACATGTACTCCCAGTTAGCAGTCCATTGCCATTGCAGGTAAACCGTACCCTGATTTGCTGCTACAGCGGAAATATCAACCAAAGAGAAGTATGGATTTGGGGAAAAGTAGTTTTGAGCAGTCAGCCCCGGGAAAGGTGTAAAATCCGTCCAGGTTGTCAAGTTCGTGCTGACACGCAAAATGGCATTTGTTGCAAGCGGCTGCTCAAATGTGCCGATGTGCGACTGAAACTGCACCCAAACCTGGCTCTTTCCTGTACAGTTAATGGCAGTGGTTGTTAATCGGCTGACGTGGTTTTGCGCCAGTGGTGCACTCAGGCCAGCATCCGAATTGACGTGGACAAATCCTGTGCCGGCAGTAGCAGCTTGGAACGGTTGCTGCCCACCAAATACCGGCGCGCAAGCTGGTGTCGGAGCCGGAGCGGGGCACCATTCCCAAACGATATTCTGGCCGGATGCGTCAACGTTTGTCCAGCCGGCAGGAACACCAGCGGTAAAGGTTTCACTCCAGAAAGGAGTCTGTGCAAATACCATCCCGTTCACAAGTAAAATGAGAAGCAGAATGGATTTTGTAAGTAGTTGTTTCATGTGTTAGAAATGTTTAGTTGAAAATAACGAACCTTAAAGATACGGTCAATGCCGTACGAACGCATAGAAATCAGGTTAATAAGTATCTCATTAGCAATATTTGGCGAAATGAGCCGCGAAAAAAAGCGCTTCGGCTATTACCCCTGTTTCCGAACTTCCTTTGCCCAGGCATCTTTCAGCGACACTGTACGATTGAAAACGGGCTTGCCGGGCGTTGAGTCTGTATCCGTACAAAAGTAACCAAGCCGCGTGAATTGAAAATGTTCACCCGCCGTGGTATCCAATAATGCCGGTTCCACCAGGGCTTTTTCTATTACTTCCAGGGAATGCGGATTGATGGCTTTTTTAAAATCCTCTTCTGCGGCCGGGTCTTCTACTTGAAAAAGCCGATCGTACAGCCGCACTTCGACTTCCTGCGCATGTGCAGCCGATAGCCAGTGTATAACTCCTTTGACTTTCAGCCCGCTCGTATCTTGCCCGGATCGGCTTTCCGGAAAGTATTTGCAGTGGACTTCCACCACATCACCGGTAGCATCTTTTATCACATCGGTACACTCCAGAATGTAGGCCGATTTCAAACGCACCATTCCACCGGGATATAAACGAAAATACTTCGGCGGCGGATTTTCCATGAAGTCGTCCTGCTCGATATACAACTCACGGGAAAACGCCAACTCTCGGTTTCCTGTACCGGGGTCTTCCGGATTATTCTCCGTTTCCAGCCATTCCACCTGCCCTTCCGGATAGTTGGTTACAACGACTTTTAGCGGACGTAGCACTGCGAAGCGGCGCAGTGCGCGTTTGTTGAGATCTTCGCGAATACAAAATTCTAACAGGCCTACATCAATAATGTTCTCCCGTTTGGCGATACCAACGCGCTTGGCAAATTCGCGGATACTCTCCGGCGTGAAACCCCGACGCCGCATGGCGCTGATTGTGGGCATTCGCGGATCATCCCAGCCCCGCACGTATTTTTCGTTGACGAGTTGTAGCAGTTTGCGTTTGCTCATCACCGTGTAGTTCAGGTTGAGTCGCGCAAATTCATACTGCCTGGAGGGGTAAATATCTAATTGCTCAATGCACCAGTCGTATAGCGCCCGGTGTGGAATAAATTCCAGCGTACACACGGAGTGCGTGATCTGCTCAATGCTGTCGGATTGCCCGTGTGCCCAGTCGTACATAGGGTAAATACACCATTGGTCGCCCGTGCGGTGGTGGTGCGCGTGTTTGATGCGGTACAAGTAGGGATCGCGCAAGTGCATATTTGGCGAAGCCAGGTCAATCTTGGCGCGCAATACACAGTGCCCATCGGGGTACTCACCGTTTTTCATCCGCGTAAACAAGTCGAGGTTTTCCTCCGGTGAAGTATCCCGGTATTGGTTGGGTTTACCCAGTACTGTTGGCGAACCTTTTTGTGCGGCTATTTCCTCCGGTGAAGAGAAATCCACGTAAGCCAGCCCTTTTTGGATGAGCACGACGGCCCAGTCGTACAGTTGCTGGAAATAGTCGGAAGCATACAACACTTTATCCGGCTCAAATCCGAGCCAGCGGATATCGGCCAAAATACTATCCACATATTCCTGCTCTTCCTTGGTAGGATTGGTGTCGTCGTAGCGAAGGTTGCACTTGCCGCCGTATTTTTGGGCAAGCCCGAAGTTCAGACAAATACTTTTGGAGTGCCCCACGTGCAGGTAGCCGTTGGGTTCTGGCGGGAAACGAGTTTGCACCGACTGGTGCTTGCCCATTCGCAGGTCCTCTTCAATGATTTCTTCCAGAAAATTCAGGGATTCGTTCTCCCCGGTGTGCTCGTTTTCGATACGCATCATATTATTGTTAAAATAAGAGGGGCAAAGATACCACTTGGGAACGGTGTCATTTATAGTGACACCGTTCCTAAACACAACCTGCCTTAGAAAAGGCCAACTACTTTGCCATTTGCATCCACATCAATTTTTTCTGCAGAGGGCACCTTGGGAAGTCCTGGCATGGTCATGATGTCGCCGCAAATCATGACGACAAACTCGGCGCCGGCAGACAACCTTACTTCCCGGATATTGACAACGTGTCCGCTCGGAGCGCCGAGTTTTTTCGGATCGGTCGAGAAGGAATATTGCGTTTTGGCTACACAAACGGGATAATGTCCGTAGCCGTCTTCTTCCAGCTTTTTGATCTGGCGTTTCACGGCCGCATCCGCGCTGATGTCGGATGCGCCGTAGATTTTTGTCGCTACGGCTTTCATTTTATCCCAAAGCGGCATATCGTCCTCGTAGAGGAAGCGGAAATTGTTTTCGCTGTTTTCGATGGTATCCACCACCGTCCGGGCGAGGTCTTCGGCGCCTTTGCCGCCCTCGGCCCAGTGGCGCGAAACAACCACCGATACTCCATGCGGCGCCAATTTATCCTGCAACAGTTTGATCTCTGCCGCCGTGTCAAATGTGAAGTGGTTGATGCCCACCACACAGGGCAAGCCGAAATGCTCGCGGATGTTGCGGACGTGGCGTTCGATATTGACGATTCCCTTTTCGAGGGCTTCCAGATTTTCCTGATTGAGTTCTTTCAAGTCCGCGCCGCCGTGGTATTTCAGTGCCCGCAACGTGGCCACCAGTACTACGGCATCAGGACGAAGGCCGGCTTTGCGGCATTTGATATCCAAAAACTTTTCAGCCCCGAGATCGGCGCCAAAACCAGCTTCTGTTACTACATAATCAGCTAATTTCAGGGCACTTTGTGTGGCCGTCACGGAATTGCATCCGTGCGCGATATTGGCAAACGGTCCGCCGTGAATGAATGCCGGGGTATGCTCCAGGGTTTGCACCAGATTAGGCTTGATGGCGTCTTTTAGCAGCACGGTCATCGCGCCGTGTGCGTTCAGGTCCCGGGCGCGCACGGGGCGGCGATCAGCGGTATATGCCACTACAATATTACCGAGGCGTTCTTTCAGGTCGGACAGCGAGGTGGCGAGGCAAAAAATAGCCATGACCTCAGAGGCAACCACAATATCGAAACCGTCCTGGCGCGGATAGCCGTTAGCATGTCCACCGAGCGACACGACGATATCCCGAAGTGCACGGTCGTTCATGTCCACTACACGTTTCCAGGTCACCCGGCGCACGTCTATTCCGAGGGCATTTCCCTGGTGGATATGGTTGTCGAGCATGGCCGCAAGGAGGTTGTTTGCCAGGGCAATGGCACTAAAATCGCCGGTGAAGTGCAGGTTGATGTCTTCCATAGGCACCACCTGGGCATAGCCGCCGCCAGCTGCACCACCTTTCATGCCGAATACCGGGCCGAGGCTTGGTTCGCGCAGGCAAATGATTGTTTTTTTGCCGATACGGCTCAGCGCGTCGCCGAGACCAACGGTTGTGGTGGTTTTGCCTTCGCCGGCGGGAGTTGGGCTTACGGCAGTAACGAGAATGAGTTTACTGCCCGGGCGCTTGGGCAAGTTGTCCAGATAGTCCAGCGCAATTTTAGCTTTGAAATGGCCGAAGGGTTCAAGCGCTTCGTCCGGGATTCCGAGTTTTTCGGCGGCGAGGGGAATGATACGTTTTGGGGTCGCAAGTTGGGCGATTTCGATGTCCGAGAGCATAGGTGTGATTGATTCGATTTGTTAAATAGATTATGGCGCGACCAAGGTACGGAGCCGACATAGAAAGGCAACAACTTGAACAGGTTCTTCCTGCTGATTTTAGCCGGACAAGGGATTATAGAATATATTCCATCTGCACAAAATGGGGCGGTTGCATTACCCGAAGTTACATAGGCTTAATGATTTGGTCATGTATAGTTTCGCCCCGTCCGCCTGCATACTGCGATTTTTGTGGCAAAATAAACTACATTCTTTTGCTCATGTTGCTGCAAACAAGCCAATCGCCCGCCCTTTCCTCCTCCTGTGCGTCAATCAATGGCGAACGGATAACGCTGGAGCCACTACAACTGGATCATTTTTCAACACTGCTTTTATTGGCTCAAGACACACGTATTTGGGAGCATTTCCCTGAAAGTCGGGCAGATAGCGACCAACATCTAGATCACCTGCTGGATGCTCTGCGCATGCGTGATCTTGGGCAGCACCTGCCGTTTGTCATCCGAATGAAGGTTACCGGGGAGATCGCCGGCTATACGCGCCTGCACAGTTGGGACAAACAACATCGAAAAGTGGAAACCGGGTCGTGGTTGCATCCTAACTATTGGCGATCCGGCGTAAATACGGAGAGCAAATATCTGCTGCTTCGGTACTGCTTCGAGCATCTGGGTATTATACGTGTCCAGTTTAAGACAGCTCCAACCAACGTGCGCTCCCGTACTGCTTTGGAAAAACTCGGAGCAACATACGAGGGATTGCTGCGCAACGATCGTATTCTTCCCGACGGAAACTGCCGGGACACCGTGGTGTACTCTATTATTTCGGATGAGTGGACAGCCATAAATGAACACTTGCTATCCCGCTTAGCTATCACATCCGCTCCGGCATCTCAATTCCCAGCAACCCCATACCTTTCCCCAGAACCTTGCTTACCGCTCGGCTCAGTTCCAGGCGGAACGCCCGGGCTTCGGGTGCATCCGCATTGAACACGGAAAGGTCGTGCCAGAAGCGATGATAACTCTTGGCCAACCCGTAGCAGTAGTTGGCTATATGCGACGGATCATACTCGCGCGCCGCCGTCAGAACCACCCCGGGATATTCGTGCAGCGCTTTTAGCAGGTCCTTTTCCTGGGGCTGAAAGTCGGTGTAAGCCGTTGCGGGCGACAGGTCCACATTTTCCTTTTTCACCCGCTGCATAAGTCCATTGATGCGCACCCAGGAATACTGGATATATGGTCCCGTCTGCCCCTGCAAGTCCACCGATTCCTCCGGGTTGAAAATCATCCGGCGCTTGGGATTCACTTTTATCATAAAAAACTTGAGGGCGCCCAAACCGACCCGACGCAGGTTTTCGTCTGCATTGTTCACTTCTGTACCACCGCGCTCAGCAGCCTGTTCGCGGGCAATTCGAATGACTTCATCCACGAGATCATCGGCATCTACCACGGTACCCTCACGGGTTTTCATCCGACCGGTGGGCAATTCCACCAATCCATACGACAGGTGGTGCAAGCCATGGGCGTACGGTTCTTCCAGGCGGCGTAATACTTCAAATAGCACGGCAAAGTGGTAGTTCTGCTCATCAGCTACTACATAAACCATGTTTTCGCAGCCAAAATCGTGGTACCGCATCCGTGCCGTACCGAGGTCCTGAGTGATGTACACGGAGGTGCCGTCGGCCCGAAGCACCACTTTTTGGTCGTAGCCGGCATCGGTGAGGTCCACCCATACAGAGCCATCGTCTTTGCGGTAAAAAACGTTTTTTTTCAGACCGTCCTCCACGATGTCCTTGCCGAGCAGGTAGGTGTCACTTTCGAAGTACAATTTGTCGAAGGCCACACCGAGCTTGGCGTACGTGGTGTCGAATCCCTGATACACCCAGCTGTTCATTTGTTTCCAGAGCGCTATAGTGTCGGGGTCGCCGGCTTCCCAGCGGAGCAGCATATCGCGCACTTCGGCGCCGAGGCTGGAGTGGTCGTTGAACCACTTGTTTTTGAAGTCTTTGAAAAAATCTTTTTCCGATTGTTCGGTCTTGTGTTTGGCTGCGAATAGCGCGCCGGCCTCGGCAGATTGTTGCCAGTTTTCGTATTCCTCTTTTGTTTTCTGTTCAAACAGCACGTAAAAATCGCCCACGAAGTGATCGCCCTTGATGCCCGTAGTTTCCGGAGTTTTACCTTCACCGAACTTGAGCCAGGAGAGCATACTCTTGCAGATCGCTACGCCGCGGTCGTTTACGATCTGCACTTTAATTACATCGTAGCCGGCAGTATCGAGAATTTGGCTACACGACCAGCCAAGCAGGCAGTTTCGAACATGTCCGAGGTGCAGCGGTTTGTTGGTATTGGGCGAAGAGTACTCTACCATCACTTTTTGGCCGTTGCGCGGCTGACGGCCAAAAGCGGGGTCATTCAGCGCGCTTTGCAGAAATTTTTGCCAAAAAGCTGTGCTGAGTTCAATATTCAGGAATCCTTTGATGACGTTGAACGCCTGTACATCCGGGATGTTTGTTTGTAAAAAATCACCGATTTCAGCTCCAACAACATCGGGCGCTTTTTTCGCAAGTTTGACAAATGGGAAGACAACAACCGTATAATCGCCGGTAAATTCCGGGGATGTAGGTGAAATCTGTACTTTTTCCGCCTCAAGCGTTTCGCCATACAGCGTTTCAACAGCCTTTAAAACAGCGTTTTGGAGGGTTTGAATAATTGCCATAGTTTCAAAAATTGAGCCGCAAAGGTAGGCAGGCAAGCGTAAGGTTCGTCTGCCGAACGGGTTGTCGTTTTTTCAAAAAAAATGTTTGCGCCAGACTTCCATCAAACCCATTACGAATCAGGCACTTGTTAAAAAAACAAAATGTCCCGGGGAGACCAATTTTGAAAAATATGGGCAAGGGATGGGGGACGGAAATAAATTTTTGCACATTTGCAATCTAATTGCAGCGAAGTACCTCCTCAAATAGCGCTTGAGTACGGAAACATCAAACTTGATTTTTTTACCAAACCGCAGCGAAGTATGAGTACACCAGTTACAATCAAAATCAAAAATGGAACCATTCGGATTGCCGGTTCCCGCTAATTTCCACACCTCATGGACAAGTAGCATCCCAACAGTGCCGAACAAAACGTTCATGAGATTTTAGGGCCTTGCCTCCGGGTGGGGCCTTTTTATTTCGGCAACGCATTTACCTTTGCCAATTATGCCAAACCGTATGCAAAAATTCAAGATTTCCGGGCTGCTTTTTGTAATGCTCGTGACCCAACTAACTGCTCAAACTACCGATACCACGGTTTATGAAGTTGCCGAGCGCCTGCCCTTGCCCTTGCTGGCTCGGTGTCAACCAGAACTTCATCCTGATTGGCCGGAGGACAGTATTCGCCGGTGTGCGGAGGCTCAATTACTTGCCATTGTGACAAAAAATATGCGTTACCCGGAAGAGGCCCGCCAAGCCAACATGGAGGGGACCGTGGTCATTACATTCATCGTAGAGCCTGCCGGGCGCATAACGGATGCACGAATTATGAAGGACATTGGCGGTGGTTGTGGCGCCGAAGCTGTCCGCGTTATCCAAGCGCTGGATGAGGCTGGTTTGCGCTGGCTACCCGCCCAGCGCGAAGGCAAACCCGTTCGGATGCGGCAGGCGCTGCCCCTGCGGTTTCGGTTGCAGGAGTCCCTACCCTACTATGTCAGCGAGCAAGGGGATTCCATTTATGTGGAAGTGGACACGTTTCCGCGTTTTAAAAGTGGCGACGACGAAGCTCTTGCCAACTTCGTTTTCAGCGAGTTGCGCTATCCGGAGGCATATCGCGACAGTTGCAGAAATGGCGTTATCGAAATGGCGCTTATCGTGCGGCCTAACGGCAGCGTAGAAATTGAAAATCAACTGGACTTCAATAATCTGGGTATGGATTTTCAGTGGGAATCTGTGCGCATGGCGAATCGGACCGCCGGCCAGTGGACTCCCGCTACCTTCAAGGGCAAACCTGTGGCCACAACAGTGCCCTTGCGCACCCTGTTCAAGTCTGATCAACCTCGTTGCAAAAAAGCGAACGATGCATTTGATCAGGCCATGCTTCTGGCTAATGAGGGTGGTCAGTTGACGGCAAACAACGAACCCGAAAAAGCGCTTGAAAAGTGGAATCAGGCCCTTGCACTCCAACCAAACAATACCGAACTGCTGTATTACCGAGGTTCAACGCTGCTCAATCTGGATCGCCGCGAAGAGGCCTGTCAGGATTTTGGTCGGGTAAAGGCATTGCTGGGCACAACCTGGTTTGAGCAATTGCGGCGGTTGGTTTGCGGATGGTGAGCCGGTATAAAAAGCCAAACTTAACATAGACTTAAACCCTACTTCAAATACCCGCTGAAATTAGCAGGCCTACCTTTGCGTGAAACTTAAGTTATGAAAGAGAACCAGCCGGCAAAAAAAATTTTGATCGTGGACGATGAGCCGGACATTCTGGAGTTTTTGCAATACAACTTGCGAAAAGAAGGGTACCAGGTGGTGACCGCCCCGGATGGAAAAGTAGCCTTGCTTGTAGCGGAACGCGAAAAGCCGGATTTGATCATGCTCGATATCATGATGCCGGAACTGGATGGCGTGGAGACGTGCCGTATACTCCGAAAAAACAAGGCATTCGACCTGACCCCTATTGCTTTCCTGACCGCCCGCGATGAGGACTTTTCCCAAATCACAGCGCTGGATGTCGGCGGCGATGACTACATCACCAAGCCCATAAAGCCGCGCGTACTCATCAGTCGGATCAACGCCCTGCTGCGCCGGGCAGACCGCTACAACGACGACGAGCAGGAAAGCATCCAGGCGCATGATCTTGTTATTGATCGGCTGAAAGTGATGGTTTTTAGAGGCTCTACAGCCATTGAATTACCTAAAAAAGAGTTTGAGATACTTTGGCTGCTCGCCTCCAAGCCCGGTCGTGTGTTTACCCGGGAAGAAATTTTTGACAAAATCTGGGGCAGCGATGTCATCGTCGGCAACCGAACCATTGATGTACACATTCGAAAACTGCGCGAGCGCCTTGGGGAGACATACATCAAAACCATGAAAGGGATTGGCTACAAATTTGAATTTTAAGTACGCTGCCTAACGTTGATTGCCTTTCCTATCCTTCCTTTCGTTTATCCTACTGAATTTTTTCCATGTCGCCACGGTTTAAAAACCAGAGTCCACAGCAACTCGCGCTGCTGACCGCTTTTACCTCCTCGGCAATTGTAGCACTCATTCTGTTTTTGGTTGGCAAAGCCACCAAAGGGGTCGAGATATCCAACTGGGGTTTGGTCGTAGTGTTTATTGTCGTACTCACGATCAGCTTTTGGGCCAACTACTTCTTCATTCGGTACTACATCTACCGAAAAATCAAACTGATCTACAAGGTCATTCACCGGCATAAACTGCCGGTGGATTTTAAAGCCGGCAAAATCCAGATGGATGCCAACATCCTGGATAATGTCGAAAAAGAAGTGGACCAATGGGCCGAAGAACGCACCCGCGAACTGGAAGCCCTCGAAAAACTGGCGACTTATCGCCGGCGCTTCATTGGCGATGTCTCCCACGAACTCAAGACACCTATATTTAATATACAGGGTTTCATCCATACCCTGCTCGATGGCGCCATGAACGACCCGGAGGTAAACATCAAATACCTCCAGCGCGCCGCCAAAAATGCAGACCGGCTGGAGTCTATTGTTGAAGACCTCGAAACGATCAACAAACTCGAATCTGGCCAGATGATCCTCGATCTGCGCGAGTTTGATATCCGGGACCTTACGGACGACGTATTCTCCGACCTGGAGATGAAAGCCCGCGAACGCAACATTCGCCTGACCTACAAAGAGGGCGCCAACCAACACTTCCGCGTGCGCGCCGACAAAGAAGCAATCCGGCAAGTGCTGATCAACCTGGTACACAACTCGATCAAGTACGGCCGTGAAGGCGGCGTCACCAAGATCAGTTTCTACGATATGGAATCTTACCTCCTGCTGGAAGTGAGCGATAACGGTATCGGCATTCAGCCGGAACACCTGCCCCACGTTTTCGATCGCTTCTTCCGCGTGGATAAAAGTCGCTCCCGCGACGCCGGCGGTACCGGCTTGGGACTTTCCATCGTGAAACACATCGTGGAGGCCCACAAGCAAACGATCAATGTACGCAGCAACCCGGGGCAAGGCTCTACATTCGGACTGACGCTGGAAAAAGTATAATTTTTTCCACCTATATTATTGTGCTGCGGCCAGTACCAGAACAAGCGTGCTTTGTTCCGGGCTAACGATCCGGTCCACACTAACGGCCACGCCGGGCTCCAATGCCTTTTCCTCCCCGAGGCGCATCCCGTTGCGCTGCTGTTCGATCACGTCTGCCCATGCTTTTAGGGGAGCTTGTTGCGGCGAAAACGAACTGAGAAATACCAGTTGGCGCGCCGCTTCCTTTAGCCACATGGAGTCCGGAAAGTTGCTGTAATCACCTTGCACCGTGAAGCGAAACTCCTGTCGGGTTTGGTTGCACACCTCCTGGCTAATTTCGACCAGCACCTTGGTGTCAAGCACCATGCTTTCCATGGACTGATTTCCTTGTTTTTCAAAGTTGTACTGCACGATATGCGGCAAGTCAGGCCCGAAGATCGGTTCGGGCTTATAGCGACACTTCGTCTCGGTTTTGCAGGATAAAAGGAAGCAAAACAGGCTGAATAGCACGAAATAATTTTTTTCCATTTTAAAACGTCGGATGAGGGTGTTGAACTGGCAACTTCCGGGGCCGCCAAAAGTACTTAGTTTTGCCCCCTCCATTACAAAACACACGAAGCCATTAACCAACAGAAAAAAATGCCGAACCTGCTCATCCGAAACATCAAGACCCTGGTGCAAGCCGAAATGCAACCCCGCGTACTCGTGCAGGGCGCCGACATGGCTGTATTGCCCGTTTTGCAAGACGCCTATCTGCTTCTGGAAAACGACCGTATTGCCGCATTTGGCCCAATGTCGGAGTGCCCGGAACGCGCCGATGAAACGCTGGATGCCACCGGGCGCATGGTGTTCCCGTCGTGGTGCGACTCCCACACACATATCGTATTTGCTGCCACGCGGGAGGAGGAGTTTGTGGATCGTATTCGGGGGCTGTCGTATGAAGAAATTGCCCAGCGCGGGGGGGGCATCCTGAATTCCGCGCAGCGGCTGCGACAAACCTCGGAGGAGGTGTTGTTCGAAGCGGCGTGGTACCGATTGCAGGAGGTCATCGGATATGGGACCGGCGCCATCGAGATCAAAAGCGGATATGGCCTGAGCCTGGAAAGCGAGTTGAAAATGCTGCGCGTCATCCGGCGACTCAAAGAAGTTAGTCCAATACCGATCAAAGCCACCTTTCTTGGGGCGCACGCTATTCCTGCGGAGTACAAACACCGGCGCCAGGAGTATGTGAATTTGGTAGTGGAACAGATGATTCCCCAAGTAGCTGAATTGGGTTTGGCCGACTATTGCGACGTATTTTGCGACCGAGGTTTTTTCAGCATGGAGGAAACTGCGCGCATCCTGCAGGCAGGCTGGGCACACGGGCTAAAACCGAAAATCCATGCCAACGAACTGGACTTTTCCGGTGGAGTGCAAGTCGGCGTAGCCAATCGGGCCATTTCAGTGGACCATCTGGAGTGCGCCGGCGATGCCGAAATCGAAGCGTTGCGCGGAAGCCAGACCCTCCCTACCCTACTCCCGGGCTGTGCATTTTTCCTCGGCATACCCTACGCGCCGGCGCGCAAAATGATAGACGCCGGGTTGCCGGTGGTTTTGGCTACAGACTACAATCCCGGCTCCGCCCCTTCCGGACGTATGTCCCTTGTGGTATCCCTGGCGTGCATCAAGATGAAAATGTTGCCGGAAGAAGCGATTAATGCCGCCACGATCAATGGCGCTCGGGCTATGGAGCTTGAAGCGGATTATGGAAGCATCGCCATCGGAAAGAAGGCTAACCTGTTCATTTCCAAACCACTGGCATCGGTAGCGCAACTACCTTACTCTTTTGGCAGCGATCCGGTGGACACGGTTATCCTGAACGGGCGCGTGTGGAAACGATAAATGCAGCTATCGGCCGGGTAGCAAACTGCCGTCTGGCAATAATAGAAGTTAAGGTGGCGTTTAGCCGCCGTCCCTGATCATTTCCGACCGTACAAACATTTATTCCGGTCCCGACCCCTTTGGATGTACTTCGTTTGCCTAATTTTGCGTCCACTTTTCAAGGCAAAATTGAATTTGAAGCGCAATCTGCATTTCCAATTGTTAAAACTGCTTTGATAAACAGCAAATTAGATTGGCATTGCATCTCTTTGTAAACCAATCCCGTGCCGATCATATCCATCAACCTTTCCAATTCTGTAAGCATGCGCAAACTTCTAATCCTCGTGCTTGTATGTCTTTCGACATCCTTCGTTCACGCCCAGGTTCCTGTTCAAATCACAGTCCCAAACAAGGCTAACGCCGAGCCCAATCCAAACAGTCCGGATGCCGCCTGCTCAGCCGGCACCTTTACCGTTGGCCAGCACATTGGCCAAAGCAATGACGTCACCCTTGATACCATTTTTCTTTGTTTTGGCGACTCGCTGCTCATTGACCACAATGGCAATGAAATGTACATGGACCCCAATCCTGCAACGCCTCCAGGTATCGCTTACGCTTTTTACAATTGTCCACCAACGGCTACCGGCGACGACATGGCCGTACTGGCAGACCCTTGTCTTTGGCCAGGATCCGTCGGAACCGGTTTTTGGGCTACTCTTGGGCCGCCAAGTGGCGATCACTGGTTTTTTAATACCGGGGGCATCCTGAACTCCTCCATTTTTTGCAACATGAACCCCTGC
This sequence comes from Saprospiraceae bacterium, assembly GCA_041741155.1. Taxonomy (GTDB): domain Bacteria; phylum Bacteroidota; class Bacteroidia; order Chitinophagales; family Saprospiraceae; genus M3007. Next base: position 13,678 of record JBGSKO010000213.1, on the reverse strand, counting down.
CTGGTCACGTTTGCCCCGATTACCATCACGGATTATACCAACCGTGAACTGGAGTCGGGCTGCGTGGATGTCAATACGAATGCTGCCTTTTCGGTGGTATATCTCAAAGCGATTGAGGCAGATGCAATAGTCACAAATTTTAACGGCGACGACTGCAAAGGCAAGTTTCGTCTACGGCACGGTTATCCGGGCTGGGATTTGAACGGCACTTATACCGTCACGATCACGCTAGACAGCGACCCCAGCGTAAAGGCATTGATCTATACGCCGCCGGCTCAGATTCGCCATACCACCAATGTCATCTTTTCCGTACCACAGGCCGGCACCTACACGGTTACCGTGGAGGATGGAAAAAGTTGCGGACTTACGTTTCAGATCAACATGGGCGGCTGCGACCCCTCGAACAATGTGGGAATATCCATGCCGACTCTCATTGGGCAGCCTGGAACGCAAGTATGTATTCCTGTAACTGTTGAAAATTTTGCCGGTATCACGGGTTCCTCTTTTTCCATTTCCTGGGATCCTTCGATACTCAGCTATGTAGGTGTTCAAAACCCGCACCCCGAAATTGAACCGTTCAGCCAAGCCGGCAATCTGAATGAGAACGAAACGATTCTGGGTAACCTGGGCTTCACGTATTCAGACTTCCTTGATCCCAACGGCACGACCATTCCGAATAACGCAGTTTTGTTTGAGGTATGTTTCAATGTAATTGCACCAATAGGAGCGTGTACGCCTTTGGATTTTGGTAGTTTTCCAACCATCGTTACCATGGATGAAGCGACAGGACTGGAGCCTGCAATAAGCGCGACATCCGGAGAACTCTGCGTGGATTTGATCCCGCTGGTAATCGAGTTCTTCGTGTCGGCACCCAATTGTGATAATACAGCAAGTATAGGCGCCATTATCTCGGGAGGTTCTGGGCCGTACGAGGTTAGCTGGGAAACTTGCACCGGTGGTTCCCAGAGTTTTGTGGTGTCTAATGTAGCAGACACTATCCTCACCGCAGCACTACCGGAAGACTGCTGGGTGGTTTGCGTCACCGATCAAAATGGTTTTGGCTCGCAGGTGTGCGACACCCTTGATATCAGTATCCCAAGTCTGGGTGCTACACTCGCCGTTGTGCAGTCTCCTTCTTGCAACAACAGCAGTGACGGCATCTTGCGGGCGGATGTAACCGTTGACGGCGTACTTATCCCGAACCCCGGCCCCAATTTTACTTACGAGTGGAATACGGCGCCACCGCGGTTTACGCAAACTATTTCCAATGTACCCGCCAACGGTTATAGCGTGACGGTTACGGATGTTAGTACCGGCTGTACCCAGGTAGCTGCAGGAGCGCTCAGCCAACCGCCGGCTTTGGGCTTAAATCTTCAAATCACTCCGGCATCCTGCGCAGGTATTGCCGACGGTGCAATAAACGCTATCGCCTCGGGCGGTACACCTGGACCTGCTGGTAGCGACTATGTTTTCCAATGGGAGTACTCACCCAATAATCCTCCCATTCCGATTTTTACAGACGACTCCTGCCTGGGTAATCCGTGTGCACTCACCAGCAAACTGGGAGGCTATTATTATGTCACTATAACCGATGCTAATGGTTGCACGTACGTTCATCCGGTAGATATTGAAATCCCGAATGCCCGCGAATTCAAAGTGGACACCATCGGGATGCTCGATCCCACTTGCTTTGGACTTTCCAACGGATCTATCCTTGTTGAGGCAAATGCCAATCCGGCGTTCACCACCCCGACCTACGTGTTCTTCTGGAATCCGATTCCGCCTACGCCGGCCGGCCCTTATCCGCAAAATGACGTGGCTAATATGTCCACCCTGTCCGGTCTTCCAGCTGGTGGATACGATATGATTGTACTGGAAGTCAGTACGGGATGTACTGCCGGCGCTATGTTCACGCTAGGGCAGCCGCAAGCGCTCAATCTGGTATCAACAGAACTCAGCCCATCGTGCCAGAACCAAAACGATGGCTCGATTACCATAACCGCCAGTGGCGGCACAGGCGCCATTTCGTATCTCTGGAGTTCTGTCCCGGCAACCACATTGCCGCCGCTTCCCAACCAAACAAGCCTAGGCCCGGGTGTTTACACTGTAAGGATTAGTGATGCCAATGGCTGCCTGGATTCGCTCTCTATTCCGCTGGCGCTACCTGCACCTCCGGCTATAACCGGGATTGATTCCACTTCGGTTGTTTGTGGTACCGATGGATGTCTGCGTGTCATTGCTCCAACGGCTGTTTCTTTCAACTGGACAACCCTTGCCGGCGCACCGGTAGGCACGACCCAGCAAGTTTGCAACCTGGCAGGAGGCACCTATATTGTTACTGTCCGCAATGCTCAAAACTGTGTAAATTCAGATACCATCACGCTGGGCGCTATCACACCTGTGTTCGTCGCAGACACCTTATTGACACTCCCGACGTGTAATGGTGGCAATGATGGAAGCATCGCATTGGATGTACAAGGCGGCAATCCTGGGTACCTGTACAACTGGTCTTCGGCCCAAAACACACCGGTGATCTTCGCCATTCCGGCAGGCACCTACACCGTAACGGTAACGGACAGCAAAGGGTGTACGCTCACACAAACATACGTGCTGCCCAATCCTCCGGGAATTGTTCTTCAGTATAACAACATCACGCCGGCAACTTGCCCGGGCGCTTGTGATGGCGGTGTTGAACTGGTCTCGTATTACAACACCGTTCCACCAACATTGGCCAACTTTGATTTCCTCTGGGAAGATGGCGGTACCGACTCGGTTCGCACCGACTTGTGTGCAGGTTACAATACCATCACAGTGCGCGACCCGATTTCCGGTTGCTTCCGTATTGACTCTGTTTTGATCGGCGCTCCCCCGGCCTTCACCGCTACGTTTGTGAACGATTCGGTTTTTTGTTTCGGTGACAACAACGGACGGACGAGCGTTACCGTAACCGGCGGCAACGGACAGCCCTATACCTATCTCTGGAGTACCGGCGCGACCTTCCCCAATGTCACGAATCTGGTGGCAGGGCCAATCACGCTGACCGTAACCGACAATGCCGGTTGTACGCAGGTATTCACTACGACAATCGAACAACCGGCGCAGATCGTTATCACGACGCCGATTGGAGGCTTGCTCAGTCCCAACTGTTTTGGAGGTTCCGATGGGTCGCTCGAAATCACAGTTAGCAATGGCACGCCGGGATACACCTACAATTGGGCGGGAAGCACCGGCGTTAGCAGCACCGAAAACCCGATCACAAATCTGGCCGCAGGCACCTACACCGTAACAGTAACCGACAACAATGGCTGCACGGAAGTTCAATTTTTCAATTTGACCAATCCTCCTTCCGTCATCGGCAGTTTTCTCCCCTGGGATCCAATCCTGTGCAACGGAGAAGAAACCACGTTGTTTATTGATACGATTTTGGGCGGTTCAGGTGCGCCATATCAGTACAGCCTAGACTTCGGAGTTTATCTGGATCCAGGTTTCCCGGTCCCCTTGGGCGGTGGCGAGCACTATATCACGTACATTGATCGCGCTGGTTGCGAGCAAACGGATACCATTTTTGTAATTGAACCGGCTCCGATTGTCGTCACGTTTAATCCTGACATGGTCGAAATCGAATTGGGCGATTCCCTGCAACTGATTCCGCTGATCACGGGCGCTACGGCCGCCGATTTCGAATGGACGCCGGCAAACTTGCTTAACAATCCCGATACGCTGGAGCCTTTTACCACTACCTATCAGTCGCAACTGTATACCCTGGTGGTCTTTGATGCCAATGGCTGCTCCGCAACGGGTTCCATACAGGTCAATATTGATCCAAACCGCAACGTGTACATTCCCAACGTCTTCAAAGCCGTCAACAACGGCAGCGGTCTGAACGATCACTTCAATCCGAATGTGGGACGCGGGGTCGAAATCATCAACTACATGCGGATCTTTGATCGTTGGGGAAGCCTGATGTACGAACGCAACACGTTCTATCCAAACAACAACGATTTTGCTGAAGGATGGGATGGCAAACACAGAGGTCAATATGTGTCGCCGGGCGTTTACGTGTATGTCATTGAGGTGAAGTTCCTCGACGGGCGGGTACTGCTGTACCGCGGCGACGTGACTGTACTGCGATAAAAATCTGGTTTACAAAGGGTTTAAAAAGTAACAGGGTTTATGAGACGTCTCATAAACCCTGTTACTTTTTATAAACCTACATCCACACTACTGGATATTTTCGGAACGAGACCTTCCTGGTTTGTCAAACCTGGAAGGTCTGGATGCCCGAAGCCCATAAACTCAATTTTTCGCTTTCTGGGGCCTCCCGGTTTTCCCAAAAATATTTTTCCTGTTCTTTTCATCAAGCACCGGGTTTGGTCGCGGCACCTCTTCCTGGGAATCGTTGAACACCTTGTTTATAAATTTCCAGCGGCCTTTTTCAAGTTTATAGCCATCATAGCTCCCGTCTGGGATGTACATCATGCCGCCGGTATAGGGATTGGGTTGCTCAATGAGATGGTCCACCAGGATCATTTGGTACTGCTCATCCCAGTTCAGTCGCACCTTGGCTTCTGCCGTGTATTCAATAATGACGCGCTGCGCATCAGATGTTTCGTCCTTGTTGTCAAACACGGGTGCGCCAAAGACGGGTTCCCCCGCAGCATTGAAGCTCAGCACGTCCAGCACCTTGCGTTTATCAAAAAACGAGAACCCGTCAAATCCGAACAGCAGGTATTTGCGCCCCGTCCTGGTATCGAATGGACGCAAGTTGTAATACACCGCACCGTACCACCGGTTCGGCGACAACTGTTCGTGGGTCGGCAGCCCGGTCATTTCAAAACGACGGTCAATAAGCGGGAAAAGTTTCAATTCCTTCTGGTTCATCTGTATGGCCCCGTAGTGCCGATAGGTGGAGTCGTCCACAAAGAGTTGCCAGGTAAAAATGCGAAAACTGCTGTCCGGCGGCGCCAGGATTGACACACTCTTCACCCGATCGAAGGGATAGTTATACGAGCTTTCTATTTTGAGGGTCCGAACTAAAGCCGTAATCAGGCTTTTACAGGCCAAAAAGCGCATTTCCGGAGAGGAGTCATTCACCACGGCGTAAGACAAAATGACGAGCGTGTCTTCGCTGGTGTGGAGTTGCTCCTGCATTTGGGGAGAAATTTTACCGGCGGGCACAGGCTTGCCCTGTGCAGCAAGGGTACCGGTTATTCCCAGCAGGACCGGGAAAAGCAGGTATCGAAGATTCGAAATCATAGTGCGAGAAAATTCAAAAACATGAAAGAAACGTTCCGCACAAACTGCCCTGTTAGTTTATCAGGTTTTCAAAAAACAGGTGCGGTGCAACGTGGAAACGGCCCCATAAACGCCCGCACCGTGTTCCAAATTGCCGTTCCTTGCGACCTACAGCTCAAAACATAGGAGCCCCTTCCTCAAATCAGCCAATTCACACCCAGAAACAGGACCAGGTAAATCCACAACACGTCCAGAAAATGCCAGTAGATCGTCAGCAGACGAAGTTTAAGCCGCTTTTCCGGGTCGGAAAAATAGACCAGCACGGTCACGGGGTCCACCATCTGCTTGCGCGCCTTGCGGTAAAAAGCAATCAGGAAAGGAAGCCCGGCAACCACGTGGGCGAGGTGGGCAATGGACAGTACATATAAAAAACCGGCGGTGGTGGAGGAATTCATTCCAACGCTGTTGATCCGGAAAAGCCAGAACCACGCCACCCCCTGCATGAGCATAAACAGCACCGACAGTGCGATTGTATGACGCAGGTTTCGTTGATAGCCTTGCGTATCGTCCTCCAGATAGCGCTGTTTGGCGCGCAACATGGTGTAGCTGCTGCCCAGCAGTATGACCGTGTTGACTAAAAACAACCACGGCAACTGAACCGGCGGCACATCCATGGTCACCCGGATGTACGTATAACTGAATGTCAGCGCTAAAAACAGCAGGGTAAGCCCGAACAACAGCAGGAACAGCATGACATTGTACGGGTGAAAAACCAGATTTTCCTGGAGCGCAGGTTGTTGTTTTTCCATAAAAGAGGCAGCGGTTTACATGGAAATAAAAGCAATAGCGGCGAGCGCCAAAATGATTCCCCACCAATTGATCGTGGAAAGGCGCTCGTGAAACAGCCAAACCGCGCCGATGGTTGTGGTCAAAATAATCCCGATGTTGGTTAGCGGAAACGCCAGCGATGCCTCCAGTCCGCTACCCAGCGCCTTTAGCAAAAAGAGCATGCTGCCATAGTTTGGAATGCCGAGTACAATGCCCGCCACTACATTGCGCCACGAAAACTGAAACCGGCCCGTGCCCCATCCGGTGATCGAAACAACCGCTCCCAACACCCCCGCTGTAGCAAAAACCGTAGTGATGAACGACGGATCATTGGTATCAATCATTCCACCTTGTTGAACCAGCACAAACACGATCTCGATGACTCCCGCCAGTACCCAGGTCAGCAGCGGCACCCACATCAGGCCCATGCCGGATGACCCGGTACTTTTGCGCGTTTCCGAAGGCCAGTTGACCAGCACGATGGAACCCAGCGCCAATACAAAACCGACCAATTTGAGTACGCCCGACGACTCGTTGTACACCAATATGGCAAACGGAACCGTCAGCAGAATGGACATCTTTTGCATCACCTGGCTTACGGTGACTCCAAAATAGCGCACTGTCAACGCCGCTGTATTGAAGCCCGAAATAAAAACCACCCCCAGCAAGAGCGCGTATGGCATCCAGGACGCCCCGCGATCCACTTCTGAATACGGCAATTTGCCACTGTGCAGCCAACCACAAACCACACAAGTGCAATAATTGAACATGATTGCCTGAAAGGTATGCACCCGAAAGCGATCAAATAACTTGAAGGTAAAGCCGAGCAGAACGGAGCAAGCGATGGAAAGGACGAGGTAGAGCAAGCGTATTTGTTTTGATTGTAGCCGGAACAGAGTAAAAAGAGGCTCCCGAAGAGTAGCTCGTTGTGCCCTCCTTTTCTCTGTAAGCCGCTTTTCACTCCCTGTAGCGCAAATGTACCAGATTTTGTGTGGGTGCCAATCCAAGCAGATTCGGCGGAACAGAAACAACGACCCACCCCAAAAAAGGCCCTATTTTTGCAGTCAAAGTATTCCACTTTATTCCCCCTCAATTTATTTCAACCGATTTTACGATGCGTTATTCTTTCTTCATACTTGCGCTCGCGCTGCTCGCCGTTTTGTCCTGCAAACAAACCACATCTGACCCCAAAGCAGATGCTATTCAGCGAAAAACCGAGCCCTACGATCAGTTTAGTTTTCAGCGCTCCTTCCCCTACCCTACCTTCGACGATGCCGGCTGGCGCAAACAAATCGTGTCCTTACGGGCCGATTTTATCAAATCACTGGAAAAGAAAGGCGGTGCTGAACGCAGTCCTGCCGCCGACTGGACCCTCCAGGGACCCGGAAATGTGGCCGGACGCGTCAATACCCTGGCAGTTCACCCCGCCAATGAAAACACCGTACTGGCCGGATTTTCCGCTGGTGGTATTTTTAAAACCACAGATGGCGGCGTCACGTGGAAACCTGTATTCGACAACCACCTGGAACTGTCCATCGGCCATATCGTGTACGATCCCAATAACCCCAATATCCTGTACGCCGGCACAGGCGACCCCAATATTCCCGCTTATGTGTTCAACGGCCACGGCGTGTACAAAAGCACCGACGGTGGCGAAACCTGGAATTACCTCGGCCTCGGGCAAGAGGGCATCGTCTCCAAGGTATTTGTAGATCCTTCCAATTCTAATACCCTGTACGCCGCAGTCATGGGAAATCCCTACATCCGCGACAACAAGCGCGGCGTGTACAAAAGCACCGACGGCGGCGTTACCTGGCAAAACATGCTCTTTGTGAGCAACCAGGCCGGCGCCAGCGACCTCGTCATCAATTCCGCCAACCCGCAAATCCTGTACGCCTCTTTCTGGGATCGTATACGCAGCAACCAGGAATCCATCATTGATGGCCCGAATGCACGGGTATACAAAACCACGAATGGTGGAGCGACCTGGACCCAACTCGGCGGTGGATTGCCCACGGGCAAAAATGGCAGAACCGGTTTGGCTATCTCCAAACAAAATCCCGACAAGGTGTACGTCGTCTATGTGGACACCCTCGCGACCACCGGTACGATGTTCAAAACTGAAAACGGCGGCACAACCTGGACGCCCGTAAACATCCTCGCCCTGGAAGATGCGTGTGGCAACTTTGCCTGGTATTTTGGAAAAATTCGCCTCAACCCAACCAATGACGAAGAAGTCTATTTCCTTGGCGTCATCCTGTGGCGCAAAGATGCCGGCAGCACGCAATGGCAAATAGTCGGAAACTCGCATGCAGATGTACACGATCTGCAATTTGCCGCTACGGGCAAACGCTACCTCGGTTGCGATGGTGGCGTGTACGCGCATGCTCCAGGCCAGCAGCAATGGACCAAGAGTAAAAACCTGCCCACCACGCAATTCTATCATACCTCCTACAACCTGCACGAACCCAATGTGTACTACGGCGGTGCGCAGGACAACGGCATCAGCAGAGGCAACAGTTCCAGTTACAACAACTGGGCGTCTGTTTTTCCCGCCGATGGTTTTCGATGCGCTTTTCACCCCCTCGACCCGCTCACCTTTTGGGTGGAAACCCAAAACGGCGAAATTCACAAAACCACCGATGGCGGCGTATCCTGGCAATTTGGATCCCCTTGTCTTGGCACTACGGATCGTTGCAATTGGGATATGCCTTATTTTCTCAGTAAACACACCACCACGCGCCTGTTTGCAGGAACCTATCGAGTCTATTTCTCCGATAACGGAAGCGGTTGGGGGGCAATATCGGGCGACCTGACGGACGGCATTGTTTACGGCGCTCGTTTCCATACTATTACCTGCCTTGATGAATCACCGGTGCTGGCAGAAAAACTGCTCGCCGGCACCTCCGACGGCAATGTGTGGCGCCGGGAACCCACAGGAAGCTGGGTCAATATTACAACCGGGTTACCCAACCGATACGTCACTTCCGTGACCGCGTCCCCTACCCTGTCCAACCGAATTTTCGTCACGCATTCAGGCTTCCGCGACAACGAGCCGATCCCGCACGTCCACCGATCCAACGACAACGGCGCTACCTGGACCAATATCAGCGGAAACTTGCCCAATATTCCTGTCAATGACCTGCTTGTATTGCCTGGACATGCCGATAGTGTGCTCTTTGTCGGCACCGATGTCGGTGTTTATGTTACGCTGAACGGCGGTGCATTCTGGCAGCGCCTCGGCGCCAGTCTGCCCTTCGTGCCCGTGTTCGACCTCGAACGCAATCCCGTGCGCAACGAACTCATGGCCGCCTCCTATGCCCGCGGCCTGTGGACCTTCCCGCTGGATTCTGTCTTTTCTCTGCCCAGCCCACCCACTGTAGCCGTAAGCGGCACTATCCGCACCGAGGATGGCCTGGAAATCGCAAATGTGCGCGTGTGCGACCAGCCCCTGCAAATCACCGGCGCAAACGGAACATTCGAAATACTCGCCAATGCGCCGTGCCTCGCCAACGGTCTGTATCCCAAGCGCACCGACGACCCGCTCAACGGTGTGACTACGTTCGACCTCGTGATCATCAACCGGCATATTCTTGGTATCGAAGCCATAAACTCGCCCTACAGGATGATCGCTGCTGATGCCAACAACTCGCGCTCCATCACTACATTCGATATCGTGACGCTGCGAAAGCTGATTCTTGGTTTGGACACCGTACTGGCCAGTACCGACTCCTGGCGATTTGTGCCGGCCAATTATACCTTTCCAAACCAGCAAAACCCGTTCTCCACGATGTTCCCGGAAGGTATCAGTATTGCCCCTTCCGCACAGCCGGTGATCGCTCATTTTACCGGCCTCAAAGTCGGCGACGTGAACAACAATGCCACACCAGACCTGAACGGCTCCCTGGAAGAACGCACCGGGGAAGACTGGCCGCTTTATGCAGACGACCGTTTCCTTACCGTTGGCGAGGATATCCGGGTCGTATTTTCCGCCGATTGGTCGGCGGTGGCCGGCGCGCAGTTTACCCTCGGCTTTGACCCCGTAAAGCTGACGCTTCGCAGCATCGAACCACTGGCGCCGGGACTTAAGCCGGATCATTTTGGCTTTAAACCAGGCGGCCGCAGTTGTTTCACAGCCTGTTTTGAAAATATAAATTTGGGACAAACGAAACGCCCGCGCTCCAGTTTGAGCGGACGCACAGCATTGTTTGCAGCTGTTTTCCGCGTGCACGGCGCCGGGCAGTTGCGCGATGCGCTCCGGATCGGATCGGCGCCCACACCCGCAGCGGCTTTTCGCGCCGAAGGCACCGCACTGAAACCGGTGTTGTCTTGGGAAAGCAATGCATTATTGGCCGCAAACGACGTAGGCGTTTACCCCAATCCTTTCGGGCAAGCCGGTGTTTGGCTGCGGCAAACAGAACCTTCCGGCACTGAAAGCACCCTGCGTATTTTCGACGCTACCGGCAAGGTTCTTTCACAGAAAAAGTGGGTCGGGCAACAGGCACACATACCCGCCGAGGTCTTTCCTCAAAAAGGTGTGTACTGGTACGAGGTGCGGCAGGGTGCCCAAAAATGGAGCGGAAAGGTTGTTTTTCAGTAATTGCGCAGGCGTACTACCCTACCCTTCCCACCGGCGCAACTGCTTCAGCACCGCCTGAAAATCCTTGGGCAGTTCGGCCTTGAACTCCATACGTTCTCCTGTTCCCGGATGGTCAATGCGCAAGCGAAACGCGTGCAGACTGGTGCGCTCCATAAGTGGGCGCTCCTCGCCGCTAAATTTGCCGCTGCGGTAGGATTTGCCTTTTACTTCGGACAGAAAAAACGCGGGTCGGCGGCCGTACAGCGCGTCCACAGCCAGTTGGTAGCCAATGCTTTGGAAGTGTACGCGTATCTGGTGGGTGCGGCCGGTTTTGAGCAGCGCCTCCAGAAGCGTAAAATGTTTGAAACGCTCCAGCACCCGAAAAAAGGTCAGGGAAGGTTTCCCCTTGCCGGATATGGCCATTTTGGCGGGAATAGTCGGGTGCGGCCCGATGGGCTTGTTTATTTCACCTTCTTCCTGGTGGACATCCCCGTCCACCAGCACCAGGTAAAATTTGTCTGCCGTGTGGTGTTCAAACTGCATGGACAGGTTGCGGTGCGCTGCCTCGGTACGGGCAAAACACAGTACGCCGCTCGTTTCCCGGTCCAGGCGGTGTACGATAAACACTTTGCCGAAATCGCGCTCCAGCGCACTTTGCAGGTTGTCTTTATTTCCTTGACGGTCGGGAATGGTCAATAATCCGGCGGGCTTGTGCACCACCAGCATCAGGTCATCTTCGTAGAGCAATTCGTAGTTAATCATGGCGTGGTTTATTGGTTTTTGGTGCTTGGTTTCAGGAGTTTGGAAAATAATTTGATGCGGCGGGCATAGTGTGCAAAAACAATACTGCCGGGATAAACGCCTTGTTTGTTCGGGGATGAAATGCGTTGTTTTTCAATTAGTTGTTCTATCGAGCGGCGCTTTTGGAGTGTTTTTCCAAAGTTATCATAAAACGAAAAATGTGCCCGCACGATCGCCCAAATCGCCCGAAACTGGCCTTTTAGAAAAAACCGCACCCCCGCCAAACCATCGAGCAGGAACCGGGCGGGGAGCAACCACAGCAGTTTGGCGCCCGGCTCGTTTTTCAGGAGGGTAAACAGGCTGTTGCGAAAATTGAGAAACACCTTGCGCGGGCTTTCGTACTCCAGCGTGCCGCCGCCGAGGTGATATACTACCGACCGGGGGAAACACCAGACCGCATAGCCGGCGCGTTTGAGGCGCCAGCACAGGTCAATTTCTTCGTTGTGGGCAAAATAGTCGCCGTCGAAGCCGCCAAACGCATGGTACAGGTCGGCCCGGATAAAGAACGCGGCGCCGGCAGCCCAAAAACATTCCTGAGGGGTATCGTACTGGCCGTCGTCCACTTCATTCTGGCTGAAGATACGCCCCCGGCAAAAGGGATAGCCGAGGTAGTCCATCCAGCCGCCCGAAGCACCGGCGTACTCGAAGCGACGTTTGTCGTTCCAGGATAAAATTTTGGGCTGTGCTACGGCAATGTTCGGGTTTTCCCGCATAGCCTCCAGTACAGGTTCCATCCAGCCGGGCGTCACCTCCACATCAGAATTGAGGATAACGTAAATATCGCTCTTTACCCGGGCCAGGGCCTCGTTGTAGCCCTGCGCGAATCCGTGATTTTGATGTAAATCAAGCACTTCTACTTCGGGATAGTGCTCCCGCAAAAACGCAATGGAGTCATCCGGCGATCCATTGTCGGCCACGATGATCCGCGCGCCCGGGCTGTTTGCCAGCACCGATGGCAGGTAAGTTTCGAGGTGGCGGCGGGTGTTGTAATTCAGGATGACAATAGCGACACCGGTCTCTTTTTTCTTGGAAGGAGCGTCAGGATTTGCGCCAAGTCTCCGCACAATTTCTATCCGATCTGCCTCAATCTGCGCTTTGAGCGCATTCAGGTCGTCCAGTTTTTTATCGTTTCGGATAAAATCCAGCACTTCCACGCGAAGCGTCTGGCCGTACAGGTCGCCTTCAAAATGGAGCAGGTGTACTTCAATAGATTTTGCATCGGCGCCGGCGATCGTGGGCCGTTGGCCAATGTATAACATGGCCCCGGTCCCAACCTTTCCTGCGGCGCCCGCCCGAGCGGCATAAATCCCGTTTGGTAATATCAGTTTATGCGGATCGTCTATCCGTATGTTCGCTGTGGGGAAGCCGATGGTACGCCCAATGCGGTTGCCTTCGACAACTGTTCCGGAGAAAAAATAGGGATACTCCAGCAAACGGTTGGCGTGCACCAGATCCGAAGTGTCCAGAGCCTTGCGGATTTTGGTGGAACTCACCGCAATCTCATCCACTTCCTGTGCCGAAATTTCTATGATAGAAAAATGCCTTTGCGCCTCATATTGACGCAGAAACGCAATATCGCCCTCGCGCCTGGCGCCAAAGCGGTGGTCGTAGCCAATGACTATAAATGCCGGATGAAAGTGCCGGATGATGAAATCTTCCACATATTCCCGGGCAGATTGTCGCGAAAATTCGGGCGTAAACGGCGCAAGCACTACGTTGTCCACACCGCACTGCTCCAGCAGGTAAATTTTTTCGGCAGAGGTTGTGATCAGCTTAAAGGTAGCATCCTCGGGATGAAGTACGGTGCGCGGGTGTGGCTCGAACGTAAGCACGATGCTTTCGCCACCGTGTTCATCGGCTAATGCCTGTACCTTTTCCAATATCCGGCGGTGGCCGGAATGCACACCGTCGAAGGAGCCTATCGTCAATACCGCGTGTCGAAACGGCGGCAAATCCTGCAAATCTGTGAAAATACGCATTTCGGCGGCAAAGATAGGTTGGAAGGTTAGAAGGTTTCTGGTTAGAAGGTTAGAAGGTTAGAAGGTTTCTGGTTGAGTGAACCATTCAACCAGAAACCTTCTAACCAGAAACCTTCTATACCTCACGCCGTCAAGTTTTCAGCATGAGGGAAATAGTTAAAAAAAGGAGAGACATGTAAATTTGAGTTGCTAAACTTAAATACAATGCCTCTCCGAATTGTACACATCTGCCAGGCAGACGCAGACGCTGCAAAAT
>JBGSKO010000212.1:0-57828 GCA_041741155.1 Saprospiraceae bacterium | reverse complement strand
CGCCTGCTCGATGCGGGCATCACGGGCCGGGCGGCCGTCGGCGAGGTGAGCCGGGCGGCGGTGCGCGGTATTGTGCTGACATCCGTCATGCGCTATGTGTTGTTTCTCGCGGCGTTCGGCATGGTAGCTGCCGGCTTGCCGATGGATGCGGAGAACCCGCCTGCCGGGGTGTTTCGTGCTGCGGCCGGCGTGGCGGGTTACCGGATATTCGGAGTGGTGATGTGGTGCGCGGCGATCACGTCGGTGCTCGGGTCGGCCTATACCTCGGTGAGTTTTTTGCGGTCGTGGCATCCCGCCGTTGAGCGGAACTACCGCCTTGTGATCACCGTATTTATTTTGGTTTCCGCCGGGATATTCCTTGCATTGGGGCGCCCGGTGCAGCTCCTGATTCTTGCCGGCGCCGTCAACGGGTTTATTCTGCCCATTGCCCTGGCTATTTTATTGCTGGCTGCCCGCAAGCAAAACTTGTTGCAGGGGTATCGGCACCCGGTCTGGCTGCACGGTGCCGGCTGGGCAGTCGTGGGAATTATTGGCTGGCTGGCAGTGCAGGGGGTGGCGAAAATCGGTTGAGCGGGTTGAGAAAGGTTGAGCGGGTTGAGGCGAAATAGCATTTTCCCATCCGTATGGCGCCTTCAAAAATGGTTTTGGGCGGTACATGCCGCGCCATGTAACTTTGCAGCACTATGCATCCGGCTATGGAAATTGTTGCCTACTTTAATTTCTTTGACCGTATCGCTTTCTACGAATGATGACTTCTGATTTTCAAGTTTGTGCCTGGCGCTTATACCTGTTGTTGCCGCTGTTGCTCACCCTTTCGGCCACTGCACACACCTGTTGTGTACATGACCCACACACGCTGTCCGAACTCCTGTTGCACGATGCAACCAACCGAAAAATTTTTCAGTGTCAGGTACTGGAGTCATTTGTAGATGCAGATGGTTCCTGCCTGTCGCGGGCCAAAGTCAAGGACGTATTCAAAGGCCGGGTGGACAGTGCTGAAGTATGGCTTGCCACCGGGGTAATGAATTCCAGCATCGGTTGCCACCGACTACAACTGGGCGCCCATTGGTTGGTATTCAGTACCGAGCACAAGCCCGGCTGGTTTGGGGCAGGTATCTGCGATGGGTTTTCCACAACTGCCACCCGCTACGAAAATCGCTACGAGACTTACTTGCCCATCGTCACCGATTTTCGGGACAAAACTGCCACCGGCTATTCCGGCCCGATCCGGTGGTTCAACAAAAACGGTAATCCCTTGGCTGAAGGTCAAATGAAACGGGGGAAAGCCACGGGCCGGTGGAAACACTACAACTGGGAGGGCAAACTCGTGTCCACCGCTCATTACAGAAAAGGTCTGTTGCACGGCGAACGGAATCGCGCGGATCCGACATATTTGCACCGGGAAATTTGCCGATTCCAACATGGAAAGCTGGTTGAACGGGAATTAATACGGGGTTAACAGACATCGTCAGCCATTGCGCGCATATCTTCAACTTCGCGCCACTAATCGAATCAATCGGTAAAATCTAATCAATCGGTAAAATCTAATCAATCGAACCAATCGGCAAAATCGAAATAATCCACATGATCCGCACCACAACTGCCCGCGCCTGGGCCGTCCGTTCCGTGTACGGTCTTTTCGTGCTGGCGATGCTGTTTTATTTTCAGAACAGAACAATGGAACAAGAGCGTATCCATCGTGCCATGACGGGAGGCTTGCCGCAAGCGGTGATAGCGGTGGAAAAAGCAAACCAATTGTGTTTTCAAGAAATAGAGGAGATGGTTGAATCGTACCCCATTGACCGGCACAGAGACTATCTTGGAATTGCCTCCTCTGTCTGGAAACACGGGACTGCCTATTCGGCTTTACTGTCGGGCATTGCGGAATTGCCGGGCAAAAAAGAACGCTCCAAGGCTTTTCGGAACACAATGCCTGATTTGATCGCCATGCGGGAGATCCTCCTTTTTGGCTGTGATGCGGACTATCAATGTAGCCAAGGGTTGCAGTCAATTGTTCCGGATGCAAATGATCTGTTTTGGAGGGCTATTTCACAATGGGACGCAGTTCGCCGGACCGACATGCTGCGCTTGCAAACCGCCTTGACAAGCAGCATAGCGCTGCGATACTACGATGGATACATTCGTGGTAGTGATTGTGGGAGCGTAGAAGGAAGACAGCCTAGGTTGGTTGGCCAGCAGATTTTTCCCGCAGTTGGCGACTGGTACGAGGCCGTTGCTTTTTTAAGCGAATACTCTATCTTTTCCACAAGTCTCCGGTTCAAAATCAACGGCAAACCCTATCCTGAAAAAGGCGGTGCTGTTCATTATCAGCAACGGTTTACCCGTCCGGGCAGACATCGGCTACAGGTAGAGGTTGCTGTGCTCGTTACCAGAGATAGTACAGTACTCGCAACGAGCACGCAGGACTTCGAGATCAACGTGCTGCCCCGCTCCTTAGATTCCCACAACTTGAAACCCAACTAACCCCGAAGCAGATGCGCAAACAATTCTTGTTTTTACGGCTGTACGAACACCTTGCCTACTGCGGACTGCTGCTGCTGGCCTTTGGGTTTTTTCAACAAAAAGAAAAAGAGCAGATGCAGGTGCGGGAGGGTGGAGTACATCTGGTTCCATTGGCGACAGAGGCAATTGCCAGAGTCAATGGTGGGCAGTTGTATAAAATTGCAAGTTTGGCCTATTCCAACCCCATTCGCCCGATACTGAAGCATCGGCGGTCGGCAGAAAATATATCGGAGTTGGCCCAATCCCTTGCCCGTCAACTGGAATCCGCCGCCCAAAGGTCGTACCCGAAAGTGGAATACGACACCTTGATGCGCCTGACCGCAGCGGTGCAAGCCCTGGGCGACACGATCCTGCAAAACACCCGCCCGGACACCGGCATGGCGAACTGGGTCAAGGCGGTTTTGCATGGCGCCGATGTACTCCTGCAAGCATGGCCCGATACCTGCTCCGATGCGGAGCGTGCGCAGTTTTGCCGCTACCTGCAACTGCGTGTGGCGGTGCTGGAATCCGGTGCGCTTACCTATTTCAAGGAACAAATAGATGCCCTGGAGCCGGAATGGGCGGTTGTGCCCCAACTTTCTTTGAGAATATCCTCCTGCCCGGTGGTCGGCGATCTGTTTGATGCGGATGTTTTTGCTTCCCTCTACAAAAAGCATGACCTGGTACACACCGCTACGATCAACGGCAAAGAATACCCGGTCGAGAACGGTCTGGTGCGTTTCAGAAAACGGTTTTCAGCACCCGGGCGGCACATCCTTGATGTCAAGTTCACGCTTCAATCGGAGGAAGAGGGCGCAGCCCCGAAGTACTACAGCAAGGATTTTGCGGTGCAGGTGTGTCCAAGGTAGCGGTATCTTGGAAAATGGTTTTGAGCGGTTAACCCATACTGCTTAACTTTGTGCTATGCTAAAACAGGATGCCATGTTTTTAAACGCGCAGCTCACCCGTCAAATACAGCAACTTGATGCCCAAACTTTGGAGGAATTGCGGTTGTATATCGAGCAACTGCTGGTGGCTCGTTGGGAAAATAAAACCCAAAGCAAGAAAAAAAGACCTGCCGGCAAACGGCTTTTAACCGATATGGAGCGGATTCCGATTCCCGTGAATAATGTCCACTTAGACCGAGGCGAGTTGTATGATGACCGTATCTGACTCCCGTGTGTTTGTAGACACAAACATACTTTTTTACGCCAACGACCCCGGATCTGCATTTGGCCTTCAGGCCCTTTCCCGGATAAACGAGCTAGCTTCTCTCAATAATGAGATGATTATCAGTAGTCAGGTTATTCGGGAATATGCGCTTGCGACACTCCGTAACGCCGTTTACCACAAGTTGGATTTACTGAGCAGCATTGCATCCACGGAATATTGCTCGTTTTCAGCGCGACTTTGAGGTGCTATACGACGGCCCCGAAGTGATTGAAAACTGGCTTGCCCTCTTGCCCATGCTCACGACCAGCAAGGATGTATTTGACTTCAATATAGCGGCTACCTTGAAAGTGCATGGCATCGAGCACATCCTGACACACAATGAGCGTGATTTCGTCAAATTTAGCGATTGGCTTACGGTGCTGCCATTGATCCTGCCAAACCCATAGATGCCTAACAGATCACCGGTTTTCAACACCAGGGCGGCACATCCTTGATGTCCGGCTCACCCTCCAGCCGGAGGAAGAGGGGGTGGAGCCTACATACTACAGCAAGGATTTTGAGGTGCAGGTGTGCCCGAGGTAGCGCGCATATCCCCAACTTTGCGCCACCAATCGAACCAATCGAACCAATCGAACCAATCCACATGATTCATACCGACGCACTCCACCGCCACCTCTACGCCACCGACGCCTCCATTTTCCGGGAAATACCCGCCGGTGTGGCCTATCCGAAAGACGCCGACGACATCAAGGCGCTTATCCGGCATGCCCGCGAAAACAACCTCGCGCTCATTCCCCGCTCCGCAGGCACCTCGCTCGCGGGCCAGTGCGTGGGCACGGGCATCGTGGTGGATATTTCCAAACACATGACGAAGGTGCTGGAGATCAATGCCGAAGAACGCTGGGTGCGCGTGCAGCCGGGTGTTATCCGCGACGAGCTGAACCATATCCTCAAACCCTACGGACTCTTTTTCGCACCCAACACCTCCACCTCCAACCGCTGCATGCTCGGCGGTATGGTGGGCAACAACTCCTGCGGTACCACCTCGCTCGTGTACGGCAGCACCCGCGACCATGTACTCGCCCTCAACACCGTACTCAGCGACGGCTCCGAAGCCCGTTTCGAGGCGCTCTCGCCGGCGGCTTTTGAGGAAAAATGCCGGGGCACGGGGCTGGAAGCCGAGTTGTACCGCCAGATTCGCGAAACGCTCGCCCCGCCCGAGGTGCAGGCCGAAATCCGGGCGCAGTACCCCAAACCCGAAATCCACCGCCGCAACACCGGCTACGCGGTGGACTTGCTGCTGCGCTCCAACCTGTTCACGCCCGGCGGACCGGATTTCAATTTCTGCACTATACTCGCCGGTTCGGAGGGCACGCTGGCGTTCACTACCGAAATTACCCTGCACCTCGAACCACTGCCCGCACCGCATGATGTGGTGTTGTGCGCGCATTTTGCCAATATGACCGAGTGCCTCCAGGCGGTGGTGGCTGCCGTGCAGCACCGCCCGACCGCCTGCGAACTCATGGACAAACTCATCCTCGACTGCGCCAAAGCCAACCGCGAACAGGCGAAAAACAGTTTTTTCATCGAGGGCGACCCGGGGGCGGTGCTCATGATCGAGTTCAGGGGCAATACCCCCGCCGAAGCGGAAGCCAAAGCAGATGCGCTCATCGCCGATTTGCGGGCGCAGGGTTTCGGCTATGCGTACCCGTTGGCGCCGGGGCCGCAATCCAAACAGGTGTGGGAACTGCGCAATGCCGGTCTCGGCGTTTTGTCCAACATGCCCGGCGCCGCCAAGGGCGTGGCCTGCATCGAAGATACGGCGGTGGCCGTGGCCGATTTGCCCGTTTACATCGCCGAATTTGAAAAACTGATGGCCGGCTTCGGCCAAAAATCCGTGTACTACGCCCATGCCGGCGACGGAGAGCTGCACCTGCGCCCCATCCTGAATTTGAAAACAATAGAAGATCGCCTAAAACTGCGCCAGATCGGGGAGGCCATGGCACGGTTGGTGAAAAAATACGGCGGCTCGCTTAGCGGCGAGCATGGCGACGGGCGGGTGCGCGCCGAGTTCATCCCGCTGATGATCGGCGAAAAAAACTACGAACTGCTGCGCCGGATCAAACGCGCCTGGGACCCGAACGGCATTTTCAATCCCGGCAAAATCACGGATGCCCCACCCATGAACACCTCCCTGCGCTACGAGCCGGAGCAGCAGGACAAGCCGTTCGACACGGTGCTGGAATTCCCCGACGGCATCCTGCGCGCGGCTGAAAAGTGCAACGGCTCGGGCGATTGCCGCCGGCTCGATTTCGCGGGCGGCACCTTATGCCCCAGCTACCGCGCCACCCGCGACGAGAAGGACAGCACCCGCGCCCGCGCCAATGCTCTGCGCGAGTTTCTGACCCGCAGCGAACGCGCCAACCCGTTCAGCCACTCGGAATTGTACGAGGTGATGGACCTGTGTTTGTCGTGCAAAGGCTGCACCTCGGAGTGCCCGTCCAATGTGGATATGGCGGGCATGAAAGCCGAGTTTTTGCACCAGTACTACAAAACCCACGGCGTGCCGTGGCGCGCGCGGTTGTTTGCCAACATCGGCGGGCTGAACCGGCTGGGGGCGTACGCGCCGGCGGTGACCAATTTTTTTCTGAAAAATCCCGTCGTGGCGCCGCTGCTCAAACGGGTGCTCGGGGTGGCGCCGGAGCGCAGTTTGCCCGCGGTGCGGCCCTCGCTGCGCCGCTGGTTTGAGAGGAATCAGGCGGTTTTACAGCCTTCCGGCCCCGAGAAAGGCCGCGTCTTTTTCTTCTGCGATGAATTTACCGACTACAACGACGCGCCGGCGGGTATGGCCGCGATCCAACTCCTGACCCGGCTGGGCTACCGCGTGGACATGCCGGCGCACCCGGAGAGCGGGCGGGCGGCTATTTCCAAGGGGCTGCTGCCGATGGCGCAGGCACTGGCGGTGCGCCAGGTGGAAATTTTCCAAAACCTCGTGACGGAGCAGACGCCGCTCGTGGGAGTGGAGCCGTCGGCAATCCTGAGTTTCCGCGACGAGTACCCGCGCATGGTGCCCGAGGCGCAGCGCGGGGCGGCGAAAAAATTGGGCGCCAATGCCTTGCTGATCGAGGAGTTTTTGTTCCGCGAAGCGCAGAAAGGGAACATCACGCCCGAGATGTTTACGAAAGACAAGCGCCACATTTTGCTGCACGGGCATTGCCACCAGAAAGCGCTGGCGAGTGTGGACCCGTCGGCGTGGGTGCTGGGTTTGCCCGAAAACTACACGGTGTCGGTGATTCCGTCCGGCTGCTGCGGCATGGCCGGCTCGTTTGGCTACGAGCGCGAGCACTACGACGTGAGCATGCGTATCGGGGAGTTGGTGCTGTTTCCGGCGCTGCGCGGTGCGGATTCGGAAGCGATAGTGGCTGCTCCGGGCACCAGTTGCCGCCACCAGATACTGGACGGCACGGGGCGGGTGGCGCGGCATCCGGTGGAGGTGTTGTGGGGGGCGGTGGCGCACACAAGTAACAATATCGGTTTCACCTAAGCAGCATGCCGCTCATTTGCCGGCATGCTGTTTTCCCATTATATGGTTATGAATAAACATCTGCTTTGGGTCATTTTGGCCCTTATGTCCATACAAACGCCCCTAATTGCTCAAAAAAACGATTATATTTGGATAGACGGCCGATACTCGGAGCAAATCGAAGGCTTTCGGAATTTTAAAATAGACTTCAACTCATTCCCACCAGTAATAGATTTTTTTCATGTAAACCTGCGTCTTTTCCGGACTAATCTATCATTGTCCAATTCTACAGGTGAGCTGTCCATGTACTCCAATGGTTGTGTTTTGTGTAATACAGATTTTGAGGTAATAGAAAACGCAGATGAAATCAATGGGGGTTTTTATCAAGATTTGTTGTGTGGCCCTGGTACAGGCTCTGGTTATGGCGTTTTTCATGGAATTTTCGGCCTCCCCTTCGGCGATTCACTTTTTCTGCTGTTGCATCACCGAATGCTACCGTATGATGATGGGGATTGTCTTTTAAGGGAACTACTCGCCACAAAAGTAGATATGCGTGCCGACAATGGTTTAGGAGCAGTATTGTACAAAGACTCTGTATTGTTGTCCATTGACTGTATGCAGCTCGCCTGTGCCAACAAGCATGCCAACGGCCAAGATTGGTGGGTATTGGTTCCTGATCACAAAGACGATTTGTTCTACCGCTTTTTGGTATCTGCTGAGGAGATACAAGGGCCTTGGGTACAAACTCTGGTAAATCCGACTCGCGATTCGTTCGATACCTGTGGGTGGAGCGAATTTTCTCCTAACGGCGAACTGTTTATGATTAATGCCTGCGAAAAGGGAATTGCCGTGTACGACTTTGACCGGTGCAGCGGGATGTTGTCCAATCTGCGCCATATCCCTGATACAACGGATAACTTTTATGCAAACTATGGGGCTGGTTTTTCGCCAAACAGTCGCTTTTTGTATGCAGCACGGAGTAATGCAGGCCGACTTGTACAATACGACTTGTCCCTTGCTGATATAGTTCAATCTGAAACTACCGTGGCAACGTGGGATAGCTTTTATTATGTAACGCCAGGCTCAGGCACTAAATACCCCTCTTTATTTCTTTATTTTCAATCAGGCCCGGATGGAAAAATATACAATTGGACAGCTCAGGCGCCTTTTATGCACCAGATTCGTTTTCCCAATCGCAAAGGGATTGCTTGCGCGGTTGAACAGCGCACCGTGCAACTCCCCAACAAAGCCGCAACCGGCAATTCCTACTACCCCCACTACCGCCTCGGCCCCATAGACGGCAGTCCATGTGACACGCTCGGCATAGACAACCGTCCCGTGGCGCTTTTCCGGCACGAGATCGAGGATACCTTGGCGCCCTTGCAGGTCACGTTCACCGACCTGTCGTATTATGAACCGACGGAATGGTTCTGGGATTTTGGCGACGGGGCCACGAGCACCGACACCAGTCCGGTGCATATTTTTCCGTCCTCAAATGTGTATCAGGTGTGTCTCACGGTGCGCAATGCCAATGCCGAGGACACCTACTGCAAGCCCGTAACGGTTGGCACGGTGTCGGCGCCGGACTTGCCGTTTCTGCCAAGGTTGTCCGTGTACCCCAATCCCTGCATGGAGTACCTGAGTGTGGAGCAGCCAGCTCTGCTGCAAACAACTCCCCGGTTCAGTTTGACGGATGTGTTTGGCAGATTGGTCTTGGAGCAAGTGCTGCCCGATTTTTCAGCACAGGTTGATGTGCGGCACTTGCCTTCGGGCGTGTACTTTTGGCAGTATTGGTTTGGTCGGCAGGCTGTGCAGTCGGGCAAGGTGGTTAAGCAGTAGCCGCCCCGCCACCAGATGCTGGACGGCACGGGGCGGGTGGCGCGGCATCCGGCGGAGGTGTTGTTGGGGGGCGGTGTGAAGTAGGACATGGATCAGGAAAAAATATACAACGAGGCCTTTGTCGGCAACCTGTTCGACCGGATGGCTCGAACGTATGGCATTGTCAACTATCTGGCCTCCTTCGGTTTTTCGGAACGGTGGCGCAGGCAGTGTGTAGAGGAAATACGCTGGAACGGCGAAACCCGTGTGGTGTTCGATTTGATGTCGGGCATGGGCGAGTGCTGGGGCTTAATCCAGCGCCGGGGAAGCGCCGTGGAACGCATCACGGGGGTGGATATTTCTGTGGAAATGAACAGGCGTGCCGCCGCCAATCTGGAGAAACGACCCGACTGGCCTGTTGAAATTCGTCAGGAGAACATCCTGCAAAATAGTATCCCCTCCGGGTCGGCAGATGTTTTGATCTCCGCGTTCGGCTTGAAAACCTTTTCGGAGCATCAATTGGAGCGTCTGGCTGCTGAAATGTGCCGGATACTGAAACCGGGCGGGCAGTTGTCCGTAGTCGAAATATCAACTCCGAAAGGCTGGCTGTTGCGCATGCCCTACCTGTTCTATTTGAAATGGATCATACCGGTCATTGGCACGCTGTTTATGGGCAACCCGGATACATACAGCATGCTCGAGCGGTACTGCGTCAATTTTGGCACATGCCAGGAATTCAAAAAAATGCTGGAACGAGCCGGGCTTGAGGTGACGTATCGGGAGTACTTCTTCGGGTGCGCGACGGGGGTTGTGGGACGGAAAACGGCGCCGGCATAAATATGATTTCTGCAAATTCAGGCAAACCAGAGGGTACTACAACAGTGCAGAGGATTTATGTTTTGGTTTGGGGGAGTTATATGTGTATTTTTGACCGTAAAACTTGTAGAAGATGGTTATTGAACTTCCCGATTCGATTTTAGCAAAGGCGCCGCTTACGGAACAGAATATCAAATTGCTGCTTGCTATCACCTTGTTCAGAGAGGAACTGCTGACACTTGGGCAGGCTGCAACTTTGGCAGATTTGCCGCAATTGATCTTTCAAAAAGAACTTGCCAAACGCAAAATATCCATTCATTACGGAATTGAGGAACTGAAGCAGGACCTCCAACACCTCAAACTTGTGTGATGCTTGTCGTAAGCGATACTTCCCCTGTATCAACGCTGTTCGCGATCGGGAGACTTGGGCTTTTGCGCGATCTTTTTGGCGTGGTAGTCATCCCAAGCATGGTGCTTGCCGAACTTTCCAGGTTGAAAGGATTTGGCTATGATATTTCTGAAATAGAAGAGGCGCCCTGGTTGATTGTGCAAGCTGCCCAAGACACGACTGCTGTAAAAAATCTATCCAATCAACTCGATCCAGGTGAAAGTGAAGCCATAGTGCTTGCACAAGAGTTGAGAGCCGATTTTTTGTTGATTGACGAACGAAAAGGCAGGAAGGTTGCCAACACTTTGGGATTCAAAACGGTGGGCGTCTTGGGGATTTTATTGGAGGCTAAAAAGCAAAAATTAGTGTTTGCCGTTGCGCCTTTGTTGGACGAAATTCAAAACGTCGCGGGTTTTTACCTCGGTGAGTCGCTTCGTCGAGAAGTGCTGTTGCTGGCAGGCGAATAGGTGCTGCTGAGCACCCGTTGCCGCCACCAGATTCTGGCCGACTAACACCCCCGGCAGAGGATTTTCGGGGCCAAAGAACAGAAGTCCATGCAGCAATTCAGCAAAAACCTACACCTCATGCACATAAAGAAACTGCGAATCCATATCGGAATCCTGTTGCTCTGCTTTTCCTGTGCTGCCAACGCACAAAACCTGATCAGAAACGGTGGATTTGAGCAACACGGCGCCATCGAGTGCATGTCCTGTTACCACTTGTACGGAAAATATCCCGCTGTGGTGTACCATTGGGATAACGGCGGATGGGGTTGCCTCTGCTGCCGGAAGCGACCGTGCAGGCGATGCGGGGGAGGAGTAGCAGGCCGTAATAAGATGCGGAGGCTTCAGGTTTGCGCTGTGCCTCCGCATCGTTGCTACATCCCCCTTAGTTTCGCAGTTTTTTATGCAAATCGAAAATCAGATTATATATTTGCATAAAAATTTCTCCATGTTCGTACACCGCACCATTCAAGGACGCATCCGCGAGATGTGCGACAAGTTTCCCATCGTATCGCTGACCGGGCCAAGGCAGTCGGGCAAAACCACGCTGTTGCGCCAACTTTTCCCGGATTATCGTTATGTGTCGCTGGAAAATCCCGACCTGCAGGACTTCGCCCTGCAAGACCCCAGACGTTTTTTGGCCACATTTGACCGGTACGTCATTCTCGACTAGGCGCAGCGTGTACCGCATTTGTTCAACTATCTACAGGGCAAAGTGGATGAAGACCGTATACCGGGGCAATACATTCTGAGCGGTTCGCAGAACTACTTGCTCATGGAGCGCATCACCCAGAGTCTGGCCGGGCGCGTGGCCTTATTCAAACTCTTCCCCTTTACGTTCGAAGAGCTACGCAGTGCAAACTGGATGCCCGAAACCCCAGAAAAGGCCATTTTTCAAGGGTTTTATCCCCGTATCTTCGACGAGGGCATAGCGCCCCGCGATTTTTATCCCAACTATTTTGAGACCTACCTGCAACGCGACGTACGCCAACTTACTGCAGTACAGGATCTGGTGCAGTTCCGCAATTTCGTACGCCTTTGTGCGGGACGTATCGCGCAGCCGCTCAATTATCAGACGCTGGCAAGTGACGCCGGCATTTCTCCGGTCACCGCTAAGGCTTGGCTGGGTGTACTGGAGGCCAGCCATATCTGTTTTTTGCTGCCGCCCTATTTCGGCAATTTTGCCAAACGCCTTTCCAAATCCCCAAAACTCTACTTTTACGACGCGGGACTGGCCGCCAACCTGCTGGGCGTGGCAGCCCCCGATGATCTGGTCGCGCACTTTGCGCGCGGCCCGCTGTTTGAAAACATGGTGGTGGCCGAAGCCGTCAAACAGCGCTACGAGCGCGACTGGCAACCCGATCTGTACTATTGGCGCGAAAGCAACGGCCACGAAATAGACTTGCTTGCCGAACGGAACGGCATCTTTACTATCGCCGAAATCAAATCTGCCGCCACCATCAACGCATCCTTTTTCGATAACCTCCTTTTTTTTCAAAAACATGCCCCCTCCGGGTCAACCGTGCACCCCTTTCTTGTGTACGGCGGTAGCGAGTCTCAACTTCGCAGCGCTGCCGAGGTGCGGGGTTGGCAAAACTTGACAGGAATTTTTTCGTAGGATACCCCTATTCCGCCGCGTAAAAGCAATACTACTCCCATACTTGCAAGATTTGTCCGGGTGTTTGGCACGTATGTACCAGACCTTGGCAGCCGTGTCCGGGCCGGATCGGAGTAGCCCCCCGCATCTTTGCAGCATCGAATTATTCAACAAAAACACATTACACTAAAAATTTTCGAAGCTATGAAAATGCACCTGAATTTGATCGCCGCAATGGTACTGGCCGGTTTCACTATGTTCACCGCCACTGCACAAACGAGTGTACACACGGAAGGCCTCAACGCCATCACCGCCGACCAGTCGGAACCCCAGGCCGTTGCAACCGGGCTCGTCCTGGAAGCCGGCGGCACCCGCCGCGTGATCGCCCGGTTTGCCATGGACGGCGCGCACAACCTGCGCGTACAATTGTCCAACCTGCAAGAATACCAGACCACCATCGCACTGGTCACTCCCGACGGAAGCATCCGCTGGGAACAACAAGTAGCCAACCAACGCGCCTTTGCCAAAATGCTCGACCTGAAAGCGCTGCTCATCGAACCCGGCACCTACACCCTGCGCGTGCAAGCCGGAGATGCAAACCTGGCGCAGGAGCTGATCGTAAAATCCCGCAGCGTCACGCTGGGCGCCGCGCGCCATAGCGCGGTCGTGCCGGGTGCGCCTGCGATGGCCGGAAAGTAGCGGCGGGTTTTAACCCGCCGAATGCGCCAACGGCCAAGAAAAAAGACCCCAAAAAATACTTCATACTTTTGGCAGGGCAGGTCGCAACGATCAGCCCTGTTTTTACTGTCTAATGATGTAGTTTAAAACTTTCCAGGTTTCAAAAACCTGGAAAGTTTACCCTAAATCGTTTACCATGCCCAACAACACATCCTTTTTACAACTTCTCGCATACTGCCTGTTGTGCGCATTGGGCGCCCGGGCGCAACCGGTACGTTTGTTGGATTTTTCCCCGCAATTCGAGGTGTTCGATCTGCCGGGAGAAGAGCCCGGAAACTTTGTGCAGTGTATTGCGCAGGATGCCCTGGGTGTGCTGTGGTTGGGTACCGCAGATGGACTGCAGCGCTACGACGGGCGAAGCATAACCACCTTCCGCAATGACCCTTTGCAGGATAACTCCTTGTCCGGCGGTTACGTACAGTGGATTTACGCAGCCAAAGACGGTACGCTTTGGGTAGCCGACTACGGCAGAGGGGTGACCCGCTACGACCAGGCAACCGGGCGGTTTACCCGCTACCGACACCATCCAGCCGACCCCAACAGCCTCAGCTGCGATACCGTTTCGATGATCGTCGAAGACCGGCAGGGGTACATCTGGCTCGGTACGCACCACGGGCTGAACCGCCTGGACCCCAATACCGGACAATTTAAACGCTTCTTTTCAGACCCCGCCAACCCGCGCAGCCTGAGCGCCGATCTCGTGCGGGCACTTTATCTGGACCGGCAAGGCACGCTCTGGGTAGGTTGCGGGTTCCCCTGGGATGAGCGCGACCCGACGGGCAAAACCGGCGGGCTGAACCGCTACTACCCGGATACCGAAACCTTTACCCGCTACCTGCACGATCCCGCCAATCCCAAAAGCCTCGCCGATAACCGGGTGCGGGCGCTGTTCGAGGACTCGCGCGGCAATTTCTGGGTGGGAAGCATGGGCAACGAAGGCCTGCAACGCCTGGACCGCAGTACCGGACAATTTACGCGTCTGCCTTCCGATCCGGCAAACCCCGAAAAACTGAGCACGCCTTTCTTGCGCAACTTGCCGCTTGACCGGCAAAACCTGCGGCAAGTGCTGTCCATTCTGGAAGATAAAAACGGCTGGCTCTGGATCGGCTCTATGTCGGGGCTGGATATTTACGACCCTGCCACCGGCGTCGTGCGCCATTTTGAGACGGGGAAAGGCGCCGGCAGCCTGCCCATGAATTTCCTCTGGAACCTCAGCCAATCGCGCGACGGGATCATCTGGATCGGCGGCGGCATCACCGGCGGCAAAGCGCTAAAAGTACACTCGGACAAACCCCTGTTTACCTTCCACAACACGAGTGCTTTTGTTGTCGGGCTAAACGACATTCAGGAAGACGATTCCGGCAATTTGTGGCTGGCAGGTGGCGGACTCGGACCGAACAAATTGGTGCGTTACAACCGGGCAACCGGACAGATGCACGCCGTCCCGCTGGGGGAAACCGGTAACGATCTCTACAATGCTTTTTCGATCGTACAGGATCCCGGCGGCCACATTTGGGCTTGCACGCAAAAGGGGCTTTACCGAATTGATCCCAAAACCAACGCGATTGTTAAACACTACCGGCATCAGCCGAACAACCCGCACAGTTTGTCTACAGACTTCACCACCAACATCCTGAAAGATCGTCAGGGATATTATTGGGTAACCACCTGGGGCGGCGGTTTGCATCGGTTCGATCCGAAAACCGAAAAATTTCAACGATTCCTGCACGATCCCGCTGTGCCCGGCAGTATCGGCGGCAACCAGGCGTTGGGTTTGTACGAAGATGCGCAGGGAAACATCTGGGTCGGCGGCGGCACAGAACCGTATTCGGATGAAAAACAAAATCCGATGTTTCTGGACCGGTACAATCCCGAAACGGGCACATTTACCCACCTCATGGGGAGCGACGAGTACGGTTGTGCCTGCACGATTCTTGGCGACAAAAAAGGCAACCTCTGGGTGCTGACCGTGATCCAGGGGCTTGCCAAAGTCAATATCGCCACAGGACAAATCAAGAAGTACACGCCGTCCAACAGCAACATCCCGACCAATTACCTTCGGTCGGTCGCGCAGGCGCCGGACGGCAAGTTGTGGATGACGACCAAGGATGCGTTGGTGGAGTTCGATCCGGAGAGCGAGTTTTTTTACTCCTATGGGGCCTCCCATGGTATTCAGACACGCGAAATAGGCTTCCTGTCTACGTTCGTCAGCAAAAGAGGAGAAATCTATTTCGGCGGAGCGGAAGGGTTTCATTCCTTTTTGCCCCAAAAAATGGCGCGTTCGGAGGCGAACGGTTTGCCGGAAATCCGCATCACGGGTTTCAAATTAGCCAATGAACCCATTATTCCAGGCCCTCAGGCCCTGTTGCGCCGGCCGGTTTGGCAAACGGAAGAAATCCGCCTGAGCCACGACCAGAATGTGTTTGCCTTCAATGTGACCTGTTTCAACTTCCGAAACCCGGCCGGAAACCGCCTGGAGTTTATGCTCGAAAACTACGACAAAAACTGGCGCAACGACCTGCGCGACAACGAAGCGGCCTACTTCAATGTCCCGCCCGGCGAATATGTGTTTCGGGTGCGGGGCGCCAACAGCCTCGGTGTCTGGAATGTGGAAGGCGCAAGCATCCGCATTGTGGTGCTACCCCCGTGGTGGCAAACACCCTGGGCCTACTTGCTGTACGCCGCCCTGGCGTTTGGCTTCACGTTCGGCGCCTACCGATTCCTGCTCCACCGCCGCCTCGCGCAGGCCGAAGCCGAGCGCCTTAAGGAGCTCGATGCCGTCAAAACCCGGCTGTACACCAACATCACCCACGAATTCCGCACGCCCCTTACCGTCATCTCCGGCATGGCCGACCAAATCCGCGAAAACCCGTCGGAATGGCTCGATGAAGGTGTCCGCATGATCAAACGAAACAGCAACCGCTTGCTCGACCTGGTCAATCAAATGCTCGACCTCGCCAAATTGGAAAGCGGGAAAATGGCGCTCCACCTCCAGCCGGGCGACGTGGTGGGCTACCTGCGGTACCTCGTGGAAAGTTTCCACTCCTACGCCCAAAGCAAAGGCGTGCAAATCCACTTCCTGTCCGACGCCGAAACGCTCGATATGCATTTTGACCCCGAGCGCTTGCAGCAGGTCGTCGGAAACCTGATTTCCAATGCCGTGAAATTTACCCCCGCCGGTGGGCATGTCTATCTGGATTTGCGTTTTGAAAATACCGATTCGGGTCTTAAAAATAGCGGCGCCAATGGCCGGCTCAAGGCAGCCGGTGAGCCGCGGTTGGTCATTCGGGTGCGCGACACCGGCGTGGGTATTCCCGAGGAGCACCTGCCCTACGTTTTTGATCGGTTTTATCAGGTTGCTCCGGGTATCCCCGCGTCGGCCGCGAACAGTGGCAGCTCCGATGCGTCCTATCGGGCAGAGGGCGGCACCGGTATTGGCCTGGCACTCACAAAGGAATTGGTCAAACTCATGGGCGGCGAAATTGTGGTAAAAAGCCAGGCGAGCAAGGGCGCGGAGTTTGTCATCATGCTGCCGATCCGGCAAGATGCCGAAAACGCCCGCGCGACGCACGACGATTGGCGGCTGGAGCGCGAAAACGCTGCGGGTTACCCGCCTTTTTCTTTTGAAAACCAAATCGAAAACACCGTCGAGGCTGTTTCGCCTGCAGTCGGTAAATCGGCAAACGGAACGCCGTCGTCCACCGAAAGCCCGCTGATTTTGCTTGCCGAGGACAACCCCGATGTGGTGTCGTACCTCGCCTCCTGCTTAGCGGGCGACTACCGCTTAGCGGTGGCCAAAGACGGCCAGGAAGCTATCGAAATCGCCTACGAGATCGTGCCCGACTTGCTCGTGACCGACGTAATGATGCCGCGCAAAGACGGTTTCGAGGTGTGTCGCACCCTGCGTGCCGATGCGCGCACCAGCCACATCCCCATCGTGATGCTCACGGCCAAGGCCGATATGGACAGTAAACTTGAGGGTCTGGAACACGGCGCCGACGCCTACTTAGCCAAGCCGTTTAACAAAGCGGAATTGCGCCTGCGCATCCGAAAATTGCTCGAAATGCGGCAAAAACTTCAGCAGCACTACCTGGCCGCGGCAGGTCTGACGGATGGAAGTATTGTGCTGAAAGACCTGCCGGCGGTATCGGGAGAAGAGGACCGGTTTGTGCGAAAAGTGCGGGAGATTGTGGAGAAACACCTCGACAACAGTGCATTCGACGTGGAGCAACTGTGCCGCGAAATGGCCATGAGCCACTCGCAGTTGCACCGAAAATTGTCGGCGCTGACGGGGCTGGCGGTCACGAAATTTGTGCGGCACGTCCGGCTGAGCAAGGCCAAAGAGCTGCTGCAAGACCCTGCGACCACCATCAGCGCGGTGGCCTACGACACGGGGTTCACGGATCCGAGCTATTTCGGGCGGGTGTTCCGCCAGGAGTTCGGGATGTCGCCGCAAGAGTGGCGGGAGCGGAATTTTTGAGCTTCAACTTGCGCCTCTTGCCCTCGCCAATTCTTCGTCGAACCTGGTATCTTTACCAAGCGTGGCGACAACAATTTTTCCGGTAATGGAAGATCGCGCTCTGCGGTAGCCCCACCCCCAACCCCTCCCCCAAATGGGAGGGGAGCCTGTCCTCGGAAACTGTAAAAACTACCAGTAGGGATGCATTGGCTTTCCGACTTAAAATCAACCGACAACGCTCCATATAGCCCCCCTCCCATTTGGGGGAGGGGCTGGGGGTGGGGCCACCGCGAAGCGCGATCTTAATGCCGCACCTAGTGTTTTTACAAGCGCGGCGAAACAAGTTGGCCCGCTTAGTTGGTCACCACAATCTTGTATTTTTTGCCCTTCATTTTTTCCGACTGGATGGCCTTCAGGGCGTCTGCGGCGAGTTCTTTTTTGACGGCGGCGAAGGACATAAAGTCCAGCACTTCAATTTTGCCGATGTCTTCCTGCTTCAGGTTGCCTTTTTTGGACAAAAAGCCCACGATGTCCATTTTGCTGAGTTTGTCCTTTTTGCCGCCGCTGATGTACAGGGTGAGCCAGGGGGACGACTCCGGGAGGGTCTCGCTCAGGGGTACTTCGAACACGGGTGGAGGCGCGGGCAGGTACACGGGTAGCGGTTCGCCCGGGCGCAGGAGCAGGTAGGCGGTACCTTCTGCATTCATGCGGGCGGTGCGTCCGTTGCGGTGCAAAAAATCATTCAATTTCATGGGCACTTCGTAGTGGATCACGTTGCGCACTTCCGGGATATCCAGTCCACGCGCTGCCAGGTCGGAAGCAACGAGGAAAACGATGCTGCCATTCCGGAACTGGACCAGCGTCCGTTCCCGATCCTGCTGCTCCATGCCGCCATGGAAAGAGGCGCATGCGATGCCTAATTTCGTCAGGTAGTCCCGTACTTTTTCCGTGGTGTCCCGCTGGTTGCAGAAGATCAGGGTGGGGGTGCTGCCGAGGTAGCACAGGAGGTTGACGAGCGCATCGTCTTTGTCTTGCGAAGCGGACACGACCTGTTTCACGGCAAGCCCGTCCGTAGATTTTTCGGCGGCTTTGTAAAAATTCAGCACCCTTGGGTGGGTGATGCCGGTAAAGAGGGGGATATGCTGCTTGTCGGTGGCCGAAGCGAGCACGCGTTTTTCCAGTGCGCTCAGGTTTTTGATGATGTCGGCCATTTGTTCCTGAAAACCCATGGACAAGGATTTGTCGAACTCATCCAGCACCAGAATTTTGACGTTTTCCAGCGCGAAGGTTTTCCGGTTGATATGTTCCTGTATCCGACCGGGTGTGCCGATCAGGAGTGCGGGGGGCTGGCTCAGGTTTTGGGTCTCCGTTTGCATGGAGTGGCCGCCGTAGCAGGTGTTTACTTTGAATCCGGTGCCCATTTTTTGCCATACGCGTTCGATCTGGATGGCCAGTTCGCGGGTGGGCGACAAGATCAGGCACTGTACGCCCGGCACATCGGCGCGCAACAGCTGTAGTACCGGCAGCAAAAAAGCCAGGGTTTTGCCCGATCCTGTCGGGGCTACCAGTACGACATTCTGGTGGTTCAGCACGGCAGGCACAGTTGCTTCCTGCATGGCGTTCAGCGCCGGGATACCCAGGTTGGAGAGGGTCGTTTGGAATGGTTGATCTGTTTCCATGCGGCGAAGGTAGGTGCATTTGCGTGTTTTGGCGTTTTCGTATTTGTAGGTCGGAGAAATGCAGCTTTCCCGTACCTTCGCATCCGGATTCTGTCCATCTGCCTGCGGAAGCACGCTTTGAACGTTTTCTTCGACACCAAAACCACCGAATGCACGTATTTATCCACTCAAACCGGGTGCTGTAGGCGCCCAAAGTCCAACAAAGAGTAAGATGGCAAAATCGCAAGACTCGTACAACAAAAAAGAGCAAGAGAAAAAGCGCAAGAAAAAAAATGAAGACAAGTTAGAGCGCAAGGAGCAACGCAAAGCCGAAAAGGCCAAGGGTGGCACAAAGACCCTGGAAGAAATGTTTTCTTACGTGGATGAAAACGGCAACCTCAGCAGCACGCCGCCGGACCCTTCCAAAAAGAAAGTGATTCGTGTTGAAGATATCGTTCTCGGCGTGCCTTTCCGCGATGACACGCCCATGGAGGTTATCCGCCAGGGACAGGTGAAATTTTTCAACGACGAAAAAGGCTACGGTTTCATTATAGATGCAGAAACAAAAGACAGCGTCTTTGTACACATCAACAACATCTCCGGCACTATCCGCGAAAACGACAAAGTCACGTTCGAGGTGGAAATGGGCCCCAAAGGTCCCAATGCTGTACGGGTAAAACTGATCTCATAGTCCAGGACGGACAGAACATGGCGCCCCAAATCAGGAAGCCGCCGCAATGCAGCAGATGCGTTGCGGCGGCTTTTTTGTGGCACCCCGGGCCATACTGTTGCCGGCTTTTTGTATTCAAAAAAATCTTCGAAAAGGAAAATTGCGACGATTTTTAAGGAAACGTATGCCCGGTTTTGCCAATGTATTTAGATTTACGCGCTTGTTTTTTAATCGTTTGACTGCCCTGAAATCCTCATTTGGCTATAATATAGCATTAAATTCGTCAATCAAAACAATGTTTCATATCATAATTGCGCCAATGCGGATATCTGCCTTCTTTTTGCTACTTGCTGTTCTGACCAGTATTGCCCTTCCAGCCCAAAACTACCCCCCGAACCCTGAGCCCGGCGCCTGCTATATTCGTTGCCCGATCGAGGAAGTCACGGAAATCGAAAAAGTAGTGGTAACGCCGTCGTATATGAAGTACAACGTGGTGCCGGCGGTGTACAAAACCGTGGAAGAGCGCGTGCTGGTAAAAGAAGCGTCCAAGCGATTTGAGTATGTCCCGGCGGTATATCGCGAGGTTACGGAAACCCTGTTGGTGGAAGAGCCGTTCAGCACGTACTCGATTCTGCCGGTGGTCACGATTGATACTTTCGAAATTTTTGAAATCGAGCCGGGCTACGCCCGTTTTGAAACCCGTCCGGCCATTGATGGCTGCAAATCGCCTATTCCGGGGGATTGTGACGTGATTTGCTATGTGGTGCACCCACCCATTACCAAGCAAATTCCGGTCAAAAAGATCGTGTCCATGCCCACCTTTACCCAGCAGTCACCGCCCAACGGGCGTTACAAAACCATCAAAAGGCAGGTCATCGAAACGCCGGCCACCGTTCGCGAAATCGAAATACCGGCGGAATACGTCACGATCCAAAAACGGGTATTGGAAAAGGATGCCCACGTGGATTCTGTGGAAGTAGTCCCGGAGCTTCGCGAGGAAGTGTTTTTGGTGCAAGACCGGGGACGCAGCAGTACGAGCGACTGGTATGAATGGAAAAAAATCGAGTGTTCGTTGCTGGATTTTAACCTGCTGCCCATTTACTACGGACTCAACAGCGATGCCCTGAGTGCCAGAGCAAAAACCGTTATTGATGAAAAATTGCTCAATTTAATGCTCAAAAGGCCGGAAATTCGGGTTGAAATTAATTCACATACCGACTCGCGGGCTTCTGATGCGTTCAATCTGGAACTCTCCAAACGCCGGGCCAAAGGCGTGGTGGATTACCTCGTGTCCAAGGGCATCAAACGTTCGCGGCTGGAATACAACGGCTATGGCGAAGCCCAGCTCGTCAACCATTGCGGCAACGGCATCGAATGCCCCGACGAGCAACACGCCCAAAACCGGAGGACAGAGTTTCGGGTGTTGCCAAGGTAAAAAGGCGCATTCCAGTAGTATGGCTCAAAACAACAGCATTCCATCCACCACCATTCGGTATGTCCATTCCTTACGCAACTGCACGGGCTATTTTGGGCCTTGTATTACTCGTCTTTTCGCTGTCTGCCAGCGCACAACAATTTCAACCTGAAATATCTGCCTACCTGCAAGGGCACAAACAGAACTGGCAGCTGACCGATGAAGACATTCGTAACTGGATCATCTCCGACCAATATACCAACCGGGAGACGGGCGTCACATACACGTATTTGCACCAGCAAATAAGCACCGTCCGAATATTCAATGCGGTGAGCACCATGGCTATTCGAGATGGGCAGGTGTTCTATTTTTCCAACCGATTCCACCCGAAGGCGGCGCAAAAAGCAAACAGCGCTACGCCTGCGCTGGAAGCAACAGCAGCGATCAAAGCGGCTGCCGCGCATCTCGGTTTGCCCCTGACGGAAACACCAACACTGCTTTCGGAGGAACGCGGCCGCCACCGTTTCACCTTTTCTGACGGCGGTATTTCGGAGCGGCCTATCCGGGTCGAACTGGTATATGTCCCGGCCGGAGACAACTTCGTATTAGCCTGGGATGTGAACATAGCCCTGCAGAAAAGCCCCGACTGGTGGAATATCCGTATTGATGCCCATACGGGTGCTTTTGTAGATAAAAACAACTGGAACGTCCGTTGCGATTTTGGCCACAGCCACACGGACGGCGCACCGTGCAAGGGAACAACGCTTCCGGAAGCGAGCCCTGCCGCATCAACAACCGGAAGCGCAGCTGCGGGTGGTTACAAGGTTTTTGCATTGCCCATCGAAGCGCCCAACTTCGGCGTCCGGAGCCTGGTTTCCGACCCCGAATTTCTGGTCGCTTCGCCGTTTGGCTGGCACGACACCGACGGGGCTGCCGGTGCGGAATACACCATTACGCGCGGCAACAACGTGTATGCGTATGAAGACAAAAACGACACCAATCAGCCCGGTTATTCGCCCGACGGCGGCGCCGGATTGCAGTTTGATTTTCCACTTGACCTGACCCAAAGCCCCGAATCCAACCAGGATGCCATTATTACGAACCTGTTCTACCTGAACAATATGTTGCACGACATCCTGTACCGGCACGGGTTTGACGAGGAGTCCGGCAATTTTCAGGAAAACAACTATGGCAACGGCGGTGCAGGTAACGACTATGTATTGGCAGAAGCCCAGGACGGCGGCGGCGCCAACAACGCCAATTTTAGCACGCCTGACGACGGCTCTAATGGCAGGATGCAAATGTACCTCTGGCCCGCCGGTGCAGTTTCTTTGATGCGCGTCCATACACCAACCGATATCGCCGGTGATTACACCGCCGTCGAAGCCAGTTTCGGACCGGGCCTGACCGCTCCCATCACCTCCAATGTGGTGCTGTTTGAAGACCCAACCGCTCCGGTCACAGATGCCTGCGAACCCGCCGTGAACGGTTCGGAAATCGCAGGTAAAATTGTTGTGATTGACCGCGGTTCTTGCCCATTTGTGAACAAGGTGGGATTTGCGGAAGCGGCAGGGGCTATTGCGGTGATCGTTGTCAACAATAGTGCCGGTACACCTACCGCTATGGGCGGCTCCGGTACATTCAATATTCCGTCGGTTATGATTTCACAAAACGACGGCAATTTGCTCAAAGCAAAACTCAATGCAAGCGAAACGGTCAATGTCACCTTGAGTCCCGATCAGGCAGCCAGTGCCGACCGCGACGGCTCGCTCGACAACGGCATCATCGCCCACGAATACGGTCACGGACTCTCCAACCGCCTCACGGGTGGCCCATCCAATTCCGGCTGTTTGGGTAATGGCGAACAGGGTGGCGAAGGATGGAGCGATTGGCTCGCGCTGATATTGACTATTGAGCCCGGTGATGCCGGCGCCAATGCGCGCGGTATAGGTACGTATGCTACCGCCGATATTACCGGGACCGGCATCCGCCGCTTTCCGTATTCCACCAATATGAGCATCAATGCACAAACGTATGGCAGCCTGGCCACCAGCAGTGGCGTACATGCCATCGGCGAGATCTGGAGCCAGGTGCTGTGGGACATGACCTGGAACCTGATTGATGCCGAGGGTTTCGACCCGGATTGGTACAACGGCAATGGCGGCAACAATACGGCGCTCCGGCTGGTGATAGAAGGTATGAAACTCCAGCCTTGCGGCCCTGGTTATCTGGATGCGCGCGACGCTATTCTCGCAGCCGACAAACTGCTTTATGACAATGCCCACAAGTGCCTGATCTGGAAAGCATTCGCGGGTCGGGGAATGGGGGCCAATGCCGTGCAAGGCAGTGCCGGTGTAGCGGGTGACGAGAGCGAAGATTTCAGTATCCCAACATTCTGTCAAGTTGCCATCGTACCGCCCGTCGCCGGTTTTACCGTGGATGTCAATACCACCTGTATCGGAACATTCAAATTTACAGACCAATCCACCGACATTCCCCAGGAATGGCTCTGGGATTTCGGCGACGGCAACACCAGCACGGCCGCAAATCCCGTACATACGTATGCGATTCCAGGCATGTACACCGTGACACTCACCGTGTTCAACACCCTGGGCATGGACGATTTTAGCCTCACCGTCAACTATGAAACATTGGCAGCACCGGCGGTGTCCGCCGATACGACGGTATGTATCGGCAATCCGGTCACACTAACAGCCGCTGTGGACCCCGGGAATACCGCCCGTTGGAGTACCGGAGGTGGCGTCGTGTTTACCGGAACCACCTTTAATATCCCGGCGCTACAAACCTCCACGACCTACACCGTTCAACAATTGGAAGACAAGCCAATCGGAAAGGTCGGACCGGCTAACAACACCTTTGGCGGTGGCGGCAACCACAATACCGGCTTTGATGGCCGTGTGTTGTTTGAAGCCTACAAGCCCTTCCGGTTGTTGTCCGTCTTGTTGTACGCACAGGGCGCAGGCATGCGCACGATTAGTTTGTATGATGCCAACAATGCTTTGGTACAAGCGGTAACCGTTATGGTGCCGAATGGCGCCAGCCGGGTAACGCTGAATATGGATATCCCGTCGGCGGGTCTGTACGGACTCGGCAATGTTAGCCAGAACCTGTACCGCAACAACTCCGGCGCAGCGTACCCGTACATACTCGATACTCTCGTCCGGATTTACAGTTCCAATGCCACTGCCGGCACCGAACAGAACTTCTATTATTATTTTTATGATTGGGAAATACAGGAAGCATCTTGCCCCGGCGCATCCGCATCGGTTACCGTTGATGTTACACCGGGACCAACTGCTGATTATACAACAACGGTAGCCGGCGGCCTTACCCTGAACTTTGTTGACTTGTCTCTGGGGGGCATTACCTCCTGGTCGTGGAACTTTGGCGACGGCTCGCCTGTGGTAACCGAACAAAATCCGACACACACGTTTCCCGCTGCGGGTACTTACACGGTTGCGCTCACTGTTTCCGACGGCATTTGCAGCCATACCTATACCCGGATGCAGACGCTCACTACGACCGGCCTCCACAGCCCGAAAGATGCGTTTGCCATCAATGTATTCCCCAATCCTGCGGACGATGTGCTCAACGTTGAGATATTCGAGGCACTAACGGGAAGGATACGGCTGGAAATGACCGATGCTGCCGGACGGCTGGTGCTTTCTGAAAACGTTGCGCCACTGTCCACACAGATTTCGGTGAATACCTCCAACCTCGCCGCCGGGGTGTACCAGCTGCGCATAACCGGCAATGAAGGCGCCGCAGTCCGAAAAGTGACAATACTGGATTGAGGTTGAGCGGGGCGGCCCAGGGCAACCGCCATTCCTCCCGCGTGCGATCACATCAAGATGTGATGGGCTGGCCAATTATTCCAATCTACCTTTACCGGAAATTAAAACAGATGCCGTCTATGAATTTGTCCGTACTGCGCACCACCCAACACACCTCCGTCCGGCTGGTGTCGGAATTCATCATTCATCATTCATCATTCATCATTATTTGTGCACTGCTTCTGTTCGGGCACACGCTCCAGGCCCAAACAACCACCTGGGACGGCAGTGAAAGTACCGACTGGTTCGACCCCCTCAACTGGTCGGCGGGCGTGCCGGGCCCGGCCTACCTCGCGATCATCCCGAACGTGACGAACGACCCCACCATCAGCGCAGCGGGGGCTGTTGCCAAGTCTGTCGTGGTCTCATCAGGCGGGTTTCTCACCATTGCTGTGGCAGGCTCGCTGGCCGTTTCGGGCTCAACGAGCTGGGGAGTAGATATGTCAGGTACGGTGGAAAACAATGGAGCCTTTAGTGTCAATAACATAACCTTTGCCGGAATTTTGATGCGGACAGGGAGCCTTTTTACGAACAAGGGCAGCTTGCAAATCGGAAATACAGAGGATATTGGTTATACTGGTATCAGCAACAATGCCGGTACTTTTGTAAACGAGAGCGGTTCCATCACAGTGGACCGAACAGGAACAACGTCAGGCTCGTTTGCCGGTATTGTAAATAAAGCCTCCTTTACCAATCAAGCCGTCATCACGATCGGGGGGATTGCAAACAATCTGGCGTATGGCCTTTGGAATGACGGGGCTGCTGCCAACTTTATGAACCAGGCCGGCGGCTCCATCACAATTGACCGAATAGCATTAGATGGACTGCTCAATCAATTCAGTAGCAGTTTTACCAATCAAGGCAGCATTACCATCGGAGCGGTGGGAAGTATAGGATCTGACGGGATTGAAAACACAGCCACGTTCAACAACAGCACTTGTACGGCCCTGATAAACGTCGCCTCCAACAACATCATCAGAAACACGGGCACTTTCAGCAACGCGGGCTTTATCATCGAAAACGCCAGCGGCAACAGCAGCATCACCACCAACACGGGTGTGATCCAAAACCTGAACGGCGGCACCTTCACCACCGGCGGCACCCCGGCCACCACCACAACGGGCGATATCTGGACGGGCTGCACCTCCACCGACTGGGCCACGGCGGGCAATTGGTTCGACGGCTCCGTGCCGACGGCTGGCGACGACGTGACCATTCCGGACGTGACCAATGACCCCGTCATCGGGGGCGGCACGGCAGCAGTGGCCAAATCCGTCTCCGTCAATGCCAGCGCTTCGCTGACCATCAATGACATGGGCTCGCTGACCATCAACGGCTCCACTGGTGCCGGGTTAGCCAATAGCGGCACGGTCAGCAATGCGGGTAGCATCGTAATCGGTAGCACGACGCCTGCGCTCGGTGGTTTTGGGTTGACCAACAGTGGAACCTTCACCAACTTGGCAACCGGCAGTATCACCATCAACCGGAGCAGCGACCAGCAGTTGCGCAATTTGACCAGCGGCACCTTCACGAATTCGGGGCAAATCTCGATTGGAGACCTCGCAGGAGCCAACTTTGGTATTTATAACGAAGGTACATTTGTACACAACGGGGGGAATATCAGCATTCCCCGAGCCAACAATAGCGGGATTTTGAATGATGGCGGTGGCTGTATGTTCACCAGTTCGGCTCCCATCAGCATCCTTACTGTGTTAAGTGCCGGTCCCGGCCGTGGGATATACAACCGTGCTACCTTTACGAACAATACGGGCAGCGATATCTCCATTGATCGGTGTATTCAGGGTATTTTCAATGAAGCAGGTTCATTCACTAATACCGCCAAAATTACCTTTGGGGCGACTACCAGTGTAACAACAGCGATTCAAAACAACGCCACTTTCAACAACTCGAGCTGTGCGGCATTACTCAACGCGGTCTCAAACAGCCGCATCATCACCAGCGCCGGCACCTTCACCAACGCGGGCTTTATCATCGAAAACGCCAGCGGCAACAGCAACATCACCACCAACACGGGCGTGATCCAAAACCTCAACGGCGGCACCTTCACCACGGGCGGCACCCCGGCTATCACCGCCACGGGCGACATCTGGACGGGCTGCACCTCCACCGACTGGGCCACCGCAGGCAACTGGCTCGACGGCACGGTGCCGACCGCGACGGACGACGCGGTCATCCCGGACGTGACGAACGACCCGATCATCAGCACAGCAGCAGTGGCCAGATCGGTCAATGTACTGGCCGGCGGCTCGCTCATGGTCGCCTCCACCGGCTCACTCACCATCAACTCGGATGCCAGCCCGCTCTTTACGAACAGCGGCACGGTCGTCAACGAAGGCACGATCTCGCTTAATACCTCCGCGTCGTTCAATTTCCACCGGCTGCTCAATCTGGAGACCGGCACTTTTACCAACAATAACGTGCTGCAACTCGGCAACTCGGGCAGCCAGACGATCCGGGGCATCTACAACCGGGGCAGTTTTGTCAATGCCACCGGCGGCTCCATCAGCATTGCGAAATGCACCGGCGGCATTTTTCAGGATGCGGGCAGTTTTGTCAATAATGCCGACATCGTGTTCAGCAGCGTGAACAACTCCGCCGACTCAGCGGCCATCGTGCTTTTCGGCGGCACGTTCAGCAACACGCCCTGCTCGGCCACCATCCTCGATCAGCCGGGCTGCAACCTGAGCAGATTTTCGGCTGCCGGCGGTACCTTCACGAACGACGGCCTGCTCACCGAGAACTCCAGCGGCTCCAGCAACATCACCAGCAACACGGGCATCGTGCAAAACCTCGGAGGTGGCAGTTTCTCGATCACCAACAACTCAGGTGTTTTGACTACCGACCCGGGGCCACAGAATCCCTGCTTCACCTGCCCGGCCACGGGTACGATCTGGTATGTCAACGCCCTGGCGGTGCCGGGCCGCAACGGCGCATCCTGGGAGTGTGCATTCAAAGACCTGCAACTCGCCCTCGCCGCCGCCAGTTCGGGCGACCAAATCTGGGTCGCTTCCGGCACTTACAAACCCACCCCCGGCACCGACCGAAGCATTTCCTTCGTCATGAAAAACGGCGTGGAAATCCTCGGCGGTTTCCCCAACACCGGCGATCCGGGCTTCGACGACCGCGAGTGGGTGGGCAATGTGACCACGCTGA
The DNA here is from genome assembly GCA_041741155.1 of Saprospiraceae bacterium. GTDB lineage: Bacteria > Bacteroidota > Bacteroidia > Chitinophagales > Saprospiraceae > M3007. Next base: position 29,541 of record JBGSKO010000212.1, on the reverse strand, counting down.
GTGGAGACATCGGCGCTCCGGGCATATCGGACAACTCCTACCATGTCGTGTTTTTTGATCATGCACCCAACACCACGCTGTTGGATGGCTTCACTATCTCCGGTGGTAACGGAGAAACGACTCAAAACGGCGGCGGTATCTACAACGACGGCAGCGGCGTTGGCCGGCAAAGCAATCCGCGCATAGCCAATTGTACCATCACAGGCAATGTGGCACGCAGCGGCGGCGGTTTGTTCAACGATGGGTACAAGGGAAACAGCAGCCCGGAGGTAACCAACTGCGTTTTTTCCGGAAATAAGGCCACCCGCGATGGCGGCGGCGTGTACAATTTTGGTGGCAACAACGGCAACAGCACCCCTGTATTTACCAACGGCATCTTCTCCGGCAACAAGGCGGAACGCATCGGCGGCGGCGTATTCAACGACGCTGTGGATGCTGTTGGCGGCGTGTGCAATCCTGCGTTTATGAATTGCAGTTTCTCCGGCAATCAGGCTGATTTTGGCGCCGGTGGCATGTACAATGATGCGTTCACCGGAACCTGTTCCCCTGCCATCACCAACTGTATCCTCTGGGGAAATGCCGTGCAAATTGACAATCGGAATACCACGCCGGTCGTAGCGTATAGTATCGTGCAAGGCGGCCATGCGGGCACGGGTAATCTGGATACCAACCCGCTCTTCGTTAGCCAGCCACCCGTCGGACTGGGCACCAGCGGCGACCTGCACCTGCAAGCCTGCTCCCCCGCCATAGACGCGGCCACCGACGCCGGCGCACCCACCGACGACCTCGACGGCAACGCCCGCCCCTTCGATGCCGCACCCAACGTGGCCAGCAACTTCGACATGGGTGCGTACGAGTATCAGGAACTGCTGCCCCCACCGACGGTTACCTGTCAGAATCTCACCGTGCAACTGGATGCCGACGGCTCCGTAACCGTCCTTGCTACAGACGTCCGCAACAACAGCACTGGCGACTGCGGCACACTTTCCTTTTTGATCAACGGCGAAACCAGCCTTACCTACACCTGCGACGATCTGGGCAACCATACCGTAACGCTGACTGTGACGGATGCATTCGACAACACCGCCGACTGCGAAGCCACGATCATCGTCGCCGACGACATCAACCCTTGCTGCGCTGCACCTGAAGCCTTTTGTACATCCTATACTGCCGTGCTCGGTCCGGGCGGCACAGCCACCGTGGCACCAGCCAACGTGGACGACGGCAGCACGGCAGAATGCGGCCTGCAGAGCATGACCGTGTCGCCCGATCAATTCGATTGCAGCGATCTCGGTCCGCAAACGGTGACATTGACCGTCACGGATATCAACGGCGACAGCGACCAGTGCGTAGCTATCGTGACCGTGGTGGACAACAGCTTGCCCGGCATCACCTGCCCCGGCCCGATCACGGTGACCTGCTCCAGCAACGTGCCTGCTGTCAACCTTGCCGCCGTCACCGCCACGGACAACTGCGGCGCACCGGTGAAATCCCACCTCGGCGACGTAACCAGCAACCAGACCTGCGCCAGCCGCAAAACCATCACGCGCACCTACCGCGCCACCGACGGTTCCGGCAACAGCACGACCTGCGCGCAGGTGATCACCGTGTTCGACAACGTGAAACCCAACTTCACCAGTGTGCCCGCCAACGTAACGGTGCAGTGCAACAGCATCCCCGCCGTGGGTACGCCCACGGCCACGGACGGCTGCGGCGGTTCGGTGAGCATCGCGTACAACGGCCAGACATCGGCGCCCGGCGCTTGCCCCGACGCGAGCACCATTACCCGTCAGTGGACGGCCACCGATGCCTGCGGCAACACGAAAACTGTCACGCAGCGCATCACGGTCATTGATTCGCAGAAACCCAACTTCGTCAGTGTACCGGCCAATATCACGGTGCAATGCAGTGCCATCCCGAACCCGGCCACACCGACGGCAACCGACAATTGCGATGCCGTCGTGGCGATCACCTACAACGGCCAGACGCAAACCAACGGCGCTTGCGCGAACGCCTACACCCTGACCCGCCGCTGGACGGCGGAAGACAACTGCGGCAACACGCGCAGTATTTCCCAGCGGATTACGGTAGTGGACAACGGCAAACCGGTGTTCACGGCTTTTCCGCCCAATACGACTATTACTTGCGACGAAAACCCGCCGGAAGTAGGCAGCCCCACGGCTTCGGATGGTTGCGGCACGGCTACAGTGACCTACCTCGGTCAATCCACGACGGGTGGAAACTGTCCGGGCAACTACCAGATTCGCCGCACCTGGCGCGCTACGGATGCCTGCGGCAATACCACGGCAGCCACGCAAACCATCCAGGTTTCGGACAACGGCGCACCGGTATTCGTCACCGTGCCCGGCCCAATCACCATTGAGTGTAACCAGCCGCTACCGCCATTGGTGAACCCGACGGCATCCGATGCTTGCGGCGGGTATGTGCACATCACGTTCCTCGGCAATGTGCCCACCGGAAGCGGCTGCGCGAACAGCTATATGATCACACGGACCTGGCGCGCGCAAGATTTATGCGGCAATACGGCCACGGTGACGCAGGTGATCACGGTCGTTCCTGTACCTGCGGGTTTTAACCCGCAGCCTCCTGTTGTTGCGGGTTTTAACCCGCAACAACTTACGGACGCACTGCGGGTTGAAACCCGCAGCTACCAGGCGCGGCAGGTTGAAACCCGCAACTGCACGGTGTCCCCGAATCCCACCACAGACCACATCTTGCTTGACTTAACCGACTTCGCCGGCGAGGCGGTAACGATTTCGATTTTCAGCGACCTGGGCCAACTGGTTTGGGAAAACCGCATTCCAGCCGTGGACGATTTGCGGCTACCGATCAGCCTGCGCGAAGCGGGCGCTGCGGCGGGGATTTATACCGTGAGCGTGCGCTCGACGGGTGGGGTAGTAGCGAAGCGGGTGGTGCTGGTGGAGTAAGTCAATCCATCCGAGCTGTTTGACGTCCTGTGAGGTGGCTCAATCCTCAAACACCTCCGTCACATTTACTTCCAGGTTTGGGATAATTGGGGAGGTGAGCAGGTCACCCCACTTACGCCCGGCTGTGTTTGGGCATTCCGTTACCTTTGGCCGCTTTTTGAATTCCGACAGGTTCAAAAAGTGGTTTTTTTATTGCCTTGTCCATGTGTACTCCCCGGGTAGTGTTTCTATTGTTGCTGCTGACTTGTTCTTTCGCAGATGCGAAGGCTCAGCAATACCGTGCTTTTGCCCGCCGATACGGTTTTGAGGAAGGCTTGCCCCACCGCCAGGTCAACAAAATTATCCAGGATCGAAACGGATTTATCTGGGCCGCTACCAATGCCGGCGTTGCCCGCTTTGACGGGCGGCATTTCAAAGTGTTCAACAAAGCCGAAAGCGGACTTAGCGGCGATCTGGTGGAGTGGGTGGCCGAAGATGCCGACGGCTACATCTGGGCTTGTCGTTCGGGGCAAAACGGTTGGCTGTGCGTGCTGGATCCGCTGTCCGGAAAAGTCGTTCCTTCCGATAGTTTTTTCCAGAAACACCCCCTGCCGGTACCGATCTCCAATATTTGGAAAGCGCCGATGAAATGCGCAGACGGTTCGCTGGTTCTATGTTTGTTGAACACGGGCGGTCTGCTTCGGTACCACCCCAAAATGGGCTGGTCGCACATCAAAATGCCCGATTGCAAGGGATTTTTACTCCTGAAACCCGGACGACAGCAGACGGTCTGGGGGCTCCGCATTCCGACAGACACCACGCCGAACACCCTTGTCCAGACGGACATGAACGGCAAAATCCTCCGGCAAATCAAGCCGCGACCGGGTTGGGCTTTTGCTGAAAAAAGGGGAGACTCCGGCAGCCCGGACTATTTTTTCCTACTGGAGTACAAAGCGGGCGAAAAGCCGGTGCTGTGGAAAGTGGATGCCGCCGGCAACCGCACCGCAACAACCTGTCCGATAGAAAATCCCTTTGCCTATCAGTACAGCCGGCTGGAAAATGACCAAATCGAAGTGCAGTTCCCGCTTGTTCAGGAGCGAAACGGTACGGTGCTGTTGGACATTAGTCGGCAGTATCCGGAATTTGATTTTTTACAAATCCGGGATTTCCTCGTGGGCCGCAACGGAAACATTTGGTTTGCCACCATCTTCGGACTGGTCGTGGTGGATATCCATCGGACGTACTTCCGGCGCCTGCTGTACGACGAACAGGCGCCCGGCGGAAGAGGCAAAGCCTGCCGCGGCTTGTTGGAACAAAACGGCAATTTAATCGTCAACCTCGAAGCGGTCGGGCAGGGACGGTATCTGGTTGATCCGCAAACCGGTACTGCCGAACGCTTGGCGGGGGATTGTGCCATCGGTATCGCGAAAAGTGCCGACGGGAACGTATGGACCGAGTGCATCACAGGCTCCAATTCCTGGCAGACCCTTTCCTTGTTCAAAGCCGCCCCCGACGGCCAACTCATCCGGCAGCACCTGCTGCAAAAACGAGATTACGGTTATATCTGGAGCATCGTGGAGGAAAATCCGCAGCGGGTTTTGCTTGGTCATGGAAACGGTCTGACCGTGTACAATCCTGCCGACGGATCGGCCAAACCCTGGCAGGATGCGCATTTCCCGGAATTCGACCGGGCCAATATTTCCTGGCTCAGCAAAGACCGCTCCGGGCAAATATGGGCCTGCACCGAGCAGGGTTTGTTTCAACTCAAACCTGGCGGAGGGGTAGCCGGGCGGTACTGGTCGGGCGGTGCGGGAGCGCACTACCTGCCTTACGATTTCATATACTATTTTTACGAAGATCAGGACGGCATCTTCTGGCTCGGCACTGCCGGAGGTGGACTCATCCGCTGGGATCGCAAGGCGCCGTCCGGACGGCACACCCGGGTGATTTTTCGTGAAAACGGCCTGCTCAACGGGGTGGTGTACGCGGCTTACGAAGACCGGCACCAACACCTCTGGTTGCCCACCGATTACGGCATTGTGCAATTGGATAAAAAAAGCCTTCAGGTGCGGCATACCTGGCTGACCGCCGACGGCCTCGCCCACAATGAATTCAACCGCACGTCCCATTGCATGGGCGCCGACGGCACGCTGTATTTCGGCGGTCTGAACGGCGTCACGGCTTTTCATCCCGATGATTTTTACAGCAAAAAAACCGAAGGGAAAAGCACAACCCCCCTTGTCGTGTCGGCTTTTAGTGTACTGGATGCCGGCACCGGGCAATTGGAAAACCGGCTCGCGGAAATCGTCCGGCATAACCGGTTCACCATGTACCCCGAGGACCGGTACATCCAGTTGGAATTTGCCCTGCTGGATTATTTCGCCGCCGAAAAAGTGACGTACACCTGGAAACTGGAAGGCGTCTCCGCTGATTGGGAAAGCATCCGGGAACCGGAATTGCGCTTGTCGAGCCTGCCGTACGGCACACACCGCCTGCGCATACGCGCGCAAGCCTCCGACGGTACCTGGGCCGCCAACGAACTGAATATCGAACTCACGGTGCTGCCGCCGTTTTACCAGCGGTGGTGGTTCCTGCTGCTGGTTGCACTGTCGCTCGCTGCCGGCATTTGGGGCTGGGTGTACTGGCGCACCCGCGAACACCGACTCGAACAGGAACGCCTCGAAGCGGAAGTGGACCGCCAGACCGCCACCATCCGCCACCAGACGGAAGAACTAAAAAAATTAGACCAGGCAAAAAGCAGGTTTTTCGCTAATGTGAGCCACGAATTGCGCACACCGCTCACATTGATGCTGGGGCCGCTGAGTTCCATGTTGAAAGGCAATCGCCTCGAAAGTCGGGATTTTACCTACGCCAAAACCGCTCAGGATCATGGCAAACAGTTGCTGCAATTAGTCAATGAAATCCTGGACCTCAGCAAACTGGAGTCCGGCAAAATGCAACTGCGGGAAACTGCGGTTTCGCTCCAGCCCTTTCTGCGCCGGGTGGTTAGCGCTTTCGAAAGCCATGCCGAACGGCTGGGTATCCTGTTCGTATTCGAGTACCAGTTGCCCGAACGCCTGCGTGTGTTGGTGGATGAAGACAAACTGCAAAAAGTGCTGAACAACCTGCTGTCCAACGCCCTGAAATTTACGCCTCCGCATGCCGGCGGCGCTGTTCGGGTGACGGTATCGGAAGCCAACGGTACCATCCGGATCGGCGTGCACGACACCGGTCGCGGTATCCATTCCGACGACCTGCCGCAGGTATTCGAACGTTTTTATCAAACCTCCCGGCCCGATACCCCGATAGAAGGCGGCACCGGAATCGGACTGGCCCTCTGCCGCGAATTCGCCGAACTGATGAAAGGCCGGATTACGGCAGAAAGCACCCTCGACCACGGCAGCAGTTTCTACTTTGAGTTTCCCAAAAAAGAAGTATTCGGCGCGGGAAATGATGAATTAAGAATGATGAATACCGAGCATGACACCGTACAGGATTCATCATTTATCATTCATCATTCATCATTCCAAAATCATTCATCATTTAAACATACGGTGCTGCTGGTAGAAGACAACGACAGCCTGCGCGCCTACGTGCAGTCCATTCTTTCCGAAAAATACCACGTCGTCACCGCCGAAAACGGAAAAGTAGCCTTGGAAATGATGAATGATGAATTAGGAATGATGAATTCCGTACCCGATTCATCATTCAGCATTCATCATTCAGCATTAAAAACGCCCGATTTAATCATTTCCGATGTCATGATGCCCGTCATGGATGGGTTTCAGTTGCTCGAAAAACTGAAGGGCGACGACCGCTGGCGCCACATCCCTGTGGTGATGCTCACCGCCCGAGCCGACCTCCGCGACAAACTGCGCGCCCTGCGCATCGGCGTGGACGACTACATCCTCAAGCCCTTCGAAGAAGACGAACTGCTGGTCCGGGTCGAAAACCTGCTCCGAAACTACAGCAACCGTTTCCTAACCCACCAACCAGAAACCTTCCAACCAGAAATCTTCCAACCAGAAACCCTCCAACCGGAAACCCTCCAACCGGAAACCCTCCAACCCTCCAACCCTCCAACCTTCCAACCGGAAACCTTTTCCCGCGAAGAACAGGCCTGGCTGGAGGATTTTGAAAAACAAGTGGAAAAACGCCTCGGCGATTTCAACCTGACCGCCGAAACGCTGGCTGAAGCGCTGGCTATGAGTCGCGCGTCGTTTTTCCGGCAGTTGAAACGGCTCACCGGCCTTACGCCGGCCCAGTACCTTGATGAGGCGCGCTTCCAGAAAGCCCGTCGCCTGCTGGAGAATCGGGAGGTGTCTTCCGTGAAGGCTGCCGCGTACTCCGTCGGGTTTCGCCAGGTCAAACATTTCTCGCAGAGCTACAAAAAGCGGTTTGGGAAACTGCCATCGGAGTACGTGGGTTGAGTGTCCGCTCTCCGTTTGTCATTCCGCAGGAACCCGTCCGCTATACGGCGAGCCACTCGCGGCTTCTCTCGCAGCGTGGACGGATCCCTTCGGGATGACAAACATAGAGTGGACCGACCTCTTACAAAGGGAGCTTCTTGATACGTTCATAGCCCTCCACACCCCGAAAAAAATCCCCCCCGGATACGCTCATGTACCCACATTGATACGCTCGTGTACCGGGCGCAGCCTGACATTTGTCGGTAGCAAATCCGCTGTTGGGTGTGCTTTCGATTTTAATCCGCAATCGTTCTCGTGAAAGGTCTTGACTTGCCGCTGCCCGCGTTGCCGGGTTTTTGCACCGCCGTTTCTCCGGCGGTTTCGGCTTAACGTTTCCGACCTTTTTTCTTTTCACCAAGTACCTGCCGCCGCGAACGGGTTTCGCTGCGGACGCAACTTGATATTGCTCCAAGTTACTCCAAGTGACGGGGTGACTGGCAGTCACCCCGTTACTGCTCAAATAAACTTTTTCAACCACCGCATTCACTTCCACAACAATGCAAAAGTCACTGTACACAATGAAATCACGTATCCTTTTTCTGCTCTTCTGCTGCTTCGGCGCAATGACTCTTATGGCGCAAACGCCTTCCCTTACCGTGCAAGGTATTCTGAAAAAAGCCGACGGCAGCGCCGTGCCCGATGATACGTACACCGTTCGGTTTGCCCTGTTTGATGCCGAGATGGGTGGCAACGAAGTGTGGTTTGAACAACTGACCGACGTCGAGACCATCGGCGGTGTGTACAGCGTGGTGCTGGGTACCCACGCCAAAACCCTCAACGCGCCGTTCAACAAAGACTATTACCTGAGCGTCAAAATCGGCAACTCCTCCCAGGAACTACTGCCCCGCCCGCGCCTGACGCCGGCGCCGTATGCCATGACTGCCTTGGCGTTTGCCGGAGGAACTGTTAACGGCAATCTGACTGTGAACGGGCAAACGTATTTCAATAACACGGTAGAACTGGCAGGAGCAGGTGTCCTGGGATCCATCGGCCCGATCAATAACGGATTCGGCCCTTTTTACGGCTATGGATTTAAGGACGACGGGACCACCGGTTATGGCTCCAATAGCCATGGCGTGGCCAGTATTTGGGCCGGGGGGCAAAATGTAATCAATGCGACCAATGCAGAGATTACTATGTCCAAATACCTGCATATCACGGGTACGAAAAATCTTAGCACTTCTACACAATCCTACCTCCATGCTGATGGTACAAACATAAACTCCTTACCGGGAGGGTATTCGAACAAGCCTTTTAGCCTGGAAGCGGAGGACTATCTGAAAGCAGACGGCATGTACGTCATTTCTGATCGCCGGGTCAAAAAAGACTTCACTGTGTCTGACAATGCCACCGACCTCGCCCTGCTGCAACGCATTCGGGTGACCGATTACAAATACAAAGACGCCATCGCCAAAGGAAATGGCTTGAAAAAAGGCGTGATTGCCCAGGAATTGGAACAATTGGTACCCGAGGCAGTCGGCTTAGGCACCGACATCATCCCCGACATCTATGCCCTGGCCCAAAACACCCGCCTCGAAACCGGCGCCCTGCGCCTCACCATGGAAAAACCACACGACTTGAAGGTGGGCGACAAAGTGCGCATCATGGCCGGCGACCACCAGGAAGACCTGCCGGTGACGGCCGTGGCATCGGCTACCGGGTTCAGCCTCGGCAACTGGAACCACGACGCTCCGGAAAAAGTGTTCGTGTACGGCCGCGAAGTCAACGACTTCCACTCCGTGGACTACGACCACCTGTTCACGCTCAACATCTCCGCCACGCAGGAACTCGCCCGTCGTGTGGAAGAACTTGAAAAAGAGAACGCCGCCGCCAAGGCCGAAAACGCCGAACTGCGCCGCCTTATCGAAGGCATCCGCGCCGATGTCAGCGCCTTGCGCGGGCAGCAGCGGTAAAACTTCAAGTGACCGGGTGACTTTCGAGTCACCCGGTCACTTGGCGCCGCGCTTGGGTGTTTTCACCAAGCGCTACCGAAATCGGCAAATGGCCTCTCTACCAACGCGCGTTGATTGCTGATAGTACAAAACCAAAAACCCCGAAGGGGTTGTATATTTATAGATGGCAATTAGCACAAGTGCCAACCCTGAAGGGGTTGTATGTCAGGACGTTAGTTGAACATAAAACCCCTTCGGGGTTCACAAATGTACTACATCTCCATGCTATAAACATATAGCCCTTTCAGGGCTTGGCTTGTGAATTATCAGTAATCAACGCGCGCCGGTACCGAGGTCAAATTGCACAGGAAGGTACTATTGGGGTAATCGCCATCCCGTCCAGAGGGAAGGCCGGCAGAGGGCGCCCACCCATTTTTTAAATCACCTTTTTTCAAAATACTTGATCGTGAAAAAATCAACACTCATCATAGCCGTCCTGCTCTGCGCGGTGCAGGTACTCCGGGCGCAGTCGTTCAACATCGGGGCAACCTACGAAGGCGGCATTATTTTCTACATGGACCCCTCCGGGGCCTGGGGGCTTGCCGCCGCCAAAAACGACCTCAGCCCGAATTATTGGCCACAAGCCGACTCGATCTGCCAAAACCTCGGGATGGAGAAAAAAGGCAACTGGCGCTTGCCTACTATTGAAGAACTCCGCCTCCTGTATGACCAGCGTGCCCTCGTGGGTAATTTTACCACCGGCAATCAGGAATACTGGAGCGCTACGGAGGGCGTTGATCAGTTTAATCGTCCCATAGCCATCACCAAAAGCTTTGCCTTTGGCTCGAACGGATCGGAGGGCGGCCAGCTTAAACTATTTAACTCGCTCAGTATCCGGCCCATCCGAACCTTTTATGTGCCGCTCACCCATGCAGGCCTCGAAGCCGCCTGTGTGCCGCCGGTAGACCAATTCGTGCCCGGCAATTCCTTTGTGACCTACGGCAGCGGCATTGACATCAGAAACAACAGCCGTCGCAGCAGCCTCACCATCGGCGATATTTGTGTGGGCCTGGCGCATAGCGACAATAAGGGCGAAGGCATGGGTTTCGGCTACCTGAGCGACTATTTCGTACCCCCGGCCGCGCCGGTCGTCATGGCCTCGCAGGGCGAATTGCTCGACCGCATTCAGATTTCCTGGATGCCCAACCCGCTGGGTGCACTGCCCACCGACGGCTACAAACTGTTCCGCGACGGCATTTTCCTCGGGCGTTTCGACAACAAAGTGCGCAACTACAACGACTTCAACGTCATTGCCGGGCGGCCCTACAAGTATGAAGTGGTCGGTCTGAACGTGTACGGCGACGGCACGCCCGGGCCGGCCATTGGTTTTCAGGTGCCCAACGGCATCGTGACCGGGTACGTGCAAACCCCCAACAGCCGCCCGGTGGTGGATGCCATGGTGTCGCTTTCGCCGATGCAGGGCTTTTCGGCGCGTTTCGTCACCAGCGACATCGCGTTTGCGGACGACAGCCTCGGCTTTTTGAACAATGCCCCGCGTTGGTCGCTGACTGCCTGGGTACAGGTGGACTCCGCCCGATCGGGCGCCAAACTGTTCGAATTTGAAGGCGCCGCCTGGTCGCTTACGCCGCTCGATAGCGCCGGCCTCAAAGGCGTGGTATTCCAAAAAGGGAGCAACAAGGTCTTGTTGCCTTTCCCCGACTCCACCAAATCCGACTGGCACCACATCGCCGTTACGCAAGACAGTTCGCAGTTCCGCCTATACCGCGACGGCATCCTGACGGGCATCGTCATGGGCGCTGCCGGCTCCGGAGATACCAAAAAAATCAACCTGAACGGCGAAGGCTCCAGGTGGTACGGCCGCCTCGACGAACTGCGCATTTACCACCGCCGCCTCGACGAACTGGACTTCGGCGAAGTCATGGAAGGCACCGCTTCCTCCCTCACGCCCGGCCTGAAATACTACTGGAAAATGGACGAAGAACTGGGCACCCGGTCCTTCGATCTAATCGGGCGCAAACCGTTGATTTTCTGCGGGACAACCTTCGACCCGAGCCGCCCGCCGGTGCGCACCTCCGGCAAAACAGATGCCGACGGGTACTACCGCATCGAATCGGTCAACTACGGCACGGGCACCACGTTTATCGCCACGCCGGGCAAACTGTTTTACATGCACCGGGCGCTCAAGTTTACACGCGCCGAAAGTGATTACGCCACCTTGCCCAATTTCGGGCTGGACGACAGCACCAACCTCCAGGCCGCCACGCTGGAAATTTGGGCCAACAGCGCCGGCCCCGACGGCGACCAGTGCCTGATTTCCAAAAAATGGGGCGCCACCAACGAGTTCCGGCTTATGCTCACGCCCAACGGCGTGGTCAACGACCTGAAATGCTACCTGAACGGTACCGAGCACAACTTCGGCACTTTCGGTATGGGCTACCAGCACATCGCGCTCACCTTCGAACGTTCGGGCAGCGACCTGACGGTAAAAGCTTACAAAAACGGCGTGGCGGCGGGCATGAATACCTTCAGCGGCGTGACCGGCAACGGCTCCGACACCAGCCAGACCTGGCTGCTCGGCGCCCGCGCTACCCGCACCGACTACTTCGGTGGCCTGATAGACGAAGTGGCCGTGTACGACACCATCCAGCCGCTCGACTCCATCATCGCACATAAGACCTACGGCCGCGACCCGCAGGGCCGCCACCTGCGCGCCTACTTCGCCCTCGACGAAGGCGCGGGCAACCGCCTGAACAACCGCGGCTCCCAACTCACCGGCGCGGGCACCTCGTACGGCACGGAGTGGTCGGCGTTTGCTCCTTTGCAGAAAACAGCGCCGCATGAATTTGCCCCCTCCACCCGCCAGGTGACGCTCAATCCGAGTATCACATCGGTGGACCAGGTGGACTTCACGGATCGCTCCACTGTGGCAGTTTCGGGATATGTGCGTTTTGTCAATACCGACTGCTTTGCCAACCAGGTGGAAATTTTAGTGAACGGGGAATCCTACAGCCCGGCGGTGATTACAGACTCGACGGGACGTTTTGTCATTGATCTGGAGCCGGGCGCTACGGTCACCCTTTCTCCGAAATTCAAAGACCATCAATTTATACCCGCTTTTTGGGATATCACCAATATCACCAATCCGATCGCGGGGGTGTTGTTCAACGACATGACCACCCGCATCATCAGCGGCGTGGTGGCCGGCGGCAACTGCAGATTTCCCATTATTGAAAATCCGGGCACGCCGCAGGGCACGGTTTGTAAAGTCAAAATCCGGACGTTGGACGGCTGCTACGAAAAGGAACAGCAGCTCCTAACCGAAGACGGTATGTATAAATTTGAAGACCTGCCGCCCGCAGAATTTACCGTGGCCGTAACGCAGCACAGCGACCCGACGATTTACCAGTCCTTTCAGACGGCCGGCGGTTCCCAGGTGGATCTAGCCGAGCGGGATACGGTGATTGACATTTTGTATTACGCGCCGCCGTTAATTGAGGTGTCCGGCCTGGACGCGACTGCACCTTGCAGCGAGGTGGTAATTGAGCAGGGAGATTTGGTTGAACTCACCATCAAATTAGCCGAAGATTACTACGGCGGACGGTGCTATGTGGACACAGCGGCAGTGCGAATCATCAACGGCATAGCCGGGACAACGCGGGATACAGCGCTGGGAGGTTTGGAACAAAGCCTCGTGTACAAATTCCAGGGCGGTACTCCCAACCCCGTGCCGCCGCATTTGCAGACTATCCAGATCATCGCCACCACCGAAAGCGGCAATGAAGTGAGCTTTGTCAAACAGGCCATTGTAACCGGGGTGCGCAACAAGGAGAACACGTTCGCCACCTATATGCCCCCCCCGGCACCCAGTATGATCCTCCGCGACCCGCCGGGCGACGGCAGTTATTCGTACCTGGAAAAAGATGAGATCACTTGTACCACTACGGAAATCATGTTCGATTACGAAGTGGGGGGCGGGGCCGGCGTGGAGTGGCATCTCGGCGGCAATGTAGAGGTTGTCGTAGGCCTATTTGCAGCCACCATTATTAACACCGGTATCGTTGCAGATGTCGCCGTAGATGCGCAACTGACGTATCAAAAAATCACGGACAGTACCTTCCAGGTTTGTACCCAGCACAATACGCGCATTACCACCGATGATGGCGAGCTGCTGACCGGGCGCGGCGGAGGCGCCGATTTGTTCATGGGCTCGGCGTTCAACCTCAAGTTTGGCCTTGCCGACAAAGTTTCGTTCGATCCGCTCACCTGTACGACGTCGGTAGATACCGTCGTAAATATCCTGCCCGACACCTTTGCTACGTCGTTCATGTACTCCGAGTTCTACATCAAAAACTACCTGATTCCGTACATGTCGTTGTTGGAAAACGCCGACAGCACCAGTACGCAGGATAGTTTGAAATATGCACTGTCAAAAAAGCGGTGGCAGTACTACGTGGATTGGAACGATACGCTGAAGGCAAAATCTCCCGCAGTTCGAAACCATTCATTTGATGGTGGCGTCACGTATGAATACTCTGATGTATTTGAGACCTCGAAGTCAATATCAACCGAAACCTTTCTCAATAGTGAAGAACTGCTTGAAACGCATTTAGGGTATACGTTCAACAATTTCGGGGTGGTAGGCCATCTACGCTTTGTGTCGGCAACCAGCCAGAGCACCAAAAAAGTGAAAGATAAGGTCTATACCACCAACTTTGGCTATGTGCTTCACGACGATGACCCCGGAGATGCCTTTTCGGTGGAAGTGGCACGTGATTCGGTTTACTTTAGTCCGGTGTTCCGAACGGCGGCCGGTCAATCCTCCTGCCCCTGGGAACCCGGTACGGCGCACCGCGAAGGCTGTCTCATGTCCCTGCGCGACAGTAGCGGATCGGTGGCTGTGGATGTGCCGGCCAACGAACCGGCGGTGTTCAAATTCACCCTCGGCAATACCAGTGCCGTCAACGAAACGCACACCTACGCCTTCACCGCCGGACCGGAAAGCAACCCCGACGGCGCCGTGATCAAACTGAACGGCGCCGTGCTGGACCACCCGGTTTACTATGCCATTCCCTACGGTGAATCCGTCCCGATCACGGTGACCGTAGAGCGGGGGCCGGAAAAGTATGACTACGACGACCTGGAACTGGTGTTCTATTCCGAATGCGAGGATACCCGCGCCGGCAACCTCGGTATCACACCCGACGATGACACCATTCTGTACTCTGCTATCTACGTCAGCGCGCACTTCATCGAACCATGCAGCGAGGTGGACATCAGTTTCCCGCAAGCGGGCTGGGTGATACACCCCGATACGAGCGCCGCCACCAACGACGACCTGTTGAACATCACCCTCACGGGCTACGACCGCAATGATCTGGACCTCGACGTGGTGCGCCTGCAGTACCGCGCCACCGGCGGTGACGGCGCCTGGATCAACATCGGGAAAACCGACAACCTGCAAAACCCCGACGGCAGCATTCCCAGGGACTCGCTGCGCGGCGGGTTCACGCGTATCAACTGGAACACCGCAGGGCTGAAAGACGGGCCGTACGAAATCCGCGCTTTGGCCGCCTGCACCGGCGATCTGGCAGACAAGCCCGGCATGTCGCATATCATTCAGGGCCGCATCGAGCGGGATCCGCCGTACCTGATTAGTTTGCCGCAGCCCTCCGACGGGGTGTACCAGTTGGGGGATGAAATTTCGTTCACGTTCAACAAAAATATCAATTGCGACAAGGTGTTTCAGGCCACGGCGCCGCCGCTGGTGCTGAACAACGTGGGTCTGTTTGATGCTACCACCAACCAGCTGATAGACGTGGCCATCACGTGTTTTGAAAACAAGATCACGCTCGACCCCACCTTCGACAATAAGTTTTTTGAAAACCGCATCCTGCGGGCCGAACTGCACGGCATCAAAGACCTGATCGGCAACATCTTCGAAGGCACCAAGCCCAACAACGGCATCTGGGAATTCTATGTGGACCGCAACGAACTGGCCTGGCTCACCGACAGCGTCGGCATGACCAAAACGGAGGGCGAAATCAAGTCCGTGACCGCCAACATCCACAACCGCGGCGGCTACCCCGTACCGTTTACGATCCTCGGCGCGCCCGATTGGGTGCGGGTGGTGCCCAACACGGGTACCCTCGTGCCGAACGAAATCCGGCCCATCCGCTTCGAAGTGGATTCCACGCTGGCATTCGGCTTGTGGTCCGACTCCATCACCCTGCGCACCGAAACCGGCGCCAACCCATTCTTTATGGGCGGCGACGAATCCATTCCGCTCGGCGTGCGGGTCGTGTGCGCTCCGCCCGACTGGAACCTCGACGCGGGCATCCACCCCGTGACCATGAACATGGTGGTGGCACTCAACATCGAGGGCACGCTCTCGACCGACGGGGAAGACCTCGTGGCGGCCTACATCAACGACGAGCTCCGCGGACGCGCCAACATCCGGTACTACCCGTCGGTGGACAAGTACCTCGCGCACCTGACCATTTACGGGGAGTCTGCCGAGGTGAACGACACGATTTCCCTGCAAATCTGGGATGCCTCCGCCTGCCTCCGCTATGACCTGAGTGTGGACACATTCAAGTTCCAGCCCGACAACGTGCTGGGCACGCCGGTGAACCCGAAGGTGCTGCACACCAACAGCCTTGTGCTGCGCGACATCCCGCTCAACCTCGGCTGGAACTGGATTTCGTTCAACCTCCAGTTCCCCGACCCGGCCATCAACCCGGCGCTGGCGTCGCTGAAACACCCGGCCAACGACATGATCAAAGGCCAGAGCTTCTTCTCGATGTACAGCGGTTCCTGGCTCGGCTCACTCACGACACTGGAAAACACCACCATGTACCAGTTCCGCGCCGATCAGCCCGACACGATCAAAATGACGGGTCTCACCATTGACCCGACCTCGGTGAACATCCCGCTCAGCAACGGCTGGAACTGGATCGGTTACCTGCCCAATTACCCGCTCTCGGTGAACGATGCTTTGGATTCGCTCAGCCCGGCGAGTGGCGACATCATCAAAGGGCAGTACGGTTTTGCCCAGTATATCCCGCCCCACGGCTGGATCGGCAACCTGAACTACCTCGTGCCGCCGCAAGGCTACCAGCTCAAACTGACCGGCTCGGGCACACTGACCTATCCGCCGAAGAGCCTGATCGGCAGCGAACAGGTAGCCGCAAGGGGCGAGACGGAAACCGGTACTGCCTACTGGAATGTAGATCCGGCGCAGTTCGAAAATTCCATGACGCTGGTGGGTATGTACGCCAACGACGAACAAAACGCGACAACGGCTTCGCACGAAATTGGCGCCTTTGCCGGTGCAGAACTGCGCGGCGCCGCGAAGGCGCTCTATGTGGAGCCGCTGGATCGCTACGTGTTTTTCCTCACGGTATTCAGCAACGGCTCCGGCGAGCAACTGCGCTTCAAACTGCACAACTCGGAAACCGGGCAGGTAAGTGACCTGAAGGAGACCATGTTCTTCGCGCCGCAACAGCACCAGGGTACCGTCGAGGCACCCGTACCGTTCACCACGCAAACCACGGGTGTCGGCAACGGAAGCAAAACGGTCAATCCGTTCCTGCTCGACGTACAGCCCAATCCGTTCACCGATGCTACACTGATTCGGTTCAATCTCGTGCGTGATCAGGAGGTGCAGCTCACCGTCACCGATCTGCAGGGCCGCGAAATACAGCGTTTCCAAAAGTACGCTCGTCCGGGCTGGAACGTCTTCGAGTGGCAGCCTGATTTAAGTGCCGGTGTGTACTTCCTGCGGTTGCAAACCACGGAAGGTGTGGCGGTGCAGAAGGTGGTGAAGGAGTAGGCCCACGCGACTTCGGCCCCACCCCCAGCCCCTCCCCCAAAGGGGAGGGGAGACGCGACAAACACCTAAGGTTTTAATGGTGGTTGAAGTGTAAACTACGTCTCCCCTCCCCTTTGGGGGAGGGGTTGGGGGTGGGGCCGCCCCCACAAATCCAATTTATCGTTCAAACAAAACGCGCATGAAAAGGAACGATTTCCTCCGTCCGGTATGGCTTCTGGCCCTTCTGGTTGTGGTATCATTGGTTCAGGCCCAACCGGGCGGCTGGAACTTGAATCCGAAAAACTACCAGTTCACCATGAGCATGGTAGCCCGGATCGAAACGGACAGTATGCCGAACAATGCCCTCAACAACCACGTGGCGGCTTTTTCCGGCAGCCAGATACGCGGATATGCCACACCCGTTCAGGCAGGTGGCGGGCAGGCATTGTATTTTATGAATATGTATTCCAACTCTTACATTGGCGACAAATTCTATTTTCTGGCTTACATCGGTGATGTAGCCAAGATTTACGAGTCGCAGGATACGGTTGAATTCCTGCACCATAAGTTGGTGGGCAGTATTCAACAGCCGGTAGTCCTGTACTTTTCGCTCAGTCCCCGACCGCTAATTTATTCTCTGGCCGACATCCGCTACGAAGAGTCATCCTGTACACCCGGCTTTTTGGTCAACATTGAAGCATCCGACAACGAAGATTCGGAAGGGAATGGATTGAAATACCGGATTGTCGGCGGCGCCGATTCCTCGCGCTTCCAGGTGGATTCCCTGAGTGGCGAACTGCGCTGGAAAAATTTCACACCCGACTTCGAGAATCCGGCGGATGCCGACGGCGACAACGTGTACCTCGTGGACGTACAGGTGCGCGACCTTGCCGGCTTTTCTTCCGTACAAAACATCGCCGTGACCGTAGCCGACGACCCGCCGCCCTCGGCGACCTGCCCGGCTGCCATTACCGCCAATACCAGCGATGATGCGCCGGGGAATTGCAGCACAAGTGTGTCCGGCCCCTTATCCGTCGGAGCGCCGGCCAACTGCGCTATGTACCAGATCGCTTACCAACTGGAAGGCGCTACTACCGGACAAGGCATGGGCCAACTACCGCCCAACCAACCCTTCGGCAGCGGCATTACGACGGTGCGCTACACGGTGTCGGATGAATCCGGGACGCTGAGCAAAACCTGTAGTTTTACCGTGACGGTGCGCGACAATGAGCCGCCGACGGTGACGTGTCCGAACCCGGTTGCCGTCGGCACCGACTTCGGAGGCTGTTCGGCTGTGCCTTCAGGAACAGCCGTCACCGTGCTGGATAACTGCACTAACCCGGCTATTTCGTATGTTCTGACCGGCGCTACATCCGGTACCGGCGCCGGGCAAGTGCCGGCTAATCAGGTGTTTGCCGCAGGCGTAACGACCGTCGCCTATACGGTGCAGGAAACCGGCGATACGACCCGATACACTTGTTCCTTTACCGTAACGGTGACCGATAACCAAAATCCGCCTGTAACCTGTCCGGCCAACAAAAACGCCACCCTGTCCAGCGGGTGCAACACCACACAAACCGGTACCGCAGCCACCACGTCCGACAACTGCTCCGGCTCCCTGCTCACCTACGCCCTGAGCGGCGCGACAACCGGGTTGGGCAGCGGGCAAGTACCGGGTGGGCAAAAATTCGAGGCCGGAGTGACCACTGTTTTGTACACCGCCACGGATGGCGACGGGATGGGTGTAACCACCTGTAGTTTTACCATAACGGTAATCGAGACGCTGAAACCAACCGTTAACTGCCCGAGCAGCACGACTATAACGGTGGGCTCCAACTGTGAAACCGAACTGGCCGATTACCGGCTTGCGGCCAGTATTTCCGACAATTGCACGCCCGATTCTGCGCTGCTCATTGTGCAGGAACCGGCTGCCGGAACTATCCTGAACGGCTTTGGTACGACCCTCATCAAGATCACTGCGACAGACTTGTCCGGCAATTCCCGCTACTGTACCCTGAACGTGACGGTCAAAGACACGCCCTTGTTTGAAATCGCCTGTCCTGCCAACCAGCAGGTGTGCGACGGGGTAATCGGAGACTACCGCTCGCTCGGACAACTGACCGCCGGATGCGCAGGTGTTTTGCCGCCGATCACGCAAGACCCAATGCCCGGCGGCACGATACCGGCGTTCAACGGCACGGAAACGGTTACGCTTTCGGCCAATAACGGGGTGAAAACCGTTAGTTGTACGTTCACTGTAACCTGGCGCGACACGATTGCGCCGGATGCGCGCTGTAAACCGGCTGCCACGGTGGTGCAGGCCAACGGCGAAGCCACCATTTCCGTGTCGGACGTGGAAAACGGCTCCACCGACAACTGCGGCGTGCAGGGCGCAGTGCTCGACAAAACTTTGTTCACCTGCACGGACGTGGGGGAAAATACCGTCACCCTGACGGTCACCGACGTAAACGGCGTGGCCGGCACCTGCACAGCAACAGTGACGGTAAACGACCCGAATGCGGTTTGTTGCGCGTTGCCGCAGGCGATCTGCAAAACCAACCCGACGGTTTATTTGGATGGCAATGGCCAGGTGACCATCACTGTAGCCGATGTGGACGATGGCAGTACCAATGATTGTGGTTTGCAAAGCATAGACGTCAGCCCGACTTCGGCTGCGTGCAACCAGGTGGGTACGCCGCTGACAGTGACGCTGACGGTGACCGATATCAACGACAATACATCGAGTTGCATGACATCGGTAGCGGTGGCCGATACGGTTTCGCCCGTGGCGTTGTGCCAAAACACCACCGTTTACCTGGATGCCGCCGGCCAGGCCGCCACTACTGCTGCAACAATTGACAACGGCTCATCGGACAATTGCGGCGTCGCTACGGTGGCACTGAGTCCGACAGATTTTACCTGCAACCACGTCGGCTCCAATACCGTGACATTGACTGTGACGGACGTGAACACCAACACGGCCACCTGCGAGGCTACCGTGACGGTGGCCGATACGACCGACCCGACGGCCTTGTGCCGGAACACGACGGTTTACCTCGACAATGCGGGTAACGGTAGCACTTCGGCTTCGGCGGTGGACATCGGTTCTTCGGACAACTGCGGCATCAGTTCGTCGGAGTTGAGCCGGGCAAATTTCACCTGCAACGATGTCGGCCCCAATACCGTGACGCTGACGCTAACCGATGCATACAGTAATTCGGCGACTTGTACGGCCACGGTTACGGTAGCCGATACGACTGATCCGACGGCCTTGTGCCGGAACACGACGGTTTACCTCGACAATGCCGGCAACGGCAACATAACGGCCGCAGACGTCAACAACGGTTCGTCGGACAACTGCGGCATCAATTCTTTGGAGTTGAGTCAAACAAATTTTACCTGCAGCCATGTCGGCTCGAATGTGGTGACGCTGACCGCGACGGATTTGTACAGCAACACCGGCACCTGCACGGCCATGGTGACGGTACTCGATACCATCAAGCCGATGGTGGTTTGCATCGCCAACCAGACGAAAAACACCGACCCGGGCGTGTGTACCTACACGGTACCGGGGGCAGCCTTTCAGCCGGTTTCGTACGGCGACAACTGTGGCCAGACGACATTGCAGAACAATGTCAACCAAACGGCCTCGCTCGCAGGCGCTGTTTTTCAGAAAGGAAGCACCACCGTGATATGGACGGTGACCGACGGCAGCAGCAACACCGCCACCTGTAGTTTTTCGGTAACGGTGGTGGACAACGAGCCTCCGATGATTACCTGTCCGGGTGCTGTTACGGTTTCTTGTGCGAGTGCGGTTCCGGCGCCCAATGTTGCGCTGGTTATTGCCACGGACAATTGCGGCACGCCTACCAAATCGCACGTCGGCGACGTGATCTCCAACATGACCTGCATCAACCGCTTCACCGTCACGCGCACCTATCGTGCTACCGACGGCTCGGGAAATACGGCTATCTGTTCGCAGGTCATAACGGTATTTGACAACACGGCTCCGGTGTTCACTTTCGTACCGGCCAACACGACTGTGCAATGCAACAGCGTTCCCGCCGTGGGTACACCCGTTGCTTCCGATAACTGCGGCGGCTCGGTAAATATGACCTACAACGGCCAAACCCGGGTAAACGGCGCTTGCACGGATTCGTACACGTTGACCCGCAAATGGACGGCCACCGATGCCTGCGGCAATACCAGGACGGCCACCCAGCGCATTTCTGTCATTGATTCACAGAAACCTGCGTTTGTCAGCGTACCGGCCTATATCACCGTCCAATGCGACGCCATACCAACGGCAGTGACGCCCACTGCCACGGACAACTGTGATGCCACCGTAACCATCACCTACAACGGTCAAACCCGGACCAACGGCGCTTGCCCGAATGCTTACAGCCTTACGCGCCGCTGGACTGCCGCCGACAACTGCGGCAACACACGCACCATTTCCCAGCGGATTACGGTGGTAGATAATGGCAAGCCCGTGTTCACCGCATTTCCACAAAATCTATCCATTACGTGTGCGGAATCGCTGCCTGCGGTAGGCGCGCCCACGGCTTCCGATGCTTGCGGCGGCGCTGTAACCATCGCCTATCTCGGCCAAACAACCGCCAATAGCCAGTGCCCGGGCACATATCAGGTGCGGCGCACCTGGCGCGCTACCGACGTGTGCGGGAACAGCACGGCAGCCACGCAAACCATCCAGGTGTCGGATAACGGCGCACCGGTATTTGTCACGGTACCCGGCCCACTGACCATCGAGTGCAACCAGCCCTTGCCACCCTTGGTGAACCCGACGGCATCGGACGCTTGTGGCGGGTACGTACACATCACGTTCCTGGGCAATGTACCCAGCGGCAGCGGTTGCGCAGCGAATTATACCGTGACCCGTACGTGGCGCGCGGACGATTTGTGCGGGAATACGGCTACGGCGACACAGGTGATCACGGTCGTTCCTGTACCTGCGGGTTTTAACCCGCAGCCTCCTGTAGTTGCGGGTTTTAACCCGCAACACCTTACGGACGCACTGCGGGTTGAAACCCGCAGCTACCAGGCGCGGCAGGTTGAAACCCGCAACTGCACGGTGTCCCCGAATCCCACCACAGACCACATCTCGCTTGACTTAACCGACTTCGCCGGTGAGGCAGTTACGGTTTCGGTTTTCAGCGATCTGGGCCAACTGGTTTGGGAAAACAAGATTCCGGCCGTGGAGGATTTGCAGGTACAAATCAGCCTGCGTGAAGCGGGCGTCGCGGCGGGAATTTACACCGTCAGTGTGCGCAGTGGGCGTGGGGTAGTGGCGAAACGGGTGGTGCTGATAAAGTAGGAAGAGCAAAATAACGAGGAGTCATCCGGATACCCGGATGACTCCTCAGTTATTTTGCCCATGTTCCCTTTTTGCTGAATGTTGCACTGTCACCATCAGCCCGCAGGGAACATGGGCCGTCTTGTTTTTAGTTACGCTTTTTTGAGCGTTGCTAACCGGTCGTTTATGATTTTTTCCCACTTTTTAATCAGTTGAAGTTCTCCAACTAATTGCATGCTTTCTCGCGCATTGTAAATCTCCAATAAGAGGTCAGGCTCGTTTTTGGCCACAGGCGTAAAACGCAATTCAAGTTTGTCAATTACCTTGTATTCCCCTTCCTTACTGTTTAAGTTGCTGCCTGTATTGATGATATTACAGGCATGGATACCGGAGAGGTTTATGTGTTGGGCAATTTCCTTGTCCGCGGTCTTTTTGAGAAAGAAAACAAAGTTGTTTGTCTCGTCAATTCCAAGTACTAATTCGCCGCAAAACTCATGTTGGGATATTTTACAATTGTGCTGGGCTGCCAAGTTTTCCAGTGCTGCCAAGCGCTGGTTTTCGCCCTTTCTTTTAATTCTGTGCATGACCACGAGTGGTAAAACACATAAAGCTATCGAGACGATCCCGATAATGATTGTTCCTGTATCCATTATAAAGCTGATTGATTTGTTTGAATAGATAGACAGGCATTGTATGTATACAATACCTGTAAAAGTCAATACCGTTGCCGTGTAAGGCGACTACTGCTTTACAATAAATTACCAGAAATAATGAAACGGGAAGATGATGTCGGCTTTCCGAAATTTTATCAGAAAGTCATTTGAAATAGATGTGTATTGAGCATACTTGCTTTCAAAAAGCCGTTCTGCCAGTTTAAGGATTCCCCAAAAACCGCTGCATGGATTTTTAGAAGAAGGTGCGGCATTGTTGAACGATTTTACGGAACTTTCAGAGGACGAAGTATGGCAAAACAGGTTGGTTACAAAAGCCGGAGCGTAAATTTCCTGCGCTGTGTCCGGTTTACCCGTACTGGCAGCATGTAGGGAGTAGGTGTCTGTGCCGCATATGGAGGAAAGGTATCCAAGTGTGGCAACAACTATTATCCCTAAAATGCTGACTACGTTTTTCACGCCGCAAAGGTATCGTTATTCTCCGGTAGTAGAGTTTAAAGTTGGTACATGCAGCAGAACTCACCGCAGCCGTCCGAGCACGGTTTTCATCCGATCAATTGCTTCGCGCAGTTGGTTACCTGGCCCTGAATTTTGGTGCAGGTTGATGTGTCGCCGCGCGGTGAAGTGCTACGGGTGTCGCCCAATGTGTACAACGATACCGCGGATTTAGAGGCGTTGACGGCGGTGTTCGAGGAGCGATTGTGAATGGGCGGATTGAAGCTATCGTTGGCATCCTGACCAACAACAACGGCAGCGTTTGATGCCCGACCCTGGAGTGGTGTACGATTCAAATACACTCGGCTGGGCCGGAATGGAGGGAAGATTTTCTACCTTTGTTGCCTATTGGCAGGAATGAAACAAAAATACCACCTATATCCCTGGGGGCATTGGCTATTAAAACGATGGCGTTATTTTCGGAAAACGGCTCCCGGGAAGTTTATTCAAAAGAAAATTGTAGAAAGTCCCAACCTGAGTATTCCTTTTCAGGCGATTCCGCTTTGGGTCGCTTCTGCGCTCACGGGTTTGGTTGCAGTAGCTTATGAAGGCTTGTTCGTTTTATTCGAACGTGTCGGCAAGGCTATTTACGTGCATACCCCCTGGCTGATTTTTCTGACGATTCCTTTCTTTTTTTTGTTGGCCTGGTTGGTCACGGTACGCTTCGCTCCGAATGCACGGGGTAGTGGTATCCCGCAGTTGTTGGCAGCGGCAGATCTGGCCGGCACGTCGCGACATTCGTTGGTTCAGAAATTATTGAGCATCCGGATTGGAATCGTGAAAATTGGCAGTAGTTTGTTGATGTTGCTTGGTGGTGGCGCTATTGGACGGGAGGGGCCGACGCTTCAGGTGGCAGGTTCTATCTTTCAGACGGTTTATCTGTATATTCCCAAAAGCTGGCCTCGGGTTTCGCAGCGGATTATGCTGGTTACCGGCGGCGCGTCCGGGCTTGCTGCGGCGTTTAATACACCGTTGGGCGGGATTGTTTACGCGTTGGAAGAACTTACGCGAACCCATATTGCGCGTTTTCGAACGGCTGTTTTCAGCGCAGTAATTATTGCAGGTATGACAGCCCAATCTTTCCTGGGTTCTTATCTGTACCTCGGGTATCCCAAATTATCGGTTTTGCCGTTGTCGCTGATCTGGGTAGTCGTTTTGCTGGCTTTTTTGTCTGGTCTGCTGGGGGCACAGTTCACCCAGGTTTTACTTCGGATCGGGGCATGGAAACAGCGCTACCCGAGCAGGCAACAACAGGCTTTTTTTGTCGTAGCATTCGGGGTGTTGTTTGCTGTGCTTGTATATTTTACGGGAGAAACGAGTATGGGTACCGGCAAACTGCTGATCAATACCATACTTTTCCAAGGGGCCGACTCGGCGCTCTGGTATGCTTTCCCGGCGCGTTTTTTGGGTGCGGTGTTGTCGTTTAGTGTTGGTGCAGCGGGCGGTATTTTTGCTACTGCGTTGTCGTCAGGGGCAGCTTTGGGGGCATTATTGGTGCATTGGAGTGGCCTGCCGGAGGCGTACCATAACTTGTTGATTCTGGTATGTATGATCGGTTTTCTAACGGGAGTTACCCGAACACCCTTTACTGCAGCTATTCTGGTATTGGAGATGACCGACCGACACTCCGCCATATTTTATTTTTTGTTGGCCGGGATGATTGCCAATCTGGGAGCAGGTCTGGTGTTGAAACATTCGTTTTATGAAATACAGAAGGACGGGTATTTGGAAGGGGTTGAAAAACGACACCATTAACGCCTCTACCGCAGCCGTCCGAGCACGGTTTTCATCCGATCAATTGCCTCGCGCAGTTGATCTTCCGAAGCGGCATAGCTCAGCCGGAAGCAGTTGGGGTCACCGAATGCAGAGCCGGATACCAGGCCTACATAAGCGCTGGACATGATGTAGTCGCAGAGATCGTCGGCGTTTCGGATGACTGTGTGCCCGTCGGTTTTGCCGAAATAAGCCCGCACATCGGGAAACACGTAAAATGCGCCCTCCGGGTGGTTGGCTTTGATACCGGGGATTTCCTGTAGCATGGACAGCACGATGTCGCGGCGTTCGCGGAAAGCTTCGCGCATGGCTTTGGTCGGCCCCAGATCGC
This sequence comes from Saprospiraceae bacterium, assembly GCA_041741155.1. GTDB lineage: Bacteria > Bacteroidota > Bacteroidia > Chitinophagales > Saprospiraceae > M3007. The sequence goes on along the minus strand of JBGSKO010000212.1, from coordinate 3,838 downwards.
TCATGAGCGCTACGGCGCCGGCCTTTTGGCTGAAAGATGCCGCACCGCTGGTCACCTGGCCCTGAATTTTGGTGCAGGCATCGGCGATGAATTTGGGAGCGCCCATGTAGCCCAGCCGCCAGCCGGTCATGGAAAAGCCTTTGGCAAAGCCGTTGACGGTGATGGTGCGGTTTTTTACCTGCGGAAAACTGCCGATACTGACATGCTCGTGGGTGAAGTTGATGTACTCATAAATTTCGTCACTGACGATATACACGTGTTCATGACGCGCCAGCACATCGGCATAAGCCTGCAACTCGTGGCGGTCGAACACGGTACCGGTCGGATTGCAGGGCGAGGAGAAGAGCACGAATTTGGTGCGCGACGTGATTGCCGCCTCCAATTGCTCCGGTGCCGGCTTGAACTCGCGCTCTACCCCTGCATATACGGGCACTGGTATGCCGCCGGAGAGTTTCACAATTTCCCAGTAAGATACCCAGTAAGGGGCGAAAACCACCACCTCGTCGCCCGGATCGAGCAAGGCCTGGCAGAGGTTGTAAATAGATTGTTTGGCGCCGTTGCTCACCACGATCTCTTCGGGTTTGTAGTCGAGGCCGTTGTCGCGCTTGAATTTTTCACTGATCGCTTTTGTCAGCTCCGGCAAGCCGGACACAGGCGTGTATTTGGTATAGCCGTCCTGAAGCGCCTGATAAGCTGCATCTTTGATATGGTCGGGTGTATCAAAGTCGGGTTCGCCGAGACTCAGGCTGATCACATCGTGGCCAATGGCACGCAATTCGCGCGCCATGCGCGCCATCTTGAGTGTTTCGGATTCAGCGAGGTGAACGACGCGCTGGGAGAGTACAGACTGGGAGTTGGTCATGCGTTGTGTTGCGATGCTATTGGTTGACTGGTGAGATGGCCGGCCGGGAAAAGAGGTGCGAAGGTATGGAATGGAGGGTGTTCCATGAACTACTCTAAGGATGAAATCTGCGCCTCGGTTTTGAACAGCGGGAAAGAAGCTACGCGTTGGCCCACGCGGGCGCCGATTCGGAGTCCTTCTTCACAGTCCATCCGGTAGTGTACCCCAAGCGACAGGCGGGAAAGGGCATTTTCCTGTGCGATTTCCTGGAACGAACCAAAGGAACGGGGCTTGCCGGCAAACTCCGTTCGACCCTCGTGGGTGCGGTCGGTGATTGGGAACGTGTCGCCAAAAAACGTGCGGAGTACTTCTGCCGTCGCGGCCCCCATTGCGGCGTGGCCGGACGGATACGAGGGAAAGGGTGGGCTGTCGTGCAGTGGCGTCCAGTCGGGGTTTATGACCCTCCGGATGTACGATTCGGGGCGTTCAAGGTTATATTGGTATTTGTTTTTCCAGCAGAGCACCATGACGTCGGAACTGGCGATGGCCGTTTTCAGGTAAAGCTCCAGCACTTGCGGAAACGGCAATTGGGCGTGCGCAATGGCCTGGGTGGCAATGGAAATCCAGCGCCCCATGGGGGATACCGTCAATCCGGGAATATCGTCGCTCCAGAACTCGGCGATCCAGCGATGCTCGTCCGAGAGCGGCTTGGACATGGAATAGATTTCCATGGCTTGCGCATAAAAAGGAGAGCCGGCTTTCTCGTCGTACGGAATAGGTTTGTTTAACGGAACATCTTTGTCGGAAACCAAAAAGGAGCGGACGCTGCCCCAGGAAGGTAACAGAGCCGGCATTGGATGCGCGCCGGTTGGTTGCCAACAGCCGGGGCAACTTGGCGGCACATAGCCCCGGTCAAAATTGTACAAAAAACCCTCGTGCCCCATCGTGTCCGTAACGGCCCAGCGCCAGACATCCTGCGCAGTTTTTCTGGCGTATGCAATAGACCTGCTTTGCGTGGCCGCATCAGATGGCGGCTGGTTTGTGCGCTTGAGCTCCGCTTCGAGTGCGTTAATTTTATCTTGCAAATACGGCGGTGCGGTTGGGAAAAAATGTCGGGTAATCTCGGCATAGGCTGCATTCAGGCTTGAAGGCAGGGAAAAAGGGCCGTCATAGCGAGGCGGGGCGGGCAGCCCCTCAAAATACGTTTCCAGCGAGAGGGCATTCGGTATGCCCGGGAGGGCAGCCTGCCAGGCAGCTACACCCATATAGGCCCACATACGTGCGGTCACCGGGGCGCGGTAGCCGGGCGTGTGGCGCTCAAGTTCGAGCAGGAGCTGGTGCCATTGGAGGGCAACGGCGTTGGCGGTCCGGTACCCGTCGGGTTCTGCTGCGTTTTTTTCCCGGCAAGCAAGCGGTTGCAGGAGCAAGGCTAAAAAAAGCAAACCGATGTGTAGCGTCTTTTTCATGGTGCGATTCGGGTTACGGTTCAAGAAATTTCTTTGGTTATTGCCGGCTGAAAATTCATGCGGAAAATGGTGCCGCGTCCCTCGCGGGACAATACTTCCAGGCCAATCTGGTGCAGTTTCAGGATGCTGTCCACGAGTGAAAGTCCGATTCCGGTGCCTTTGACGCGACGGCCTTCGGCGCCCCGGTAAAACGGCTGGAAGATCAGCTGGCGGTCTTCGGGGGTAATGCCCGGCCCGCTGTCTGCGATTTCCACCTGATGGCAGCCTTCGGGTTGCACCAAAAAACGCACTTGTACACGGTGGTCGGGCGAGTATTTGCAGCCGTTGTCCATGAGGTTGAGGAATGCGAGGTTCAGCAGTTGTTCGTTTCCGAGTATGCAGAGGTGTTCCTCATTTTCAGGGGTGCCTTCCATGTCGAAGGTAATCTGGTAGTCGGGGTGGCGCCGCAGGATGGCATCGCGGGTGTGCAACAGGGCCTCGTCGAGCCGCACCGGCTGAAAAGCAATGGTTGCGCCTTCGGAATGTACTTTGGCCAGTTGGAGCAGGTTTTCGGACACCTCGTTCAGGTTGCGGGTGTCTTCCAGGATAGACGCGAGGGTTTCCTCATATTCTCCGGGCGTGCGTTTTTTTCCGAGGGTTACTTCAAGTTGCGCGATGATGATGGACAGGGGATTTTTGAGTTCGTGGGAAACGTTGGAGATGAAATTTTTCTGCATTCGGAATGCCAGTTCGATACGATCGAGCAGGCGGTTGAAGGTGCCGATGAGTCGGGCGATTTCGTCGCGGTTGCCCGGTGCTTCCAGGCGGGTCTGCAACTGCGCGGGATGGATATTATCCACCTGGCCGACGATGCGCGACACGGGCGCCAGGGCCTGTCCGGCAAATATCCAGCCTCCGGCGGCAACGATGCCTACCCCCAATAAAAAAGCTGCGATCAGGATGTTGCGCAAATGAGCCAGTTCTTCGGAATTGAAGGTTGCTTCCACCACGATTATATATTCCTGCCCCCCGGCGACGCGGTGCAGGATACCCAGTGCATGCCGGTCGCTCTGCTGAAAACGATATTCCGAGTTGTTTTTGATTTGGCCAAAAGTCGTCGCCGTCGGCACATCTGCGTCGTGGTTGAATGAGAAAACGCGCCGTTGTTTGGAATTGTAAATCGCTATGTTCTCGCTGAAGGGCAAACTGCCCGAGGTCACTGGCCTGTCGTCTTCCACAGTCAGCTGCACATTGGTGTCGTGCAGCACCATCTCCGCCGTCATCAGCGCCTTGGAGCGCAGGTGGTTGTAAAACTCCTCCTCTGTAATCTGCCGGAACTTGGCATAAATAAAATAGAGCGACAACAGCAGGATGCCGGCCACGATGGTGATGAATTGCAGGGTGAGTTTGGTACGGATTTGCATTTATTTTAGGTTGAGAAGCAGTTGAGAGGGGTTGAGGAGGTTGAGAGGGGTTGAGAAGCGCGCCCAAATCTTCTCAACCCCTCTCAACCTCCTCAACCCCTCTCAACTGCTTCTCAACCTAAAATAAA
>JBGSKO010000211.1:0-143218 GCA_041741155.1 Saprospiraceae bacterium | reverse complement strand
CCAGAAAACAGAAGCCGCCATCAAGGTGGCCATATTGAATAAATTTATTCAGATCGCCGCGCCTATAGCCGTAAAAGTCGCCTGACCTTTAATTGGGTTGGGGGAAGCCGGCTCCGCCGGCTGATTCATGCAACAAAGCCCCTCAGCCACAGAAACATTATCTGCGCATACAACTGCTTCAACCTTCATCAAGCGTTGGGTTTTCCGCGTCGGCTTGTCCCGGGTTTCCCCCTCATTCACGCCTGCCCCCTCCTAAAAATCACCACCCGGAACTCCTCCCCCGCCTTATCATTCACAAACTCGATATGCGGCCAGGCCTTCAAAGACCGCAAAATGCCGCTGCCAATACCCCGGTAGGGCAGCACATCGGGCGCCAGGGAAGCCAGAATGGTATTGCGGGAGCGGCGGATGCCGGCCCGGATTTGGGCTTCGGTGAGGTTGTTGGGCAGTTTGCCGGGGCTGCGGATTTCGATGCGGTCGTCGAACACGAAAATTTTGATGCTGTCGCGGATGAAGTAGTCGCGGTGGATAAGCGCATTGACCAGCAACTCTTTCAATACCACTTCCGGGATTTCGAGGTCGCCGACGGTGTTGAAGTCTTTTCCGTTTTGCGGGCGGTTCAGGGCGCGTTTCATAAAATCGAGGCCGCGCTGGTAGAGTTGGGGAAGTGTACCGCGAATGTCTTCGCTGCCGTGGTATTTTTCCCCGGCGATATCGGTGCCGGCAAACCAGACGGCGGAGATAAAAAATTGAGGGACGACTTTCTCGGGGTGTTTGGCGAAGAGCAGGGCGCCTGCCACATTGAGGCGGTCGGCGTCGGCCAGCCGGATGTTGGCGAGCAGGCGGGGGAGGTCGGCTTCGTCGAGGGGTGTCTGGTATTTTTCTTCGTAAAATTGGCGGAAGTCGCGGATGTCAAGCTCATCGGAAATGGTGAAGGGCAACAGAATTTCTTCGGCATACAGATCGCCGGAGGTCTGGAGCAGGCGAGCCAGTTCTTCGTTGCTGGTTACCTTGCGTTTGTCGGGGCCGTTTTTTACAAAAATCAGCCCGTCTTTGTCTTTGTAGGGTTTGTGGGCGCCGCCCGGCACCGTTACGATCAGCACTTTTTTCCCGTTTATTTCGACACTTTCGGTTTTGATGGTAAGTGGCGGCTTTACACCTTCCGACGCAGCATTGACCAACAGACTGCTGATGCGTTGGATATCCTCAAACGACAAACCGGTAATCGCCCCGGTCTTGTCGGCAACTCCTACGATGATCTGCCCGCCTTCGGTATTGGCAAAGGCTACAAGTTCCTGTGCCGCGCTAAGCGGGTTGGTAATATTTTCCTTGAACTGGACGCGGCTGGTTTCGCCGCCGCCGATGATTTGTAGAAGAGCTGCACTTTCCATTTTCTTCTTTTTGACCTCTAAATGAAACGGAGGATGTCGTCAATGTTTTTAAAGGATTGCTCGAACATGAAGGTGATTCGGTTTTGACTTTGGGCAAATGTAGTAACGCTAAAAAAATAATCGCACTATTTGATTTTTCGTACCGACTGAACTGTCAAGTATTCCTTTACACATGACCCTTTACACTACGCGATGCAGATGTTGCATTTTTTGCAACATCTGCATCGCGTAGGCAGTCCCGGCCCCAACAGTTCGGAATTTCCGAACTGTTGCAAAAAATGCAACTGTTCGCTTCCCGATACAAACTTCCCAAAGAAATTCCCAGCAAATCCTCCACCCCGATCTCGCCCAAAAAATTCAGCGCCCGCTGTGTTCCTCCATTTCCGCATCTGGCGGCAGTGTTTTGATTTTGTCCGGTTTTTCAATTGCTTTTTTATCTTCAGACTTCAACCGGCGCTCTACTTTTTTGACGTCTTCTGCGGGCGGCAGTTGTTCGGGTTTCACGCCGCGTTCGTGTAGAATTTTGCGCACGGCGAGGTTGTTGTCCACATGCTCTTGCTGGATGTTCGGCTGTCCGCGCAGGTCTTTGTCCACCACGTTGTGGTTGGTCAGTTCGGCGGCAAAGTCTTTGGCTTTGATGGTGAGGGTGGGCAGGAAATCGGCCAGGGGACGGCCGTCGGGTACAGCGAGTTTGCGTTTCATGTCCTGGGTACTGCGTCCGCCGAAGAGGGCCTTATCGCCTTCGGAGCGGATGATGGCGAAGCCTTTTTCGTCCACCCCGCGCTCGTAGATGATGCCGGAGAGTTTGTTTTCGGTTTTAGACAGTTTTTCGCGCGCACTCACGCGGTCGCGGTCGAGCAGGCGCTGCTCAATGAGTTCTTGCCGTCGGGTCTGTACAGCGAAATAGGTTTGGGCAAAAGCAATTTCCGGCTTTTTGGTGGGGTCGCCGTTTTGGGCGATAAGGTAGCAGGCGTAGCGGGTGAGGGCGATGTCCTCAATACGGCGTTGGGTGCCGCTGCCGATTTCGACCATTTTCCCGACGTCGGCAAAATGGTCTTGGATACGCTCGCCCGCGCCTTCGCAGGCATTTTTGGCCTTTTCGATGGTGTTGAGGAAGTTGTCCCATTTGGCGTATCCCAGAATGGTTTGCAGTTCGCGTGCGCTCCAGCATTCGGTGTCTTCAATGCGGTAGCAGGCGGCTTCGAATTTTTCGAACAATTCGATGATGAGGTCTTTTTTCATGGCTGGACAAGTTGTTTTATTTTTTCCAGAAAAAATACAATTTGTTTTTTATCGAACTCGAGGTGTACCGGGTCGGGCTCGCTGCGCTGGATCAATCCTCCGTTTTCGTCTCTTTTTTAAATCCGATACGCAACCGGTTTTGCCAATCATCAACCTGCGGATCATCTGTTCGCAACATGGCCACTTCATTTGCACGGGCCTGATTTTCTTCGCCAAGCCACTTGAGCACTTCATGAATGTCGGTAAATTCCCGCTCAAATTTGGTTTCCAGGTCAGTAATTGTTTGCGCCAACTCGGCATAGGTGAGCGCATAGTGTCGGAGCGCGACAAAAGCGCGAAAAATGGCAATGTTGATTTGAATAGCCCGGTCGCTATTCAGGATACCAGACAACATTGATACGCCGTGTTCGGTGAAAGCGAAAGGGGCATACTTTGAATATTTACCTCGTCCGCTTTCTAAGGTCACAAATTGTGACCTTAGAAAGCGGTACTCCTCTTGTGTCAACTCGAACATAAAATCTTGCGGAAAACGCTCAATATTACGCCGCACGGCTTGTTTTAGCGCTTTAGTGGGTACGTCGTACAAGTCGGCAAGATCAAAATCAAGCATCACCTTTTGCCCGCGGATTTCATAAATCTTTGTGCGGATCAATTGCAGTTCCATTTCACACAGCATATTTTTTGATGAAAAAGTGTTGAAATGTACTGCAACTTTTTGCCTTACGCGTGATGGGGCCGGGCGGCTGAAACATTTTTTGAAATGCAATGTGTCGGGATGTCTGCTCCAGCGAAGCGCTTACTTTCCAATACAAAACTTCCCAAAAATATTCCCCAGCAGATCCTCCACCCCGATCTCGCCCGTGATCTCGCCCAAAAAATTCAGCGCCCGGCGGATGTCCATGGCCACAAAATCGCCCGTCACGCCCGCATCCAGTCCGGTCAGCACATCGGCGAGCGACTCATCCGCGTGCTGCAGGGCCGCATAGTGGCGGGCGTTGGTGACGACCGTGCTTTCCAGATTGACGTCCTCGCCCACGACCAACTCGAACAGTTTTTCCTTGAGGTACTCGATGTTCATCTGGTTTTTGGCGGAAACCGGGAGTAATGCTGAATGATGAATGATGAATGATGAATGGTCGGATGGCGGGGTGTCGCCCAGCAGGAAGGGCGGGATGTCTGGATCGGTGGGGTCGAGCAGCCAGTCGGTTTTGAAATAGGGGACTTTGTCCATCTTGTTGCACACCACCAGCAGGGGCGGACCCTGTAGCTGCCCGGAATCGGGCGCCGCACTGCCGCCGGCAATCGCCTCCAAATCCCGATACACGTCGCCAATTGTCATGGCGGCCACATCCCACACGTACACCACAATAGATGCCTCTTCGATTTTTTCCATCGTGCGCTGCACGCCGAGCGCCTCGATGGCGTCTTGTGCTTCGCGGATGCCGGCCGTGTCAATGAGCCGGAACTGCACGCCGCCGATATTCAGCACTTCCTCGATGGTGTCGCGGGTGGTGCCGGCTATTTCCGACACGATGGCGCGCTCCTCGTTGAGCAGGGCATTCAGCAGGGTGCTTTTGCCGGCGTTGGGCCGCCCGGCGATGACGGTGGCCACACCGGTGCGCAATGCATTGCCCAGCTGAAAGGTGCGCAGGAGCGACCCGATGTACCGGCGGATCTGGTGGACCAGATTTTTCAATTGCGCGCGGTCGGCAAATACCACGTCCTCTTCTGAAAAGTCGAGCTCCAACTCCACGAGGCTGGCAAAGTGCACGAGCTCTTCGCGCAGGTGCGCGATCTCGGTCTTGAACCCGCCCCGCAACTGGCGCAGGGCCACCGTGTGCGCGGCCGCGCTCTGGCTGACGATCAGGTCGGCCACGGCTTCGGCCTGACTGAGGTCCATTTTTCCATTGAGAAATGCCCGCAACGTGAACTCGCCGGGCTGGGCCAGTCGGGCGCCCTGGCTCAAGAGCAACTGCAATACCTCCTGCTGGATGTACGGCGAACCATGTACCGATATTTCCACCAGTTCCTCGCCCGTGTACGACTTGGGCGCCCGAAAAATAGTGGCGACCACCTCATCCAGCGCGCGCCCGTCCTCGTCCTCAATGCGGCCAAAATGGGCCGTGTGCGAGGGCTGATTTTCCAGGCGCTTGCCGCGAAAAATGCTGTCGGCAATGATCACCGCCCGCGGGCCGGACAAGCGCAGCACGGCTATGGCCCCCACGCCCGGAGGGGTGGCGAGGGCAGCTATGGTATCGGCAAGGTTAGGTAATGTCATACGCAATGTTGAGAAGGTTGAGGGGGTTGAGAAGGTTGAGAAGGTTGCGCGAGATAAACCTTCCAGGTTTGGCAAACCTGGTACCGCCGAGCACGCCCTTCGCATATTCTGGGTACGCTACGTTTGTCATCCCGAAGGGACCTGTCCGCTCTACGTATGGCAAACCCTGCAGTTTCGACCGTAAAGCGGACAGGTCCCTTCGGGATGACAAACGTAGAGCACGGAAACTATGCGCTGCTTAGGCTCGGCGGTAGAAGGTTTCGGGCCAGGTTCATGCACCCTTATTTTACCGGCTCCACAAACGTTTCTTCTGCATAGATCGGCGTCTCGGTGACGGCCTCCATATCCACATTGATGGTAATATCGTCTATCCAATTGTTGGTGCGGAAAGCGAAATAGTAGCTGCCTTCGAGCGGGGTGTAGCGGCGCTGAACATCCGAGCTGACGCTGCCCTGCCAGATGAACGCCTGGTACGGCTCGCGTTTCCTGAATTTTTCCAGGTTCTCGGCCGTCATCAGGGCGTACTCCACGGCCTCCCCTACTTTTGGCACCGTCAGGTCAATGGCCATACCAAGCGCCAGGGCCGCCAGGGCCGTTGGCGGCGCTACAGGCAACAGCTTGGCAGCCCCCGAATTGATCGCGCTGGTAAGTTGGTCGGCATCCTTTTTCCGGGCATCTGTCAGCGCCTGACCCACGGTTATCCGGTATGCCCAGCTCACCGTGTGCGGTGGCAAGGTGAATTGATAGGTGCCGACGGGGTTTTTCAACCCCAGTTTGCTGGCGCTCACATTGACCTGCCCGCCCAGCGTGCTGATTCCCGGTTTTTTTCCAACCAAAACCATGCGGCGCTGCACCCGGTACTGCGGGTACTGTTGCAGGTCCCACAACACCCGGGTGTCCATGCGCTCGGTCAGCGGGCCAACGGGGGTGCGGTGCAGGGTGAACCGACACACCTTTTTGCCCATGCCGCGCTCGCGCACGATGAGCAGGTAAATACCGGTCTGCGGAATCAGAATGGATTTGTCCAGCGTCGAATCCAGGGCGTAGGTACTGAACAGGGACGCCCCGTTGAGCTGGGCAAATTCCACGTTGCGCACCTGCTTGCCCACCAGAACCTCGATGTGGAGCAGCACCTCATCGCCCTGTGCAAAGGCATAGGCAAAACTATGCTCGCTGTCCATCTTGAAGGTTTGGTCGGCGACCGGGATCGTGGTTTGGGCGCCGCAAAACAGCGGCAAACAGGCGAAGAGCAGAAAAACGGTACGCATGGCGGAAGTTGTAAGTTTGGGCAAAGTTACGCCTCATCAGGCAGCATTTTCAGCAGAAACACCCCCGCGCCACACCTGCTCCATTTGGCTAACTCCAGCCAAACGGCCCGATCGGATTTGGCGGTGCCATCTTTTCTCGCTGAAATTTGTTGTGCCCAAGTTCTTAATTTGTGCCCGTCAGGCAACCCCGCCCCATACCGCCGCGCCATTTGGGCAAAAATGAAGCACCCGAAAACACTGTGATCCTCCGTACCTCTATGCGCCGCTTTGGCTCTAAAACTTATTTTAATGATGAAATTTCGGCTTTTACTACTCCTTGTACTGCTGAGCGCAGTGGCGCTGCCTGCCCAAAACACGTTCCAAATCCAAAGCACGCTCGCCTGGTCGCCGGAACCCTACCGGCACGCCTTATCCGGCGGCGACGTGGTGGAACAATGGCGTTTTGAAGCCTGCCATTTCGGCGATGAAGCGCCCACGCTTCCGCTGTTCATGGAGCGTTTCGCCCTCCCTGGGCGCTCCACGCTGACGGTGGAGATCAATTCCGTGCAGTACGAGCCGTTCGATCTGAAAACCACGCCCGATGCGGCGGTACTGACCAATGACCTGAACATTCAGGCCGAGGTAGAACAGGAGCGCAACCAGTTTTTCGGGCGCGTCCGGTTTTATCCCATCCGCAAATCGGGCGCCGGCTACGAACGGGTCACCGCGTTTTCGCTTACCGTACGCAGCACCCCCACCGCGCCGGAGCCGGCCAAACCCCGCGGCGGTCCATATACCTACACCTCGGCGTTGAGCAGCGGCGCCATTTATAAATTTGGCGTCAGCCAAAACGGAGTCTATCGGCTGGATTTCAATTTCTTGAAAAACACCCTCGGCATTGCCAACCTGGAAAGTATTGACCCGCGCCAGATTCGCCTGTACGGAAACGGCGGGGCTATGCTCCCCGAGCGCGCCGGCGACCCAACGCCCGACGACCTGCTGGAAAACGCCATCGTCGTTGTGGGCGAGGCCGACGGCAAGTTCGACAACTCGGACTACATCCTGTTTTACGCCACCGGCCCGGCCCCGTGGACGTACCGCCCCAGCACTACCGACCCGGAGCTGACTATTCAGCAGCACCTTTATGACAATTTTGCCTATTATTTTATCAAAACAGGCGACGGGCAGGGGCTGCGCGTACAGGAGCAAGCGAGCGTACCCGCCGGCTACGTCACCGAGGAATTTGACGATGTGCGCCGCATCGAGGACGAAAAAGTGAACCTGCTCAACCTGTTCAGCTCGGCGCAGGGATCGGGCAAACGCTGGTTTGGCGACTACTTTTTCCAGACCCGCGAGCGCACGTACAATTTCAGTTTCCCCAATCTGGCGCCCGGGTCGTCGGCGCGTTTGCGCGCCGAGTTTGCCGGCCGCTGCCGCATCAACACCACCCTGCAGGTGGTGGCCGGCAGTTCTACCTTTTCCCAAACCATTTTCGGCGTGCCGGTGAGCAACAACGAAGCCGACTTCGCCGCCAACGGCGTGGTCCGCGGCAACTTCCAACCGGCCGCCGACAACGTCGAAGTGCGCCTGCGGTACGTTCCTTCTGCCGAATCCAGCGAGGGCTGGCTCGACTACATCGAGGTGAACGCCCGCCGCCGCCTGCTGATGACCGGCCAAATGCTGGAGTTCCGCGACCTGCAAACCCTGGCGCAGCCCGCCGCCACCTTCCGCCTGAGCGGGGTGACGGGCACGCTCGCAGTGTGGGACATCACCGACCGGCAAGTGCCCAAGCGGCAACTGGCCACCGCATCAGGCAGCAGTCTGGAATTCGGCGCGTCCACAGAGGGTGTGCTGCGCAACTTCGTCGCTTTTTATGACAACGCCGGCCTGCCAAAACCGGAAAAAGCCGTTGGAAAAATAGACAACCAAAATATCCACGGACTGGACAACCTGCACAGCGTCATCCTTTATCACCCCGATTTTGAAGCCACCGTACAGCAGCTCGCCCAGCACCGCCGCACGTTCAGCGGCCTTGATGTAGCCACGGTGCGCATTGACCACCTGTACAACGAGTTCTCCTCCGGCGCCAAAGACCCAACCGCCATACGCGACTTTGCGCGTATGCTGTTGGAGCGCAATCCGGGCAAATTTGACTACCTGCTGCTGTTTGGCGACGGCTCTTTCGACCCGCGCAACAACACCGCCAGCGAAGACAACCTGGATTTTATTCCCGTTTTTGAAACCTACCAGTCCTTCAACCCCATCTACGCCTTCCCGTCCGACGACTACTTTGCCCTGCTCAGCGACGGCGAAGGCGGCGACCTGAAAGGCGCGCTCGACATTGCCGTGGGCCGCGTCACGCCCCGTACCACTGCGGAGGCTCAGGCGATCGTGAACAAAATCATAGACTACGACAGTAGCCCCAACACCCTGGGCGACTGGCGGTTGCGACTCCAGTACTTTGCCGACGACGAAGACTGGAACGCCCACATCCGGCAGGCGGAGGTACTCGCCACCGCCGCCGAGAATACCGAGAGTTGGTTTAACCTCGAAAAAGTATATTTCGATGCCTACCAGCAGGTCGCTACGTCCAGCGAAAAGCGCATTCCCGATGCCAAAGCAGCCATCAATGCCAATATTTTCAAGGGCGGACTCATTGCGCAGTATATCGGCCACGGCGGTCCGCGCGGCTGGGCGCAAGAGCGAGTGATTGACAACAACGACATCGCCGGCTGGGACAACACCAACCGCTACCCGCTGATCATCACCGCCACCTGTTCCTTTGGCGGCTACGACGACTACAACACCCTCACCGGCGGCGAGCAGGCCCTGCTGAAAGTCAACTCCGGCGCCGTCGGGCTGTTCACCACCGTTCGCGCCGTGTTTATTGACGGCAACAACAAACTGACCGACGCTGTGCAGAAAGTTATTTTCCAGCGTGTCGGCAACGGCCAATACCGCACCATTGGCGATATTTTGAAAGACGCCAAAAACACGCTCACGCAAAGCAACGAAAACAACGGCCGCCGCTTTACCCTGCTTGGCGACCCGGCTATGTTTCTCGCTCTGCCGAAGTACCGAGTGCGCACGACCAGCATCAACGGCAAAAACTTTGACCCCGCCCAACCCGACTCCATTCGCGCCCTCATGCCGGTGGAACTGGAAGGCGAAGTGACCGATACCTCGGGCAACCTGCTTTCGACCTACAACGGGCGCGTTTTCGTCACGCTATTTGATAAAAAACAAACCCTGAAAACGCTGGCACAGGACCCACAGAGTCAGGAATACTCGTTCAGCGTGCAGCGCAGTATCCTGTTCAAAGGCAGCGCCACGGTGACGAACGGCCGCTTCAAGGTCAACTTTATAGTACCGAAGGACATCAACTATACCTACGGTTTTGGCAAGCTGAGTTACTATGCCGAAAATGGTACGCCGCTTGATGCCGCCGGCGCCGACACGGCGTTTTACGTCGGCGGTACGGCCACCGAAATCAAGGATGAAAACCCGCCGCTCGTGCAGGTATTCCTCAACACCGACGATTTTGTATTCAGCGGCATCACCGACAAAAACCCGACGATTTTCGTGAAATGTTCGGACGACTTCGGCATGAACGTCACCGGCGCCGGCCTCGGCCACGACCTGACGGCCGTGCTGGACGGCAATGTGCTGGAAACCATCGTGCTGAACGATTTTTACGAGAGCGCACAGGATGATGCCCGGCGCGGACAGGCGTTGTACCCCTTGCGCAGCCTGACCCCCGGTCGCCACACCTTGCGCGTCAAAGGCTGGGATATCGCCAACAACTCCGGCGAAGGCTACACCGAATTTGTGGTAGCCGAAGACGGCAAGGCTGCCCTGGCGCACGTACTGAACTACCCCAACCCGTTTACCACTAATACCAACTTCCAGTTTGAACACAACCTCTCCGGACAGGTCCTCGATGTACAAATCAGCATCTTTTCCGTGTCCGGCAAACTGGTCAAGACCATCCTGCACAATGCTCCCGCCGACGGCTTCCGCGTGACGGATATTTCCTGGAACGGCAAGGACGAATACGGCGATAACCTCGCCCGCGGCGTGTACCTTTACCGCATCAAAGTGCGTGGTACCGATGTTGCCGGCGGTACTGCCACTGCCGAGAGTGCTTTTGAAAAATTAGTTATTTTAAAGTAGTGCTGACCTAGAAGTGATGCGTGCTGGAAACCCATCGTTCATCACGCATCACTTATCACTAAATCATGGCTTTATCCGAAAAATTTGACGCGCAAAACGCCCCCAAGCCTGTGGGCCTTTATCCCCATGCCCGGCGCGTGGGCAACCTGCTGTTCTTGTCCGGTATTGGTCCGCGGGACCCGGAAACCGACGGCGTGCCCGGCCTGCAACGCAGCCCGACGGGTAATTTCACCGCATTTGATTTCGAAGCGCAGGCGCACTCGGTCTTTCGCAATGTGCGAGCCGTATTGGAAGCCAGCGGCGCCCGCTGGGAAGACCTCGTGGATGTGACTGTTTTCCTCACCGATATGCAGCGGGATTTTCACACCTTCAACCGCATCTACGCCGAGTATTTCAAAGACAACCAGCCCTGCCGCACGACCGTGGGCATAGACAGCCTGCCTACACCAATTGCCATTGAGTTGAAGTGCGTGGCGGTGGTGGCGTGAGTGCGACAAGCAAGGAGCGGATGCTTAAAGACGGATTTTATGCCAACCTCGCTGTTCCTGCAGGATACTCAAAAACAGCTTTGGATCCTCCAAAGACATGTTTCCGCTCCCAAACGGCTGAGCAAAAGCCGGCATCGTTTGCACCAACTCCGGGTTTCTCTCAAGCACTGGCGCGCGTTATTGCGCTTGCTCCGGGCTGTTGATCCGACGTTTCCATATCCGGAAGTGAACGCGCCGTTCAAGCCGGTGTTTGCCAAAGCAGGCGCCTTGCGGTGCTGGCAAATCCATGCGGGTGTTTTGGAAAAAATGCCGGGTGCGTCGGAGGATTTTTGGGATTTTTACCAAGAGTACATCCGTCGCAACGTGCGAAAAGCCCGCAGCGCCTTTCGAAAAACGCTTCGAAAAACGGAGCTGCCCAACTGGGACGACCTGGAAGCAGAGTTCAGGCTGTCCGGCAAAAAATGTACGAAGGCTGCGCTCCATGCGTATTTCGGTACGCTCCGGGAGGTGATTCAGCATCTGGTGCAAGTCCTGGAAAAACGAACATCCAGCCATACCCTGCACGAACTGCGCAAAAATCTCAAGGAGTACGCCATCAATCGCCGCTATGCGATGCAGTACTGGAAACTCGATCCCGGCGCCCCGCCGGAAATCCCGGAGGATCACGCCAATCTGGACGATCTGCTGGGCCGCTGGCACGACCTGGCAGTAGCCGGCGCACAACTCGGCAATGACCTCCGCAACCAGGACTGGCCGGCGACGATCGTTGCCGATGGAAATCAATTGCTAAAGGTTTGGAAAAAAGAAGCGCGACGACTGCTGCAAGCGGTCGTATTGGTGCTGGAAAGCGCCAAATCCACCCAGACGGCATAGCGCCAACCCAACACATTCAATTTCTATAAATGTATTTCCGGCATGGGCAAACACTTGCACCGCAGGTCGGAGGGGCGGTATTTTCGATTCCAGAAATATAACCGCCGAATATGCACCCGCGTAAAATCCCCTTCCTGCGCTTGTTTTTTCCATGGCTGGCCGGTATCACGGCCGGCGTTTGGCTGGATCGCCCCATTCCGGGCTTAGAATATGCCTTGGTTCTCGGCGTATGTGCCCTGCTGTTCCTGGTACGCCGACGGTATAGCTACCGCATGCGCTGGGTGTTCGGTGGCGTCGTCTTCTTTTTGCTTTTTTTAGCGGGCTACTGGCACGTTTTCCGGTACGACGAGCGGCGGGATGCTGCGCATTTCAGCCGATCTTGCCCGGGAGCCACGGTGTTCACGGGCGTTATTTCCGCCGCCCCGTCCAAAGGCGCCAAATTTAAAGTGCCGGTCCGCCTCGAATCGGCAGGGCCATCGGCCGATTCGCTCCAGGTCTGTACGGGAAATGTGCTTTTGTTGCTCGATCCCACGCCCGAAGCCGAACAGTTGCGCTACGGCGACCGCCTTTGGGTAGCAGCCACCATCCGCCCTACGGAGGCGCCCAAAAATCCGCATGCGTTTGACTACCAGCGGTACCTGCATTTCCAAAACCTCCACCATCAGGCATTTGTGCCGGAGGGCGCATTCGGGGTACTGGCTACCGGGCTTGGGCACCCGATCTGGCGCGCCGCGTATCGGTGGCGCGAGCAGCTCTTGACGCTGCTGCGCGAGCACTTTCCGGGGCGGGACGAGTACGCCGTCGCCTCGGCGCTGCTGGTGGGCTACAAAGAGGAATTATCCGAGGAACTGCGCACCACCTACGCCGAGACCGGCTCCATGCACGCCCTTGCCGTGTCGGGCACCCATGTCGGCCTGATGTACGCCGCGCTGATGTTTGTGATCGGGCGCATCCCGTGGCGCGGACCATACCGGCGGTGGGGACAGACCGTGCTGGTACTGCTCGGTATCTGGGCGTTCACCCTGGTGACCGGAGCAACGGCCTCTGTGATGCGGGCGTCCGTCATGTTTACCTGTTATTTGATCAGCAAAGCGATTCGGCGGCAGGCATCCGTTTGGAATGTGCTCGGGGCGTCGGCCTTCGGATTGTTGCTGTTCAATCCCTATTTTCTCTTCGATGCGGGATTTCAATTGTCCTACGTTGCGGTGGCAGGTATCGTAGGATTTTACCCCATGCTCCAAAAAGCAACACCGCCTTTGCCAAAATGGGCCTCCGGGGCGTGGGATATCCTGCTGATTGGCATAGCGGCTCAGTTGGGTACTTTGCCGCTCTCGCTGTTCTATTTTCACCAGTTTCCGGTGTATTTCTGGCTTGCCGGATGGGTAGTCGTGCTGGGTGGAGCGGTATTTATTTGGGGCAGTGTGGTTTTGGTGCTGCTGCATACGTTGGCGCCCCTGCCCGCAGAATGGCTGGGCTGGCTCCTGTACCACCTCTTGTGGGGCATGAACCGGGTGCTGGTAGGTATCCAACACTTGCCCGGGAGCGTGCTTCCCGGGATATGGATTGCGGCTTGGGCAGCAGTGCTGCTATATGTTTTCATCATTCTTTTTGCCGCAGCAATCGCGTTGCGGCACCCGCGCATGTTGCTGGCCTCGCTGGCGCTTCTGGTCGTGCTCGGTTTGTCCAGACTGGGGCAGCAATACGCCTGGCAACAGCAACGCGCGGCTGTGCTCTATCAGGCAAACCGCCATTTCCTGTTTGATTTCTACGATGGGCCGCAGCAGGTCACTTGGTCAGACTCCATCAGCACGCGCCGCGAACGCTTTGCCGCACAAGCCAACCGATGGGCGCATGGTATCCGAGCCGAGACGAGGTTGTCGCCTGCGTTTGACCAGCCCTTTCGCGGTCCAAACCTGCTGGTACGCCCGCCTTTTGTGCAGTTTTTTGAAAAAAAATTGGTTGTGCTGGCGCAGCGCGACCAGCTCAGCCCTCCGGGAACAGCGCCTGTTCCGGTGGACGTGCTCATCCTGCGCAACAACGTCAAGGTACGGCTTGAGGAATGTCTGCGGCAGTACCCTACCCCGCTGGTAGTCTTCGATGCGTCCAACGGGATCGGACGGGTGCAGCGCTGGAAGGATACGTGCCGGGCATTGAACCTGGCTTTTCACGATGTACGGCAGCAGGGCGCGTGGGCCTTGGATATTGGCTCGCCTTGAAATGCCCGGCTTTATGCGCCTCTTCGCCAGACAAACCAATCAACACATCGACCCGTCCACCCTAAACCAGTTAACCTGTCAACCTGCCTGCTATGCTCAATCAACTGATCCGCCAATTTCACTTTTCAAAGGCTGAACGCCACGGCGCTGCCGCGCTGCTGCTGTTGGCCGGTATGACCTTTGTGGCGCCGGATCTGCTCCGGCTGTTGCACCAACCGTCCCGCACCAATTTCTCAGAATTTGAAAGCCAGATTCAAGCCAACCTCGCCAGACACGTTTCCGAGGGCCAACCCCTCGCTTCGGAGGCACAAACGGACTTGTTCCAGTTCGACCCAAACACCGCCACGGTAGAAACATTCGTGCAACTGGGTGTGCCGGAGCGGGTAGCCCGCACCATTGCCAAATTCCGCGACCGAGGGGGGCGCTTCCGCTCTGCGGACGATTTGGGTAAAATTTACACGCTGCCGGAGGAGGTTTTTGAACGCCTCCGGCCCTTCGTACAGATCGGCGGGAAAAAAGTCGCGGTTAGCCGGCGCGAAACAATCGCCGCTGCCCAACCGGAACTATTCCCTTTCGATCCCAACACGGCAACCGAGTCCGACCTGCTCCGCCTGGGCCTGCCGAAACCTCTTGTCGGGCGACTGCTTCGCTACCGCGAGAAGGGCGGGTTTTTCTTCGAGAAAACCAGTTTAAAAAAACTCTACGGCATGACCGATACCGACTATGCGCGACTGGAGCCGTACATCGCAATTACCAAGTCGGAGGTGGCGGTACGGCCCGCGACATACGCCGGAGGAACAGGCTATAAGACCTCAATTCCGAATCTCGATATCAATGCAGCCACGGTGGAGGACTGGAGGCAGTTGCCGGGTATCGGCGCCGGCCGCGCAAACCACATCGTGCGCTTCCGCGAAAAACTCGGCGGGTTTGTCCATACCGAGCAGGTGGCCGAAACCTTTGGTTTGCCCGACAGCGTGTTTCAGGGAATACACCCTTATCTCCGCATGGAATCGCCTGTTTTCAAAAAAACAAACCTCAATGCTGCCTCCGAGGACGAATTGGCATCCCATCCGTACATCAATTTTAAACAGGCCAAACTCATCGTGGCCTACCGGGAGCAGCATGGGCAATTCAACAGCGCCGACGACCTGACCCGCATCGCCGCGTTCACGGACAAAGCCTGGCTCGAAAAAGTGAAGCCGTATTTGGGGGCATTTTAAGCAGAAAGGCAAAATTGCACGGTGCAATTTTGCCTTTCTGTCTTTTTTGGAAAACCGCCCTTATTCCTTTTTGGGCCGCGCTTTTGCTGCGTCTTCTACTGTTTTGGCCGCAGCTGCCCGGTCCAGCCAGGGTTTGGCTTGTTCGGGTTGGCCCATGTCCTTGTACGCCGATCCGATATAGTGCAACAGCGTGGAATTATCCGGTTCATACTTCAGGCCCTCCTGCCACTGGTCAATAGCTTCCGGGAAGCGCCGCTGCATCGCCAGAACCGCGCCGAGGTTGCGCCGGGCATCAATGAAGCGCGGATTGATCGCTACCGATTTGCGATAGACCGTTTCGGCAGAGTCCAGTTGCTGGCGCAGGAAATAGATGAAGCCGAGGTTGGAAAGCACCTTGTCGTCGTTGGGGCGGTGCTTGAGCGCCTGTTGGTAGTCGCTAAAAGCCTGGTCATATTTGCCCAACCGGAAATAAGCCAACCCGCGACTGCCGTAAGCATCGTGGTATTCAGGGAATAGCTCCATCGCTCGGGTGTAATATGCAATAGACTTGTTTACCCAAACCGTATCGGTCACTACTCCGGTTTCCTCCACCATACCTTCCTTGATGGTTTCGATGCCGAGGTGGTAGTTCAGTTTCGCGCAGTTGGGCGCGTGCGGAATATCGGCCTGATACAGCGTGTAGCTGGTGTACCAGGCTGGATTACGCATCACGGTTTTGATGCTATATGCCAGCAAAATAGCGCCGGCCACGCCCCATACGAGCATCCCTTTTCCGTTGGGATTACGCACTTGCTCCGAAGGCGTAGCCTCGGTTTCGGGTTTGATTTTGAACAGAATTGCAAGTAAACCCGCCAGGCCCAGAGCAAATCCCATAGATGGGACATACAACACCCGTTCTCCGTAGGAGGTACCGATGAGCATGAGCACATTGCTGAACAGCGAAAAGGCAATCAGGTAAAACAGGATCGCGAAGGACAGGATATGTTTTTTGCGCAGGTTCAGCAACGCCCAGACAAACATACCCACATAGAGGAAAAAGCCGGTCAGCGCCCGCCAGTCGGCAAACGTCACGAGTTTCATTTGGGGAAAACCGAGGTCGCTGACGAGCGGATACGGGAATACCAGCGTTTTCAGGTACAAGCCGCACATCATAAAAGCCGAAGCAAAACGCGTCGCGGGATCTTTGGCGGCCACGATAAAATTATCGAGCGCCGAGTACACTTCCTGGTAAGGCTGGGCGCTGAGCACCTGGTGCCGAATAAACAAAAAGATGAGTGCAGGGAGGAGAAAAAGTGCCGAGATCCGCATGTTTTGGCTCAACGACCGGTCTGTGAAAAACCAGATTGTCATCGGAATCAGCGCCAAAAAGGTGATCGAGCTTTCTTTGGAAAACATGGCCACTGCGTACGAAAGCACGGCCAACGTCAGCCAGCCGGTTTTTTTAGATTCGAAGTAACGCCAGATACCGTAGAGCGATGCGGTGCAGAAAAACAGCGCCAGAATTTCGTCGAGACTTTTGATATTAGCCACCACCTCCGTGTGCACGGGGTGCGCGATAAAAAACAAGACAGCCAGTGCCGGTACAATGGGGTGATATCCGCTCAGGATGCGCCGCCAGGTAATCCAGAGCAACCATCCGCTCAGGCCGTACATGATGGCGTTCATGATGTGCCCTACGGCAGGGTTATCGGGGGAAAGTTGCCACTGCAACGAAAAAATAAGCAGCGAAAAGGGGCGATACAACGAGCCGGGACTGTTCCACGCGCCGTAGCGGTATTCTGTGGAAAACATCAGACCGATGTTCTTCAGCCCGCCTTTTGTTACCCAGTTTTCCTTGATAACCGAGTAATCGTCGAGGCAGTAAATATGTCCAAATGTGTTAATGTACAGGACAAATCCGAGTAATGCTGCCAGCAAGCCGATCCATGCAGGCCCTAGTGCGCCAGTGGTTCGATTGCTGTTTGTGCGGTCCGGGTTTGGGCCGACAGGCTGTTTACGCAGGGCAGTTTTAGGGGCCTGTTTGGTTATTTTCTGTTTTGACATGACTTGAATCCGTTCATTCGCCGGCGAAAGTAGGAGAAATGGTGGAAACGACTAATGTTAAGGTTTCTCAAAAAAACCTTTGCATATCCCTATAACAGCTTACTTTTGAACTCGATTTTAACCAGTACCTATCTGATTCACAAAAAAATGTTTCTCGTTATGAAAAAAGGACTTTTTCTTTTCTCTTTCCTCTTTGTACTTGGCATTTCTGCCGCTAACGCTCAAAGCTGCCAGGGTGCAGCTTCTGCCAGCAAATCCTGCTGCGCTTCCAAATCCGCCAAAGCGGCTACTTCCGATGCTTCCATCGAAAAGCGTATGGCTGAAGACGG
Organism: Saprospiraceae bacterium; assembly: GCA_041741155.1. Lineage (GTDB taxonomy): Bacteria > Bacteroidota > Bacteroidia > Chitinophagales > Saprospiraceae > M3007. Next base: position 125,718 of record JBGSKO010000211.1, on the reverse strand, counting down.
CTCGGTTTCCTACGTTCGCAAAGAATCCGATGCTCAAGGCAATGTGAAATTCGTCAGTGTTCAATTTGACGAAGCTACCAGTACCTTCGTGAATGTGGCTCCGAAAGGCGCTGTCGCTGAAGGCCAAACCGGCATGGTGAAAAAATCCTGCTCGGCTGAAGAAATGAAAGCTTGCGCCGGTAAAGACGGTGCTAAAGCATGCGCTGGTGGCGCCGGCGCTGGTAAATCTTGCTGCGCTTCCAAAGCAGGCAAAGCTGATGCACAGAAATAAGTATCACCTATTTCAGGATTAAAACAAGAGCCATCCCGATCCCCGGGATGGCTCTTGTTTTTTTAAGGCGTAAAAACCGTTAATACGCTCCAAAGTACCTTCTCAAAAACCACTCCAGAGACAACAAACCGGCAAGTAGCAGGAATATCCACTTCAGATTGATGAGTGGGTTGGTTCGTGTGCTCTGGTAAATCACCGGCTTGATTTTGCCTGATGTCTTGATTTTTTCGGCGATGCTGGCCAGGTTAGCAGGCAAAACAGTTTCGCCGCCATATTGGGTGCTCAGTTGCCGGAGTGCGGCATGATTAGCCGTGGTAGCAAACAATTCCAACTGGATCGGTTGCACGCTGAAACGGCCTTCATAGAGTAGCTTTTGCCCGTTGAAATTGGTCGTGGAGCGGAAGGTGTAATTGCCGACCGGCAAAATACCGGCGTTAAGGGTGTAGGCTTTGCCCAGCTTATTGAATGTATACAGGAACTCCTTGCCTTGCGCATTGCGAATGGACATGGCCACGTCCGGCGCATTGGTGAGTTCATAGTTGTCGTTGTACAGTTCAGCGCCAAACGAGACGGCTTCGTTTTCGTTGAAAATATTTTGGTCCAGTGTCACGCGGAACTTGCGTTTGTCTTCCTTAAGGGTCAGGTATTGCACGGTTTTTCCCACCAATTCTTCAAAAATCTGGTGGTTATTGTGTTGCATGTAATCGAAGAGCCGCCATTTCCACAGTCCCTCGCCGAGGAACAGACCAGATTTGATACCGTCGGTTTCGCCGATGGCGAGCAATGGTTGTTCCGTATCTACCTTCCCTATGCGCTTCCAGAGAACGACTTGAGCCTGGGGTGAGGCTGCGAAATTGCCGAATGCGCTGGTCAGCGGGTTGAACTTGGGCAGTTCGGCGGCGAGTTCGGGGCTGAGCGAAAACGCAGCAAACTGCGCCGATAATTTTCCCTGCACGTCGTCGCTTTGCTGCCCATTACTTTGCACACTGGCGAGGCTTTGTGCCCGCGCCAACGCGACGTAGTTGGTCTGCATGCCCGCAATGAACAGCCGGGGGATGCGCTTGGTATTCAGCGTACTCAGCAAACCCGAAATGTCATTGGCACTGGAGGGCAGGTTGTGCAGCACTACAAAATCGAACTTGGTTACGTCAAGGCCCGGTTCGCCGACGTAAGCCACCGTCACTTGATAGTTTTTGTTTCCCTCAAGCGTTTGGCGCAGCGCCGAAATATCGGGGTGGGGGCCGTTTGCGAGCATCAGAATTTTTTGCCGGGCATCCAGCACGTCAATGAAAACATCCCGGACATTATTGATCGCCGAGCGTTCTCCGGCTATTTTAGCGAGACTAACCCGATAGTGGGCAACACCCGGCTGATCTGCGTCGAGCAGTACTTCTTTGGTAAGGAAAAAATCGTTGCCGGCCACTGCAATTGGAAACGACTGCAGGGTGCGGGTTTTATCGCCATCCATTTTACTGATCGTAAGCACCGATTGCGCACCGGCGCAGTTAGCAGCAGCCACGTCAATTTGGACCGAAAATTTGTCGCCGAGGTACGCGATTTTATTGTGAAACACCCGTTTGACCAGCAAGTCCTTTCGGGGTGTGGTATCGCCCAGGGCAACGGTGAAAATCGGCGCTGCAAGCTGGGCGCCCGAATAAGCCGGATTACTGCCCTGATTGTAGATGCCGTCGGAGGCCATCACTACTGCGCCGAGGTTTTGAGCGCCATAGCGGTCGTACACCTCGCGCATGACTTTGGAGAGGTTACTTACTTTGTCTGAAAATTTGAAATCCACCCCTTCGCGCACCTCATCGCCAAAGGCCAGCTCATGTACTTCATATTCCTCGGAAAGATTGTCGCGCAGGTTACCCCAGTCTTTTTTGTACTGCTCCAGCGTGGCGCCTTGCAGTTCGGCGCCCACACTCTCGGATACGTCCTGCGCAAGCACGACCACCGGTTTTTTAGTTTCTGTGAGGACACTTTTGAGCAGTGGCGCCAGCAGTAACGCGCTAATAAGCGTCACCGTGAGCCACCGAAGTCCTCCCAGCCAGCGGTTGAGCATGGGGGATTGTTCGCGAAACGTTGTGTCGCGGTAGTACAACAGGAGGGCATACCCTAAGCCCAACAGGGCGCAAAAAATCAAAAACCAGGCAGGATATTGAAACGAAAGATTGGGCATTGCTGTGGAAGTTCTACGAATCGGTCAAACGAGACGCAAAGGTGGGGAAATTGTTCAATACTGTTTAGGGTTCCCGGCAGGCAACAAGCGCTGAAGCGACAATAGGCGACTGTTCTTTTGAAAATGCCGGAGATTTTACCGGCGCATGGAGCGCGTTGTTCTACACCTCGTAGGTTGCTACCAGACCTTTTAACGCTGTCAGGTATTGCTGTTTCACCGGCTCGCGCAGGGTTTTGTTAGTTTGGGTATGGAAATGGTGCCCGGAAAGGAAACTAACCTGCAGGCGGTTCCATGCTTGTTCGCCATGGAGCAGGTTATATGCCGACAGTTCCTGGAAAAGCGATGTGCCGATACTGAAAAAATCGTCGCGCCCCAGGTAGTCCAGATCGGCGTCACAGATGATTTCTTCCAGCAGATTAGTGGGCGATTGCGGGATTTTGGTAGCCATGATCATCCCGCAGATCGTTTCGATGTCGCTGCCAGAGTAGCCGAAGCCAGGCAGTACAGACCGGGCCATCAGGCAGCCTTCATATTCGTGGCCGGCGTGTTTATTGTGAATGAACCCGGCATCATGGAAGAGCGCCGCTGTTTTGACTAACGTAGCCGAATGCCCGCGAACCCCTTCGCTTTCGCAAAGGGCCTTGGCTGCCTGGAGCACGTCCAGCGTATGGTGTAGTCCGTGATAAAGAAGTTTATCGGACAGTTCCGTACGCAACTTGGCCAGGATGTAATATTTGGCGGCGCGGTAATCCATTTGAAGAGATCAGTGTCTGCGTGAACGCTGCTTAAAATCGCTTTGTTGGACGCGAGACAGCGTAAAAGTCAGGCTTTTCTTAAAATTAACTCGTTGATGCTGAAAATTTTTGCTCAAAGAGCCAAATTTGTGCCGTGTTAGCCACAATTTGAAAAAATACGGGGTAATCTTGTTGCTTTTTCAAATTGCATACGTCGAAACCGCCCTTGTTCAGGCAACTCCTCCAACTGGTTGTTTACATACGCACCTTATTCTTTTTTTACACATAAAATTTCCAACTTATGGATTTGATGGACCTGCTCCAAAGCCAACTCTCCGACAATGTACTTGAACAAATGAGCCAACAGATCGGGGCGCCCAAAGAACAAACTGCAAATGCAGCCAGTGGCATTTTCGCTACACTGGTGGGCGGCTTGGCCAACAACGCTACCAACGAAGGCGGGTTGACCTCCCTGATGTCGGCACTCGACCGTGACCACGACGGCAGTGTGCTGGACGATCTCGCCGGCCTCCTCGGTGGCATGTCGCAAGGCAATGCCCAAGTAGCGCCCAACGCGTTGAATGGCGCAGGCATCCTCGGGCACATTCTCGGCGATCGCCAGGAAACGGCTGCTCAGCAAGTCAGCCAGAGTTCGGGCCTGAACATGGACCAGATCATGAAACTCATGCCCATCCTGGCACCCATCGTGATGGGCGTTTTGGGGCGTGCGAAAAGTTCGGGTGGTCTCGATCTGGGCGGCCTGGCACAAATTCTGATGGGTTCAGCCCAAAATGCCCAGTCGGGCGGCTTTGGCGACCTGATCGGCAGCGTGCTTGGCGGTGTGCTCGGCGGTGGCCAGCAGCAACAACAACAACAGCAAGGCGGCGGTGGACTCTTTGGCCAAATTCTTGGCGGGATTCTCGGCAAACGCTAATACCGCACCTTGCCGTAAAGGGCATCCTAAACGCCCCGTTCAGTGATACTGAACGGGGCGTTTTTTATACAAAATGACGTTACAAAAACCAAAAATAAAAACCACAACACGCTTTTTATCAATGCATTAAAAACATATTAAATTTCTATCAATGTTTTAGGGTGCTTGCACAGATGGAATAGGGCACTGCATCTTGGTGGCATATTCCGGGGGAGCATGAGAAAACAAACAGCGGTCTACCGGGCCGCAGAACCATGAAGCCGGTATAACTCCAACGACGCGTTGTCTCCGACCGCAGGCTACCGCAAGGTGCTTGTAGGTTGGGGGCGACCGCGAGCATATTCGGAGATACAAACAAGATAATATCATCTTGACCTAAACGAGGGTAGTTTTAATCCTTGTGACGATATGAACCGGGGATTTAGCAGCAGGAAAAGCCGCCCATCCGGTAATTTTGGCCGCCCGCCGAGGCTCATCGCCCGGCGGGCATTTTTCAATCCCGATCAGTGGGTTACCTTGCCTTTTGTCGTTCGAAATTTTGCCTTTCCCTTGCCCCCTCATCCCAACAACCCCTCCAACTCTGCCCGAGTCAGCGTCGGCGCCTCCGAGCCGGCAGCGAAAAACTCCAGCCCAAGCTGTTTTTTCCGCTCCTGGAGCTGGCGAATTTTTTCCTCAATCGTATCACGAGCGATGAACCGCAGGGCCGTCACCGGTCGCGTCTGGCCAATCCGATGCGCGCGGGCAATAGCCTGGTCCTCTACTGCCGGATTCCACCAGGGATCAAGCAGGAATACGTAGTCGGCGGCAGTCAGGTTGAGGCCTACCCCGCCGGCCTTCACGGTCATGAAAAATGCTTGCACCGCCGGATCATCCTGAAAGCGCCCAACCTCGCGGGCACGATCGGGCACTGCCGTATCACCCGTAAGCCACGCGTACGGGAGGCGGCGCTGCTCAAATTCTCTGCGGAAGAGTTGCAGATGTTTTTCAAAACTGCTGAAAAACAAAACCTTGTGCCCGGCCCGTTGCACGGTATCCCACTGGGCCAGCACATCATCAAACTTGCCGCTGCCCAGAGCCGTCTCAGGCTCCACGAGCGCAGGGTGATTGGCCAACTGCCGAAGCCGCATGAGCGCCTGCAGCGCCATGACCCGCGTTTTCGGGTTATCAAACAGGCTCAGGATTTCGTTGCGCACGGCAGATTTGGTTTTTTCATACTGCTTGTGCTGCGCAGAATTCATTTCCGAATAAAAAATCTGCTCGGTCAGCGCCGGCAGGTCGGGCGCAACCTCTTCCTTCGTACGACGCAGGAAAAACGGTCGGATGCGCGAAAACAGCCGCTGCTTGGCGACCTCATCTCTGCCCTTTTCGATGGGCAGCAAAAATGCCTCCCGAAACTCCCGAAACGTACCCAACGTATCGGGATTGATAAACTCCATCTGCGTCCACAAATCAGCCAGGGAGTTCTCGATGGGCGTGCCGGACAAAGAAACTTTAAACTGTCCCCGCAACGCCCGCACCACTTTGGATACCTCCGAATCGCGGTTTTTAATCTGCTGACTCTCGTCAAGCACGATGGCTCGCCATTCGAGTTTGCCCAACAAATCCAAATCCTGCCGCGCCGTGTGGTAAGTGGTCAGCACCACATCGTGCCCGGCGATAGCGCGGATATCCTTGAGCCGCTTGGGACCGGAATGGGCATACACAAACAGGCTCGGGGCAAACTGTGCCAGTTCGCGCTGCCAGTTGAATACCAGCGATGCAGGCAGAATAATGAGGGCTTGCAACGGACGAATCTCAGCCTGGTAGGATTGGAAAAGGGAGAACTGCGCCCCGCTTCCCCGGAGGGAAGTGGTTACATTTAGCCCGGCTACTTGATCTGCAGAATAGGAGGTATCACTATTTTCATCGGTGGAAATACCCGCCAATTCAGCTGACATCGCCCCTGCAGGGCTATGCTTGACATACAGCAGCGCTGCTATAGTCTGGAGTGTTTTCCCCAGGCCCATATCGTCGGCCAAACAGGCACCAAACCCGTGCTGAAAGTGCCCGATCAGCCATTTTACGCCGTGGAGCTGGTAGGGGCGTAAGGTAGCCTTGAGCTCGGCAGGCGGGTGGTAATCAATTTTTTCGGGGTCAATGGGCTGAAAATCGGCATCCGGAGCATCCGCAGCGGGTTGCAGCAACGTGAACAGCGCCTTGGGCAAACGCAAGTGCTCGCCGGCTTCGCGCAACGACTTGGCCAGATCGCTGTAGCGCGCAAACCACTCGTCGGGGATGAGGAAAAAGGTATCGTTCGGCAACGGGAAATAGGGGTTGCCACCGCGCAAGTATGGCACGAAAACGTGAAACGGAAAACGATGGACACCGATTTCTACCTGCCCGCGCACGTCGAACCAGTCGCCGGCAGCCTCGGAGCGCACGGTGATATCGGCGGGCAAAAGCGCCAGGGTTCGGCCATCTACTTGTGGGGCGTCAAGGATAAAACCCGCCTGTTCGAGTGCGGAGCGCTGGTTGGTCAGCCAATGCAGGATGTCGGGCAGGCCGCTGCCCGTAGGCAACCGAAACATCCGGTGGTCTTCCTCCATGCCGAAGGTTTGGAGTTTTTCCATAAAAACCTGCTCGGCAGCCTGGTCGCGGCAAACGAGGTGTACAGTGATCTCGCGGGTTTCGTCGTCGGGAATATCGAGCGTCGTGATCCTGTCGCGCCGTTCGCCGTAGCGAAATTCGACACCATCGTACGCGAACACCGGTTTGAGCAACCACGTTTTTTCGAGCAAGTGCTCGGTAGGTTCGAGGCGTACTGTCCGCAAGCGATCGGCTGTTTCAACAGCAAAACCCTCCGCCTCGATCTGCGTGCGTCCGGCGTTTTTGGCGATGAACTGTCGGAAATACATCCGCACTTTATCCGGTGGAATTTGAACGACGTCCTTGCTCCGAAACGGACGCAGCATATTGCCGTTGATACCCGGTACCCGAAACAAGGTGTAGCGGGCAACCACCCACGCGGGGTTGGTATTGGTCAGCGGGAACGCGTCGTGCTCGCGTATGCTCCATTTTTCCGTTTCGTTGCCCAGCGAAAACCGGTACTCAATACCCGCATCCGTTTTTCGGAAAAACAGGTGCGGCACCAGATCGTCGGTTGCAGGGTGCAGTTGCACATCTTTGGCCAGGGTGCGCCGCTCGGAATCGAGGGTGATGGGCTGGTTGTGGCGCACGATTTCCGAAAGGAACTGGTCAAGTTCGCGGTGGATGTACGCCTCCACAGTTGCTTTGGTTTCCGTTTGCGCCAGCAGTTGCGTCAGCGAAGTGGCCGTCTTGGCCTTGGGCGCCTTGAATTTTACCTCCAACGCTTTGGGCGACAGCCGCTCGATGATGTCGAACAGACCTGCGAGTACAGGTGTCGCTATGATACCGTACGTACCAATGGTAGCCGGCGTAGCTTTTTGCATCAAGTGGGTCAGTTGCCCGGTTGGGTCCACCTGCACGATATTAGCCGAGGGGAGGTAAAGATTTTCCGAAAACGGGTATAAGTTGAAGACGACGCGCATGTTATTCACCGCAAATGTGCGGCGATTGTTTTGTTTTTTCACCGCAGGGGGGAGCGCGCTGTCGAGATGTGTGACTTTTAAAATAGTGTGTGTATTGGCGGTTAGCGGCGGCGGGAGTAATCCAACAAACAGGCACTACAAAACCCGGCGCACCCGCCTCCGAATAATCCTGCGGCTTATTTCCAAAAAAAACGGATGTTTGCCCGCTTGTTTTTTCACCGCGGAGATGCAGAGACGCGGCGAGCTTTTGGGAAAACAAGAAGAAATCTCCGCGAATCCGCGTCTCTGCGGTGAAAAAACTACCACAAACGCGATGCACTATTTCCGATTTATCCTCCTCCCGGCATTTGCCTGCCTGACCGTCCTGCTTTCCGCTCAAACGACCCCGAAAAATCCCGACGAGTTCTTGCCGCACCGCATCGGGGAGCAGTTTACCCCCCACCATCTGCTCACCGACTACTTCGAATATTTGGCCGCCAACACGCCCACAACCATGCGACTGGAACGCTACGGCGCCACCAATGAAGACCGGCCCTTGCAGGTAGCCTATTTTTCATCGCCGGAAAACATCGCACAGTTAGAGCAAATCCGCTTGAACAACCTGCGCCTGGCGGGTGCCGCCCCCACCCAAAAAGGGGAAAGTGCCGTAGGTGGCGCCGCTATCGTCTGGCTCAGCATGAGCGTACACGGCAACGAACCCTCCGGCTCGGAGTGCAGCATGCTGCTGGCGTACCAGCTGGCTACCCAGACCGAACCGGAAGTGCGCGAATGGCTGAAAAATACCGTGGTCATCCTCGATCCCTCGCTCAATCCCGACGGCTACGACCGCTACACCCACTGGTACCGAAGCGTCAGCAATGTGCAAAAAAACCCGCGCGGCGATGCCCGCGAACACGCAGAACCGTGGCCGCGCGGCCGCTCCAACCACTACCACTTCGACCTGAACCGCGACTGGGCCTGGGCCACACAGGTGGAAACCCAACAGCGCCTCGCCCTCTACCAACGCTGGCTGCCCCACGTTCACGCCGACCTGCACGAACAGTATGTGGACAACCCCTACTATTTCGCACCGGCCGCCGAGCCCATGCACGACTACATCACCCTCTGGCAACGCGATTTCCAGACGCAAATCGGACAAAACCACGCCGGGTATTTTGACCAAAACGGTTGGCTGTATTTCACCAAGGAGGTTTTTGACCTGTTTTACCCGTCTTATGGCGATACCTACCCCATGTTCAACGGCGCCATCGGCATGACCTACGAGCAGGCGGGCCACTCCACCGCAGGGCGCGCCATTATCAAAACCAACGGCGATACGCTCACCCTGCACGAGCGCATCCAGCACCACCTCACCACCAGCCGATCCACCATCCAAACGGCCAGCAAAAACGCGCCGGCGCTGGTGGAAAATTTCCGCAAATACTTCGACCGCAGCGCTACCCAGCCACAAGGCGCCTACCTGTCTTTCGTGATCCCGGCAACCAACAACCCCAACAAGGTGAACGCCCTGTGCGAACTGCTAGACCGGCACCACATCCGCTACGGACGCGCCGGCGCCTCGGCGTCCGGCATGAAAGGTTTCGACTACCTGCAAAACAAGGAAACAGCATTCAATTTGAATGACAAAGACCTGGTCATCAGCGCGTTTCAGCCACACTCCGTACTGCTGCAAGTACTGTTTGAGCCCGAGCACCGGCTGAGCGATTCGCTGACCTACGATATCACGGCCTGGGCATTGCCCTACGCCTACGGGCTGGAAGCATACGCCCTCAAACAACGCCTGGAGCCCAAACGCAATTTTGAGCCGTATAAGGCTCCGGAGGTCAACCTGGCAGCATCCCCGTATGCCTGGTGTGTACACCGGAAATCGCTGGCAGAAGCCCGTTTTTTAGGAAAAATACTGGAAAGCGGGGTGAAAGTTCGGTACGCCATGCAGCCATTTTCTATGGCGGATCAGCAGTTTGATGCCGGCGCCTTAGTCATCAACCGCGCCGATAACCACACCATCAGCGGCGACCTCGACGCCCTCGTGCAGGCAGCAGCCGCTGCAGCAAACGTGCCTTTACACCCTATTTTCAGTGGCTGGGCCAATAGCGGCCGCGACCTTGGATCGGAAAACTTCGCACCGATCAACCGCCCCGAAGTGGCCATCGTATATGGCGAGGATGTGGACGACAATACCTACGGCCACACCTGGTTTTTCTTTGAACAGGAACTCGGTTACCCCATCACACCCGTGGCGCTGGACCGCTTGGCCCGCATCCGCCTGAACGACTATACCACGCTTATTTTTCCGAATGGAACCTACAACCTGCCGGAAAATACCCTGAGGGCTATTCAGGAATGGGTAAGACAAGGCGGTCGCCTGATCGCCTTTGAGGGCGGCGTGCGCGCTTTTGCCGACAAGGACGGTTTCGAACTGAAAAGCAAAACAGAGGAAGCGAAAAAAGACTCGGCGGCTGCGACGCCCAAACCCTACCAGACCCGCGAACGGGAAGGTATCAGCGACCAGGTCCCGGGGGCGGTTGTACAAACCAACGTGGATAGCACACACCCGCTCGTATTCGGTTTTTCCGGCCGATACTTTTCCCTGAAAACAACTTCCACGTTGTATGAAATGCCGGCCAACGCACACACGGCAATCTGGGTAGGCGAAGCGTATCAATCGTACGGGTTCATCGGCAGCCGCCTGAAACCCAAGTTGAAAAACACCCCTGTCGCTGTCGTGCAGCGGATGGGCAGCGGCGATGTGGTCTATTTTGTGGACAACCCGCTGTTTCGCTGTTTTTGGGAACAAGGGAAGGTACTTTTCGCCAACGCGCTGTTTTTTTAGAAATAGTTTTTGAGACTGTTCGGGTAACCAAATACAAAGGGAACTGGCGCCACACTACTGCTCGCGCCAAACCACTTCCCCGGAGCGGTCAATATACTGCCATTTTCCGCCAACTACCGTCCGCGCCAACCCGGCGCGGAAAGGTGCTGCCGCCTCGTAGGCGGGTGGTATCACAAACTTCCCATCGGTATCAATGTAGCCCCAGCGTCCGTTGTTGCGCACCTGGGCAAGTCCGTCGGAAAACACGCCGGCATCTTCGAACTTGGGCATGATGACAAGTTTGCCTGCTTTGTCCATGTAGCCGTATGCGCCATTGATTTCCACCAGCGCCAGGCCTTCGCCAAAATCGCCGGCCAGGTCGAACATGGGTTCCACGGCGACCTCGCCTTGCTGGTTTACAAAACCATACTTGCCGTCGCGGAAAGCCAACGCCATGCCGTCGAAGAATTCGCCATGGGCATGGCCGGGCACAAACTCGAACTGTGGCGACACCCGCTCGCGGCCGTCGCGGTCGGCGAGCCCCCAGCGGCCGTCGCGGACCACTACCGCCACGGGGCCGTCGAATGGGCGGCACTCGTCCCATGCCGGCGCGATCACAAACTGCCCGTCGGCGCCGATAAAACCACATTGCCCGTCTTTACCTGCCGGCGCTAGGCCGTCCCGAAATGCACCGCCGGTTGAAAATACCGGTTTGAGTGCGAAGCGGCCTTCGCGGTCGAGGTAGCCGGTTTTGCCGTTGAACTGCACGGCGGCTTTGCCTTCGGAAAAATCGCCTGCCGCATCGAAGCGGGCCGGCACGACTTCGTTGCCGCGCTCATCCATAAAACCCCATGCCCGCACCACCTGTACGCGAGCCAGTCCTTCCTGAAACGGCCCCACCGTGCGGTACATGCGTTTGAGCAGCAGCCGTCCGAGCGCGTCCATGGGTACCCATTGGTCGTTCAGGCGCACCCGCGCAAAGCCGTTGTGGAAATCGCCGACTTCGAGGTACTGCGGCTCAATGACAACCTCCCCGGAGGCGTCCATGAAACCGAAGAAGCCTTGTTGGCGGATTTTGTAGCGTAGTGGGTGCATGGGTTGAAATGTGGGGCAAAAGTACAAGAAAAAAATCCTGCCCTGCCACGCCAACCTTCCGTAGCACCATTGCCGCAAAAAACCTATTTTTGTCCGCTCAATGAAACAGAACGATATGCAACAAGTCCTTTTGAACGTAGGGCGAGCAAATACGCGCTGCGTTCGGAGTGCAAGTCCTCCCCCCCATTTGAACAAAACCCGCCCTCCGGGTTTTCACCTGTCAAAAAAGCCATGACACTGTTCCAGGATACTTTGGTTGATACGTTGCGCACCCGCCTCGCCGGCCCCCTGCCCGGGCGGGAGGCCCAGTACAAAATGGCCAGTCTGCGCCGGCTGGAAGAACTCGGTCCGCACCCCGTGCCGCCGCCCGACGCCAAAGTCGCCTGTGTACTCAACCTCCTGCATCGCCAGGGCGATACCTGGCATACCGTGCTGATCCAGCGCTCAACCAACCCGCGCGACCGGCACAGCGGACAGGTGAGTTTCCCCGGCGGACGCTGGGAGGACCGCGACGGCGACCTGACCAATGTGGCCCTGCGCGAAGCGGAAGAAGAAGTGGGTGTGCCCCAACATTATGTCGAGATCGTCGGCCAACTCACGGAGTTGTATATCCCTGTCAGCAACTTTCTGGTGTACCCGTTTGTGGGCGTGCTACATGGCCCGGCCGATTTTCGGCCGCAACCCGGCGAGGTGGAAACCATCCTGACTCCTGCGCTGTCCGTGTTCCGTGCGCCCGAAAGCCGCAAAGTGTCCGACGTGCGCGTAGGCGACGGGCTGGTGCTCAAAAGTGTACCCTATTTCGAAGTGGAAGGGCGTATGGTTTGGGGCGCTACGGCAATGATTATGAACGAATTTTTGGAAGTACTGCGCTAAACCCGCTACGCTCTTTTACAACGGTAGTACCGTCGTATTTTTCACCTCCGTCATCACGAAGTGGCTTTGCACCCGCCCGATGTTCTCGAATGCGGCTAATTTTTCTTTGATAAACTGCTGGTAGTCGTCCATGTCGCGCACCACTACTTTTAGCACATAATCGTATTCTCCGGTTATGTGGTGGCACTCCAGTACTTCGGATAGTTCGACGACTGCACGCTCGAAGCGCAGCAAGTAGTCGCGGTTGTGTTCCTTGAGCGCCACGTCGCAAAAAACCAGCATCGAGAGCCCTACTTTTTGCCGATTGACCAGGGCCGTATAGCGTCCGATATATCCCTCGCGCTCCAGCCGTTTCACCCGCTCGAAAACAGGTGTCGTGGTCAGGTTGAGCTGGGCGGCGACTTCCTTGGTTGTCAGAAAAGCGTCTTCCTGAAGGATTTTCAAAATAGCCCGATCAACAAGATCAAGGCCGTTAGTTTTTTTTTCCATAGCCAGTCCATTTATCTGGTAAAATTAGATTTTTAATCTAATCAAAAACATAATTCAGGTTTTATTTTCCTAAATGATTTAGCCTATTGGAACAAACATCTGACTATCCAACCTTTGTGGAAAAATTGACCGCGTTATGAAAAAGAATTTTCAGCCTGAAACCCTGATGATGTCGCACGGTTATCGTCCCGAGTGGTCGGAAGGCGCCGTGAAATGCCCGATTTTCCAAACATCCACGTTTGCATTCCGAACGGCCGAAGAAGGCAAAGCGTTTTTTGAGGTGGCTTATGGCCTGCGGGAAAAAGGCCTGCGGGAAAAAACAGGGCTCATTTACAGCCGCCTGAACAATCCGGATATGGAAATTCTGGAGGAGCGCCTCAAAATCTGGGATGGCGCCGAAGCCTGTGCCGCCTTCGAAAGCGGCATGTCGGCCATTACGACAGCCCTTCTCGAATTTTTGCAGCCGGGCGATTTGCTGCTGTACAGCAACCCCTTGTACGGTGGTACCACCCACTTTGTGCACAGCGTTTTGACCAAATGGGGTATCGAAGTGCTCGGATTCCGACCCGGTGCGAGCCGCGAAGACCTCGTACGGCTCATCGAGCGCTCCGGCAAAAAGGATCGCCTCGCCATGATCTTCCTCGAAACGCCCGCCAACCCGACCAACGATCTGGTGGACATGGCCATGTGCCGCTCGGTAGCCGATCAGTTTGGCGCACCGGACCGCCACGTCGTATTGGCTGTGGACAATACCTACATGGGGCCGCTGTGGCAACACCCGCTCCGGCACGGCGCTGATCTTGTGCTGTATTCCGCCACCAAGTACATCGGCGGCCACAGCGATGTCATCGCGGGCGCCTGCCTCGGTTCAACCGAGCTGATCACACGCATCAAAACCTTGCGCACATTCCTCGGCAACATGATCGCCCCGAACACGGGTTGGCTGCTGCTGCGCAGCCTCGAAACACTCAAACTTCGTATGGAAAAACAGGCGGAGAATGCACAGGTCATTGCCCGCCGGCTGGTTGCACACCCCAGCGTCGCCCACGTCCACTACCTCGGTCTGCTCACTCCTGCCGACGGCGAAGCGTACGAAATTTACCAGCGCCAATGCACGTCGCCGGGCGCCATGGTCTCCTTCGAGGTGAAAGGCGGCGAGCACGAAGCATTTGTTTTTCTCAACAACCTGAAACTGGCCAAATTAGCCGTGAGCCTGGGCAGCACGGAATCACTCGCCCAACACCCGGCCACCATGACCCATGCCGGCGTAGATCCGGCAGAAAAAATCGAATTCGGCATCACCGATGCACTGGTACGCCTATCCATTGGTGTGGAAAATGTCGAGGACCTTTGGTGGGACCTCGAACAGGCTCTGGACAAAATACCCGTGCTACAGGAAATGGAATTAGCCGAATGAGGGTTGGAAGGTTAGAGGGTTGGAAGGTTAGAAGGTTAGAAGGTTAGAGGGTTAGAAGGTTGGAAGGTTAGAAGGTTAGAAGGTTAGAGGGTTGGAAGGTTAGAGGGTTAGAAGGTTCGGGGGGGTCGGGGCTGCTGGTAAAAAATAGGTAGTGTTCAGAGAACTGTGTCAAACCTACCGAGAGATTTTTTAACACAGACAAACGCAGACTGCTGCACAGACAAACACAGATTGTACCTTAATTAGAATCAAACCTCTGTGTTTGTCTGTGCAGCAGTCTGCGGTTGTCTGTGTTAAATTTACGCTCAACGGGCTGACAAAGTTCTCTGAACACTCTCAAAAAATAAGCGGGCCGGCAATGGCGGTTGCACTACTTTTGAACGAATTCCACAACCAGCGGTTTATGAGCAACCCAAACCAAAAACCCTCCAACCCTCCAACCAGAAACCTTCTAACCAGAAACCCTCCAACCCGAAACCTTCTAACCCCCGAATCAGCAACCCTTTTTTATGTTTACCGGAATCATTGAGGCGCTCGGCGCCGTGCGAAAAATCGAGCAGGAGCGCTCCAACGTTCATTTTACTATTGGCAGCCCCATCAGCAGTGCGCTGAAGGTGGATCAAAGCGTGAGTCACAACGGTGTATGCCTGACCGTGGTGGGTGTGTTTGATGACCACCATGTCGTGACAGCTGTGGAAGAAACACTGCGTCGCACCAATCTCGGTGCATGGCGGGAAGGCACGCTGGTCAACCTGGAACGGTGTCTGCCCATGGGTGGGCGGCTGGACGGCCACCTCGTGCAAGGTCATGTGGATATGGTGGCTACATGTCTGGAGGTGCTGGAAACAGGCGGCTCGTGGCGTTTTACCTTTCAGTATCAGCCCTCCCCCGAGCATTTGCTGGTGGATAAAGGTTCCGTTTGCCTCAACGGAGTAAGCCTGACCGTCGTGGAGCCGCATGACGATGTATTTTCTGTGGCCATCATCCCGTACACCTGGGAAAACACCAATTTCAAAACCCTTTCTGCGGGCGATACCGTGAACATCGAATTTGATGTAATCGGCAAGTATATTTCCCGATACATGGCGCTGTATCGGTAACGCCACCTCCAAACTACAGTACGGCGCAGAATTGACTACCTTTGCCGCCCAATTTTAGCAAATGGCAGAGCAGAATTTTGTTGACTACGTAAAAATTATGTTCCGATCCGGTAAGGGCGGAGCAGGCAGTGTACACTTTCACCGCGCCGCAGGCATACCAAAAGGTGGCCCAGACGGCGGCGACGGCGGTCGCGGAGGTTCCATTATCCTGAAAGCAGATCCGCACGAATGGACCTTGCTTAACCTGAAATACACCAAACATATCATAGCCCGAGACGGTAGCGGAGGCAGCGGAGGTATGAAAACCGGCAGCGACGGCGGCGATGTCATCGTAAAAGTCCCCCTTGGCACAGTAGCCAAGGATGCCGAAACGGGTGAGGTACTACTGGAAATCACCGAACGGGACGACGAAAAAGTGTTGATCCCCGGCGGACGAGGAGGAAAAGGCAACAGCTTTTTCAAAACCTCTACCCACCAGACACCGAAATACGCGCAGCCCGGCGAGGACAGCATCGAGAAGTGGATCGTGCTGGAACTGAAAGTGCTGGCCGACGTAGGCCTTGTCGGGTTCCCCAATGCCGGCAAAAGTACCTTGCTCGGCGCCGTCAGTGCTGCCAAACCCAAAATCGGAGACTATCCATTTACCACCCTCGTGCCCCAGCTCGGCATCGTAGAAGCCCGCCCCGGACAGTCATTTATCATGGCCGACATCCCCGGGATCATCGAAGGCGCACACGAGGGCCGCGGCATTGGCCACCGCTTTTTGCGGCACATCGAGCGCAACAGCGTGCTGCTGTTCCTGGTCCCCTGCGATACCAACCGCACCATTAAGCAGGAATTTGACATCCTGCTCAATGAACTTAAGGAATTCAACCCAGACCTGCTCGACAAGCCGCGTATGCTGGCCGTCACCAAAGCCGACCTTATTGACAATGACCTGGAAAAAATGCTGCGCGATACCCTGCCGCCCGATATCCAGACCATCTTCATTTCGGCTGTAACCGGCAAGCATATCCAGCAGCTAAAGGATTTGCTCTGGAAGCAACTGAATGCCTAAGCGCCCGTTCGTCGCCTTACATCGATCTTTTCGTCGGTAAAAAACCTGCGTTCTCCTTTTTTCGTCCGCCTGCTCTTGACTTTTCCAGGGCCTTGATGCCATCTTTGTGATATCATTTCAATATCATAAAAACATCAACCTTGTCATGGAAAAAATCGTTAAACCTGCTTCCGGCTGGAATATGCTGGCGCTTTGTTTACTCTTGATTGTTGGCGGTATCGCGCTGATTGTGGTCAAGCTCATTTTTGCCGGTGCGGCACTCATTGTTGTTGCTACCACAATCATTCTTCCCGGGTTTATCGCCATTGAACCCAACAGCACCCGCGTATTGACCCTGTTTGGCTCTTATGTCGGTTCCGCCAAAGAAAGCGGCTTCTTTTTTGTCAATCCGTTTTTCACCCGTAAAAAAATCTCCGTCCGCGCGGTCACCTTTGATGTGCCTGTGGTAAAAGTGAACGACAAGCAGGGCAACCCGATCATGATCGGCGCCGTGGTGGTGTATCGGGTGGAGGACACGTTCAAATCTGCGTTTGCGGTGGAGCATTACCAGGAGTTTGTCAAAATACAGAGCGAATCGGCCATCCGGAAATTGGCGGGCATGTACAGTTACGACAATCTGGAGGATGAAGATGCCCGCGTGACTCTGCGCACCAACTCCGACGAAGTTAACCATGAGCTTGTCCGCGAGATCAGCGAACGGCTGGAAATCGCCGGCATTGACGTGATCGAAGCCCGCATCAACCACCTGGCCTACGCAACAGAAATCGCCGGAGCCATGCTGCAACGCCAACAGGCCACCGCCATCGTAGCCGCCCGCAGCAAAATTGTGGAAGGCGCCGTGGGTATGGTCGAAATGGCACTTGACCAACTCTCGAAAAAGAAAATCGTGGAACTCGACGACGACAAAAAAGCCGCCATGGTCAGCAATCTCATGGTCGTGCTTTGCGGCGATAAAAACGCTACACCGGTGCTGAATACCGGCACGCTGCATCAGTAGGGGAACGTGTTTTGGTGTTTTAGTGCTTGGGAGTTTCGCTCTACCCAAGCATTAAAACACCAAAACACCAAAACACCAAAACATGGCTAGCAAAAAAAATTTCGTGCTGCGCATAGACGAAGCCACCTACGAGGCGCTCGAGAAGTGGGCTGCGGATGAATTTCGCAGCGTGAACGGGCACGTGGAGTGGATCATCAGCCGGGCCTTGCGGGAGGCCGGACGGGAACCAAAGCACGGTAGTAAAGCAAACACGGATGCCGGGAACAACAAAGATTCGTAGCACACCACTATCCTTTTTTAAAACATGAAAAAAGAACAACGACCTGAAGTTGCCTTGAATTTAGGCCCTTTTGACTGGTTTCTGGAGGGTATCGCTGCAGCTGGAATGATCTTGTTGCTGCTACTACCGGCGGTGTATTACACGGAGTTACCCGACACCATCCCGCAACACTTCAATGCCCGTGGCGAAGCGGATGGTTTCGGCCCCAAGACCACCTTGTGGCTCTTACCCATCCTGGGGGTAGCATTGTACACACTCCTGACCATTCTGGTCCGCGTCCCGCATACCTTCAATTATTCCGTCCAGATCACGTCTGAAAATGCCGAACAGCAATACCGCATGGCAACTCAGATGATTCGGGTGCTCAAGGTGCTTATTGTCGGTCTTTTTGCCTACCTGATACAAGGTATTATCCGAGTTGGCACCGCACAAACAACAGCCCTCGACGAGCGGATGATGTGGTTTTTTGTTGGCACAATCCTTATCACCGTCGTTGGGTACACTATCCTGTCCTTTCGTAAACGATAATGTTTTCAAAAAGCCACCCCGATGTTTGCCATAAACATCTCCGCTGTGGTCTGGTGGGCCTTTAGTGAAATGCCTGCGAAACACCGAATCGGCGAACGAACCATGGGCGGCAGGTAGTACCGCACCGTGAGCTTGGTGTACCACGGATGCGAAACGAGCTGATTCCTGCGGCTGCCGGTGTATATTCCTCCCAGTACCTGTAGCCCCAAATTGCCAAACAAAAACTCATCGGCCACCGTAAAGGCCAATCGGGTGGCCCCGATGCGAGCCTCGTGCTTGTCCCGAAATTCGGCAGAACGCAAGCCAAAAGCAAATACCGCCCCGTTGAACTCGTATTCCATGCCGGCAAGCACGCGATTTACCCGGTTGATCTGAAAATACCCGGCTCCTGTCAGACCCCAGACTAAGTAGCGCGGTCCGTCGAAAATAGAATACTCAACCCTGGCCAGGCCCCCCGAGACGATGCCGCCCCAGCGCCGACCGACGTATTTATTTTCCAAAGCAGGTATGAATGTTTCTTCCCGAATACCGGCGGGCGACCAAACCAGCGCAGCAAAACCACCGGGAAGGTTCACGCCATAATTGGGCAACACCATGGCGCCATTTGAAAAATGACTAAGTCCCCCGCCTGCTTGTACCCGCCAATGCGCATCCAGTTTGTACTCCAGGCTTAGCCGAAACTGGGTGAAATTATTCCAGTGCGAACCAATGGCATTTTGGCCGGGATTGTCAAAGAAATCGTACGGTTTTGACACGTAACCCATTCCCATTCCCACCCGAAAAATAGCCAGCCACCGACTACTGCGCAGCACGGGTACGCCCAAATTAGGCAACAACGCCACCGCATCCCCGTGTGCTTGCTCTCCCATACGGAAATGCGCCAAGGCTACGCCAAAAGTGGGGTAATGCTGCCATGCCTGCCACGGCTTGTGGCCCTGCGTTTGAACGCGCACCCCCACCTCCTGCCCCCACACCGGCTGCCCGGTCCGGATCGTCAATTTTGGCGTATGCCGCCACAGCACCGTATGGTATGTCGCTGCCTCCAAAGCCCAGGAAAATGCGCGATCATCGCCGGCCGGCAAGGATGACTGTGCTTGAGCACCCTATGCAAACCCAAACGTGAAAAGCCAATAGTATCGAACAAAAATCCATTTCATCGCACAGAAAAATATAAACCCCATAAACCCTATAAACCCTATAAACCCCTATAAACCCCACCTCCTTCACCGTCTGCTCCTCCCTTTTTCAATTTCCGCAATTTTTTTCAGCAGCCAATTTTTGGGCATGGAGTACGAGGTCTCGCTGACCCGACGGTGCAGATCGGCCAGGGCTTTTTTGTCGGAGGCCGTGATCATGGTCAGTCTTTTTACCAGGTTCAGGAAGTTGTTGTATTCGCGTTTGAGGTTTTTGGAAATAACCTTGTTGCGCCGCAAGAAGATGCGGAAACTATCCATGAGCGAGTCGAGCGCAAGAAGCTCGCCTTGCTCGTAGTAGGTGCGCAAAAGCATGGATTTGGCCCCCAGGGCATACACGACGTCGCTGTATTCCACATCGCGCAGGCACTCGATCACCCGGTCGTAGTTTTTCTGATAAAAATAGACATACGCGAGGTTGAACATCCGGGCGTTTTCGCGGATGCGGGCGGGTAAAAAATCGGCATACTGGCGGATAAACTGTTCCGTCCAGTCGTACTCCCCGGCGCCCAAACTCACCGTGATAAAATTTTTGAACACCGACTCGGGCAACTGGCCGTTTTCCAGCAGGAGGTCCTGATCCACCATATTTTTGATGATCAAAAAGTAACGGTAATAAAAATCGGTTTTACCCTGGTTGATCTTGAGCGCGCAGTAATTCTGCGCGATAAAAAAGCACTCGCGCAAATCGCTGCGGGTCAGGTCGGCATCCGAGCGGGTCAGCAGTTGCAAGAGCTCTTCGAAATGCGTTTCGTTTTCCGAATCGGCAAAACAGATAATTACCTTTCGGAAAATACGAATGAGCGGCACGGCCTCGAAACGCTCGTCCTCCAGGTACTCCCAAAAACCGGGCACCACCGGCACCTCCCGTTCGGTAATACGAAAGCCGCGATACAGCAGCCAATCAATGTATAGTTTTAGCTTTTGGGCGAGGTAAAAACACTCCAGATGGAAGTCGGCAGCCACCAGCTTGTCGGTGAAACCGGCGGTGGCCACCATTTTGGACGCGCGGTTGAACACATTCCAGTACTGCCGAAACTGCGCATAATAGTGGTCCGTGGATTTGCCCGTACTTTGGCCCAACAGCTTTTCGATCGTGCGCTCGGCGCTCGCCAGGTGCTTGGGCAAGTCGTATTTTTCCAGCGCCCGCTGCAGGTCGAGGGCCTCCGTCAACGGGTCTTGCTGGCGGTACTCCTCCACCAGAAAACGCTGGGCAAGTTGCGTCAAATCGGAAGTCAACCGCCGCAGGTGCGCATCGTCGAAGGGTACGCCGGGATACAGCGCCTTCCAAACGGCGGGCTTATCTAAAGCAGCTACGGCCTCTTCGCCACTCCGAACGGCGGTATTGATCACCTCAAAGAGGCGCGCCACGTCCGCCTGGTCATTGAAATAGGGCGACTGTACGAACTTCCGAAGCCGGTTCAGATCATACTTGGTAAAGGCGCCCAGAAGAGAGAACAGCTTGTCGCTGAACATGACGGGTAGTGTCGTTTAGGATGGTTTATGGAGCTTACACCGGATTGGTCGATGGGGGATGAAGATGCTGGTTTTTGCTTAGAGCGGGCAATTTTAATTTTTTGATTGTCAAATTGATAAGTAAACCATCAACTTTTTTTTCTTCGGCAAGTTATTGAAAATGTCTTTTGCCGTGCGACATCAAAATTTAATCTTTGTTGGGTGAAATACTGCCTGAAATTAATTTCGACTATGCTTCCACTTGTACCTGTGTTCCGTGTTCCATGCTTGCCGGTGCGGCAGGCAGGCCTGATTGGCCTGCTTTTTTTGTCCTTGGTCCTCAGTACCCGCCTCCCGGCGCAGTGCGAACGGGTCGGATGGGTGGCCAGCACCTCCGCCGGCTGCGGCGCCAAAATTATTGACCTGGACAACGGCCAGCTCCTGCTCGCCGTAGAAGGCCTGGACAACCTGGCGAGCGGCAAAACGGTTCGGTTCTCCGCCGCACCGACAGCACTGCCGCACGGATGCACATCCGACGGGCTTCCGGTGGTAAAACTCACCTGCGTGTCCGATACCTTGCCGTGTATTGCCAATTTCGGGTATGCAGTCAGCCAGCAAAATGCTTTCCGCCTGACCTTTTCGGCCGATTTGTACGATCCGATGTCCCAGTTCTGCGCCTGGAATTTCGGCGACGGCTCTGTCGCATACGGGCACGTCGTGCAACACACGTTTCCGCAGGAAGGCTATTTCCCCGTGTGCCTCACCGTAACGGATGCTTTCGGGTGCTCGGTCCAAACCTGCCGGGATGTATTTGTCAGCCAACAAAACCCCAACTGGTGCGGCTACGACGTGGTCGTCACCGCCGTAGGAACCAAACTGTTCGGGAAAATAACCCCCGTCTCATCCAATCCCGGTGTGGTCAAATCCATCAAGTGGTTCAACAACAAAACCAACATCATCCTCGCCGAAACGCCTGAATTTACGGCAACACTGCCGGGCGAGGGCACCTACTATATCTGCGCACAATACGAAATTGAAAACCCGGACCTTTCGATTTGCACGACCACACGCTGCCAGGCCGTCACGGTAGCATCGGCCGGCTGCGTCAACCCGGCAATGGTCAACCCCACTGGAATTTGCCCGTCCTTTTTTGCTCCGGTGTGCGGCTGCAACGGCGTCACCTACACCAACGAGTGCGCAGCCATGGCCGCCGGCGTCACCAAATGGTGGTCGGGCGAGTGCGGCGCACCGACGCCCGGAACCTGCGGCGCCGATCTGGAAGCAGAAGTGTTATCCGGCAGCCCCGCACAAGGTTATACCGTGCGTTTTCGGAATTTGTCCAGCGGCAGCTACACCAATGTCCAGCTGGATTTTGGCGACGGAAGCCCGTTGTGGACGGGCAGCCCGACCGATACAGCCGTGGAACACCACTATGCCGGCAGCGGCGTGTACCGCACCAACCTGACCGTCTGGAAAAACAACGATTGCGTGTCGTCGGTGGACAAAATAGTCGTGACGGATACCTACAGCCTGTTCGCCGACAACTCCCCCACCGTTACAGACTATGTTCTTCCCGGCGATGCCAACGGCGACAAAAAAGCCAATGTGTATGACCTGCTGAACCTGGGATTGGGCTTCGCAAAAACCGGCGTTCCCCGGCCGTTTGCCACCACCGCCTGGACGCCGCAGTTTGCCCCAAACTGGACACAAGCGACAACGGCAGGCGTCAATTTTAAACACATAGACTGCGACGGCAACGGCGTGGTCAACGATTTTGACCGCAATGCCATTGACCAGAATTATACATCCATAGACACCGGCGTCATCGTGAACCTGGGCAATGTACCCAAGGTATGGTTGCGGTTTGCCGTGGATTCGGTGATCATTGACCCCAACAACCCTGTCCCCTTCCAAATCAGCGCCGATATCATGGTCGGCACCCCCTCCAAGCCCGCGCTCGATTTGTACGGACTCGCTTTTGCACTTACCTATCCGGAGTACGTCAACCACGACCCGGAAGTGCTGTACAGTACCAGCTCGTTCTTTGGCTTCCCGACAGATATCCTGCTCCTGCCCAAGGATAATTACAGCCGTCGCCAGTTCGACCTCGGTTTTGCCCGCAAGTACGGGCAGCCGGTATCGGGTTTCGGTAGTATCGCGAAGATCAATTTTGCTACCAACTACATCATTATTATTGATGTTATCGAACGCACCGGCGGCGCCAGAATCCCCTTCATCGTACCCGTACACGGCTTGCAAGCTATTAATGCCTCCGGAAATACCATCGAAATGGAGGGTATTGTGAAAGATACCCTGTGGCTGCATGTGCAGGAAACTACCGGCACGTCCGACAAAACCTCCAAACTTCAGGCGCTGCTGTATCCCAACCCCGCTGCTGAAGAAGTCTGGCTGGCGGTCGGGGGGCTCACGCTGGAGCACGTGGACGTGTTTGACGCCATCGGCCGGTTGGTAGAAACCCACCTGCCGACCGGTGTACACACCACCCGGCTGGACACGCAGCGCTGGAAAAAAGGGCTGTACACCCTGCGTATTCAAACAAAAGAAGGTGTGCTGGAAAAACGCGTAGTCGTGCAGTAAGCCGGAAGTGGATGTGCCGCACATTCCAAAAATGCGTATTCTTGCCGGGCTATGACAGAGGTAACCGTTTTTGAATTCAGCCCTTTCGCAGAAAACACCTACGTGGTGTACGACGACAGCGGCGATTGTGCCATTTTCGATCCCGGTTGTTATACCGAGGCGGAACGCACCACGCTGCGCGATTTTATTTCGAATAAAAAACTCCGCGTCGTCCGACTCATCAACACGCACTGCCAC
This sequence comes from Saprospiraceae bacterium, assembly GCA_041741155.1. GTDB lineage: Bacteria > Bacteroidota > Bacteroidia > Chitinophagales > Saprospiraceae > M3007. The sequence continues at coordinate 101,921 of JBGSKO010000211.1, read as the reverse complement.
CTCGACCACGTGTTCGGCAATGCTTTTGTGCACCGCACCTGGGGGGTATTGCCCGAGCTGCATCGGGGCGAACTTCCGCTGCTCGAACACTACCCGGCCACCTGCCGGATGTACGGCATTCCGGGCGCCGAGCCGTCGCCGATGCCGGACCATTTTCTGGAAGCCGGTACGGTGTTGGCGTTTGGAAATACCCGTTTGGACATTCTGTTTACCCCCGGCCATTCGCCCGCCAGTTTGTCGTTTTATTGCCCGGAAAGCGGTTTTGTGCTCGCGGGCGATGTGCTTTTTCTGGAAAGTATTGGCCGCACAGACCTGCCGGGCGGCAACCACAGCACCTTGCTCGAATCCGTACGCAGCCAACTGTTTACCCTCCCCGGCGAAACGATGGTGTATCCCGGCCACGGCCCGGCCACCACGATCCGCCACGAAAAAGAGTACAACCCGTTTTTTGAGTAACGCTTGGCCTTTCACTATTTTACTTTTTCCCGATCATCCCGACATTATGCTCATCCGACCTGCTACCGAAGCCGACCTGCCCGCCATCCATGCCCTGGTGTATGAACTGGCGGTGTACGAGAAATCGCCGGAATCCGTGACGACCACTCCAGCCGAATATCTGGAAGATTTTCGCGACGGGCTGTTCCAGAGCCATGTCGCCGAAATGGACGGCCAGGTGGTCGGCATGGCGCTATACTACATGGCCTACTCTACCTGGCGGGGCAAAATGTTGTACCTCGACGATCTGGTGGTTAGCGAAGCCTACCGCCGCCACGGTATCGGCCAGCTCTTGTTCGACGCCGTACTCGAAGAAGGCCTCCGTCGGGGGTGCCGGCTCGTCAAATGGCAGGTGCTGGACTGGAACGAACCGGCTCTCCGGTTTTACCGAAAAAACAACGCCGAGATCGAAACGGAGTGGTGGAACGGGAAGATTGTGTTGTAGTGCGTTTGCCCTGCTCCCTCCGTCAAATCGTAAACCGCACATACTTGATCGTCTTGCCCGCCGCCAGGTGCATGCTCTCGTACAGCGTCTGGATACCCAGTTCGGGAGACGGGAGCGGCTTGGCGTAAATATCGTCGTCGGTATAGAGCAGGTTGCAGCGCGGGTCTGCGGCAATGGTATCAAGTGTGAACTGGTAAAAATCTGGGTCGTCGTGCTTCAGGTGTACGAGCCCTCCGGGGCGCAGAATCAGGCGGTATTTATTCAGAAAATACGCCGAGGTCAGGCGCCGGTTTTCCTTGCAGGAACGCGGGAAGGGATCGGGAAACGTGATCCAGATTTCATCCACCTCGCCGGGGGCAAAAAAGTGATCAATGATTTCGATGCGGGTGCGCAGGAAAGCAGCGTTGGCCAGGTTTGCTTCCAGGGCCTGTTTGGCCCCCTTCCAGATGCGGTTTCCCTTCACGTCCACGCCGATGAAATTGCGCTCCGGAAACTGCCGGGCCAGCGCTACGGTATATTCGCCGCCGCCGCAGGCCAGCTCCAGCACAATCGGGTGATCGTTGTGAAAATGTTGTTCGTGCCACCGGCCTTTCAGTTCCACCGGCTGCATATCCGCGCCTACCAGAGCAGGGCGCTGTACGTCGTAGCACTCGTACACGTTGGGAAAGGAAAGTACTTCGGCAAACTTGCGGAGTTTGTTCTTGCGACCCATTTTGATTTAGCTGTTAGCCGTCGGCTCAAATTTTCCTTTGATCAATTTTTTGATGTCCTGCGCCACCGTGTACCATGCCTCGTCCTGATCCGCGGAGCCGGCTACAGGCGCCTGGCGGGGCGTGTACTGCAAGCGGGAAAGAAATTCTGGCAAGTGTACGCGGCGCAAATTTACCGGTACCACGAGATTTTTTCCAGCCACCTTGCGCTCCAGCGCCTGTTTGAGTTCGACCCGCTGAATAAAATCGGAGTTCACAAAATCAGGGCTCATCAGCAAGAGCATGATGTCCGTTTGGTCTATCTGCTTTTGAATTTCTTCGGCCCAGGCATCGCCCGTCAGTATCTGGTCGTCCGTCCAAAGGGTAATCATTCCGTCCAGTTCCAGGCTGCGGAGGTGTGCGCGCAATTTTTTCACATAATCTTCATCCTCCCGGGCATACGACACAAACACTTTGTACGGGCGTGCTGGTGTGGGTGGCGGAACTGTTGGAACTGGTTCAGCAGGCGGAGCAGGCGCCGCCGCGATAGGGACCGCCGGCTTTGGCAATTGCCGGATCAGATCGAGAATAGCCGACGAAATTTTGACGGTTTCCCGAGAGTGTTCACGAAAATCCATACTGCCGATGCGTTTCTCGCGCTCCACCCTGGACAAGGTATTTTTGAGGATACTTGCCTCGTCTTTTAGTCCGGCGTTGGAGCCGGCATGTTCCAGAAGCAAATCGAGCGCCGCATCCAGGCGGCTATTTTCCACCAGCTGGCGAATTTGTTGGATGATTGTTTCCACGGGAGCGATGCGTTATGGACGGATGGTTGCTTTTTCATTCAAAACAAAAATCGGGGGCACTTCGTCGTAGCCCAGCACGACGATTTCCGGAATATACGGGCGCAGCGCAGCTACTATTGCCGGGCGTATTCCAGTGGGCGCCAAAAATACGGGCTTGGGCCAATCTTCCACTGTTTGTTCGAATAAAGCCTGCAATAACGCACGAAAAGCCGTGCCTTTCCGGGGCTCGGCGTGTTGAAAAAATCCTTCCCGGAAATCGCGCAAGGTGTGCTCCGAAAATCTGTACGCAGACAACAACCCGCTTTTCAAATGGGGGAAAACAACGGGGTAGCGCAGGCCCGCGCGCACTTGTCCGGCCAATTGCGCGTCGCTCAGCATCCCTTCGGGCATGCCCGGCGCCACCGGCGAAACCCGGCTGACAGGCGCGAAAAACGGCAGGTACAGGGTTTCGTCCACCGCCAACGTGCCGTCCAGACGCAACAGCACTTCAAGGATTTCCGACAGGTTGCGGATGCTCACTTGCTCGCGCAACAGGATCCGCAACACGGCACACAAGCGACGGGTTGGCCATTGCTCGCGGGTCATCACGATCAGAGAGCGGTTGCTCTCCTCCAGGCCGTCCAACAGGGTTTCCAAAATGCCGGTGTTGACATACCAGCCGGCGTTCTGATGCACCCAATATTGGAGCCAGTCCTGCAGATAGGCCCACGGGCCACCCACTATGAGCGTTTCACCTGGAGCATGTGCGATTTGTTTGTTTTCTAAAAAAATACCGGCGGTCGGCACGTAAACAGGGGCATCGGCCGCACCATCGTACAATGCCGCACCGATATCCAACCCGGGCAGCACCGGCACCCGGAGGTCGTTCAGGCGCAACTGAAAATAGCCGGGGAGCAGGTCGTCCGACGTTTCCAGCTGAATTTGCGGCAACACGATACCGAGGTCTTGGTATGCCTGCACATAAAATTCCGGGAAACGTGTTTCCGGACCAGGGTCATCCGCGGAATACGTTGCTGCCATTTCCGGGCGCACCACTACCGTCAGGGTCAGCGCGTCCATGTTTTCGATGAGACGTTCAAACGCTTCTTCCGGGCCGTTTTCGGGTTGCCAATGTTCCAGGCATACGGCTAAACGATCAAGGCTGAATCCGTTTTGCAACAACAAATCGGCCAATGCGCGCCATACCGACAACGGAGCGCTGCTCCACGAAGGCGGGGTTTTGCTTTGGGAAAAATACTGGTCGCGCAAGAGCCTCAAGAGTTCATCGGAAGCCAGGCGGGTCCGTTGCGCAAAAATTGCCGTCAGGATGCGGAACGCTGTCGGCGGCGCCGGCCAGTCGGGTCGAAAAACCGGAACGGGCACCAACTGCCCGCCAAGACGCAGGGAAAAATCGAACAGATCGGCCGGCTCGGGACTGTTGCGCACCGATACGACCGGCTCGGCCGGCAGTCCCATCTCGGACCACAACTCGGCCAGTCCGATTGCCACCTCCAATTGTAGCGCAGCGGCATCGGGGGACGGCACGCCGGGGAACGCGAAAAGTTCTATGTCTATATCAAACCGGGTCGGCATACGTGTTCAGGAGCGTGGTTAATTAGTGGTTGGAGTACCGGAGGCCGGGTCAAGCTGATAGGCTTCGTTGTCCCGCGCTGCAATTTTCAGCGGTGCGAGAAAACGCGCCTCCGCATCGGCCGGCAGTTCGCTGGTTTTCAGGACGGGTATATATGGTAGTTTCGCCAGCGCACTCCGCAACAAGGGTCGCAGGTCATCGTGCCCGACTACGAGGGCGATCTGTGGTCTGACCGGTTTTTGCAACTCCAGGAGCATAGCGCCAAAGAGCCGAAGCATATAGTCTGGCGGCAGCGCAAGCGCCCGGGCGTTGCCTTTACCCACAATACCCGCAATCAGCATCCGCTCTTCGTTTTCTTCGAGCCGAATATAGTGATAGGTGGATTGCCGCCCCGGCAGGTTGGGCAGCAACGCGTCTGAGCAACGCAGTTTTTCTACCACCTCGGCTGCAGGCAAGCGCGCGCCGTCAAGGCTGCAGTACATTCGGTGGAGTTCTGGCAAGGGCGGCAACGGCACCCCCTCCGCCAGCAGCGCCATCACCGTACGGGTGAAATGTACCAGTTCGGCATTGGGCAAAAAAGGCACCTCCCGGTCCACATCCCAGTAGTTTACAAAGAGGTCAAGCCCGTAATTCGTCAAAAACGTCTCCAGTTGCTCCAGAACAGCCGCCATGGTTGGCGGGGCGCCGTCGGGCAAGCGGGCATAGAGCACCGGCGTTTCGTACAGGCGGAACTGGTAGGCCCCGTCACCATCGGTGATATCCCGGTAGCGCACACCGGGCAAATTGATGGCATAGCGATTGTTCATCCGCTTGCGCAAGTCCTCGGTCAGCACGGATATGCCTGGCAGCAGGGTCTGGAAATCCTGTGTGATTTCGCTCAGCAGCGGCTGGCCTACTTCCACATGGACCTGGTACAGCAGGGGCTGATCAGCCAAATGCGGGTTGTAGCGGACGCGGGCCAACTGCCGGCGTTTTTTTGGAATAGAAGAATCCTGTGGCGCCAGTCGGGCTGCAAGATTCAAGGCTTCCAGAGCTTCCTCAAACAGGGTCTGCTCAAAAGTTTCCCGGTACATTTTTTCCAAACAGTCGAACTGGTTGGTGAAATACACCGGCTCAGTGGGCACGATTGAAGCCGCTTTCCGGTAGTACGGCAGCGCTTCTGCATAGCGGCTCTCGTAAAAAAGGGCATGGCCCTGGCGGTTGGTGAGGCCGGCGATACTGTCGGGCGTACCGGTGTGTACTTCCAGGGCGCGTTGCAGCAAATGCACGGCCCCATCGGGGTTCGGATCTTCGGGGTCTTTGTACAGGCGCTCGGCCAGTTCGTATAGTTCGGAGATGGCCCCGGAGTCGTCGTAGGTGTCCAGCTCCCAGGCGCGAAGCAATGAGGTTTCCGCCGCTTCAAGTTGGTTTTGCAGGCGCAAGCAGCGCGCCTTATTGACCAGCATGAAGCGTTCCCACGTGGGGATAATCTTCTGTACGCGCTGGTGGTACATGATGGCTTCCTCCCATTTTTCCTGGGCTTCCCGCAAACGGGCCAACGCGAGGTAGCCCTCCCGCGCTTCAGGCGCCAACACTGTTACCTCCTGGAAAATCGCATCGGCCTTATCCAGTTCCTTCGTGACGTCCAGAAAATAATAGCCGAGGTTCAGCCGGGCCATGATGCCTTCGGAATACGCCTCAATAGCTTCCTCGTGCAGTTTTTTGGCCTTTGGCCAATATGCTTCACCCTGGTTTTGAAAAATCACTGCCACATCCGATCGGGTCCGGAACCGGGCATCCGGATCGAGTTCGATGGTTGTTTTCAGCAACGTTTCGATCTCGGTTTGTTTGTGCTCAAAAAAATCGGGTTTGCCGTATAAATCAATGAGGCGGAGGTAGGACAGCACATTGCCCGGGTGTTTGCGGCTGGCTAAGTGGTACAGGGCTTCGCCTTCGGCCAAACGGCCCATTTCAAGCAAGATATCGCCCTTTTCGAGCATGGACGCGCCGTGATCCGGGTCTAATTGCAATGCTGCATCGGCCACTTCCAGCGCACGATCAAGGTTGCGGTCTTTTTCCGGGCCTTTCAATAAATACTCGATCCTGCCGTGCAGGGCCAGGGGTTTGCCTGCGAGCATGGTTTCGGCGGTTTCGAACAGGTGCTTGGCTTGTGCGTATTCGTAGTGAAAATACAGATCTATCTGCCCACACACGTAGTGGTGGTAGCCGCGCTGTTCCTCAGGTAAATCTTTGTCCGAAGCGAGGTCCTGAAAAACAGCCCGGGTTTCGACCCAGCGGCGGTCGCGGAACCACAAGAGGAACTGCTCGTAGGGTTTAATTTTTTTTCCAAAACAGGCTTGCAAAGCGGGTGTATGGCAAAGTGCGTGCAGGGCCTCGTAGCGCCAGTGGAAACTGGCCTCGGAAAATGCCGCGCGCCAGCGCCGCCAGTTGTCGGCTTCCGAAGCGCCGGGCCACACGATCGCCTGGGCAAATTGCGCGCCGAGGTTTTCCAAAAAAACGGTGTACACCAGTTGGAACGGCGCCGGATCGGCATGCATCCACAGGGCCTCGCCGATGCGATCGGTGAGGCGTTCCCACTGTATGTACAGATCGGTTTCGGTTGCTATCGCCGATTGTACCTGCTCCATACTTCCGGCAAAGGCGTGCATGTCCTGACCGGCGAGTGCGGCCCGGCGATATGCCTCGGCGAGGATGGATGGGAAGGTGGTATGGTGCATTTTTGTACGTGTTTGGGTGCCTTGGTGTTAGCGTGTTTTTCGGCTGTATGCCCCACTACCGCAGTCGGGGGGTATTCGCTACAGGTTTATCGGCAGGCGTTTTTTGGGTAATGCCGGGAAAACGGCTTGGCTTAAAGTTATCCAGCAGTGCGTTGCCCACGCTCTGGTATTGCCGCGAGCGTTCGGCTATGGTAATATCTCCGCGTTGCTGCGATATTTTCGCATCGTTGAACCGCATGAACAAACTGCTCATCTCATCCTGATACGATTCCGCAAGGGCTATATTGGAATCCGGAGAGCGGATGGCAATATGCACAATCTCCCGGTATTTTTCCAGAGCGGCCTCCAGTTCGCTGTGCTCCACCAGACGCCGGATTTCCGTGCCATACCAGGCGATTTTCTCTGTCAGACTCATCGTAGCCACAGCGCCGGCGCTATCCGTGTCGGTGGCGGCAGGCTGGATATTGGACAACAAACCAAGATACAGGGGTTGTGCCAGGGTGGTGTACAGCGCCGGGCTGCCAAAGGCATGAAGGTCGGCGAGGCTACCCGTGTCCCGGTTCAGGCGCGCACGGGCGGCGGTGACGGCTGCCGGCACGCTCTGGGCATCGAACAGGCGTTGGTACAGGTCGCGCAAAAACGCCAGAGAACCTTGCTCGCCCACCGGGTGCTGAAAACTCAGGATATAAGGCACGCGCTTCTGGGCCAGATCAGCCAGAAGACCGCTCTGCGAAAAAGGTCCGCGGTGCAGTTGCACCCCCTCCGGTGCTTGCAGGATAAACAGGCCGGGCGGCGCAGCGGCAAAACAAGCGGCAAACGCCTGGCTGGGCACAAAGTCCAGCCCGCCCTCGTCGTTGATGCAGGCTACCGTTTCTTCGTCGCGCTCGTCCATGGCGACATGTCCGAAAAAATGTACGACGTGTGGCTGGAAGTCCTGATTGTCGCGACTGCGGATCGGGTCGCCGTCGGGTTCCACCATGTTTTTCTGAAACCGGTCGAGAAATTCATCGAAAACCACGGCCCGGCGCTGAGGCTGGGCCTGCTGGATTTCTGCACGGCGCGGCTGAAACAACACGCGCAAGTGCAGGCGACCCGCTTGGGCATTGGCCAGATTTTCATAAACCCGCAGCAAGCGGTACACATACGATTCGCGGTAGGCCACCAGCGGCTGATCGGCACGGCGCAAGGCATCAAGATCGGGTTCGCCAATGAGCAGCAAGACACGCAAAGCCTCTGCTACAGGCACCGGCGCGGGCGGAGGAGGCGGCGCAGGCTGCTGGATTTTTCGGACAAAATCGCAAGACGGCGCGGTACCGAGTGCCAGGTCCTGATTTTGATACGACAGAAACTCCCAGGGCAACTCGGCCAGTTCGGTATAGGGCGGTTGCTGGGCGAAGTCGAACGAAAAACAAGCCCGTGCCTGGGCATCATTCGCGAGCAACTTCCATTGTTTTTCAAACAAAACCTGCACGTCGGTCGGCCTGGCCGGGTCGGTGGCGGTTATATTCAGCAGGGAGGCTTGAATCCGGCCAATCTTGCGGATGAAGGCGCGATTGGGGTGATAACTGCCGTGCCCACCGCCGGAAGCCATCAGGCGGTGCAGAACATTGAGCGCGCTGAAGAGCGTGTCCTCAAAATTCAATGCCGCCTTGGCCTGCTCGGGCGCCGCACCATCCGGCCCGGTCACGTGCAGACTGACCTCCCGGTCGCCTATGAAAAAATGGAAGTAGGTCAAGTTTGAAAAATTTGGGACTAAGTGCCGAGACTGAATTAACTCGGCACTTATAGTCCGTATTTGTCCAGCAAATATACCAGTGCCGCCATGCTAGCTGCGCCGAGTTCCAGTTCGCGTTTGCTCACGGCCTCAAACACATCCGCAGCGGTATGGTGGTAGTCGAAATAGCGTTGTGAATCGGGCGAAAAGCCGCTGAGCAAACCTTTCTGCCCCTTCAGTGGACTGATATCGGCGCCCGATCCGCCCTTGGAAAGTTTCAGGCCGTAGGGCTCAAGCAAGTCCTGATGGACGGCAACTTTTTCAAAAAACTTGTTCAGCACAGATTCTTCAGCATCAAAACCGAAGCCACGGGGCGTAAATCCGCCTGCGTCGCTCTCGATTGCGCAAACGTGAAATTCGCCTTTGCGCGCTGCCTCGCGGGCGTACTCCTGGCCGCCGCGCAAGCCGTTTTCTTCGTTCATAAACAATACACAACGGATGGTATGGCGGGGTTTGTAGCCCATTTGCCGGAAGTAGCGCAGTACATCCATGCTTTGGGTACAACCGGCGCCGTCGTCGTGCGCACCGTGGCCCACATCCCAGCTATCCAGGTGGCCGCCCACGAGAATGACCTGATCTGGAAATTCCGAGCCACGGATTTCACCGATTACATTGTAAGAAGGTGCGTCGGGAAGGGTACGGCAATCGAGTTTCATGGATACACGAGCCGTGCTTTCTGTTTGCAGCAATGCACTGAGTCGTTCGGCGGCATTGGTGCTGATTGCCGCGGCGGGAATGCTTGTCACCGTAGTATCGTAGCGCAAGGTTCCGGTATGCGGGTAGTCGTCGAGGCGCAGGCCCATGGAACGCACCAATACGCCGGTTGCTCCATATTTGGCTGCGCGTGCGGCGCCATGTACGCGCTGGTCCACTGCGCCGCCATACGCTTCGAACGTACGGATTTTGGTGGGGTCCATGGGGCGGTTATAGAACACCATTTTCCCGCGGATTCCGCGCTCGCCAAGATCGTCCAGCTCTTGCCAGGAGGTGACTTCCACCACTTCCCCGGACAATGTTTTGCCATTGGTACTGACCGAGCCGCCGAGCGCCAGGGCGTCGAGCCGGATACCTGCGCGTTTTTTCGTACCAATCACCAGCACTTCTTCCGCCGCGCCGCGCTCCCAGTGCGGCACCAACACCGGCTGCAGCCAAACGGAGTCGAGGCCTACCGTATCGAGCACAGCCTTTGACCACCGGACGGCTTTTTCGGCGCCGACGCTTCCGCTCAGGCGGTGGCCCACATCAAAACACAGGTCGCGTAGCCACGGGTAACACAATCCGTCGGTAAGGGCCTGGTCGTATATCTTTCGGATAACCGCTGCGTCAGTAGCATGATCCGGAGTTTGTGCAGGCAACGCCGGGTAGCGTGTAGCAAATACAATAAGCACAACGGCCTTGAACACCTCTTTTGAAGTTATCTTCCAATTATTTTCCATGAATCAAAACGAATAAAATTATGTTTTAAATGATAGCCTAAACTTCACCTTTATTTGGAATAAGATTTTACAGTTTTTATTTTTGATAAAAAACAGTGCGGCGTATTTTTAAATTTGGGAATACTTCAGCCATTTTTCAATTTTTTCTACGATTTTTTTTAACAAAAAAAGAAAAAAAATCCGCCTTCTTCTTGTATATGTTACACAAAGGGATTTACCTTTGTAGAACCAAAAACAAGTGAAAGAAGATAATTTGGTTTTATTTGGTTAGGGCTGAGGTAGTGCTGTGGTGGCACTGCCTCTTTTTTTTGTCCGGTTACTTCGTTTGCCTCCGCATCAAAAAAGCACAAAGCACAAGCAACAGTACCGAAAAAACTTGAAAAGTCCATCGCCACGCCCCCGTCTGCTGCCGGCAAGCCACACAAATTCCGGCATTGCTCCACGCCAGGAAAGCGTCAAGTATCGGGAGTTTTCCACACAGGTAGGTTTTTTCTGTGCCGCTTTCTTGTGGAAACAATAGGGTTTCCACGCTATTTCGCAGCGCCACAGCTAAGTCCCAATCCTGGTATTGTTGCGCTGCTTTGATGCCCACGATGGTCGCTGCTCCGCCGATACCCAAGACCACCGGGCCTGAATCAATGTCGCCTGACCCGGGTAATCCGCCGGGATATTCACGGATGCCCGGAAGCCCTACTCGGTGTACCAAAAAATGCTTTCGGAAATTATGATACTGCACGGCAGCAAATGCCGAGTCTATTTCGGGAAGAAAAACCAGCATCAGACTTTGAGAAGAACCTCGAACCCCTGCTGGTGACCGACCATTTACCAAATCATAGTCGTGTGGGATCAATTCGTACTCCGGCAGCATTGTATGTTGTATGCGACTCAGCCACTCCTTTTTTACGGATTGGAACCGTGGTTCCATGATTTTGTCGTGTAAGGAAAGCGCCGCAAGGCAAACGATGTTGTCGGCAGGCCAGGCAGCCCCTCCGTACGATTCCAGGTAAGGCTGTTCGGTTTGGGTAACGGCCCGGGCAATGGCAGCGCAGTCCTCCTGAAATTGCGCTACTTGCCGGGCATCACGTATTGCGGTCGGAAACAGACTTAGCAAACGCCCGCGAAGATAAGCCGTCCAGCCCCTGTAAAATGCCCCGTATTTCAACGGCAGCCGCACATCGAACACGTTTTTACCCGCCGGAGAATCCAATGCGCGAAGACTGCGTGCCGCCGTCGCCAGGGCTTCTTGCCGAAGAGGCGCTTCCGGGGCAAGTGTCTCCGCCACTGCACACCATGCCAGGCCATTCAGGGAGTAGCTAAAAACATACCCTTCGGGATACAAATTTTGCATGGCTTCGCCCGCACTTTCCTGATACAAAGCTCGCCGTAAAAAATGCAGTTGTCGGACGACATCTGTGTTTACATATCCGTTTGGTGTGGCACCGCACTCAGGAGCATCATATAGTTTTATGTTAAAATAAAGTACCAAGAGAGCGAATAATGCCAAAGAAGCACGAATAAACCCGATAATAAAGTAGCGCATAGACAGGAGCATCAGGTTAAAGCCAACAAACGTACCGACAAAACTTGAATTCAGGCGCCTCTTTCCCTGCTCTGTCGAAAGCAGTCCGGATACCAGCCACAACCCCGCCTCCCGTGCTACCTTTGTCCGCCCTGCCATCAATCTCGGATTTATGAAAAAAATTGCCCTGTTCGGCTTGCTCTTGCTCGCCCTCCCTGCGCTGCTCGGCGCCCAAAAGCCTTTCACCATGGCCGATGCCATCCTGAAAGGCCGCACGACTCTCGCGCCGGCCAACCTCCGCCAACTCCAGTGGATACCGGGTGGCAACCAGTTTGTACACGTCGCCAACAACAAACTCGTGCGCGTCAACGCCGCCGACCTCGCTACCGACACCCTCGATCTGCTCGCGGGCATCAATGCCGGACTGGAGAAACAAGGCGCCGAAGTTCTAAAAGGAATGCCCGGCATCTCCTGGACAGACGAGAAAAATATCTGGTTTCAAACCAAAACCGCCATCTATTCCTACAACCTGGACGGCACGCTGACGCGCAAAAACGGATTCCCGGAGGGCGCCGCCAACCTCGACATCCATGAAAAAAGTCACAAGGCAGCATACACCCGCGACAAAGGCTTGTGGGTCAACATCGGAGGCAAAGAACTCGGCGTGGCCCAAAGCGAACAGGACGGCATCGTGTATGGCGAGAGCGTACACCGGCAGGAATTTGGAATAACAAAGGGCACGTTTTGGAGTCCCTCGGGGCGCTATCTGGCTTTTTACCGCATGGATGAACGTATGGTGACCCAGTACCCGGTCTATATCCTCGACTCTATGCCCGCCCAGGCGCGGCAAGTGCGCTACCCCTACGCGGGCGCCACCAGCCACCACGTCACCGTCGGTGTGTACGATACCCAAACGGGCCAGAAATGGTACATCAAGACCGGCGAACCGGCCGAACAATACCTGACCAATATCGCCTGGACACCCGACGATAAGCACGTCCTCATCGCTGTGGTCAACCGGGAACAAAACCGGATGTGGCTCAACCAGTACGATACCGGCTCGGGCGCTTTGGTGAAAACCCTGTTTGAGGAAACCAGCGACAAATGGGTGGAACCCGAAAACCCACCGGTGTTCGTGCCCGGCTCCAATACCGATTTTATCTGGCACAGCGAGCGCAACGGCTACAACCACTTGTACCTATACAACACCTCCGGAAAAATGCTGCGCCAAATCAGCACCGGGAATGCGCCAGTGACCCGGTTCATTGGTTTTTCTAAGGACGGAAAACGCTGTTTTTACCAAATGGCGGACGAAAGCGGCATGAACCGCCATTGTCTGACATCCGAAATCGCCTCCAATGCCAGCCAAACGCGGATCAATAGCCCCGAACCGGGTACACATAATGTGCTCGTCAACTCTACGGGCGACTGGGCGCTGGATGTTTTTTCGAGCGCCACTACGCCGCGCAATATTTATGCTTATCCGGTGAAAAAACCGGCTGACAGCAAGATCGCCTTCAGCGCCAAAAACCCCGTGGAGGAGTACGCACTCGGCGAAACCCGCCTCGTTACGATCCCCTCGCCCGGTGGCCCTGCGCTCAATGCCCGCATCATTTTGCCCACCAATTTTGATGCAAACCGGAAATATCCCGTGCTGGTCTATCTCTACAATGGCCCGCACGTGCAGTTGGTAAACAATACCTGGCTCAACGCCGCCGAACTCTGGATGCACCGTTTGGCCCAGCAGGGCTGTATCGTATTCAGCATGGACGGACGCGGATCGGCTAATCGCGGCTATGAATTTGAAAGCGCCATTCACCGCCGCCTTGGCGATGTGGAGATCGCAGACCAACTTGCCGGCGTGCAATACCTGAAAAGCCAGTCTTTCGTGGACACCACACGACTCGGCGTGTACGGCTGGAGCTACGGCGGTTTCATGGCAACCTCCCTGATGACCCGACCGGAATCTGCCGGAACATTCAAGTGCGCTGTAGCCGGCGGCCCGGTCATTGACTGGCGTATGTACGAAATCATGTACACCGAGCGGTACATGGATACGCCACAGGAAAACCCGGAAGGATACGCGCGTAACAGTTTGTTCAACCACATTGACAACCTCAATGGCCGCCTGCTGATGATACACGGCTCGTCCGACGATGTGGTGCTGTGGCAACACTCCCTGCGTTACATCCGCGAGTGCGTGAAAAAGGGCAAACAAATTGACTATTTCGTTTACCCGGAACACGCACACAATGTAATGGGTAGGGATCGCGCACATCTTTTTGATAAAATTGATTTGTTTTTTCAAGAAAACCTGCACTTCGGCACAAACGGTTCGCGCCCCTAAACCATTGGACCTGTGACGTGTTCCCTTTAAACAACCGCACGTTATGCTGCTCCTCATTTCCGGCTTGCCCGGCTCCGGCAAAAGCACATTGGCACGCGCATACACGGCGCGCTATGGCGGTACACCTATAAATAGCGACCTCATCCGTACTGAATTGGGCTTGCGGGGACATTATTTGCCAAGTGACAAGAAACGAGTCTATGCCGCCATGCTCGACAAGGTGAAGGCTGTTTTAACCAGAGGCGGCACGGCAGTCGTGGACAGTACATTTTACCTCGAAACGATCCGGGGGCCTTTCGAAGAGGTCGCGCGGGCATGCGGGGTGCCGGTGTTTCGGGCAGAGGTACATGCACAGGAAGCGACCATCCGCCAACGGCTGCAAACGCCTCGACCCGACAGCGAAGCCGATTTCGAAGTGTATGAAAAAATACGCGACGAATACGAACCCTGGACGGAACCACACCTCGAACTTTGGTCGGATTCCGAATCCCTGGACACCCTCATAGCTCGACTGCACGAATACATTGTTTCCAACCATGACCGCTGAACAAATCCAGGGCATTATTGCCACCGGAGCGTTTCCCGGCGCCAGGCAACCGGCAGCATTCGTCGAAACGCATATTTCCTGGGTCATCCTGACTCCGGATTTCGCTTTCAAAATCAAGAAGCCGGTGACGTTTGGGTTTCTCGACTTCGGCACGCTCGAAAAACGACACCATTTTTGCCAGGAAGAACTGCGCCTCAACAGCCGTCTGGCGCCGGAAATGTACCTCGGGGTGTTGCCCATTGCCGAAGAAAATGGCCAACCCACCATTGGCGCCACCGATGCCCCCCCAATAGACTACGCCGTGCACATGCGCCGGATGGACGACTCCCGGCAAATGGATAAACTGCTGGATTCCGGAAAAGTGACCACCAAACAACTGGAACAACTCGCTGCCGTACTCGCGCCGTTTCACCGCCAGGTGGTCTTGCGCAATCCCCCGGAATGCCACCCCGCTATGTACTGGGCAGACTTTGCCGAGTTGTATCGCCTGGGCCCCGACATGGCGCTGCACTTGGGACCAGAGGTAACTACGGTGCTACAACGCTGGCGCAGTAGTGTGCCCGAGTTTTTGGAACAACACAGTGAACGCCTCGCCGAACGCGCACGCACCGGTTATTGGGTAGATGGCCACGGGGACCTGCACGCCAAAAACATTTTCCTGCTTGACGCCGGCCCTGTGGTATTCGACTGCATCGAATTTAGCGATCACTTCCGGCAGGCGGATATTCTGAATGAGCTGGCGTTCCTCTGTATGGACCTCGAAGCACGGGGGCATGCGGAGTTTGCAGACGCCTTTTTAAAAACCTACCGACAACGCTGGGAGGTGATGCCCGCACCGGAAGACGCGGAACTGTTCCGGTTTTTTAAAGCCTACCGCGCCAATGTGCGCCTCAAAGTAGCCCTGCTCGAACTTCGGCAACACTCCACTCCGGAACTGAAGGCACAAGTACAGCGGTATTGGAGGGTGTTGGCCGGGTATTTGGAAGCGTTTGCGTAGGATTTAAAACAATTCCTGTTACTTTTGCCCGTCATGCTCGACACCGCCATTGAATACCTCAAGGGTGTAGGCCCGCAACGCGCCGATGTTCTGAAAAAGGAACTCGGGGTATTTACGTGTGGCGATTTGTTGTTCCATTTTCCGTTCCGGTATATTGACCGCACCCGGTTTCACCACATCCGCGATATCCAGTCGGAGGGTGAGCAATATCAGGTGAAAGGTATTTTACGGCGTTTGGAAACCGTGGGCGAGGGCCGCGCCAAACGCCTCGTGGGTACCCTGCGCGACGAAACAGGGTCAGTTGAGTTGATCTGGTTTCAGGCGATCCAATGGCTGGAACGATCATTGAAAGTGGGCAAAGAATACGTCGTGTTTTGCCGGGCATCGTCGTTCAACGGGCGTTTTAATTTTTCACATCCGGAAATGGAGGAAGTGACGGCAGAAAACACCCAATCGGCCCGCACCTTCGATCCAGTGTATCCCTCTACCGATAAACTCACCCAAAAAGGACTGGATGCCAAGGGTATGCGCAAACTCCTACGCACCCTGCTCGACGGCCTCACCCGTACCGAATTACCCGAAACGCTGCCGGATTTTATGCTCGAAGCGTATCGCCTGGCGCCGCGCTGGGAAGCGTTGCAAAAAATTCATTTTCCGGAAAACCAACAGGAACTGGATGCCGCCACACGCCGACTGAAATTTGAGGAGTTGTTTTTTCTGCAACTGCGCCTGCTGCAAATTCGACGCCGCCGGAAGGATGCCGCCAAGGGCTTTGTTTTTGACAAAATCGGCGACAATTTCAACCGGTTTTATACCGAAAAACTCCCGTTTGAACTCACCGGCGCCCAAAAACGGGTCGTTCGGGAAATCCGCACCGACCTGGCTGCCGGGCAGCAAATGAACCGCTTGGTGCAGGGCGATGTCGGTTCCGGGAAAACCGTGGTAGCACTCATGGCAATGCTCATGGCTGTCGACAACGGCTACCAGGCCTGCCTCATGGCGCCAACAGAGATTCTGGCGAAGCAGCATTTTGCTAATATCGTCGAATTAGTTGGCGATCTGGGCGTCAACGTGGGTTTTCTCAGCGGCACCGTGAAAGGCAAAAAACGCCAGGCAATACTGGACGAACTGGAGGCCGGTTCGTTGCACATCGTCATCGGAACCCACGCGCTGGTGGAGGACTGGGTAGTGTTCCAAAAACTCGGGCTGGTCATCATTGACGAGCAGCACCGCTTTGGCGTGGAGCAGCGCGCTGCCCTATGGAAAAAAGGCGCCGGGCTACCGCCGCATGTTCTGGTGATGACGGCCACACCCATCCCCCGCACGCTGGCCATGACCCTGTACGGCGACCTTGATTCATCCGTGATTGACGAACTGCCCCCGGGCCGAAAGCCCATCACAACCATTCACAAGACGGAGCAACATCGCCTGCGGGTACAGGGATTTATGCGCGAAGAAATTGCCAAAGGCCGACAGGTGTACGTCGTTTATCCCATGATTGAAGAAACCGAAAAAGTAGATATGCTGAACTTGATGAGCGGATACGAGGCGCTGAGCCGCGATTTTCCTGCGCCCGAGTATCAGATCAGCATCGTACACGGCAAGATGAAACCCGCCGACAAGGAGTTCGAGATGCAGCGCTTTGTGCGCGGAGAAACACAAATCATGGTGGCTACGACGGTGATTGAAGTCGGCGTGAACGTGCCCAATGCTTCGGTCATGGTCATCGAAAATGCCGATCGTTTTGGCCTGAGCCAATTGCACCAGTTGCGCGGACGCGTGGGTCGGGGCGCCGAGCAGTCGTATTGCATTCTGGTAACCGGATTCAAACTCAGTGCCGATGCCCGCGAGCGCCTGCAAACCATGGTGCAAACCAACGACGGTTTTGTCATTGCTGAAACCGATCTGCGCCTGCGTGGCCCCGGCAACATGGAGGGCACTCAACAGAGCGGTATGCTGCGTTTTTTGCTTGCCGACCTAGGCCGTGATGGGCAAATACTGACCGCTGCGCGGGAAATTGCCGCCCGCATTTTGGAAACCGACCCGGGCTTAACGGCGCCGGAAAACCGGCGTTTGCTGGAGCATTTGGCTACTACTGGCCGGGAATCCCGGGTGTGGAGCAGGATTTCTTGATAGGGCGGGATCAGGCCCCGGTTCGCACGCCCTCCAAAAATGTCCGCACCGCACTGAAGCTCACCGTTTCCTGACAGAAATACGTCTGTGCTTCGGCCGTCTCTTTTTCAGAAGCACCCAGATGGTTGAGTATGTTAGTCAAGTGCATCTTCATGTGTCCTTGTTGGATGCCTGTAGTGACTAACGAGCGCACGGCGGCGAAGTTTTGCGCCAGTCCGACTGTTGCTACGATCATCATCAGTTCGCGCGCCGACGGATTCCCGAGCATTTCGAGCGCTTGTTTGGCCAATGGATGCAGGGCAGTGAGGCCACCGACGGTTCCGATGGGTAGCGGAATTTCCAACTCAAACCGGAACACTCCGTTTTCAACCCAGGCCCGACTCAGGCTGCGGTATTGCCCGCTACGGCAAGCGTAAGTATGTCCGCAGGCTTCCACCGCCCGGAAGTCGTTGCCTGTCGCCAGTATCACGGCATCTATTCCATTAAAAATGCCTTTGTTGTGTGTTGTCGCCCGGTAGGGATCAATTTCGGCGATGCGCACGGCCGTGCAGAAGCGGTCAACGGCAGACCGGCCGGGCAGACCGGCATCGCGGGCGAGGTCTTCCAGTTCATTTTCGGGACACTCCACCCAGGCACGCACCAGGCAGTTGGGGGTGAAGTTGGAAAGGATGCACATGATCACTTCCACGTCGCGTTCGTGATCGGCAAGCGCGGGTGCAGTTTCTATAAAAAACTCCAGTTGGTCCCCAAAGCGCTCCAGCACGGAGTTGATAAAATTGGCGCCCATGCTGTCGCAGGTTTCAAAGGAAGCCCGCAATTGGTAGTACTCCGGCTCCAATTGGGTGAAGTCGAGCAGTTCAATATCCAACAGCCCGCCACCGCGCTGGCGCATATTGGCCGTGAGGTCATCGCAAGAGGCAAATAAGTGGGCTTTCAGATCAGGGAATAACGCTTGCAGGCGCGCTGGCGAACCCGTCCAGCGGAAGTGTACCTGACCGAGTTTCACCGTGCCCAATACTTCCGCGCGAAAGCCGCCCCGATCGAGCCAAAACTTGGCAGCACTGGAGGCCGCCGCCACTACACTGCTCTCCTCGATGACCATGGGCACGGCATACTCCCGGCCATTTAGCACAAAATTGGGCGCTACACTGAACGGGAGGGTAAAGTTGCTGACAGCATTTTCCGTAAATCCGTCAATAATTTTTTGTTGCTGCTCGTCGCGACGATGCCAGGCAATCAGAGCCGTTTGGGCAGCATCCGGGTCTTCAAAAAAGTTATTGGCCAGCCATTCGATCTTTTGGCGTTTGGTTAATTTGGAGAAGCCCGAAATTGTTTTTTCCATTGCGGAGGGCAGTTGTTGTGTTGATTCCGTATTGTTATCCAAGGCACAAAATTCGTCAATCTTGGCGTTTCGCCCCTTAAAACCTTCAGGGCGTGCAGATGTTCATCCGCGTCATCTTTGTAACACTACGAACAAGGTGTTATTTTTTTAAAACAAAAAATAGATTTAGTCCTGCTACCTGCAACATTTTTTTGCCCGCCGAGCGGTACTTTTTTGTATTTTTTCAAGGCAAAAACAATTATTTTAGGGATCTTTTTTTAGAAAAAAAGCTTATTTAAAAATTTGATTATCAAACAAATGCACCAATAGAGCTTCAAATTATTTTAAAAAAAATATATCGCCGGGCACACAGGCAAAAACATTTTGTTTATTTTTGTCGCCACATTCAATAAACATCGCAGCTTATGTCAACAGAAAGAGACAACAAACTCAAGACCTTGCAGGCGACCATAGACCGCCTCGACAAAACCTATGGCAAGGGTACCATCATGCGCCTCGGCGACAAACAAGCCGTAGAAGTAGAAGTCATTCCTTCCGGCTCTTTGGGCCTGGATATCGCGCTCGGTTGCTACGGGTACCCCAAGGGACGAATCATCGAGATCTATGGCCCGGAGTCTTCCGGTAAAACCACATTGGCCATCCATGCCGTCGCGGAGTGTCAGAAAAATGGCGGTATCGCGGCTATCATTGACGCCGAGCACGCTTTCGACCGGTTCTACGCCGAACACCTCGGAGTCAATGTAAACGACCTGCTCATCAGCCAGCCCGATAACGGCGAACAAGCCCTGGAAATCGCTGAAAATCTGATCCGATCCGGCGCTGTGGATATCGTAGTTGTAGACTCGGTAGCTGCCCTCGTCCCGCGTTCAGAAATTGAAGGTGAAATGGGTGATTCCAAAATGGGCCTCCAGGCGCGCCTCATGAGCCAGGCCATGCGCAAGCTCACGGCAGCCATCGGCCGTACCGGTAGCTGCTGTATCTTCATCAACCAGTTGCGTGAAAAAATTGGCGTCATGTTCGGCAATCCGGAAACTACTACCGGCGGCAATGCGCTCAAGTTCTATGCTTCCATACGACTTGACATTCGCAAGAGCGGAGCAGCCCTGAAGGACAAAGACGGCAACGTAGTGGGCAACCAAGTGAAGGTGAAAGTGGTTAAAAATAAACTTTCCCCGCCGTTCCGGGTCGCCTCGTTCGATATCATCTTCGGCCAGGGTATTTCCAAGGTGGGTGAGATCATTGACCTTGGCGCCGATCTCGAGATCATTCAAAAAAGCGGAGCCTGGTACAGCTACGAGGGCGCCAAAATTGCGCAAGGCCGCGATGCCGCCAAGCTGTTTTTACAGGACAATCCTGAAATGGCAGCTGAAATTGAAAGCAAAATCAAGGATAAAATTGCTTCGGGAGCACCCTCGCGAACTGCTGCTGCCGCTCCGATCGCCGTGAGTGATAACGGCGTGGATGAGGACGATTATTAATTGATCAGGCCTGGATTTTCTGCAGTTCTGCGTGAATCAATTGCTGGTTACTTTCCGACATGGGGATCAAGGGCAGCCGTACATCACGGCTGCAAATCCCTTGTGCCTCCAAGGCAGCCTTCACGCCTGATGGATTGCCCTCCAGAAACAACAGTCGGTAAAGATCGAGCAATTGAAGGTTGATCTGTTGGGCTTGCGTCAAATCCCAGCGCAAGGCAGCGCGTACCATGTCCGTAAAGGGGCGCGGAACAGTGTTGGCAATCACCGAAATAACGCCGTCGCCCCCGGAGGCGATCAGGGGTAGCGTGATGAAATCATCGCCGCTAAGCACCAAAAAGTCCTTTGGTCTGCCTTGTATGATTTTCATTACCTGGTAGATGTCGTTACTCGCTTCCTTGATGCCAATGAAACGTTCACTGGCGTGCGCCAGACGCAGGGTTGTTTCGGCAGTCAGGTTTGAAGCTGTACGGCTGGGCACGTTATACAGGATAATCGGCCGTGGAGACGCCTCCGAAATTGCCATGTAGTGTTGAAAAATACCTTCCTGGCTGGGCTTGTTGTAGGCTGGGCTGCTGGCGAGCAAGGCATCAATTCCATCGAAATTGAATTGTTGCATTTTTTGAACGAGTTCTCTCGTATTGTTGCCTCCAAATATACCGACAACAACTGGTAACCGCCCCCGATTGATCCGAATCGTGAAGTCTATGATTTGCCGCTGTTCGGCCTCCGAGGTGGTGGCCGACTCTCCGGTTGTGCCGAGGCTAACAAGAAAATCAACCCCTCCGGAAATGACGTGTTCGATGATTTTCTCCAGGCTATCCCAATCAATCTGGTCGTTTTTGAAGGGGGTAACTAAAGCCACCCCGGTACCTCTAAAGCGCTGATGCAGGCTCATGTTTGGAAGGGATGATTTTTTTGAGATATTGTTCCAGTTGATCAACAAAAAAACGGATTCCTTTCTCTGCCGGGGTTTCCAATACCATATCAAAATCGTGCGGTACGGATGTTGTTGTACCGATCTTCATAGAAGCCCTGGAGGCTATGGCCACCCACAGTACAGGAAGTACCTGGAGCTTATTTATGCAGAGGAGTAAGTCTACTTTTTCATCCACAAAGGCGTCTACGGCTTCACTGGCTGGGATTCCGTTCCAACGCATTTCCTTTTGTGTAAACTGTGGAAACTGGGTTTGACCGAGCGGTTGTTTGCTATCTACAAATCCAAGCAAGCGTACCTTTTTTTTGCGCTCTTCCTCGAGCGAACGCACCAAGCTAAGTACCTCTTTTCGATCCTTTTCCTCGGTAGCATCGAAGAGAATACCAATTGTTCGAGCGCTTTCTATGGTGTGGGTTTTTCGCTGTCGGCTGTGCGTTGCCAAAATTTGGCGGAGTGATCTTCGGAGCAGGGCCATGCGCAGTTTTTCCAGCATAACAGTGCGGTTTTTATGATTTTTCAGGGGTTTAAATCACTAATGGTCAATTATTTTCCGGCAGTGCCCGGAGTGAGACTACGGTAATGGCCCATGTTACTGTATTTCGCAATTCGTTCAGCGATGCGAGTATCGGGATCTAACCGGGCTTGTTTTTCCAGTTCTTGGAGGATGTGCTTTTTAAGCGTCTCGGCCATTTCCTCTGGTGCATTATGCGCACCTCCCAGAGGTTCCCGCACGATGTCGTCAATGAGGCCAAAGTTAAGCATGTTATCCGCGTCTAATTTCAGGGCTTCTGCAGCCTGTTCTTTGTAGTCCCAGGAATGCCAAAGGATAGACGAACAAGATTCTGGCGAAATCACAGAGTACCATGTGTATTCCAGCATAAACACCCGGTCGCCCAAGCCAATACCCAAAGCACCGCCGGAAGCCCCTTCACCGATGATATAGCAAAGGATTGGGACGCGCAATTGCGCCATTTCGAACAAGTTGCGGGCTATCGCCTCGGCCTGTCCACGCTGCTCAGCCTCCAAGCCGGGAAATGCTCCCGGAGTATCAATCAAGGTAATCACGGGAATACCGAACCGTTCGGCGAGTTTCATCAGACGAAGCGCTTTGCGGTAGCCCTCCGGGTTTGCCATACCAAAATTGCGGTATTGTCGCATCTTGGTATTTACTCCCTTCTGGTGTCCAATGACCATAATTGTTTGGCCGTCCAGGTTGGCCAAGCCACCGACAATTGCATGATCATCCCCTCCACAGCGATCGCCGTGCAATTCTATAAATTTTTGACAAATAGAATTTGCGTAAAAAAGCGTGTACGGCCGCTCTGGATGGCGCGAGAGCTGTACTTTTTGCCAACCAGTGAGGTTGGCAAAAATATTATTCCGCTTTTGTTGGATTTTGCTTTCCAACTCGTGAATCATCTCCGTCACATCTACTTCGCCTTTTTCCCCTACTTCCCGGAGTTTTTCCAACTGTTCATACAGGGCTTCGAGCGGTTTTTCAAAATCCATGAAAGTCATAGCCATGATCTGGGTAAAGGTGAAGTAAATTAAGGTGGCTCTTTATTTGAACAGGATACCTGCGCATACTGCCCATTTTTGCTGAGCAGCGAAGCCTGCAAAGGTACGCGATGGCCGATGGAAAAAGCCTCTCAATAATTTTTTTTCATCCATGCTTGGTCAAACGAAATGAGTTAGCATATCTTTGCCGCGCTTTCAACGGAAAGCATAATACGGTCTGGTAGTTCAGTTGGTTAGAATGCCGCCCTGTCACGGCGGAGGTCGCGGGTTCGAGTCCCGTCCAGACCGCAACTACAAAACGCAATTGTCTGTGTATTCAGGCAGTTGCGTTTTTTTTTGACCACCGCCTTTGGAGGGGCATTGTTATACCATTGGATTCGGCTCCACCCCATGAAACCGCAACAAATGCCTTACAACTTGCTCATTATACACACAAAGAATCAAGGTTGTGCGCAACCTTGGTTCGGTGGGAAAAAGAATTTTGATCGGGTTATGCACATACCCGCGTTCGCTGAACAACTGGAGTTGTCGCACCCGCGGCTTTCGAAACAACCGCATATCCTCTGCCGATTCCGGAATAGGTACGTCGCCGTAACCCTCCTGTTGCAGAAACTGCCGAACCATCTCATAGGTGTAGGCAAAATTTTTTCCAGCAAATACGCTGCGGTATTCCCACCCATCGCTGTGTCCCCCCATGTAATCCGTCCCTTCCGGAGGAAATTGTTCCCGCATGGGCACATGCGGCTCAGGAGGAACTGTTTCTACTTCAATAAAGCCAAATTCGTCGTATTGCATGGTGGTACCTCTGTTCCATTTATTTGTACCAGCAAAAATAAAGCATAAAAATTTAGCCCACGACGCGCCGTCTTGCCAATTTTCTTGTGAAGTAGCCCGAAATTGCGGCCATCTCTTCTTTTCACCAACCACTTTTATTGTCTATGGCAAGACTTTCCTTTCGCGACGTCATCCTTCAGGAAAAAGAACTGCTTCGAGTACGCCGTCAAAAATTAGGTATCGTACATGGTGTCCCGGAAGAGGAGGAGAATTGGTTTGGTATTGCCCTTTCGGGTGGGGGTATTCGTTCCGCTACCATTAATCTTGGTGTTCTAAAAACGTTCAACCGCTTTGGCATTTTAAAAAATGCGGACTACCTGAGCTCTGTTTCCGGCGGTGGGTACACACATTCCTACATCCAGTCAACCATCAGAGAAACGGGCAAATTCGATCAGCTTTTCACGGAAGAACACATGGACGCCATGCGCAAGCACGGCGAATACATGACTCCCGGAAATGGAATATGGAAAACAAGTAGCGCTATTCTGTTGGCCGTAGCATTTGTGGTGAGTTGGGGCATGAGCATGATTAATCTTCTTATCGTCGCCGGTATCCTCTACTACGCGTACAGCATTGTCGCAAGTTTTTTCGGCTCCAACCCCTTTGCCTCCGGCATTGGCTTAGCCTCCGACCTGACGCAATGGATACTCTTCCTCGGCGGAGGAGTCTTTACAGCACATTTTATCATCAATATTTACCTGAACTACCACTTGGGTATTTCCAAACTATTCAATCAAATTGAGTCTGCATTGGCGCTGGCATTCATGGCGCTGTATGCATGGATTTCGTTGGCAGGTTTAGGTGCTACCGACCACGAGGACGGCCTGTTGGACGCCCTGATCAAGATGCTTATCCTGATCGTGTTGGGATTTTATGTTAACCCAAATGCCATTAGTTTTCACCGCTATTACCGAAAGCAACTGGCCGATCTATACCTCAAATTTTCAAAAAAAGCTCGGAATATTGCGCTGAAGGATATGTGCAAAGCCGATGATCTTGTTCCAGAAAATGTCCTGGCTCCGTATCCGCTCATCAATACATGTCTGAATTTGCAAAACCCGAGTGGTGATGCCAAGTTCATGGGAACCAAGGCGAGCGACTATTTTTTGCTCAGTCCGCTTTTTTGTGGCTCGAAATTGACTGGTTATGTGCCTACCGACCAGTATGATGACTATCGCACCATGACGCTTCCTGCTGCTGTCACCATCTCCGCTGCGGCGGTAAATCCCGGTATGGGCATGTATTCCAGCCCCTTACTCAGCATACTGGTTACGTTATTCAATGCACGCCTGGGTTGCTGGGTATCCAACCCTCTGGAAATGAAAAAATCCACTGATCTGGTGTGGTGGCCAATCTACTTTTTCCGGGAACTACTCGGACGTATTGGCACGAATAACCGCATGATCAATATTTCCGATGGTGGCCACATCGAAAATCTGGGAGCCTACGAATTGCTGCGCCGCGGCTGTCGTCTCATTATTTCGGTGGATGCCGGCGAAGACCATGCCTACCAATTTACTGATTTGAATAACTTTATCCTGCGCGCCCGCAACGAATTGGGGTTGGAGGTTCGCTTTCGCGACAACCAGCATCCCGAAGATATGATTCGCCCCCGCCCATCATCTGTATATTCCAAACAGCGCTTTGCGGTAGCCGACATCTTCCAGTGGTGGGAAGATCGCCTTACGGAAGATGGATGTACGGAAACGGTAAACCTCAAGCGCCCAAAAAAGGTCGGCACGTTCGTTTATCTAAAATCGTCTGTCACGGCTCCAATGGGTAAGCCCGATCTTGATCCCACTGACTTGCTGAAATACGGCACCTATAAATATAAAATATACCACCCGGCATTTCCGCACGAATCCACCAGCGACCAGTTTTTTGATCCAGTACAATGGGAGGCGTACTACCAGCTGGGACAATATATCGGTGCAGATGTGCTCGGTCTGGAAGACTTGGGCGCGTATTCCGAGGACGTTGATAATCCGCAATTTAGTGTTGAAGCACTCATAGACTGGTTTGACGACCCAACAAACAACCCGCTCTTCAAACCTGAATCGGCAAGAAGAGCACCGATGGAGGGCGATATGCTGGAAAGCGCGCGCGCAGGCACCAAAGCAGTTACGTTCCGAATATAATTTTCACCGTTTCCTAAAAGGGACGATCCGCATATAAATTGGAAAATGATCGTAATGCTTGATTTCGCTGCTGCGCAACGTCATTTGCCAGACGAAAAATGTTAAAACTTCCATCAAGGTGTTGGTGGTCCGCCAAATGTCGTTTCTTCGCTGCCGTTGCCGCTCAAAACCGACCATAATTACTCGAAACACACCCGCATCTGGCTTTTATTTTGGGTAATAAATGAACTTACAAGAGCCGTATTTATAGTTTTTTTTGTCCAACTAACGGCTAATATTGCATTTTTTGACAAATTGTTTTGCCAGTAGTAGTCGCTTTAATACATTTGTGCGCTGCTTGGCTTACGTGCCAAACAGTTTAACCAACCTGAAGTATCGTTAGCGACGACATCGGCACTCGTATTTGTCTTCTTCTTAACAAGAAAGCAACCTAATCCGTAGTCGTTCGCACAATTGATTTAAAATGAGCACTATGTGTTCAAAATCAATTCAGATGACTCAGGTAAACCATTAAAGTATGGGCAGGAAAGAAAAGTTTGTTTACAACATTCACACCCTTACGTACGAGAAAGTCGTAGTCCCTGTAAAAACCAGAATTTGGCAAGCATTCGGATTTTTTTCCGTCGTTTTAGTCACGTCATTTGCCTTGCTTGCCTTGCTGTACACCTATTTCCCCTCTCCCCGAGAAAAAGAATTGCTCCGTGAGATTGAGCAAATGGACAATAAGTACGGCCAGCTGGGAGACCAGCTGAACACAATGTCCAAGGTTCTCCAAAATTTACAGGAACGAGATGCCAATGTACACCGCGCTGTATTTGGAATGGAGCCCATAGACGCTGATATCTGGCACAGCGGTATAGGTGGTCATGAATCCCACCCCGAACTGACAGCCTTCAAATATGGCGGTAATTCCATCCGCTCCACGGTGGAAAAAATAGATGCTTTGAGTCGTCAATTGGCCATGCAGAGCAAATCGCTCGATACCATCCAAGAGTTGGCTAACAATCAGCAAAAAATGCTTGCGAGCATCCCGAGCGTAAAGCCTGTACGAGAGGACAAATTGCAAAAAAGCATGAACATCCTTTCCGGGTTCGGCTACCGCATCCATCCAGTTTACAAGATCAAAAAATTCCACGAGGGTGTGGACTTTCCTGCTCGTGTCGGCACGGCTATTCAATCATCCGGCGACGGTGTTATACTGGAAGCCGGCTGGCACCACGGATATGGAAATTGTATTCGCATCAGCCATGGCTATGGTTATGAGACGTGGTATGCGCATCTGAGCAAGATGACTATTCGCAAAGGCGAACGCGTCAAAAAAGGACAAAAAATTGGTGAGGTAGGTGATACCGGGCTATCTACTGCTCCGCACTTGCACTATGAAGTACACTTCAAAGGCAAACCAATTAACCCGATCAACTTTTGCATGGATAACTTGACACCACAGGAATATCAGCAAATGGTGAACAGTGCCAATATGGCCAACCAGTCATTCGACTAACCGAACTGTAGAACAAAACTATAGACAGAAAAACAATAAACAGCAAGAAAAAGGGGGTCGGTTTACACCAGCCCCCTTTTCATTTTTATTAGTCTGTTTTTAACTACACATCAATCCGTGCATATTTTGCATTAGCCTCGATGAAAGCCCGGCGGGGCGGGACTTCATCGCCCATGAGCATGGCAAACATCCGGTCAGCCTCGGCAGCATCGTCTATCGTAGCCTGCTTTAAAATCCGGGTTTTAGGATCCATAGTAGTTTCCCACAACTGCTCGGCATTCATTTCACCAAGGCCCTTGTACCGTTGTACTTTTACAGAATCATCATCTTCCTTGCCCCCGGAGAATTCGAGTTGAGCTTCCTTTCGATCCTTATCATTCCAGCAGTACCGCTGGTTCTTACCTTTTCGAACCAGATACAACGGCGGTTGCGCGATGTAGATGTGCCCTTTTTCGATTAATTCGCGCATGTAGCGGAAGAAAAAGGTCAAGATGAGTGTAGTGATGTGGCTGCCGTCTATGTCGGCGTCGCACATGATCACAATCTTATGGTAACGCAATTTGTCCGTAACCAAAATCCGGCGGCCTTCCTCATCTTCACCGACCGATACCCCGAGTGCGGTGAACATATTTTTGATCTCCTCGTTCTCATAAATTTTGTGCTCCAGAGCTTTTTCCACGTTCAGGATTTTGCCGCGAAGCGGCAGAATAGCCTGCGCATGACGGTCGCGGCCCTGTTTGGCCGTTCCACCTGCAGAGTCTCCTTCGACAAGAAAAATTTCGCTATCCGCAGGGTTTCTGCTCGCGCAGTCCGCCAGTTTACCTGGCAGGCCACCGCCGGTCAAAGCACCTTTCCGCTGTACCATTTCACGCGCTTTGCGCGCGGCATTGCGTGCTGTGGCAGCCAGTACCACCTTGTCAATGATGCGCCGGGCCTGTCCCGGGTTTTCTTCCAAAAACACTTTGAGTGCATCGCCCACACAGCGGCTCACGATGCCAAGCACCTCGGAGTTGCCTAACTCGCCCTTGGTCTGACCCTTGAATTGTGGTTCCTGGACTTTTACCGATACAATGGCCGTGAGACCCTCCATAAAGTCTTCCCCGCTAATATTGAAGTTGATTTTTTTGAAGAAGCCATTGTCGTCGCCATACTTCTTGAACTCCCGTGTGAGTGCCCGGCGAAAACCGCTTACGTGCGTACCGCCATCGCGGGTGGTTATGTTGTTGACGAAGGAAATGACATTTTCCGAGTAAGAGGTGTTGTACATGATCGCCACTTCCACTTCCACGTTTTCTTCGTTGGTGGCGATGTAGATCGGCTTTTCAATCAGGCTGGTTTTAGCTTCATCCAGCCAAATCACAAACTCCTGCAGGCCGCCTTCCGAATAAAAGTGTTCCGTCTTGAAGCCCCCATTGTCCTTTTCCCGTTCATCTATGAGCTCAAGGCGCAGACCTTTGTTCAGGAAGGCCAATTCGCGCAGGCGGTGGGCCAGAATATCAAATTTATACTCGGAGGTTTCGAATATTTCAGGGTCGGGCAGGAAGTTTACGATGGTACCGCGCTCGGTAGTCGTCCCGATCTCCCGCACGTCGTACTGGGGTTTTCCCTGACGGTATTCTTGTTCGTACACTTTACCATCGCGGTGCACCTCGGCACGGAGGCGAATGGAAAGTGCATTCACACACGATACACCTACGCCGTGCAAACCACCGGATACCTTGTAGGAATCCTTGTCGAATTTACCGCCGGCGTGCAGCACCGTCATGACCACTTCAAGGGCCGACTTTTTTAGTTTTGGATGTATGTCTGTAGGAATACCGCGCCCATTGTCCTTTACTGTAATGCTGTTATCCGGATGAATAACCATCCAGATGTGGCTGCAATGGCCGGCAAGGTGCTCGTCAATGGAGTTGTCCACTACCTCCCAAACAAGGTGGTGCAACCCCTTGATGTCGGTGCTACCGATGTACATCCCCGGACGCTTGCGCACAGCTTCAAGACCTTCGAGGGCGGTGATACTACTGGCACCGTATTCAGAACTTTTTTCAGGTTGAACTGGCTTGGTTTCCATCTCGTCTTTTTCTTCTTTCATGGTGCAAAGGTACTAAAAATTGCTGTTGGCTTTCGGTCTTGGGCTTGTCTCCAAATGCAGAAAACCAACTCTTTTCACTTGAATTAACTTTGTTGTGGCACTTGCACATCCCCCCAGGCTTTTCGTTCTTCGTCGGACCAAAGGCTCGGAAAAAAGATGCGCTGTTGGTATTTCGGGTGCAAGTATTTTTCCCAATGGCTGCCACCTGTAGCCGCCTTTTCGTGCTGCCCACCGCCGAGATAGGTGTGGGCTGTTTGAAGGTGTACCAGCGGCCAGGCCACGTTAAACGTATGGTCGAAAATGCGCAAGGCGGAGCGAAGTTCATCCGTCGAAAGACCTTGTTGCTCCAGGGCCAGGTAGCGGGCACACAGGTTTTCCGGCTCCATTTTGTGGGCCAGTGCCACAAAGGAATCCAGGTAGCGCTCCTCAAACTGCCGCAGAGTCAATGTTTTGGTACCCGTGGCACGGTCGTAGCCGGCATCCTGCCAATAGAGGTACTGGAATTTGTCCTCCAGGGTAGTCCCTGCCGGAACAAGTGCTTTTTTTGCCAAAGGGATCAGATTCTCCAAATGGGTGCAATGCAACTCGATATACCTGAACTGCGCCGACTGGAATCCACTGGCCGGCGCCAGTGCCAGGCGAAACTGGTTGTAGTCCTCGTAGCGCATCCCTTGGTTCATAATACCAAATGAGGTGCTCAGCAAGCGGGTGTAGCGCACCAACCGGTGCATCTTTTCGATAAATACCGGCACCTCCGGAAGGGGTCCCGTCGTAAGCTGTTCAAGTTCGTGGCGGATCAGTTTCAGCACCAGCTCGGTGATCTGGTGGTAAACAATGAAGATGGTTTCATCGTGAAAGTCTGTCCGGGGGGTTTGCAAGGAAAGCAGTGTATCCACCTGTATATAATCCCAGTAGTTGACGGGTTTGCTCAGTAAAAGACCTTGCAGATAGGTTTCCGGGTTCTGGCCGAGCGCATGGTACTTCTGCTCAATCTGCTCCAATAATTCTTGCATAATAAATAGGGTGTGTGGTTAGGCGTATCCGCAAGAGGTGTTTGCGGCGCACCAAAGGTACAGCCCTCCTCAAAATTTATTCGTTGATTGGTGCTTGGTGGTAAAACCAATTGGCCAGAGAAAAAAAGATGAGGCCACCCACTAAACCCGTCCTATTTTTGCGGCAACGCCAATCTACTAATTAACCAATCTCCCCATGTGGCACGAAGATAAAAATCGCTTACAGGCAACATTCCGGTTTCGGGATTTTGTGGAGGCGTTCGCTTTTATGACTGAAGTGGCCTTTTACGCCGAAAGGCAAAATCATCACCCCAACTGGAGTAATGTGTGGAACACTGTGGAAATCCACCTCACCACCCACGATGCCGGAAACGTCGTCACAGATAAAGACCGGAGAATGGCTGAAGTAATCGAGCGGATTTATGGCAAATACCAGAGAGGGTAGCTTGGCTAAATTCCCCGCAATTATTATCGCTGTTGTATCTTTTTGCTCTGTGCCCTCTTGTAACTAATTTTACGGATCGCAAAAAAAGCTCACAGCGTCAATTTTTGAACCCATGCGTCAGCACATACCCAACTTGCTCACCTTGTCCAACCTGTTCTGCGGGTGCTGTGCGGTTGTGCTCCTGCTGTACGGGCAACCAATAGCTGCCGCGTGGTTTACCTTGGGTTCTTTTTTGTTCGATTATGCCGACGGCATGGTGGCGCGGGCATTGAAAGTGGCCGGCCCAATGGGGCGCGAACTTGATTCACTCGCCGATGTAGTGAGTTTCGGAGTAGTACCCGGCGCTATGTTGTACGGATTGCTGGCAACAATTATGTGTACACCGTCAACTGGTTTTTTCGCCTGGGAAACAGTGCCCGCAGGTTCCGCTTTGGCAACTCCAGCCATTTGCCCGATGGCATTACCGGCCTTCATATTGTCTATGTTTGCTGCCTATCGCCTCGCGCGGTTTAATCTGGACACTACGCATCGAAATTATTTCGTCGGTTTGAGCACACCTGGCTGCACGGTCTTTGTGTTGGGGCTGACCCTGGCAGCGCACGACAACCAATTTGGAATCGGCTCTTTTTTAGTAGCCCAGCCGTGGGTACTCTACATGATCGTGGGCGTTTTTTCGTACCTGATGGTGAGCAACATTCCGATGTTTGGATTAAAAATTCGCTCCATTCACTGGCAAGAAAACAAGATGCCGCTCGTGTTTTTCATCGTGTCTTTTGCCGCGCTGTTTTTTTTCAAAGGTTTGGGGCTGTCGGTTGTCATCCTGTTCTATATGCTGATTTCCATTTTTTATAAAAACACCATACTCGCCGGGGGGGAATCATCCACCCGCAAATAAACACATCCCTTACACATGAAATTCGTTGCCGAAATTGACATCATGCCCCACAAAGAACTGCTCGATCCGCAAGGGAAAGCCGTTGTAAACAATCTTGGTCACCTTGAACTCTCGGGTGTTACCGATGTGCGCATTGGCCGCCACGTTACCATGACCCTCGAAGCCACTTCCGAAACAGAGGCCCGTCAAACGGTAGAAACGGCTTGCCAAAAACTGTTGGCAAACCTGATCATGGAAACCTTTTCCTACCAACTTAACCACGAATAATTCCGTGTACGGTTTTGGTTTCAGGAACGTGCGCCAACGCGTACGCATCCAAAATTGTACATCCAAAATCACAACGTGCTCTACCTCGTCCCTACACCCATCGGCAACCTCGAAGACATCACTCTGCGCGCACTGCGGATACTCAAAGAAGTGCCGCTGATTCTGGCGGAAGATACCCGCACAAGCCGCCGGCTGCTCGACCACTACGGTATCAGCACACCACTTCGTGCTTTCCACGCCCACAACGAACACACCGTCGTTGACCGAATCGTGGCAGAACTGGCAGCCGGCGCTACCATGGCACTCGTGTCGGATGCCGGTACTCCCGGTATTAGCGATCCCGGCTTTTTACTGGTGCGCGCTTGCGTTCAAGCCGGTGTGCGGGTGGAATGCCTGCCCGGACCAACCGCATTTGTCCCGGCCTTGGTAGCCAGCGGACTTCCCTGCGATACATTCCAGTTTGACGGCTTCCTTCCGCATAAAAAAGGCAGACAAACCCGCCTGAAATACCTCGCTGAACTGCCACATACGTTCGTCTTGTATGAATCCCCCTACCGCTTAGTCAAATGCCTCGGCGAACTCATAACGGTGTGCGGCCCCGACCGCCGTGCCTGCGTAGCCCGAGAACTGAGCAAAATGTTCGAGGAAATTAAAACCGCATCCCTGCAGGAACTCCTCGCCCACTTTGGAGCAAAAGAGGTGAAAGGGGAAATTGTGCTGGTTGTCGCCGGAAAACCATAGTGCCTTACAACCCGATGCTGCGCCTTTTTGATACCATACCTCCCCGTAGGCTACACAGCTATTTTTCTATTCTACGAAAAAATTCGTAGAAAAATTTGATACTACGAAAAACTTCGTAGATGTTTGCAGCGTCAGTTACTTCACACCTACGCAAAAAATGCAAGCAAGCAAGCCAACCGAATCTGAACTGGAAATTTTGCAACTCCTCTGGGAGTTGGGGCCAAGCACGGTGCGCACCGTGAACGAGCACCTGAACAATCCGCAAAAGCCCGCTCGCAGCGGACGACGCTCCGGCAGTGGCGCTCCCCGCGAAATAGGGTACACTACCACCCTGAAAATTATGCAAATCATGTATGAAAAAGGGTTGGTTGGACGCGACGAAGACGGTCGGACCCACATCTATTCTGCAGCCGTGAATGAACAGGAAACGCAATCCGTCCTGCTCCAGCAATTTGTAGATGCGGCTTACCGGGGCAGCGCCATGAAACTCGTCCTGCAAGCGCTGGGCAACCATGAAGCCAATCAATCCGAAATTGACGAAATCAAAGCACTCCTGGCACAAATCGAACAAAATCAACCGGAACCATGATGCACTGTTCGCTCTTTTTGTCCGATGCCCTCATCCGTGCGTTGGGCTGGACACTGGTACACGCGCTTTGGCAAGGCTTAGCCATTGCCTTGACACTTTGGATCATTTTACCGCGTTTGCGCTCTGCCCAACAGCGCTACCGGGCGGCTTACGGGGCGCTGCTTAGTCTCGCCCTGGCTGCTGCCACCACATACGTTTGGGTATATCAACCGGTGCAGGCTCCTGTAATTGCCGACGCCCAAACGGTTTGGATATTGCCGGCGATAACACTCGGCACACCTGGCGTTGCACTGCCTGTTTCACAGAATATTTGGGCCGCCACAGCTTCAAGACTGGAGGTATGCCATCCTCTTATCGTGGCACTTTGGATCCCCGGATTTTTGTTTTTCCTGCTTCGTTTGGCCGGAGGCCTGCATTATGTACAGCGCCTGCGGCGGCGAAAAACCCGGCCGGCAAGTGCTGTTTGGCAGGAAAACTTGCAAAAATTGGCTACTGAAGTCGGTTACTCCCGACCGGTGGTTTTACTGGAATCTGCTCTGATTCGAATACCCATGGCTTTAGGTTTTTTCAAACCGATTATCCTGTTCCCTATCGGTTTTACCAACCAACTCACCCCCGCTGAAGTAGAGGCGGTACTGGCACACGAACTGGCACATCTGGCGCGACGCGACTGGCTATTTAACCTCCTGCAAACGTTCATCGAGGCCGTGTTCTATTTCCACCCTGCTGTATGGTGGATATCCGCCAACATCCGGGCCGAGCGCGAAAATTGCTGCGACGACACCGCTGTAGCGCTTACCGGCAACCGCCTGGCTTACGCCAAAACCCTCGCACGCCTGCAAGACCTGTCTCGTACCACCCCGGCACCCAACCTGGCACTGAGTCTGAACGGGGTTCCCTCCTTGCTGCGTCGCCGGCCCCTTTTGCTGGAACGTATCAAACGCATCCTTCACCAACCACAACCATCAACCACAACTATGGAAAAGACAATTGCCCTGGTCATTTTTTCGGCCCTCGTCGTCCTGTTCACCCTGCGCGCCAGCACCCCGCCGGCATTGGCGGATGCCATCCGCGACATCGCAGAAACACCAAAAACATGGCTTGCTGCCGGCGCGCCACAAGAAACACAAGCGTGGCAAACAGCAACCGACACCGTACCAACACCCAAAAAAGAACGTGGGAAAATCGTGCATGACGACGGGAACCAGCGCGTGGAAATTGAGCTGGAAGACGGTAAAATGTACCGCCTCTTCATCAACGGCAAAGAAATCCCGGCTGCTGAATACGGCCGATACAGTACCCTCACCGAAGAAATATTGCGCGACGCAACACCCCCGCCGGCTCCTCCAGCACCGCCCGGAATCCCCGGTTGGGAACCTGCCCCAGCACCTCCGGGTGCACCGCTTGTGCCGGATATGTCCGCGCCGCGTGCCCCATTCCCGCCCCGTGCGCCAACTTCCTCGATCATTACCACCGATGTGGACGACCAGGGAAATACCCTCATCCATTTGGAGCAAAACGGGAGACCCATAGAAATACGGGTCAAAAACGATGAAGTATGGGTGGACGGCAAACGTTTGGAAAAAGGTGAAAAATTGGATATTCCGGGTATTCGTTTCTTGGGCGGTACCGAACGTGTGTTTCAAATCGAGGGCAGCCGCCTGCGCACCACCCGACCCGATGGACAAGCTCTGGAATTTCATATCCCTCCCAGTCCTGATGCACCGGACGCCCCGCAGTTTTTCCAATTCAGCCCGGATGGTGGACAGTTTTTATTTGATACACCGGAAGGCGCAGAACTGCAAATCCGCGAGTTTTTTCCCGAAATAGATGCCAAACGGATCCGGGAAGAAGCACTACTCGATATAGAGCAACAGCGCCGGCAAATCGAGCAGGAACTCCGCATGATGGAACAGGAGCGCAGGAAAAACCGCGGGGAATGGGATAAATCTCAAAAAGAAGCACATAAAGCGTTGGAAGAAGCCCAACGGGCACTCGAAAAAGCCGAACAGGCGCAACGCGCAGCGCTGGACAAGCAACGGGCTGCCGTGGAAGAAGCGTCAAAATCCCGATCGTACTGGGCAAGCGAGGAACACCAGACCCGATTCCGGGAACAATATGGCATCGTACACCTCCTCGAGATCAACCTCCTGCGCGACAAACTGGTTACCGACCCCAATAATTTTTCCCTCGAACTCACCGGTAAGGTTCTGCGCGTAAACGGCAAGAAGCAATCCGATACTGCACACGAACGGTATCTCGAACTCTATCAGGACTCCGCAGGAAAGGAACTTGGAAAAAAAGACAAATTCCAGATCGAGATGAAAAACGGAAAGCGCACATTCAGTACAAACCAGGCGCACTAATTTACGCCGTGCCTCTTGCCCATTTTTAAAGGCTTCGGGTACGCCCGCCGTCCACCGGCAAATTTATCCCGGTGATGTACGCAGCAGCCGGACTGGCCAGAAATGCCACCGCAGCAGCCACTTCGGCCGGCTCTGCAAAGCGGCGCAGCGGCACCTGGTTTTTGAATTGTGTTTCCACGATATCCGCCGAGGCGCCCGACGCGGCGGCGCGCTTTTCAATGATATCTGTCAGCCGACCGGTGCCGGTGAAGCCGGGCAGCACGTTATTCACTGTAATACCGAATACGCCCACTTCATTGGCCCAGGTTTTGGCCCAGGATGCCACTGCCCAACGCGTCGTGTTGGATACGCCGAGATTTTCCAGCGGTTCTTTTACCGAAGTACTGATAATATTGACAATGCGCCCATAACCTGCTGCTTTCATACCAGGCAGCACAGCTTGTGCCAACAGTTGGTTGCAGATGAGGTGGTTGTGATATGCGCGCAAAAAATCTTCCGGCTTGGCGCCGACAATAGGCCCGCCCGGCGGGCCGCCCGTATTATTCACCAGAATATGTATAGGCTGCCGGCGCAGAAGTTCGGATACCTGGGTCAGCAGAATCTGGCTGTCGTCAAAATCGGCGACCAAGTATCCGTGCCGCTGCCCCTGAGTGGTGTCCAATTCGGCCATTGCAGCTTGCAGGGTGTTTTCTGTTCGGGCTACGAGGGTCACGTTGGCGCCCAGAGCGGCTAATTCGAGGGCTACTGACCGACCGATTCCGGCACTGGCACCGCCAACGAGGGCGTTTTTACTCAATAAAGAAAGGTTCATAATACGTGATTTGCGGGATGGCAAGAAGACTGCCGCCGAGGCCACCTTGTACATTTTGTATCCTGTCAAGGCTACGCCGGTGTGCAAAATTGCTGAAACCATGCGACTTCACCGGAAAAATCCAGTTCCGGATGCTGCCGGGTCAGTTTTTCGATGTTGCTCAACTGCTGCCGGGCGAATGTTTGGTGCTCTGGAGCATCGGGGTGAAATGGACGATGGCTGGCAGCAGCACGTATTTTGGCTATCTGCACCAGCAATTGTTGTGTTTCCGTGGAAAAATACGTCTGGGCGAAATAATCCCAGATGTAATCCACCGCCACCTCGGTAGGGTGCACCATATCGGTGTCGAAAAACCGATAGTCGCGCAGGTCATCCAGCAACAGCTCGTAGGCCGGGAAGTAGTGCACAAAATCGAAACGCTCGCACAGTTCTGCACAGGCCAGCACCAATACTGCCTTGCTGCGCTGGTTTTCCACAAAACCGTTGCGCAGATGGCGCACGGGGCTGACAGTTAGCACCACGTTCCGATCGGGTTTATCTGCATGCAACGGTAGCAGTGCATTTTCCAACGCAGCCACTGTTTCTTCTACAGTCAGTCGGCGTTGTTCGAACCACTCAGCAGGCGCCTTGTGGTTGTTGGCAACCAACTGTCCTGTTTCCCGAAGGGTAAAAACCTCTGCCGTGCCGAGCGTGAGTACCAGGCAATTGGCATTTTTCAAAAATTTCGCTGCTTCCCGGTGCGCTGTTTCGATATTTTGAAATGCCACATTCCGGTCGGGGTTCGAAAATCGTCCGTGATGTTCCCAACTGTGCCACAAGCTGGTGTGGTTGAATAACATACCAGAGGCGGCCGTATTTTCCTGGCGAAGCGCCTGCAACAATTGCGCTATAGACACGGGGTTGTACACGATTCCATTGGGATTTATCAGGGTTTGCAACTTACCCGCCACCAGTCGGTCTCCGATATGCTCGGTGAAACAGGATCCGATCAGTAGCAGCCGGTCGGTGTGCGCGAGCGCGAAGGGCACTCGGGTAGGTGGTAATATTGTCCGAAAGGTTTTCATGGCATCCACTTTTTCCGGGCAAACTTGCTACTTTTACCGCTCTTTTTCAGCAACCTCCTGAAATACACTACATGCGTTTTTTCGAACAGCTCTTTGGCAAGCGCCCGCCGGTGCTCCCAAATATTCCATTTGGGCGCTATACCGATGCTTATAAAACGGACGACCAGATAGCCGCCTGGAATCGTTCGCTGGAGTTGTTTGACAAAGAACAACCGCTTGATGCATACGATTCCTTTTTCACCTACTTGCGCGACGATCGTGTTGACAACGTGCGCTGGAAACGGGAGGAAAATGTGTTGGTTTTTGAATTTCAGCAGGGTTCGCAACGCATAACCGGCCAGGCTGACGCGGAAAGGGTACTTGCCGAAAGTAAAGTTGCCCGGGCCGAGGACCTGAATGTTGGTTTCCTGCGGCGCCTGATGGAGTACAACTACAACCTCAAGTTCTGCCGCTTTGCCCTTTCCCCCGACAATATCCTCACGCTGCGTTTTGATACCCCCGGCATAGATGCATCGCCGCTTAAATTGCTGCACGCCCTGCGCGAACTGGCCGTTCATGCGGACAAACAGGACGATCTGCTCATTGACGAATTCAGCACCCTGCATCCTGTGGAAACGCCCCCCGAAGCAGCGATACCTGAGGCAGAAAAAACGGTCAAATACAACTACCTCTGTACACAGATCAAGGCCGCTTTTGAACTGATGGACAAAGCTGACCCGGACCCCAACAAGTTCCCCGGCGGGTACGCTTATTTGTTGCTGTCGCTGGCTTTTCGGCTCGATTATCTCCTGCGCCCGGAGGGTTTTTTGATGGATGTTTTAGAGAAAATATACGGCATCTATTTTACCAAAGACGAGCGTACCAACCAGTTGAAAATCCTTTCCTTGCG
Source organism: Saprospiraceae bacterium (assembly GCA_041741155.1). Lineage (GTDB taxonomy): Bacteria > Bacteroidota > Bacteroidia > Chitinophagales > Saprospiraceae > M3007. Next base: position 63,529 of record JBGSKO010000211.1, on the reverse strand, counting down.
CAAGGAGTTTCAAAAAGTACTCGACCGGCCTAAAGAGCAAATCCTGCGGGAACTGTACCGCACCCGCAGCACCTTCGGCGTCAATCCGCCAGCCAACCATGAACGCATTGCCGCTCTTATTGACGGGGAATTACCCAATATGGACTGGCATCTCAGTCAAAACCATCTTGAACTGGCGCTTGCAGTACCTCAATACATCGTCGGAAATGCGCTGTTCCAAAACGTACCGCCAAAGCCTGATCGCGATTTGCTCCATTTGTTTTACCAGGTCACAGAATCTGACTTTTTCCGCGATATCGGCTTCTCGGTCTATACTTCCTCTTCCGGACAACCAGACAAACGCGCCATCACCCAAGCCATCCAAACAATAACCGATAATAACCGACGCGAATACCCGCGCCTCCGACCCGAAACCAAACGTTTGGATTTCTCCTCCATGCCGCTATTTGCCAAGAGCTTCCTGGAAATGATCCGAAATTTGGATGTGACGCGAGAAAAGGGGTAATGAAAGGTTTGCCCGCATAAACAAAACAACATGTCCGATTTCATAGATATCTACCGCGACATCATTGTCCAGATTGCCACGCCGTACAGCACTGGCACGGGATTTTATTTAAAAGACCGGGGGCTGATTGTCACCAATCACCATGTTGTAGAGGGAAATCGGGCAGTAATCATTGAGGGTGCGCGCTTTAAAAAGCAATTGACAACGGTGCGGTACACCGACCGCAAGTACGACCTTGCTTTTCTGGATGGGCCTAAAAATGGGGCAGAACTACCCGATGTGCACTTGGGCGTAGGCAAAAACCTTCGCGAACGCGATCCCGTGACGGCCATCGGACACCCGTTTGGGTTGAAGTTTTCCGTTAAAAATGGCATCATTTCCAGCACCCGGGAAGTGATGAACAATATCCCTTACCTGCATATTGACGCCGCCCTGAACCCGGGCAATTCCGGCGGTCCTTTGGTGGACAACGATGGCGATGTGGTTGGCATCAACACATTCATCATCCAAAACGGCGACAACATAGGTTTTTCCCTGCCCGTAGGCTTTCTGAATGATTCACTGGAAGACTACCGCAAGGCTGATGCCGATGATACTTGTCGGTGTTCGGCCTGTTCCAATGTGGTGTCTGCAAAAACCGTGGAAAACGGCTTTTGCTCTTTTTGCGGCAATCGGGTACAACTCCCCGGCTCGGTGGACGAATATCTGCCCACAGGCATCCCTCGAACCATCGAGTCGCTTATCACCCGTACCGGCCACGACGTAAGTCTTAGCCGCGGTGGCCCCAATTGCTGGGAAATACTGCAAGGCAGTGCCAAAATAAACATCACCTACCATGACAAAACAGGGCTGATGACGGCTGATGCAATTTTGTGCCAATTACCAAAAGAAAATATCAAGCCCCTGTACGAGTACCTCCTACGGGAAAATTTCACCAATGAAGCCCTAACCTTGTCGGTACACGAGCAAGACATTTTACTTTCTCTGCTCATATACGACCGCTACCTGAACGATGAAACCGGCATGCAAGCGCTCCAACGCTTGTTCGAAAAAGCAGACTTTTACGACAATGTACTTGTAGAGCAATACGGAGCACAATGGCCCGCCGCAAACGACGGGCTGTAAAATGTTCGTCGAAACTGCACACCAAGGCACATTCGCCGGGATAAATCCCGCCGCTACAGTCCGGCTACGCAGACATATTTGATTTCCAAAAATTCCTCGATGCCGTACTTGGAGCCTTCGCGCCCGATACCGCTTTGTTTCATGCCACCGAATGGAGCAATGGCTGTACCGAGAATACCTGTATTCACGCCGACCATGCCGTATTCCAGCGCATCGGCTACACGAAAGATGCGGCCTACGTCACGTCCGTAAAAATAGGCGGCGAGGCCGTATTGGGTATTATTGGCGTGCTGAACTACCTCGGCCTCCGTCTCGAAACGGGATATTGGTGCAATGGGACCAAAAATTTCCTCCTGCAAGATGTCCATTCCCATTTTCACGCCGGCCACTACGGTGGGTTCATAAAATGTGCCTTGGAGTGCATGGCCGCCGGTGAGTATCTTCGCTCCTTTTTGTACGGCATCGTCCAGAAGTCGCTCTACTTTTTCCAAAGCGCGGGTATTGATAAGCGGTCCAATACTCACCCCCTGCTCTGTACCTATTCCGACTTTCTGTTTTTGAACAGCTTGCGTGAATTTTTCCACAAACTGATCGTAGATGCCACTTTGCACATACAGACGGTTGGCACACACGCAAGTTTGTCCGGCATTGCGGTATTTGGCAGCTATGGCGCCATCTACGGCAGCATCAAGGTCGGCATCGTCGAATACGATAAACGGTGCGTTGCCGCCAAGTTCGAGCGAGATTTTTTTGACTGTGTCGGCGCACTGGCGCATAAGCAGTTTGCCCACCACGGTGCTTCCGGTGAAGGAAAGTTTGCGTACAGCGCGGCTCTTGGTTAGTTCCTGTCCGATTGTTGGCGCGTCCATGCCGGTGATAATATTCAGCACGCCGGGTGGAAAGCCCGCGCGTTCGGCCAGTTCAGCCAAGGCCAGTGCGGAAAGGGGTGTTTCCTCCGATGGTTTGACGACTACCGTGCAGCCGGCAGCCAAAGCGGGTGCTACTTTACGGGTGATCATGGCGTTTGGGAAATTCCACGGTGTGATAGCGGCTACTACCCCAACCGGCTCTTTGAATACCAGAACCCGGAGGTTGGGTGCGTGCGGCGGGATGATGTCGCCATATACGCGGCGGCCCTCCTCCGCAAACCATTCGATGAATGATGCGCCATAGCGCACTTCTCCCCGCGATTCGGACAAGGGTTTTCCTTGCTCGAGGGTCATCAGCAGGGCGAGGTCTTCGGCATGTTCGAGGATAAGATCGTTCCAGCGCATGAGCAAGGCGCCCCGTTGGGCGGCCGTTTTAGCACGCCAGTCCGGAAGAGCGGCCTCGGCGGCAGCGATTGCGCGTTGGGTTTCAGCTACGCCACAGTCTGCGACTTGGGCAAGTACGTCGCCGGAAGCCGGGTTGGTGACGGGGAATGATTTACCACCATCGGCACTTTCCCATTTTCCGTTGATGTAAGCATGATGGTGCAGGAGAGCAGAATCTTTTAGCATGTACGTGGCGTATTAGTTTGGGTTAAAATCTAAACGTAAGGTTTTTTCTGGTTCATCGTCAAAACCCGGGCGGTGGAAAACGCGCCATTCGGGAAACCAATCCATCATTCTGGTCCGTAATTGCTGAAGGCGGCGCTGGATTTCTACAATCTCGTCTTGTTTTTCAGGCAAGCTGCGACTCACCAGTTCCCATGCGGCGAGGCTGCGCTCGAGCGCAATCATGGCTACTTTGGCGCTTCCATTGGCATCGCTTTGCCGGGGATTATTCAATTCATCCATATCTCCCAAGCCTCCAACCGCACGATCTATTTTAGCTGGAATAAAGTACTGATACCAACGGATGACATCCACGGCATCTTGAAAAAACTGCCAACTCTCTACATCAACCGGTTGGCCGTCCTCAATTTGCTCGGCAAGTTCGTGCTCTTTTTCTTCGAAAAAATGGGCGTTGTTCCGGAAGAATCCTTCGACAGCCGCAGAATACTCCATAGTTTCCTTTCGCATTTTTTCTTCAATCTCCTCTATAGCCGGATCTGTTTTGGGTAGTAGTGATTTGTCATCACCCTCCTCTGATTTGATGCCCAGTTCAGCCATCGTCTGGTTGAGCATATCCAGCATGTCCTCAAAATTTTTTTTGATATTATTCCAAAAAGCCGGGTTCATCGGGTCTTTGGATTCATCCGAAAGTTCTTGCTCGGTGGCATACACCTGACAACGGGCGGTGAACGGGCAGCGCTCGCACCACCGGTCGCAATAGTTGTGTACCCCTGAGATGAAATCCTCTTGCATGATTGCAGTTTTCAGAAACGATGTCCAAAGTTCGGGCTTTTCCCATCAACTTACCTGCTTCCAAACCTGACAATTAATTTCCGGAGACTTTTTGCAACCGGTGCAATAGTTGTTCATAATGATTTAGATCACCCGTTCCCATGATCAACTGAATCATTTTTATCCTACCAACAGCCAGTACTTTGCCCGTTCTTGACGGTGCCTTTTTTAACAGTAAAATCCTTTTTCACTTTTGATTCTCATTTTCCGAACAAGGCCTACTTTTGCATTGTTTGGATTTTGTCTAAATCGCCGAACCGTTTTTCAGAACTCAAAATATGCAACGTCGTTACCGCACTATTCCCGACTTGAAAGCGCACGAAAGTGCGCGCGCGCTCGCTTTTGAAGACCCAATATTGGCGGGTAAACTGACGGCAATGGGCCTGCTTCCCGGTACTTTAATCGAAATGGTACGCCAGGCTCCGTTTGGCAGTGCCTATTATATTAAGGCTGATGGCGTTCGCCTCGCCCTCCGCAAAGAAGAAGCATCCAGCATTTTGATCGACGCATGAAGGAACCAAGCGGGGGTAAACTACCGAATATCGCCTTGGTGGGAAATCCCAACAGCGGAAAGTCCACCATTTTCAACCACCTTACAGGATTGCGGCAAAAAACCGGAAACTTCCCCGGTGTCACGGTGGATGTGAAGGAGGGCCGCATGCAACTTCCCGGCGGCCGGGAAGCTATACTAACCGACCTCCCCGGTACCTATAGTCTGTATCCTACCGCTTCTGACGAGAAAATTGTCGCAGCCGTACTGACCAATCCTGCCGATGCACACTACCCGGATATCGTAGTCTATGTGGCTGACGCTACGCATTTGGAAAAACATCTGCTGCTGCTAACCCAATTGCTTGACCTGAACTTGCCGGTTTTGCTCGCACTGAACATGTCGGATACTGCAGCAGAGATTGGCATAAAAGTCAATGCAGCCAAATTGGCTGAACGACTTGGCATACCCGTGCTACTGGTGAGCGGGCGCACGGGGGAGAATATCTCGAAGTTGCTGGTTGAGATGGACAAATTGCTCGCCATGCCAGTGCCCGACAGGAAAAATTTTTATCTCCTCTCGGACACTGAGAAACTTGTAGCCGAGGCCGTTCGCCACAATCTTGGTCTTTCCAATACCTATCAGGCACTACTGGTGGCCCACCACCACGACTGGCTCCCCTCTTTGTCGGTGCAGCACCGAAGCACTATTTCGGCAATTGTTCAGGATAAAAATTTTGCTTCCCTGAAAAATCAGGTGGATGAGACGCTGGAGCGCTACGACCAGTTTACCCCCATTGTGCAAGATGCGGTGCAGCAACCGCCACAATTTCCCAGTACTCCTACGGATCGTATTGACGAGATTGTTACGCACCGCTGGCTCGGCCCTTTCTTGTTTTTTGCCGTCATGCTGTTGGTCTTCCAGGCCATATACGATTGGAGTGCCGTGCCGATGGACCTGATTGAGTCGTTTTTTTCCGAACTGAATATCGGTTTGAAAAAATATCTTCCCGAACACTGGACAACTGATCTGCTCACGGACGGGGTGTTGGCTGGCTTAAGTGGAATCCTGATTTTTATTCCACAGATCGCCATCTTGTTTTTTCTCGTCACACTACTAGAAGAAATCGGATACATGGCGCGGGTAGTTTTTATGTTTGATAAAACCATGCGGCGCTTTGGCATGAACGGTCGAAGCGTAGTTTCCCTCATCAGTGGGGGGGCGTGTGCTGTACCCGCAATTATGAGCAGTCGGACCATCGGGAGTTGGAAAGAACGGCTTATTACTACGATGGTCACGCCGTTTATCAGTTGCAGTGCCCGATTACCAGTGTACGCAGTATTGATTGGTTTGGCGGTACCGGCCAAGCGCGTGTTTTGGATTTTTTCCTGGCAAAGCCTCACGTTCGGTAGCATGTACTTGCTCGGTGTTGTGGCGGCGCTGGTTTCCGGATATATCCTAAAAAAAATACTACGTACCCGGGAGGTATCCTATTTAGCCATCGAACTTCCGGTTTATCGGATGCCGCACTGGCGAAATCTGTGGCTAACTGTTTGGGAAAAAGTATTGGCTTTTGTGATTGGAGCTGGCAAGATCATCCTGGTTATATCCATCATTTTATGGGCGCTGGCAAGTTTTGGTCCTGGTGATACTATGGAGCAGGCCAAAACAGTCGCACAAGCAGAGGCCGCAGCGCAACAATTGGGAGAAGTGGCTACGGACGATTTGATTGCGGCCCACCAGTTGGAAGCATCCTACGCCGGGCATCTCGGAAAAGTAATCGAGCCGGCTATTCGTCCGCTGGGATACGATTGGAAGATCGGAATTGCCATTGTAGCCTCGTTTGCAGCTCGGGAAGTTTTCGTGGGTACCATGTCAACGATCTACAGCATCGGCAGCGCAGAGGACGATGTCTTATTGCGGGAAAAAATGCGGACAGCTACGTTCGACGAGAGCGGGCTTCCGGTTTATACTTTAGCCACAGCTTTATCTCTTTTGGTTTTTTATGCTTTAGCCATGCAATGCATGAGTACTGTGGCTGTAGTGAAACGCGAAACAGGCGGTTGGAAATGGCCGATCATTCAGTTCGCTTACATGAGTGTGCTGGCTTACTTGCTGGCATGGATTGTTTACAACCTGTTTGTTTGATCCATTTTCTGTGGAAAACTTCGTAGCAACTTGCAGCTTATCCACAGCGCGTTCCTTCTCTTGTAGGATAACCGGCCGGAACGCCCATTGGTGTGTAAAACAGGTCCAAAGCCCAACGGCAATTAACACCCAGGGGTGATTTGAAACGGCCAAGGTATAAACCCGAGATGTTGTAAACAGGGATGTGGAAAGCGCTTCAAGCCGTTGAATATTAAGCCAGTGTTAAGTCTATTTACTGTGCATAACCCCCATTATAATCTGAGTAAAAAAACGCATGTTTTCAGTTATGAGGTTACTCACAAACTAACACCCATGATGATGGGGGATGAGTTTTTCTAATTTAATAATTTAAATTGATAATCAATATTAGGATTGTGGAAAACACACGGCACAAAATGAGCCTACCTTTGTTTCACTTGAAATGTGCAGGAAAAGCACCTGTTTAATTTCACCATCAACTTCTTTTTGTGCTATGTTTCGGTTTGTAGAGGATACCAAAATACCCCGTGCTGTAAAAATTTGGCTGATCACCGGATTAGTTATGGTTTTTCTTCAGGTTGTCATTGGAGGCGTCACACGGCTTACAGGTAGCGGGTTAAGTATTACCCGTTGGGATATAGTTACGGGCACCGTTCCGCCCTTGCGTGCATCGGAATGGCAAGAGGCGTTCGATCTGTACAAGTCAACTCCGCAGTACGCCAAGATCAACGAGGGAATGTCCATTAGCGCGTTTAAGTTTATCTACTTTTGGGAGTACTTCCACCGGCTGTGGGCCAGGCTGATGTTTTTTGTATTCATCATTCCATTCGGGTGGTTTTTGTACAAAGGGATGTTTTCCCGGCGGTTGGTTCCACGATTAGTTGTCGTCATGTTTTTAGCCGGGCTGGAGGGCTTCTTTGGGTGGGCTATGGTTGCCAGCGGATTGATCCATCGTCCGTGGGTGAATGCCTATAATCTGACCTTGCACTTGTGCATGGCGTTGATAATTTTTAGCTACCTCTTGTGGATAACTTTTTTAGCTATTCAGCCTCGCCCGGCCATTTTCCACAATCGTGTGTTGAAACAGGTTGCATGGGGGATGTTAGGAGTAGCCTTTTTCCAAATAGCCTTGGGTGCTATGATGTCGGGGACAAAAGCAGGGCTATTTTACCCGACCTGGCCAGACATGCAAGGGAGCTATTTACCGGCAGTTTTGCTGGATCGTGCGCATTGGAGCGGGGATAGTTTTATTCACTATGACACGAACCCTTTCATGCCTGCATTGATCCAATTTTTACATAGAAATACAGCTTATGCGCTGACAATCATTGGTTTATACTTTTTTGTAAAATTGTGGAAGCTTTCAATTCCTGCTGCGCTACGCCGAGGGAGTATGGTAATGATTGGAGCGTTGGGATTACAGGTTTTATTAGGCATTATTACACTTGTCAACTGTGTTTCTACAATTCCTGTAGTACTGGGAGTTTTACATCAAATGGGAGCCGTATTGCTGCTGGGAGCAATACTCTTTGTGATGTATCAGCTCAGCGGAAATACATTCCCCACAACTGTGGATAAAAATGTATCAAAATGATTAATTGCTATATCTGAAATTACCAACACAGCTTTCCACTGATTTACCATAGTTATTCACATAATGGCAGGGCAATTACGGTTAAGGGACGGCATTGAAATAAAGACAGATACCTTAAACAATCCCGCATATTCCCTACTTTTGCTCGTAAACTTTTGCAGACGTTTTTGGCACAATGGATATTACAATTACTGAAGAATCCGGATTCAAATACATTGAGTCCGGCAAACAGGGGGGAGAAACCTTACTGTTGCTGCATGGCTTGTTTGGAGCGCTGAGCAATTTTGAATCCATATTCAAACGCTTCTCTGACAAGTACAATGTTGTCATCCCGATATTACCCATCTATGAGATGCCCATTTTTGAGGTATCTGTGATTGGATTGGTAGATTTTGTGACGAAGTTTGTAGCGTTCAAAGAATTCGATAAAGTACATCTCTTGGGCAATTCACTTGGTGGGCATATTGCATTATTGTATGCTCTGGCACATCCGGACCGGGTTGCTTCTATCACACTGACCGGCAGTTCTGGTTTGTTTGAAAGCGCTTTTGGGAATGCATTTCCCAAACGCGGTGATTACGAGTATATCAAAAAGAAAACAGGCGATACATTTTATGATCCCGCTGTGGCAACAAAGGAACTGGTGGACGAAGTGTTCAGTATTGTCAACGATCGGGCAAAAGGTATACGGGTTGTGGCTACGGCTAAGTCAGCTGTGCGGCATAATCTGGCAGATAAACTGCACAATATAAAGGCGCCTACTTTGCTGGTATGGGGGCAACAAGATGCCGTGACACCACCGTTTGTTGCAGAAAAATTTCATGAAATGATTGAAGATTCGCGGCTACATTTTTTAGATAAATGTGGCCACGCACCGATGATGGAAAAGCCGGAAGAGTTCAATGCTCTTTTAGAAAATTTCCTCAAAGAGGTTATTGAAAAGAAACAAACGCTGGAAGAAGTATGAATGGATAAATACAAGTTTGAGGGCCAGTGCTGAGTCAGCACTGGCCCTTCCTCTTTGCTGCTGAAATGTTTATGCTTCTTTCGTATCTAATAAATACGCACTAAATTTTTTGTAGTCTACTGGTAAAGACACGGCATTTTTTTCCTGATTCTGCAAGCTGGATAATGCCGGTGGGATAGTAATTTTTGTGTTTAAAATTTTTTCTACGGCTTCCCGAAACTTGGCAGGATGCGCTGTTTCCAATACTATTCCGTGGCTCTGAGACTGGGTATGCTCGCGATATTTTTTCCAGGCTAAATAGCCTACTGCGCCATGTGGGTCCAGAATATAGTCATGTTCTGCAAACACACGGCGCATCGCCTTGCGCGTCTGGCTATCGTTAAAGGCGAAGCCAGAAACATGCTCTTGCACAATGTTCCACATGGAACCATACAAATCGAGCATACGGACAAAATTGGAAGGGTTGCCTACATCCATTGCATTCGACAAAGTACGAATGGAGGGGCGAGGTCTGAATATGCCGGAATGTAAATACGCCGGAACAACATCATTGGCATTGGTAGCTGCAACAAAGTGTTGAACAGGTAGACCCATTTTTTGGGCAATCAATCCCGCTGTCAAATTTCCAAAGTTGCCGGAGGGGACAATAAAGACTACCTGGTTATTCTGGGAGTATACTTGTTTGTATGCCTCCCAGTAATAAAAAACCTGTGGGATTAATCGGGCGATGTTGATGCTATTGGCGGAACTGAGGCGGATATATTGACGTAATTCGATATCCAAAAAAGCTTGTTTAACCAAGTCTTGGCAATCATCAAAAGTTCCGTCCACTTCGATCGCGGTGATATTGTGACCGAGTGTAGTTAGCTGTTTTTCTTGTAGTGGACTGACCTTACCGGAAGGGTATAGGAGAACGACACGAATACCGGGAGCCTGTAAGAATCCGGCTGCTACAGCTCCACCGGTATCGCCGGAAGTAGCGACCAAAATAGTCAGGGCCTCCTTTTCTCCACGATTGAAGTACGTCATGGTTTGTGCCATGAACCGTGCCCCAAAATCCTTGAATGCTAAGGAGGGGCCGTGAAAGAGTTCCAGTATCGAGGTGTTTTCGTCTAACGAAACTACGGGTGCCGGGAAATTTATGGACTGCTGAATGATCCCTTCCAAATCTCGTCCAGGTATTTCATCACCAATCAGAGATTGAGCAAGACGAAAAGCAAGCTCTTGGAAGGAGTATTGTGTTAGGTTTTTTACAAACGTTACAGGCATTTTCGGGATAACGACCGGCATAAAAAGGCCGGCATCTATCGGTAATCCTTGAAATATCCCATCGCGAAAACGCACACGCAGATCGAAGTTTTTGGTGCTGTATAGTTGCATGGTCGGTTATTGCAGGTGCTGTTTGTTTGTGAAACACGTATCGTGTGACAATGTTCCATGTGGAACATTGCCACACGGTGTGGGTAATGGAGTAGGGTGTTGCAAGAAAAATAAGTACTGCAAGATGCCCACCCCATACCGTTAAAGGAATCAAATCTTCGTAATACGCACTTCTACCCGGCGGTTATTTGCGCGCAGATCATCGTTGGTATTGTCGCTAAGTGGATACTTCGGCCCATACCCAATGGTCGAGATTCGACGGGAATCAATACCTTTTCCGATAAGGTAGTCCCGGATAGATGTGGCCCGCTGTTCGGATAAAAGCAGGAGTTCCTCGGCCTTTCCTACATTATCAGTATGCCCTTCAACTTGAATTTCCAGACTGGTGTTTTCGGCCAGTATTGCGGCTAACCGTTCCAGTTCGGGATAGGATTTTTCTAGAATAGTAGCTTTGGATTGTTGGAAAAAGATAGGGCGTAGTTCGATCTTATCATTCACTTCAAGTGGATCCAGCCATAGGTCAACTTGATAATACTCCTGAAAAAAGTAGTAGTCCTGCCGGAAGAAAACTTGCTCCGATTGACCAATAAAAGCACCTTTTTCCGGAGTCAAATCAAACCGTACTCCTTTTGGTATTTTCAGCGTAAAGAAGCCATTGTTGGTGGTAAGGGTATTCATTGGACTATTTATAGCGCCATACCGAACGACCGTATTGGGCATTAGCTCGTGTGTTTTTCGATTAAAAACCCGCCCGCGAATAGTGAACTCCGTTGGCTGCGGCGGAGCAATACGCACCCGAAAAATATCGCTGTTGCCGTCGCGGGTGGAGGTGAAGTACAGAAAGCCGGAGGTCATATTGAAATAGGGTTGGCTATCATCAGCCTTGGAGTTGACGGGTTCGACGAGGCGTTGGGGCTGGCTCCAATTCTTCCAGGTATCGTCCAGGCGTTTACTCATAAAAATATCATTGCCGCCCGAGGTCTCCCAATTATTCGAGGAGAAGAACAATGTCATGTTGTCTTCGGAGAGAAAAGGAGTAGTCTCGCGTTTTTCGGAGTTTACAATCTTTCCTAAATTCTGTGGTGCGCTCCATTTGTTTTTGCCCTCATTGAAGCACACAAACAAATCCATATCCCGCGAATCGTGCCGAACGGCAGACAGGATAAGTACCTGGCCATCAAAACTCATCGTCAGGTTTACGTCGGAAGTAATGGTGTAGTATTCCGCAATTTCGATTGGGGTGGGGAAGGCCCACGTGCTATCCACCCGACGGATGATCGAAAACCCCTTGGTCATGTCGCCTTTTTCCGAGAATTGGTTGATGCAGTAGAAGGCGTTTGGGTCTGGTGTAATACACACGATGCTGTTGGGCAGAGCATTATTAAGCGGCTCGCGAGGATGTTCCAGAAAATAAAAATCAGCTAACGAGTCGCTTTCGGCAACCCAAACATCCTGGTTAAAAGATGAAGATGCCGGGTCGCGGACGGGCTTTCCCGAAAGTTCGGAGAAAGCATTTCGCAGGATACGCTCGTACTTTTCCTGCGGGTATTTTTCATAAAGATTAATGCTATCTAAAAAAAGATAGCGGTTAAACTCCGGGTAGGCTACCCGGGTGAAGTACAGGGTGTTGCCGTCACGGCTGGGTACTGGAGTTATTTCGTCGTAAGCGGAGTTGATAAAATCAGGCAATTTTTCCAACTTGAAAAAGGATTCATCTTGTGCCTGGGTGCAAATCGGGAGTAGAAAAAGGAGTAAAAACGGGAGATGGAATTTCATAGCATGGCGGATGTTGAACTGCTGATTTAAAATAGATAACTGGAATCGGCCCATTAAAAAAGGCTGCATCCGTGTTGTGAACGAAAGCAGCCCTTGATTTGGGATGTGCTTGTGGCAAAATTAGTTCAGCCGCTCGTATATCCCCGCAATACCTTGTCCGCCGCCGACGCATGCCGTGACTATGCCGTACCGCTGGTTTCGACGACGCATTTCATTAAGCAACTGTACAGATAATTTGGCGCCCGTGCAGCCCAGCGGATGACCCAATGCAATAGCCCCCCCATTCACATTGACGATATCTGGATTCAGTCCGGCCTCTTGAATGACGGCCAATGCCTGGGCCGCAAAAGCCTCGTTGAGTTCAATTAGCTCGATCTGGTTGAGCTGCATACCTGCTTGTTTCAGCGCTTTCGGGATGGCTTGCACGGGTCCGATACCCATGAGTAATGGATCCACACCGGCTACCGCACAAGCAGCAAGACGAGCGATCGGTTGCAGCCCCAGATTTTTCATCAGTTCTTCAGACATGACCAGTACGAAGGATGCGCCATCGGAGGTTTGCGAAGCATTGCCTGCCGTGACACTTCCGCCGATGGCAAAGGCCGGGCGAAGTTTGCCAAGGCCCTCCAGAGAGGTGTCGCGGCGAACACCCTCGTCGGTATCCACGATATTCTCGCGAGACTGGCGCTTGTCATTTTCAACCCATACCTCTGGAACTTTGATGGGGATGATCTCGTCTTTAAATTTTCCGCCGTCTATGGCCGCTCCTGCGTTGACGTGCGAGCGCACGGAAAAGGCATCGGCCGCTTCCCGGCTGATGCCGTATTTTTTCGCAACGGCTTCTGCGGTGAGGCCCATACCTACGAGGTAGTCGGGCGTGTTTGCAGCAATATTGTAGTTGGGCGCGAGTTTATAGCCAGTCATGGGGATTAGGCTCATGCTCTCAGCGCCGCCGGCAATGTAGCAGTGGCCCATGCCGGCCCGAATTTTTGCCGTAGCAATACTGATCGTTTCTAAACCGGAGGCACAGTAGCGGTTGACGGTCATACCCGGCACATCTTTGCCGAGTGCCCGAACAGCGATGAGTCGCCCGATCTGAAGCCCCTGTTCGCCTTCCGGATTGGCGCAACCGACGAGTACATCGTCTACCATACCAGGCTCAAGCCCGGGCGTATTTTTAATGATATGCTGGATGACCTCAATGGCCAGGTCATCCGGGCGAGTGCCTTTGAATCCTCCTTTGCCGGCTTTACCAACAGCGGTACGAAAACCGGAAATGATATATGCTTCTTGCATTTTTTTTAAAGTTTTGAATGTCTGACAATGTGACCCGGAGAACGGGATCTGGAATTTATGCTTTACGTTTTGATCGGATCAGCCTTCCGCAGTACATCTAATTCCGCAACGGCTTACCGTTCTCCAGCATGAACTGCACCCGCTCCAATGTCTTTTGTTCTCCGCATAAACTCAGAAACGCTTCACGCTCCAGATCAAGCAGATACTGTTCAGACACTTGTTGCGGACTGGTGAGGTCGCCGCCACACAGGACCCATGCTATTTTTTGTGCGATCTTGACGTCGTGTTCGCTGGCATAGTTGCCGAGTTTAAGAGAATGCGCCGCGATATACAAGGCGCCAAGCCCCGTGCGACCCAGTACAAGGATGTCCTTGCGCGGAATTGGTTGTACATAGTTATCGGACAGCTCAAGCACCTTGGCCTTTGCTTCGGCGATGTTTCGGGCAGTATTGAATACCACCTGGTCTTTTTGCGGGAGCAGATAGCCGTAGTTGAACGCTTCGGAAGCGGAAGTCGCCACTTGTGCCGTCGCGATGGTTTTAAATTTTTCAATCAATGTTGGAATTTGTACATCGCCTTCTCGGCTGTACGCATCGGAAGCACGTACAGCAAATTCCTTGGTACCTGCACCGCCTGGGATAAGGCCGACGCCTACTTCCACCAAGCCGATGTAACTTTCAGCAGCAGCCACGACGCCGTCACAGTGCATGGCAAATTCGCACCCTCCGCCAAAAACATATCCCTGCGTGGCCATGACCACCGGCACAGAAGAGTAGCGCAGTCGCATGGAGGTTTGCTGGAAAATATTGACGGCCATGTTGAGTTCATCCCACTCCTGTTGGTAGGCCATCATGGCGATCATCATCAGGTTGGCGCCAACAGTGAAATTTTGGGCGTTGTTACCAATGACCAAACCTTTCCAACCTTCCTCTTCGGCAATACGAACGCTTTCGTTTAGCCCACGCAGTATTCCCTCTCCAATGGCGTTCATTTTGGAGTGAAACTCGAGGCATAGTACACCATTTCCGATATCATGCAAGGTAACTTCCGCATTTTGAAAAACCGGCTTCTGGTCGCGGTACGCATCCAGCACGATAAATGCTTCGCCACCGGGCAGTTGCTCGTAGGATTTGGTGGCTGGGTTATAGCAGAGGCGCTTGCCATTTTCAGATTTGTAAAAACTGATGTGCCCGGCGGCTAGCATTTCCGACACCCAGGGGGCTATTTTTTCTCCACTGGCTTCAGCTGCTTGCACTGCTTCCGCGACTCCAACGAGGTCCCAGTATTCGAATGGGCCTTTTTCCCAGGCAAAGCCGGCGCGCAGGGCATCATCTATGGCGTATAGTGTGTCGCTGATCTCCGGTATGCGGTTGGAGGCGTAGGCGAAAAGGCCCAGGAAAGAGCGTTGCAGGAGTTCTGCGCCCTTGTCTGTGCCTTTGAAAATTGCCTTCATGCGGCGCGGTAGCTCATCAATTTGTTTGAGCGTGTCGAGTATGGGTAGTTTGGCTTTTTGAGAGGGGCTGTATTCCAATGTATCCAGATTGAGGGCTAGCACTACCGGACGACCCTTTGCGTCCTTTTCGCCGGTTTTTTGGTAAAAACCCTTGCCCGACTTATTTCCGAAGAACTTGTTCTCGATGAGAAACTCCAAAAACTTGGGCACTTCAAAGGCGCCGATCTGCTCGTCGTGCGGGCAATTTTGGCGCATACCGTTGATGACGTGTACAGCGGTGTCCATGCCTACAAGGTCGCCAAGTCTGAATGTACCGGTTTTGGGGCGGCCAATGGCTGGACCAGTAAGCGTATCCACGGTTGCGATGTCGAGGCCAATCTCGTGGGTCAGTTGAAAAATTTTGGCCATGGCATACACTCCGACGCGGTTAGCGATAAATGCCGGAGTATCCTTGCAGAGTACAGTTTGTTTGCCGAGGAAAACATCGCCATAATGCATGAAAAATGCCGTCACATCTGGATCCGTATCGGGTGTTGGAATGATTTCCAGCAGCCGCATGTACCGGGCGGGATTGAAAAAGTGAGTACCGAGGAAATGCTTTTTGAAGTCATCGCTGCGGCCTTCAGTCATCAGGTGGATCGGGATGCCGGAGGTATTTGAAGTGACAAGACTACCCTTTTCGCGGTATTTATCAACTTTTTCAAACACCTGTTTCTTGACGTCGAGGCGTTCCACGACAACTTCTATGATCCAGTCACAGTCTTTTATTTTCGAAAAATCGTCTTCGAAATTGCCAACGATAATCCTGGACGCAAATTTCTGGTCATAGAATGGCGCCGGTTTGGCCTTTAGGGCAGTTTGAAGTGATGTTTGCCCGATACGGTTACGCGCAGCAGGATTTTTGGACTCGCTTTCCTTCAAGTCGGGCGGGAGGATATCCAGCATCAGGACTTCGAGTCCACAGCCGGCGAGATGCGCAGCGATGCCGGTACCCATCAGACCGGAACCCAGGACGGCCACTTTTCGTATGTGTTTGTTGAGCATGGTGGTTTGATATGTTCGATATGTTCGATTGATCGGATTGATTCGATTGGAATTGGGATTATGAGGTTACTCGAGAAAACAACGGTTCTTTTTGGCGAATGTTCGCCGGGCGAAGGTAGGGGTTTCGTTTAGGAAAAATTAAAAGTAGAGCCGTATTTGCTTTTAGGTTTTGAATTCACAACAATAATGATGTTTTGCTATTTCCCATCACATCTAAAAATCATTGGGCAGCGAAGACTGGACAAAGGTGTATCTACATTTGTCTTTATGAAATCTATTCAAATTTTTTAACCGATCAATTTAACGTATGAATCTTCCGTACCAATCCCGTCTTTTTCGTTTTAGCGGCCTGATTTTGGTCATTTTAGTCTGGCTCGCCAATTCAAGCAATCCTCCCACCGGGCGAACAGGTGCGCCATTCGATGGTAGTTGTAATAACTGCCACTCCGGAGGCAGTTTCACAGGCTCCGTAGTTTTAGATGGGCTACCGTCCACGATTGAACCCAATACAACGTATCCATTAACCATCACACTCACGGCTACCGGCGGAAGTCCTTCCCGTGGCGGTTACCAGCTTGTTATGGTTGACGGCAATAATCTCAATGCAGGAGATTTATCCACGGTTAACGGTCAAAGTGGAACCGAGTTTTTTTCCGGCCGGGAATATATGGAACACCGTGGGTCAAAGGTTTTTACCGGCGGTACAGTATCGTGGGCTTTTAACTGGAAATCACCCCTAACAGCCAACGGAAATGCGATAAAAGCATACTTTATTGGCAATTTTTGCAACGGCAATAACAACGACAGTGGCGACATCGCTTTTTCTTTTTCTGAAACATACTCCTTTGCAGGCCTTCCTCCGGTATCGGCTGTTATGTCTGATGTGAACCCGGCGTCTTGTAACGGTGGCAACAACGGCAGCGCAACCGTGGAAGCTTCCGGTGGTGCTACACCGTACACCTACCTGTGGTCGAATGGCCAAAACGGCCAAACGGCAGTAAACCTCACCGCTGGCACCTATACGGTCACGGTGACTGGCGCCGCCGGTTCCGGTACCGCCACCGCTACGGCCGCCATTACACAGCCTCCGGTGCTCAATGCGTCTGCTTCGGTTGCGGGTGTACTCACTTGTGTCAATTTATCCGTGATGGCTACTGCATCAGCTTCCGGAGGTACAGGACCTTATACTTTTGAATGGCCGAACGGCCTGACGGGTAGCCCCGTGGAACTGACCGAGCCAGGAGGCTATACTGTAACCGCAACGGATGCCAATGGCTGCACCAAAACAGCATCTGTGACGGTACTCAGCAATACCAATCCCCCTAATGCAACCGCCGGGCCGGCGGCCACACTGACGTGCGCTCAGCCAACGGCTACCCTGAACGGCGCGGGTTCGTCGCAAGGACCGACATTTACCTACCTCTGGACAGCATCCAACGGTGGCAACATTGTCTCGGGTGCTACTACGTTAACTCCTTTGATAAATGCTGCCGGCACGTACACACTGGTTGTGACCAATACCACCAATGGTTGTACGGAATCGGCGTTTACCACCGCAACCAGCAATATCCAGCCGCCAACAGCTACGGCTACCGGCGGACAACTGACGTGCACCAACGGAACGGTGACGCTCCAAATCGCAACAAACGCGAATAACCCGACTTTTTCCTGGTCGGGTCCATCCGGTTTTTCTTCCAACCAGCAAATGCCTCCGGTCAGTACTGTTGGAACCTATACCGTGACCGTTACCAACACGGCTAACGGCTGTACCAATTTCGCCACGGCTGTAGTGACGCAAGATACGACGTCACCTACGGCGACTGTTTCGGCGGAAACCTTGACCTGTGCGGACACGTTGGCTCAAATTACCACGACGACTAATGCCAATCCGGCTGCATTCGTCTGGTCCGGCCCCAATGGTTTTGCCTCCACACTTCAAAATCCGGTAGGTGCTGTTGCTGGAAATTACACGGTAACCGTGACCAGCGGCGCAAATGGTTGCACGACTACTGCTACTGTTTCGGTTGCCCAAAATACAACGCCGCCTACAGCTGCTGTTTCGGCGGAAACCTTGACTTGTGCGGACACGCTGGCGCAAATTACCACGACGACCAATGCCAATCCGGCTACTTTCGCCTGGTCCGGCCCCAATGGTTTTGCCTCTGTGTTGCAAAACCCCCAAGTGGCTATTGCCGGAAATTACACCGTGACGGTGACCAACGGCGCCAATGGCTGCACGAACACGGCATTGGCAACCGTGAACCAAAATATCACGCCACCTGTGGCCAGTATTGCCCAACCGGGTAATCTCAACTGCCAGGTTTCTTCGCTGCAACTGAACGGTACGCCCTCTTCGCAAGGACCCAACTTTGACTATCTCTGGACAACCGCCAATGGTAATATCCTCGAAGGCGACACGACACTTACGCCAACAGTTGATGCAGCAGGTGTGTATAATTTATTGGTAGTCAATACTGTAAGTGGTTGTACGGCAGCATCCAACGTGACGGTTGTGCAATCACAGGCAGTAACAGCCGGTGTGAATAACGTGGTGAACGTCAGTTGCAACGGCGGGCAGAACGGCGCTGCAACGGCCATTGGCGGCGGCGGTTTTGGTAATTTTACCTACGACTGGTCCAACGGTGATACGACGGCTTTGGCGAGTAACCTCGCTCCGGGCACATACGTCGTCACAGTCACCGACGGTGAAAACTGTACTGCCACGGCCATGGCCACTATCACACAACCCCCAGTATTGAATGCGAATGCTACCGCGACCGGCGAAACGGCATCCGGCGCCAATGACGGCACAGCTACCGCCAACCCATCCGGTGGAACACCCGCATACACGTACCTGTGGAGTACCGGCGAGACAACAGCCACCATCATCAACCTGGCGCCCGGTAACTACACCGTAACGGCTACAGATGCAAATGGCTGTACGGCAGTTCAAGTTATCACGGTTAATAGTTTCAATTGTACCATATCTGCTTCGGCTACAACAACAAACGTCACCTGCAACGGAGCCGGGGATGGTACTGCCACTGTTACGCTGATTGGTGCCGCTTTACCGGCGACATTCCTCTGGTCCAACGGCAATACCACGGCCACGGCGACCAACCTTACCCCCGGTACGTACACGGTAGAAATCACAGATGCGAACAACTGCCCAGCTGAACTTTCCGTACAGATTTCCGGCCCGGCGGTCCTGTTGGCCAATGTGACGGCCACCAATGAATCTGGCGTTGGGTTGAACAATGGCACTGCGACGGCTCAACCTACTGGCGGCACCGCGCCCTTCTCGTATTTGTGGAGCAACAATGCTACAACCCAAACAATCACCGGCCTCGCGCCGGGACAGTACACCGTCACGGTTACGGATGACAACGACTGTACCGCTGTGCAAACGGTTACGGTGAATGCATTTGGCTGTAACCTGGCTGCAACAATTTCAGCCTTGAATGTTCTATGCAACGGGGATAATTCCGGTCAGGCCACAGCTATTCCTTCCGGAGGCGCCAACCCCATTTCCTATTTGTGGTCGAATGGCGGAAATACTGCCACAATCTCCAATTTGTCTGCCGGCACCTATACCGTCACCATCAGCGACGGCGCCGGTTGTCAAACGGTTTCCGCAACGGTAATTACCCAGCCGTCGCCACTGGTAGCACAAATTGAGGTGACGCCAACTTCTTGTCCGGAAAGCAAAGACGGCGGATTCTCCCCTGTTATTTCGGGCGGTACCCCGCCATACCAATTCTTCTGGACGGGAGGAGGCTTTGGCCAAAACCTGGGAGTCGGGACTTATTCGATTACCATAACGGATGCCAATGCCTGCACCATTCTCGAAACAGCAACGATAACCTCCAACGATACTACGGCGCCAGGAATCGTATGTCCGGTCTCGGTAGTTGGCTGTGCGGGCGCCGATTTGCAATACCCTTTGCCGAGTGTTTCGGATAATTGCAGCCTCGGCGGGGCACAACCGGAATTGATTTCCGGATTGCCGAGCGGCAGTAATTTCCCGGTTGGCGAAAGTGTACAGGTGTTTCGGGTTACCGACGTTTCGGGCAACACCTCTACCTGCTCGTTCTCTGTTACGGTTGGGCCTCCAATTGAAATTGTATTGGACTCAAAACTTGATGATTCCGGAAATTCTGGTGTTGGCAGCATTCTGGTGACGACAAACGGCGGTGTTGGAAGCCTGAATTTCTCCTGGGAAAAAGATGGACAACCATTCGCCACTACCGAAGATTTGAACAATCTGATGGCAGGCGTTTACACCCTTACTGTTGTGGATCAAAATGGTTGTGCCAGAACGTTGTCCCCGGTAACCATTGACAATCTTGTATCCACTACCGAGCCGGGAGCAGTAGCTGCCATACGCATCGTACCCAACCCTGCCAGCCAGTTTATCCGTCTGGAAATGCAAGGAATCAAGCCAGTTATCGTCCAGATACTGGATGCTAAAGGCCGTTTGCTCCGCACAGTAGCTGCGGCCGAATGGCAAGGACAAATTGAGGTCGCTACCCTGCCGAGTGGGTTGCACTATGTTCTGGTTTTAGACGAACAGGGTCGCTCGCTTCTGGTGAAGTGGCTGAAAGCGGAATAGTCGTTTTTGCCGTCGCGGTGCGGTGTTCCAGAGGTTTTGAAAATCCGAATATCAACCTCTGGAACACGCCGCTGCGAAGGAAAATACCCATTTTTTTGTATAAAGATAAATTAACAGACGCGGTCCGGCCTTTTGCCCGATATTTACCCCCTGAACGAACATTTGCGTACAACACTACATTTCACAATTTTACACCTAAATGGAAGAGAAAAAGCGCCGTCCGCGCATCCCAAAACCAGCTCAGGAATTTCCGCTGAAAGAGCGGTCCGCTTCAGATGATTCCAGCGATGCAAACAATCGCGAAGGATTCGATCAAGAGAGAAAGCCATTTGAAGACCGAAGAAGAGATGGCGGCGATCGCCCGATTGATCGTGAGCGCCGTCCGTGGCAAGACCGCAACCAAAGTGAAGGCGGCGAGCGAAAACCATGGCAGGATCGCAGTGAAGGTGGCGAGCGCAAACCGTGGCAAGACCGTAGCCAAAGTGGCGGCGGAGAACGCAAACCATGGCAAGATCGCAGTGAGGGTGGTGAGCGTCGGCCATATCAAGACCGCAGTCAAATCGGTGGCGGAGAACGTCGCCCGTATCAAGACCGTAGTCAAGGGGAAGGCGGCGAGCGCCGTCCGTATCAAGACCGCAGCCAGGGTGGTGGTAGTTTCAGAAAACCGTTCAATCGGGACAGCAGTAGTTTTGGTAAAAAGCCGTTTGGTAAAAAGCCATTCAAAAAAGAAGAATTTCACATAGAGCGCAAACCCAAGCCCGGGCTCCCCTCGGGTGCAGAAATGCCGCTGAATAAATATTTAGCCCATTGTGGTCTTGCTTCCCGTCGCAAAGCCGTCGAGTTTATTGAAAAAGGTTTGGTTACCGTAAACGGCGAAGTAAAAAATGAACCGTTCTACCGGGTTCAGGAGGGCGATGTCGTTCTGTGCGACGGCCAAAAAATGCAAGTACAGGAACGACGGGTGTACCTCCTGCTCAACAAACCCAAAGGTGTGATTACGACAACCGACGATGATCGGGGCCGCGCAACGGTACTCGATATCGTGGATCCACACTTCCCCGAACGCTTGTACCCTGTTGGCCGACTCGACCGGGATACCACCGGCTTGCTGGTCATCACCAACGACGGCGATCTTGCAGCAAAGTTGATGCACCCCAGCCATCAGGTACAGAAACAATACCGCGTGGGACTGGACCATGCGCTGAGCAAAGCTGATTTTGAGCGCATCGAAAAAGGGGTGGAACTGGAAGACGGCCTCCTGGAAGTGAACTGGGTCCGCTACTCCGAGGAACAACCCAACCGCGACGTGATCGAACTGGAAATAACGGAAGGCCGCAACCGGGTAGTCCGCCGCCTGTTCGAAGCTCTGGGCTACCGGGTACGCAAGCTCGACCGATTCTATTTCGCGGGTTTGACCAAAAAAGAACTGCCGCGCGGCGCTTTCAGGGAACTGACTCAGCGCGAGATCGTCATGCTGAAGCATTTCACCGGACACCCCTCCACCGCCAAAAAACACGAGGAAATGATGGAATCGGATGCCGAGCCGGAACTGGAAAACGACTTCGAGCAGACGAAACAGAACACTCCCGAAGAGCACGATAATTGATAAAACGATGCAAGCAAAACACTTTTTTTACCGCTATTGCCTGTCCGCTCTTTTCCTGCTGGCAGTAGGTACGAGTCTTCAGGCGCAAATGACGGAAGGACGCGCGCGCTTCGGCCTGAAATTTGGCATAACCGGCAGCAACCTCTACGACGATGCCAAGGCGGAGGACCGCAACAACCGCATTGGTCTGGTGGGTAGCGCATTTGTGAAAATACCGCTCGGACAAAGCAATTTCTCGCTGCGCCCCGAACTGCTCTTTGCCACCAAAGGCGCCAGTTTCAAACGCGACAGTTTTGTTTCTTCTATAAAATCGGCCTACATCGAAGTTCCGCTTTCGCTGGAGTACAACCTGAGCATCCTAAACCTGCATGCCGGATTGAACGCCAGTTATCTGGCCAACTCTTCCGGTAAATTTCAGGACGAACAGGGGAATCCGATCAATTTTGATAAAGAAGACCTGGAAAAAGTTGATTTCGGCTGGCACGTTGGCGCGGGCATTGACTTGGGAAATATCGGTCTGCACTTCCGGATTTCCCGGGGCCTCAAGGATGTAGGGAGCGGCCAAACCGTAGATGGTTTGGTTGGTAGCCTGAAAAATTCTGCGTGGGCGTTGACCCTTGCTTATGGTTTTTAAACAATGGCAAGAATTCAAGCCGATTTCTTAGTTCTCGGGTCCGGCATTGCCGGATTGACTTTCGCTATCAAAGCCGCACAAGCGCATCCCGATCACAAAATTCTGGTGCTTACTAAAACGGTAGAAGGGGAAAGTAATACCCGCTATGCACAAGGCGGGGTGGCTGCTGTTTGGGATCACGAAAAGGATAACTACCTCAAACACGTGGAGGATACCCTGGATGCCGGCGATGGCCTGTGCAAGCGCGATATCGTGGAACTGGTCGTACAGGAAGGGCCGGAGCGTGTGCAGGAAATAATCAATTGGGGCGCACACTTCGACAAAGTAAAAGGCCCAAATGGAGGCTACGATCTTGCCCGCGAAGGTGGTCATTCCGAGCACCGCATTCTCCACTACAAAGATCTTACCGGTTGGGAAATGCAGCGCGCGCTTTTGGAGGAGGCCCACCGATACGCTAATATTGAAATACTGGAGCACTACTTTGCGCTCGACCTCATTACGCAGCACCACCTTGGTCGCATGGTCATTCGGGTTACGCCCGATATCGAATGCTACGGCTGCTATGCACTGAACAAGCAAAACGGCGAAATTGACACGATACTTTCCCGTGCCACAATCCTGTGTACGGGCGGCGCCGGGCAAGTGTATAAATCCACAACCAACCCGGTCATCGCTACCGGCGACGGGATTGCCATGGCCTACCGCGCCAAAGGCCGCGTGGAAAACATGGAGTTTGTGCAGTTTCACCCCACATCATTGTACAATCCAGCTGGTGAAAATCCCTCCTTTCTAGTATCGGAAGCCGTGCGCGGGTTTGGCGGCATCCTCAAAACAGCGGAAGGCGAGGAGTTTATGCACCTGTACGATGAACGGCTGTCCCTCGCGCCGCGCGATATTGTGGCCCGCGCCATTGACTCCGAAATGAAGAAACGCGGCACGGATTGTATGTACCTCGATTGCCGCCATTTGGAAAAAGAGGCTTTCGTGGCACACTTTCCGACCATCTATGAAAAATGTCGCAGCATCGGAGTGGATCCCATGCACGACCTTATCCCTGTGGTGCCGGCCTGCCACTACTTCTGTGGCGGTATCATGGTGGACGAAAACGGGCGCAGCAGTATCCACCGCCTGTACGCTGCCGGCGAATGCTCGTCCACGGGCTTGCACGGCGCCAACCGGTTAGCCTCCAACTCGTTGCTGGAGGCCATGGTGTTCTCCCATCGAATTTTTGTGGAGACAAAGGACAAAATTGACAGCTGGTCTTTCCGCGATGATGTGCCGGACTGGAATGCCGAAGGCACTACCGACCCGAAAGAAATGGTACTTATTACCCAGAGCCTAAAGGAACTGCGGGAAATCATGTCCTACTACGTCGGGATCGTGCGCTCCAATGTGCGCTTGAAACGCGCTATTGACCGCCTCTATCTACTGTATCAGGAAACGGAGGACTTGTACCGCACCACCACAATCAGCCCGCAGCTGATGGAACTACGAAACCTCATCACCATCGCGTACCTCATCACACGATCGGCTACACACCGCCGCGAAAGTCGGGGACTGCACTTCACGACAGACTACCCGGAGCAGTTGGCTTTTGTGGAGCATTCGGTGTTGTAATCAATTCAAAATCACCACCTTCGCAATCACCGCATCCGGGTTTTCAAACAACTTGGAACTGGTAGCAAAAATCAGGTACACCCCGCTGGCTGCCCGGCGACCGAGGTAGTCGCGGCCATTCCATACCGCCTGGCCGCCATAGGCTTTTCCTTCATAAACCAAGTTGCCGGCCACGTCGGTAATTTTCACATTGGCATCGCTGGCTAACCCGTAGATGGCAATGGGCCCGTCGTAGTCCGGCCGTACGGGATTTGGGTAGGCAAACGGTTTGGGCGAATTGATCACGCTGCCTTCGGTGGCCTCGGCCCTGTAGGAAATGAGTCCTTTGGTGGTCCCGATCCAAACCTCGCCCGTGATGGGGTCAATTGCGATGTCCAGCACGGTATTGTCCAGCAATGGGCTGTTGGTACTGGTGAAGCGAGCCTCCTGTTCGTCGCCGCTGGACGATTGCACGAAAATGCCGTTGGTTGTGCCGAACCATTTGCGGTTGGCGCCGTCCACAGCGATGGTGCGGATTTCCTCGTTTTCCAATAAATATCCGTTGAACCCATCCACGGTAACGATGCGGCGTGTGCCCTTGCAGCCGGCGTCAAAAACATTGCTCCCGCACTGGAAACTGACGGTGCCTTGTTGGGTGCCGATCCAAACGTCGCCATCCTGATCCACGGAAATACAATTTACGGTGTTGGTGGGCAGCACACTATTGGCTGTGGTCAGGAGTCGGTAGCGGTCGTCGCTTGGGTCATCGAGGTCGTTTCCGCTGTCATAAACGAGCACGCCGCCGTTGAATGCTACCACAAACCACTTGTAGCCGTTTCGGTCCACCGAAACTTGCAGCAGGTTATTCGCCGGAGCGCCGGCAAAATTGCGCAGGTTTCCGTCTAATTTCAGCACAGCGATGGGCGCCTGGGCGCCGTAGTTGCTGATCCACAGGTTGCCGTTTTGGTCGAAGGACAAGCCGCCGATAGCCGTGCGGTTGGCGCCGGATGCGCCTGCATTTTGCAAAATCGAGTTGTACTGGGTGTAGGCTTTGGCCGGTACGCCAACCTGGGTGGCTTCCACCAGGCCTCCCCAGAAACTGCCGACATAGAATTTGTCCGCGAATGGATCGGTTGTCACACGCCAATGATCCACATGCGAATCGGAAGGGACCAACTCGGGGTTGGAGCCTTGGTGAAAACGTTTCCACTGTTTGTCTGTGTCGAGGATATACAGTCCCTCCCGGTTGTAAATGGCGTTCAGGTTTACGTCAGTTCCGGGAGTGCCCACGAGTACTTTTCCGTTTCCTACGGCAATTTCTGAAATAGCCTGTGTATGTGGCGAATTGAATCGGAACCGGTCGCACTGGCCGATGTTATCGTCAAAAAAACGAAAGTCATCGTTTCCATCGGCCATCCAGAATTTTCGGGAGCCTTGCTCTACGGCGTAATTGGGTCCAAAAGACTCGCAGGCCCAGTGGATATCGTAGGGTTGTTGTGCCGCCGCTGCGAGATACTGCACACTGCCGCTAAAATCTTTTTTCCAGCCGATAACCAAGCCGCTGCCCTCCGTACTCAGGAAAAGTACGTTTCGCGTCGGGTTTGTGGTCACCGTATCCAGAAGCGTCCCGTTGTAGCGGCAGAGCGCCTGTTCCAATCCGATGAACAATTTGTCCTCAAAGACCTGCATGGCGTATGCCGTGCGCCCGCGCGGCATACCTTCCTGATCGCCCAGCAGACGCCAGCGGCTGAAATCGGCAGGGTTTAGGTCGTCGCTCGGCAGGCGGTAGATGCCCTCTTCGGTGCCGGCGTACAGGTTGTTTTGGTAAAGCGCAATGGAACGTACGGGCAGGTCTGTGAAAGTGGTGTAGATGACTTCCGCCGCTTCCAGGTTTAATTTGATGATGCCGAAACCACAAGCTAAGTAAGCGTTTTTGCCGTCAAATGCCGCATCGTAGATTTTTTTATCCCCAATGATGTTCGTGTTTTTGGTGATAAACGGCAGGTTCACCACGGCGCCATCGGATGCGCGCCACAGGTCTATGTTGCTGTTGGAGTAGGTGATCAGGAGTGTATTGGTGCTTTGGTTGAACCGGATAACGTTCATGCCAACATCGCTTAACCCCTCCACCTTGGTGATATACCGGGGCGACCGGTCGGCTTTGTCAATTTCGACCACCGCCCATTCCGTGGCGTAATAGACATTGGTGCTGCTTTGCGTAACGGATACCGAGCGTTGCCAGGGCAAATGTTGCCGCCATTCGCCGATAGCGACGGCGGGAAAATTGACGGACTGGGCGGTTGTTTTTCCCAGAAAAGAAAAAAGCGCGAGCGGCAGTATGCCAAACAGGGAACGAATGTTCATAGGAGACAAAGCTTGTGAAACGGTGAACGTGGCAAGGGATAATGGTGCGGAACAACGGGTTTGGGTTGCCCGCAGCCTGCGCTTCGGCGATGCCGGCCCGAATCGTCGAACTCAGACGCTATTTCGGTACAGGTTGCTGTTTTCCAGGTATTCAAAAACAGCATCGGGCACCAGGTAGCGAACCGACTTGCCGGTACGAATACATTCCCGGATATAGGTGGCGGAAAGGTTGAGCATTGGCGCCTGGAAAATATGGACGCGGGGGTGTTCCGAGTATGCGCTCAAATCCGTTTCCGGCCGATTGTAGATGTAGATATCGTAGTTGGCGAGCAGGGTTTCGTAGTTTTTCCACAGGTGCAGCGTAGCGAGGTTGTCGCCGCCCATGATGGGGCAAAACGTGTGATCGGGGTATTTTTCCCGCAGATACGCGAGGGTATCCACGGTGTACGAGGGTTTGGGCAAGTTGAACTCGATGTTGGAGACCTCCAGAAGGGGATTGTCGCCGATACCGAGACGCACGAGGTGCAGCCGGTCAAAATCGCGGGCAAGCGCTTTTTTGTGTTTCAACGGATTTTGCGGACTGACCACGAGCCACACCTTGTCCAGATCCGTTTGGGTGGCCATGTAGTTGGCGATGATCAGGTGCCCGATGTGTACGGGATTGAACGAACCGAAGAACAAGCCGATTTTCATAAGGAACAGCCGAAGGCGCAGGCGCGCCTATTTTTTCATGTTTTCGTCCTCTTCGTGGATGCGGGTGAGGAGGGCTTCTACGCGGTACATTTCGTCCACGGTGTCGTCGAGGAAAAACTCGAGGTGCGGAACCCTGCGCATATTTTTACCCACTTTGGACCCCATGGCCTGGCGCAGCCGAGGATAGTGTTCCTCCAACTCGAGAATGACTTCGTGTTTATTTTCGGTGCCGTACACGCTGATGTAGATCTTGGCGATGAGCAGGTCGGGGGACATTTTAACGCCGGTGACCGTTACGAGTTTGTCGCGCCCATAGATCAGGCTGCCCTCTTCGGTCAGTACCATGCCAAAATAGCGCCGCAGGAGTTCGCCTACTTGTTTCTGGCGTTTGGTTTCCATATTATTCAAATTAAGCGGTGTGAAAAGGAGTGTTTTGATTTTTTGAAGCTACAAAGGTAGGCCAAAACACCCCCGGGCAGGAGAAATTTGTTTTGTGTTTCGGCTATAAACGGCTCTAACACGATCCGTTCCAGCTAAGTTTCGCGCCTTCGGCAAAACTATTTTAGTGCGCGCGCCGTTCTGACCAGTGAATTCCAAATATTTGTTGGAGAAAAATAGCGGATAGGTTGGTTTTTTGGAATTTGTGCATGTACATTTGCAGCCGTTTTTTGAGATCCCGTAGCTCAGCCGGTAGAGCACTTGACTTTTAATCAAGGAGTCATGGGTTCGAGTCCCATCGGGATCACATCAAATCAGCCCTTGTAGGTCAATGACTTACAGGGGCTTTTTGTTTCTGGTTGTCGCGGGGGGGGGGGCGTGTTGATAAATTAGCCGTCCAGTTGCAACTTCATCATGATATCGGTTTGTTCCTCATCACCTAATTTAAAAAGGTGCTTGTCAAACGCCACGAAGCCATTTTTTTGGTAAAAACGTATTGCCCTTGTATTTTTTTCCCAAACACCCAACCATACATACGCGGCACTTGCCTGTTTGGCAACTTGTAGTGCCTTTTCGTAGAGGACTTGCCCCACTTTTTTCCCGTGAAATTCTTTTAAAACATAAATCCGTTCAATTTCAACGGCCTTGTCGTCTTTCAATTCGGTCTGGGATGAACCAAAGTTCAGTTTTAAATATCCGATCACGTTTTTGTTGATCCAGGCAAAGTAAAACACCGCGTTTTTGTCCAGCAGTTCGACCATCAGCTTCTCGAATGAGAAGCCCTCCTCCAGGTATTTTTGCATATTTTCTGCTGAATTTTCTGCTGCAAATGTTTCCAAAAAGGTCTGCCTGCCAATGTTTTGCAACAGGTCAATCTCATCGGGGGTTACTTTTTTAATGACAATGTTTTCCATATCATTTTTGATTGTGCTGTAACAATGCAGCGCTTAATCGCAAATTTTCCTCAAACCTGCTCAAGCGTAAGTGCTTCGTTTATTGATTACCAAATGTACGCATACCACCCACTTCCAATCCAACAAGTTGCTGTTTTCCCGCCCTGTCCCCCACCCCTCTTGCAAATCTGATTCAGAAGAGTTTCCTTTGCACCGCTTTTTTACGAAATACGTTTTTAGCGTTTACTTTTTCCTTAGATGAAAAATCCTGCCACCTGCATTTTGTCCGTTGCGACTTCGACCCTGGGTGGGGTTTGTTCTGCTTCTCCCGAGGCAGTTTTGGGTTATTTCTGTTTGCCGCGTTTGCCTGAACGACGAGAGCGAATTTAACCAACTGGGTATTCTGACTCAGTTGGATCCGACATTTTGCCATTGGTTTGGGCTCCCCGAACCGACACCCTCTCGTTTTCCCATTCTTTTATTTCAGATTGACATGCACAAGCAGTCCTTTGAATTGATGGTGGCCGATGTTCGGCACCTGAACTTTGCACCCTTCATCACGGCTGAAATGGATGCCTCCGCCCAAGCCCGCGGAACGGGAATTGCGAAGCGCGAACCGGAATATATCCGCCAAAAAATGCTCGAAGGCAAAGCCGTGATCGCTTTTGCGAAAGACGGTACCTGGGCCGGGTTTTGCTACATCGAAACCTGGAGCCACGGCCGGTTTGTGGTCAACTCCGGTCTGATCGTTTCGCCGCATTTCCGCCGCAGTGGACTGGCCAAACGCATCAAACGCGAGATATTTCGGCTCAGCCGTACCCTTTACCCGGATGCCAAAATATTTGGCCTGACTACCGGACTGGCGGTCATGAAGATCAACTCTGAATTGGGATATGAACCGGTCACATACAGCGAGCTGACCGATGATCCCAATTTTTGGGCGGGCTGCAAGAGTTGTATCAATTACGATATCCTGACCAGCAAGCAGTTCAAAAACTGTCTGTGTACCGCCATGCTGTTCGATCCTGCCGAAGCACCGGGGCAACCATCAGCCGAGGTGCCCAAATCCAGGCGTTTTGAACGATTCCTGGAGCGGTTGAAGAAGATCAAACCCAGAATCAAGGTTGCTCTTGGTTTTTCATCAAATCCCATCAGTACCGTCCGGCCGGCCTGACCGGCCTCAAAATGCGTACTTCTGTTCTTTCGGAGTGTTTTCGGTGTTGAGCCGGCACACGCCATAAACTTGTTCTATGAATACATATTCTGATAAAGTCGTCCTGGCTTTCAGCGGTGGTTTGGACACCACCTACTGCCTGTTGTACCTGCAAGAATTGGGTATGGAAGTACATGCCGTTACCGTGGATACCGGCGGTTTCGATGCGGCAGAAAAAGCGCGGCTGGAGCATCAGGCTCGTACGCTCGGCG
This sequence comes from Saprospiraceae bacterium, assembly GCA_041741155.1. Taxonomy (GTDB): domain Bacteria; phylum Bacteroidota; class Bacteroidia; order Chitinophagales; family Saprospiraceae; genus M3007. The sequence continues at coordinate 33,184 of JBGSKO010000211.1, read as the reverse complement.
CCGCCAGTTTTCAATTGATTGATGCAACCCGGGCTTACTACGATTCCTGCTTGCGTTACCTGATTTTTGGCAATGTCCTGAAAAACGGAACCTATCCGCTCAGCGTCAGCGCCGAACGAATGATCCAGGCCGTGACAATCGCCAAAGCGGCCCGCGCACTGGGCGCCAATGCGGTTGCACACGGTTCTACGGGCGCCGGCAATGATCAGGTCCGCTTCGACATGGCGTTTCAAACGCTGGCGCCGGAGCTGAACATTATCACGCCGATCCGGGATCAAAGGCTTTCCCGGGAAGCTGAAATTGAATACCTGAAGGCGAAAGGAGTACACATGAATTTTGAAAAGGCGCTCTACAGCATCAATCAGGGCTTATGGGGCACCTCCGTTGGCGGAAGAGAAACGCTTTCCTCCAACAGCCCGCTACCGGAAGATGCCTGGCCGACGCCGGTCAGCAAACAGGAGCCGGAAAAACTCACAATTGAATTTGAAAAAGGCGAGCCTGTCGCGCTGAACGGACATCGCTACACCCATCCGGTGGAAACCATCCAGGCCCTGCGGGCTATTGCCCAGCCATTTGGTATCGGGCGCGACATCCATGTTGGCGACACCATCATCGGAATCAAGGGCCGCGTTGGTTTCGAAGCTGCAGCGCCATTGATTCTCATCAAAGCGCACCACTTGCTCGAAAAACATACGCTGACCAAGTGGCAGTTGTTTTGGAAAGACCAGCTGGCCCAGTGGTACGGTAACTGGCTGCACGAAGGTCAATTGCTGGAACCGGTCATGCGCGACATGGAGCAAATGTTCCAAAGCACCCAGCAGCATGTCAGCGGCCAGGTGTTTCTCACGTTACATCCGTACCGCTTTACCCTCGACGGAATCGAAAGCCGGCACGACCTCATGCAGCCGCGTTTTGGCGCTTACGGCGAAATGAATACCGGCTGGACGGGCGATGATGTGCGGGGATTTGCCAAAATATTTGGAAACCAGAACCACATCTGGTATGCCGTAAACCAGCAGGAAGCGGACGAGCCAGCATAACGTAACATGAGCGATTCCAAAATCAAGGTCGGAATTATCGGCGGCGCCGGGTACACGGGCGGCGAGCTGCTTCGGTTGTTGCTGCGGCATCCGGTTGCTGCGCCGATTTTTGTGCAAAGCAGCAGCCAGGCAGATAAATACCTCTCGGAAACGCACACCGACCTCGTCGGTGAAACGGATATGCGGTTTTCGGGTACCTGGCACGATGCCGTAGATGTGCTCTTCCTTTGCATGGGACATGGACAAGCGCGCGAATGGCTTTCCCGAAACGCCGTGCCCGAACGGATTCGGATCATTGACCTGTCCAGCGACTTCCGGTACACCGGCGACAATTTCGTGTACGGCCTGCCGGAGTTGTGCCGCTCCGAAATCCGCACGGCGACCAATATCGCCAATCCGGGTTGTTTTGCCACAGCGATCCAGCTAAGCCTGCTGCCGTTGGCAACCGACGGGCTGCTCGGCGCCGTACACGTGAGCGGACTTACCGGTTCTACCGGCGCCGGGCAGGCACTCCAGGATACGGTGCATTTCAGCTGGCGACACAGCAATATCCAGGCGTATAAAACACTGCAACATCAGCATGTTGGCGAGGTGGAACACACGTTGCAAATTGGTAGTCCGGAAAGCAGGGTGCTGTTTGTTCCGTATCGCGGCGACTTTACGCGGGGCATTTACACGACAGCCTACACCCGCACCGATCTGGATATCGAAGCGGCGCGCACGCGTTACCGGCAGTTTTATCAGGAGCACCCGTTTACCCATATTGCCGAGCAACCCATCGCGCTCAAGCAGGTGGTCAACACCAATAAATGCCTGCTGTACCTCGAAAAACAGCAGGAGTACCTGATTATTCACGCCGTCATTGATAATTTGTTGAAAGGCGCATCCGGTCAAGCGGTTCAAAACATGAACATCCTGTTTGGTCTGGATGAAACAGCGGGGCTTCAGCTGAAACCAGGCGCTTTTTAATTTAAACACAGAATCATCTATGCCACTATATCCGGTTTATACGCTTTACCCAATCACAATTGACCATGCCCGCGGGGTTTGGCTGTGGGACGACCAGGACCGGTGTTACCTCGATATGTATGGTGGGCATGCCGTTATCAGCATCGGCCACACCCACCCGCACTATGTAAACCGGCTTACCGGACAGCTTGCCAAGATTGGTTTTTACTCCAACTCGGTCCGAATTCCACAGCAGGAAGAACTGGCGGATCGTCTGGAACGGGCGAGTGAAAAGCAAGGATACCAGCTTTTTCTCTGTAGCTCCGGCGCCGAAGCCAATGAAAATGCCCTGAAACTGGCGTCTTTTCATACCGGTCGAAAGGATGTTATTTCCTTCTCCGGGGCTTTTCACGGCCGCACCGCGCTTGCTGTGGCGCTGACGGATAATCCAGCCATAGTTGCTCCGGTCAATCAAACCCCGCATGCCGTACAATTACCGTTCAACGACCCGCAGGCGTTGCACGATTATTTTCAAAAAAACGGCGACACCGTAGCGGCAGTCATTGTGGAAGGCATACAGGGAGTGGGCGGCATCCATGAGGCATCCGCTGAATTCCTGCAAGCCATCCGCCAGTGTTGCGATACGTACGGCGCCGTGTTTATCGCCGACAGTGTACAGTGCGGTTATGGTCGGAGCGGCAAATTTTTTGCGCACGATCATGCGGGCATCCAGGCCGATATATACACCATGGCCAAGGGAATGGGCAATGGTTTTCCGGTAGCAGGCATACTCGCGGCCCCGCATTTCAAGGGAAAAATTGGACAACTGGGCACCACTTTTGGCGGAAACCACCTGGCTTGCGTGGCAGCCCTGGCGGTGCTGGAAGTTATGGAAAAGGAAAAACTTCAGGAAAACGTACTTCGGGAAGGCAATTACCTCAAGCAGCAACTGCAAACCATACCGGGGCTGGAAAAAGTGCGCGGCCGCGGGCTTATGCTCGGCTTTGATCTGCCGGATCATTGGCGCGACCTGCGGAAAAACCTGCTCTTCGAAAACCAGGTGTTTACCGGGGAGGCCAAGCCCAACACCATCCGCTTGTTGCCGTCGCTGGCCATTCAACGCAGCGAAATTGATTTCTTCCTCGAACAACTCCGGAAGACCATCGAACAACTCCCGATAGCAGGATCATGAAAAAAACGCTACAACATTTCATTGCAGCACCCGACAGTGCGGGTATTGAAGCGCTGCTTCGGACGGCGGCTACCTACAAACAACACCCCTGGGTGGACGGAAACCTCGGTCGGCAACGCACACTGGGTCTTTTGTTTCTTAACCCAAGCCTGCGCACACGCCTGAGTACCCAAATTGCTGCCCGACACCTGGGCCTGGACACCATTGTTTTCAATGTGGACAAAGAAGGCTGGGCGCTCGAGTTCCGCGACGAAGTGATCATGGACGGTACCACCGTGGAGCATATCCGGGATGCCGCTCCGGTACTTGGCCAATATTTCGACTTGTTGGCCGTCCGGACCTTTCCCGGTTTGCAGGATCGGGAAAGCGATTATGCCGAAACGGTGCTTCGGGCATTTATGGATCATTGCGGGGTGCCGGTGATTAGTCTGGAAAGCGCTACCCTGCATCCGCTTCAAAGTCTTGCCGATACGCTGACCATCCGGGAGCATTTTTCGGCCTCGGCCAAACCAAAGGTGGTGCTGGCGTGGGGGCCACATATCAAACCGCTGCCGCAATGCGTAGCCAACAGTTTTGCCCAGTGGATGTGTCATTGGGGACAAGTGGAACTGACCATTGCGCACCCGGAAGGCTACGAACTGGCGCCGGAATATACCCGGGGCGCGACGATCACCCACGACCTGCAGGGAGCCGTCCGCGATGCCGATTTTATCTATGTGAAAAACTGGAGCGCCTGGAAAGATTACGGGAAAATACGGTGCACGGATTCGGGCTGGATGCTGCAGCCTGAACACCTGAAAGAAAATCCGTCGGCTAAAATCATGCATTGCCTTCCCGTCCGGCGAAACCTGGAAATCAGCAGTGCCCTGCTCGACAGTCCGCGCAGTCTGGTGCAAGCCCAGGCCGGCAACCGCGTCTGGGCTGCTCAGGCAGTTATTGCCGGGCTGCTCAAAAATATGCAGGGATGAAAGACAATCTGTACCTCATCAAAATCGGCGGAAACGTCGTGGATCGGGAAGCCATATTGCGTGTATTTCTCGACGATTTTGCCGCATTGCCCGGCCTGAAAATACTGGTACATGGCGGCGGCAAACAGGCAGATGCATTGGCCGGCCAACTCGGTATCCCGCAGCAAATGGTTGACGGGCGCCGGATAACCGATGCCGATACCCTGCGGGTTGTGACCATGGTGTATGCCGGCTGGATCAATAAATCCCTCGTGGCGGCACTCAATGCCCGGGGGACAATCGCCCTGGGACTAAGCGGGGCCGATGCCCGGCTTATTCCGGCTGTCAAAAGACCTGTGGATACGATTGATTATGGTTTTGTGGGAAATGTACTGGAAGAAGCGGTGCAAACAGATATTTTGGTTCGCATGCTCGAACAACATATCGTGCCCGTCATTGCGCCGATCAGCGCCGACGCGTCTGGGCAATTACTCAACATTAATGCCGATACCATAGCCCGTACGCTGGCCATTGCGCTTGCCGACCAATACCGTGTTCAACTGGTTTATTGTTTTGATCAGCCGGGTGTGCTCACTGATGTTTCCCGCCCGGAAACCCGTATTGCCCGGCTGGACCGCGAGCAATACGGGCAACTCCGCGCCGGCGGAAGTATCCACAGTGGTATGATTCCAAAATTAGACAATGCTTTTGGCGCCATGGATCGCGGTGTGGAGCGGGTACTACTCGGCCAGGTGGAAGAATTTGCTACCCTGATCGTCGGTGCATCCGGCACAACGCTCTGCTGATCATGCATTATTTTCAGGAAGTAACCGGGCTACTGCAAGACTTGATCCGCATCCCTTCGTTCAGCAGAGAAGAGGAAAATACAGCCGCATATATCCGTACATTTCTGGATCAGTACGGCGTAGCAACGACTTGTGTGGGCAATAACGTGGTAGCCCGATATGGACATTTTTCAGAAAAACGCCCTACCCTGTTACTTGTTTCGCACCATGATACCGTGCGCCCCAATCCCGGCTATACCCGTGATCCGTTTGAGCCGGCTATCGAAAACGGCCGTCTTTACGGCCTTGGAAGCAATGATGCCGGAGGCCCGTTGGCTGCACTGATTGCGGCTTTTTTGCATTTTCGGGAACAAACCGACGCAGCTTACAACCTGGTGCTGGTGGCTGCTGCAGAGGAAGAAATATCCGGAAAGGGGGGCATCGAAGCATGCCTGCCCACACTGGGTGCGGTTGCCGGCGCAATTGTGGGCGAACCGACCAGCCTGAAAATGGCAACAGCCGAACGTGGCCTGCTGGTGGTGGATGCCCTGAGCACCGGCAGCGCCGGACACGCCGCCCGCAACGAAGGCGTGAATGCGCTGTACCTGGCCCTGCCCGATCTGGAGTGGATTCGACAATACCATTTTCCCAAGGTTTCGGAATGGCTCGGGCCGGTCGGCATGCAGGTGACGGTCATCCAGGCGGGTAGCCAGCACAACGTGGTTCCGGCCGAATGCCGGTTTACCATAGACATCCGACTGAACGAATGGTACACGCACGAGGAAGTCCTGGAAATTTTGAGAAAACACCTGCGGAGTTCAATCCAGCCGCGCAGTACGCGGCTGCGCGCCACGGCCATTGCTGCCGACCACCCGCTGGTGCGTTCCGGGGAACGACTCGGCCTGGTGTCCTACGGATCGCCGACGCTTTCAGACAAAGCGCTGCTCCCCTGCCCTGCCCTGAAAATTGGCCCGGGTGATTCTGCGCGCAGCCACGCTGCCGATGAGTACCTTGGGCTGGACGAACTGGAAGCGGGCATTCAAACGTATATCCGCTTGTTGGAACCACTAATGAAAAATTCAAGTCTATGAAACTCTGGGAAAAGAAAACGACCCGGACTGAAGCTGCCGTAGAGCAGTTTACGGTCGGTCTAGACCGCGAGCTCGACCGCTTACTGGCTCCCTACGATGTGCAAGGTTCCCTGGCGCATGCTGAAATGTTGTACCGGCAAGGTCTGCTCGACGAAACGGAATGGCTTCGGTTACAAGCCGGCCTGGAACAGATTGCCATGGAAATAGCCGAAGGACAATTTCGTATTGAAGCGGGGATGGAAGACGTGCATTCCCAGGTCGAGCTTTTGCTGACCGAGCGGCTGGGCGATGTGGGCAAAAAACTGCACACCGGGCGCAGCCGAAATGATCAGGTAGCGCTCGACATCAAGTTGTATCTCCGGGCGGAAGTACTGGATTTGCGCGATCAGGTTCAGGCGCTGGTGGAAACATTGCTGGCACTCAGCGAGCAATACCGGCATACGTTTCTGCCCGGCTATACGCACTTTCAGGTGGCTATGCCCACTTCATTTGGACTCTGGTACGGCTGTTATGCCGAAAGTTTGGTCGAAGACCTGGAACTGCTCGCCGTCGCCTACCACATTTGCAACCGCAATCCGCTGGGCAGCGGAGCCGGGTTTGGCTCTTCTTTTCCGCTCGACCGCGACCTGACGACGCGCTTGCTGGGTATGGAGCGTCCGAACATCAATGCCATGTACGCCCAGATGAGCAGGGGGAAAACAGAAAAAATTGTAGCTACAGCGGCAGCCGGTATTGCCGGCAGTATCGGCAGAATGGCGATGGATATCTGCCTGTACCTGAGTCAGAATTTCGTCTTTTTGCAGTTACCGCCGGAGCTCAGTACGGGATCCAGCATTATGCCCCACAAACAAAACCCGGATGTTTTCGAACTGGTACGCGGCCGCTGTAGTCGCTGGCAGAGTGTGGCGCAGGAACTCGGTTTTTTGCAGCACAACCTACCGGCCGGGTACCACCGCGATCTGCAATTAACCAAGGAAATTTTGTTTCCAGCCCTGGCCTCGCTCCACGATTGCCTGAATATGATGCAGCAATACATGCCCCGGCTGATTCCGCAGAACGACCTGCTCGAGGATCCGCGGTACCGCTACATTTTTAGTGTGGAAGAGATTAATCTTTTGGTAAAAACGGGCGTACCCTTCCGGGATGCTTATCGCCGGGTGGGCGATTCCCTGCAAGACCCCGCCTGGGCGCCTGTTGCGGAGGTGCGGCAACTGGAACACACACATCTTGGCAGTGTCGGAAATCCGGGTACGGAGCGTATTCGTGCAGCGCTGCAGCAGGCGCTGACGGCGTTCAATTCCTCCGGTGATCAAGGTGAATAGCCGGCAACCTGTCGGAAGCGAAATGAAATCAGTGGGCAATTCTGTTGCGGGCGAAGTTGCACAGTAGTATTTATATTGGCACCTTCGACCCAACAACATTCCCACTCCCACCGTATGCAAGTCGTCGTTTTCGGAAAACAATACAAAGACAAAGACCTGCCGTACATCCAGGCATTGTTCGATGCACTCTACGCGGAGGGCATCACATCCTATATCTATACGCCGTATCTCGAGGACCTTGACGGTAAGGTGCGTTTCCCGGGGCCATATGGCAGCTTCGACGGTTACCGCGATTTTTTTGTGCACCGCATAGATTTTGTGATTGTGCTGGGCGGCGACGGTACCATGCTGAATGCCGTCACCGTGGTGCGCGATGCCGGAGTGCCTATGCTCGGTATCAACCTCGGCCGGCTGGGGTTCCTGGCCAGCACCGAAAAACACCTCATCGAATCGGCGATTCAGAAACTGGTTTTAGGGCATTTCAATGTCACCGAACGCACCATGCTGTATCTGGAGAGTGCGCCGGGGCTGTTCGGCGATATCCCGTTTGCCCTGAACGATTGTACCCTGCTCAAGCGCGATACCTCCTCGATGATCACCATTCATACCTTTCTGAACGGCGACTATCTGAACTCATACTGGGCCGACGGTATCGTGATCTCGACCCCGACCGGAAGCACGGCCTATTCGCTGAGTTGCGGCGGCCCGATCATATTGCCGAATTCCGGGAACTTCGTTATCACCCCCGTCGCCCCGCACAACCTGAACCTGCGCCCGATTGTGCTCTCGGATCAGTCTGTTATCTCCTTCGAAATCGAGGGCCGCGCCGACAACTTTATCTGCACGCTTGATTCCCGGTTTGAACTCATCACGGCACAACACCAACTGGCTGTGCGCCGCAATGATTATAGCATCAAACTCGTGCAACTTCAAGAGACGTCTTTCCTGCAAACCCTGCGCGAAAAATTGACCTGGGGGACGGATTTGCGAAATTAAACACGCTTAGTTTTTCCGTTTTATTCCGGTTACCTCCATGGTCAGCCCCGCAGCGTGCAGCCCGGGCAGGGGATCCATGCGCGTGTACTGCTCCAGCGTAATGACATACGTTCCCGGCCGGTTGAAAAAAGCCTGTTCCTGGAGCAGGGTGCGCTGCTTGCACGTCCCGCCCGAACACTTCCCGTGTGGTTTCCCCTGGTCGTCAAACAGGTCGAAAGATTTTTGTTTGCTAAGGCGTTTCCCGTCAGGAAACTGCGTGTGCAGTTTTACATAAAGGTTTTGGGTGGAAAAGGTATCGGCGTACTCAAAATCGAGGTACAAGTTGTAGGTCTCGAGTGTGTCCGTCACCGTGAAGCGAAAATCAAGGGTGTCGCGGTATGCCCATTGTCCACCGGAAATCGCTTTTGTTTCCTGAAAAAAATAGTCTGGTCCGCAGGCCGTTTGCAGCAGGACCGTCAAAACAAACAGGATCAGCAGGCTTACTTTCGCAGGTATTTTATGATGCTTATTTTGCGTCATCGGAGGTATGGTGCAGTTGTTTTTGACAGGTAACGACGAATGCGGGCGGGATATTCAGCGGGATAAAATCCACGCGGGCGTTTCCAAATATCCGATGGTAAAATTGCTTGCGCAATGGCGAATAGTGAAACTGGATAAACAATCCCCCGGTGCGCAGCCACCGGTGGCATTCCCGGGTTATGGTCTCGGCCAGCGACTCTGGAAGTATGGCAAACGGTATCCCGGATATGATATAGTCCACGGATTCAATTCCGCGTTCGGCCAGGTATTTTTCAATGTGCTCGGCGGAGTCGTGGATCAGGCTAAGGCGCGGGTCTTTAAACGTGTCGCGAAGTTTCTGGATAAAAACGTCGTTGACCTCGAACACCAAAATCTGTGTATCCGGCCCCAGTTTTTCTAGGATAAACTGAGTGATAGCCCCATCGCCCGGCCCAAGCTCCAGCACTACTTTGGCTTCCTCCGAAATGATTTTTTCTGTGATATGCCGACACAGAAACCGTGAACTTCGAGCTATACTGCCCGTCGTTTTCAGATTGCGGAAAGTTTCGCGGAGGAAATCTATGCGTCGTCGCAATTGCCTTAGTTTTTAATGAATGCTGCAAGATCGGGAAACTTTTTCTGTAACCCTATTGCCTCGGCTCGGGAAATCCGAAGCCCGTCTATATATGCCGAGATCGAAGCATCCGGGAATCCCTGCGCCTGCAACGCGCGCCGCTGGGCAACTGCTTCGGCAAAGGTGCGGTAAAGTCCCGCCGAGTAGCGGTAGGAGCCGGATTCCGGCTCCGATTCGATCATCAGGTCGCTGAACATACCCAGTGCGTCGTTGGCCAAAATCTGCCGCGCCGTGACGGCCTCCACGCGGTAGGCCAGTCCCGCAAACCGCGCTTCCACCGGCTCAATACTGCGGATGATCATGTCTTCCGGCACAATCTGCCGCTGGATCGTTTGCTCCAGCGCCAACGTACGCTCCACGGATGCAAAGGAAACCTCGATGCGGCGGTTCAGGCGCTGCCCCAGGGGGTTGGGCACCGCGTCCAGTACATTCCGGGCAACCGGATAAGCCGAACCGAAACTTTTCAGGGATATACGCCGGGCGGGAATACCCCGGTCAGTCAACGCCTTGCCGACGATTTCGGCCCGTTTGATGCCGTAGTACAGATCAAACTTGGCCGGCCCGGTTTCATCCGTGTGTACATGGACCAAAATCTGTGCCTCGGGGTGCAGGCGGGCCAGGCGCGCCACTTCGCTGAGGGTATTCTTGTTTTCCTCGCGCAGTACGTCGTTGTCGGTATTGTAGTAGAGCACCGGCAAGGTTACTTTTTCCACCGGTTTGGGGCCGCTCTGGAGGTTGGCAAGCGCGTTTGCTTTTTTGGCAACATCAGTAAACAGCAGTCGGTCGGCCAATTGCTCTGTACGCTCTTGTTTAAAATAGGCCATGTAAATATCGCGCGCGCCATAGCTGTCGAGTCGGTCGGAGGAAAAGAAGGCCGTCAGACCGTCGGTGGAAAGCCGGAAAAACGCGTCGTCACCGGGCGAATTAACGGGTTTGCCGAGGTTGACAGGCGCCGACCAGGTCTGCGACGTTTCGTCAAAAACTGATTTGAACACATCGAACCCGCCCATACTGCCGGGGTGGTTGCTGCTGAAATACAGCGAGCGCCCGTCTCGGGCCAAAAAGGGCGTAGTTTCGTCATAAGGCGAATTGATTGTCGGACCGAGATTGCGCGGAGCAGCCCAGCCGCTATCATTCCGAGTGGCGTAGTACAGATCGAGACCGCCTTGCCCGTCGGGGCGGCGGCTGGCAAACAAGAGGAGCGTGTCATTGGCGAGGAAGGGGGCGATATCGCCCTCCTCAGGAAGCATCGGACTGGTGAAAGCCGGTGAGGTGACGGCATTTTGGCCGGAAGTGTCGGCCAGAATTTCTCCGCTGTACAGGGTGAACCCGCGGAAGAAGTAGAGAATTTGGCCGGTACTGTTGAAATCGAGCGCCACTTCAAAGCGGGGGGTATTGAGCAGGTCGCCGAGCAGGGTAGCGTAATTCCAGCCGCTATTGGTCAGGTTTGAAAAAAACATGTCGCTGCACCAATGCCCGGCATCCGGGTCTTCATAGCCCTGTTCGTTGCGGCGGCCGCCCGTGCAGTTTTCTCGGGCAGCGGAAAAATAGATGCGCCCGGGGTGGTTCACCGACGGTAGCGGGGCAAACTCGTCGCCGGTGGAATTTACCCGGTCGCCGAGATTTTCCACCAAAGCCACGTCCGGATTGGCGCGGATACCCAGTCCGCTTGCGCAGCGGCGGATATTCTCTACAACATTGGCGCGTAGCGGGTGCTTGTCGCCTGATATGCGCAAAAAACCCTTGTATGCGGCAATAGCCCGCTCGAATTCGGAGCGGCCGTGCAGCGTTCGAGCCAGGTAGTAGTGCAGGTCTGCGTCGGCGCTTTTCGGATTTTTTTGCAACACAAATTCAAGGTATTGCTGTGCTTTGTCGGCCTGGTGGAGGTGGTAATTGCAGATGCCGAGTTTGGTCAGCACACCGGGGTCGCCGGGTTTTTCCTGTTGGTATTGGCCCAACGCGGTTGCAGCCTCGGCCCATTGGCGGTTGGCAAATTGTTTTTCACCGGTGCGCTTCAGGTCGGTGATTTTTTGTGCCGACAGCGTGGGAGCCATGAGCAACAGCAAGCAGGCAAATAGCCCGAACGAAAGGATTCTTTTTGACATATCTGGCTACAAAAGTAGGGGTTTTGTGGGGACGCCGGTGGGCTACCCTGTCATTTGCCGGATGCGGCGCAAGCGGTATGCTGAAATTCAAACAGCCTCTGACCATGCACGAAAAACCCGTTCCACCTCCGGCCCGTCCCAGTTTGTTTCGATATCGGGCAGGGAGAGAATCGTGCGGAACAAATTATTTTGGCGGTCGTCTTCGCGCAGGGCAACGTGGTACGGCGTATTGCTGAACGATACCATGGAATAAACCGGCAAAAAATCGGGGTAGCGCTCGTGCAGGTGTGCAGCTATTTTTTTGCGCAGCAAAAACTTGGGATCGCCCACGAGGTCGCGCATTTCGATGAAGTTGCGCAGCGCCAGTTCGAGGATGGCATCGCCGTCCTTTTTCCGCTGGGCGGAAAATTCGGAAATGATGCGCGACCAGTCGCCGCCGTAAGCATCGTACATCGTATCGAGGATGGTACAGTCTTCGAAGCCGGCATTCATGCCCTGTCCGTAGAATGGCACGATGGCATGTGCGGAATCGCCGATAAGCAGGATGCGGTTTTGCCACTGCCAGGGGTAGCACTGCGTGGTGACGAGCGACGAGGTCGGGTTGGTGCGAAAATCCTCCAGCAGGGTTGGCAGGAGCGGCACCGTATCGGCGAAATAGCGGTTGAAAAAGTCTGCTACCGCGTCGTCATTGGTCAGGTGTTCGAAGGCAATCGCGCCTTCAAAAGGCAGGAAAAGGGTGCAGGTAAAACTACCGTCGGCATTGGGCAGCGCGATGAGCATAAAGTTGCCTCTGGGCCAGATGTGCAGGGCGTTGGGATCCATGCGGTGCTTGCCGTCGGCAGTGGGTGGTATGGTTAGTTCTTTGTAACCATGGTCAATGTAGCGCTGGATGTAGTCGAAACGATCCGTGCGCTGCAGGGCATAACGCACTGCGGAAAAGGCCCCGTCGGAGCCAAAGATTAGCGGTGCATCCACGGTTTTGTGCGTGCCGGTGCGCATATCTTCGAAAGAGATGCGCGGCTGGTGCAAATCTACGTCCGTGCAGCGGTGTTCGAAATGAAACTGCACGTTGGGGTATTCGCCGGCGATGCGCAACAGTTCGAGGTTCAGACCGCCGCGGGATACCGAGTATATGGCCTCATCCGCTTTGCCATAAGGCTGGTAACTGAGTTGGCCATCCACGGCGTGCATCATGCGCCCGGGCATTGGTATGGCTACTTTTTCAATTTTGTCGCGGATACCGGCCTTGTCAATAGCAGACCAGCCGCGTACGCTCATGGCCAGGTTGATGGAACGCCCGCCGGCATAACCGGCGGCGCGCATATCGGGGCGACGCTCATAGACGTCCACGTGGTAGCCTCGGCGTGCGAGAAAGACGGTCCACAAGGCGCCGACAAGGCCGGCGCCGACGACTACGGCATTTTTGGGGGCAGCGGAACTGTTGGGCATGGCTGGTGGATTTTTAATACGGGCACAAGGTAAGGCGACGGCTGTATTTGAGGTGATTTTGGAAGCAGCGGATGTTGCTGCCGCTTGATTTGTGAAATTGCATATTGTGAAATAATTAGTCGCCAAATTTTTTGGCTACCGGTTTTAATAAAAAACCGGAGCATTGTGCGCAGATTTGAAATAAAAAATACGCGAAGGCATCAGATGATGGTTGAGACGATTTCGGGTATCCATTATTTTTTTTCAATTTTGCATTCGTATGTATTTTTTCAATCCATTCATAATTAACTAAACAACTTTATTCATGAAGCGAAATTATGTACTTTGTTTGTTGCTTTTCGTCGCCGGCGCTTTGTAGGCCCAGCGAACCCTGACGGGTACCGTGACCGACGAAAGCGGCTCCGGACTTATCGGGGCTACCGTGCTTGCCAAAGGCACGAATGTTGGTAAAATCACTGATCCCGACGGCAAATTTACGATCGCAATGCCCGACGGAGCCAACACCCTCGTAGTGTCGTACACCGGCTACCAAACCCAGGAGGTGGACGTGACGGGCTTGCGCATCATAGACATCGTTCTGTTGGAGGCTGCCGGTTTGCTCACCGAACTCGTGGTGACCGGCTACTCGGAGGTCGAATCCAAGAAATTGGTCTCTTCCGTGTCAGTTGTCAGTGCCAAACAGCTGGAAAATATTCCCATGACGGACGTGAACCAACTGATGCAAGGCCGTGCCGCCGGGGTGTACACCACGGCTACGTCTGGTCAGCCCGGCGCCCAGCAGCAGGTGCGCGTACGGGGAACAGGTTCCATCAACGCCGGTCGTAATCCGCTGTATGTAGTGGACGGGATAATCATCGAGCAAGGCAACTTTGCTGCTCTGGATGCGACAACCAACGCCGTGGATGTACTGTCTCAGATGAACCCGAACGACATCGAAAATATCTCGATTTTGAAAGATGCTACGGCTACAGCTTTGTACGGCTCCCGCGGTAGCAACGGGGTAGTCGTCATCACAACCAAACGCGGCAAAGCCGGCAGAACAGAAATGACGGTGAAGGCCCAAAATGGCGTGACCATGCCAAACTTTGGCAATTTCGAACTCATGTCGGCTGAAGAAGCCTGGAACTACGAGCGGAAAGTCCTGGCCAATAGCGGCCGGACAGCCGAGCAGATTGACGCCACCCGGCCCGCATCCATGCTGGACAATACCACGGATTGGCTGGATGAAGCTTTCCGCACCGGACAGACCTACAACGTGGAGTTACAGGCGCGCGGCGGCAACGAGAAAACCAGGTTCTTTGTATCCGGCGGCTACTTCGATCAAGAGGGAATCCTGATTGGTTCTGAGTTCAATCGTCTGTCTCTGCGCAGCAATATTGACCACACCGCCTCCGACCGCCTGAGCTTTGGACTAAACCTGAACGGTTCCTACTCCCAGCAAAATAACGCCGTGGACGGTAACCGCTTCCAATCCCCTATTGCATCGGCATTTACTTCCACGCCCCTGCAAGGAAAGATCAATCCGGCAACGGGGCTATTGTACACGGGTTTGGAAGACGACTACATCGGCCTCACGGGCGACAACTTCCTGTACTCGCTTCCGCTGAACACCGTGGACGTAAATACCTTCCGCTTGATTTCCAAGTTGTCGGCGACATACAAAATTTTCAATAGCCTTTCGTTCACGCAGAATGCCAACATTGACCTGATCAATTTGGATGAAGTGGACTATGATGACCCAACCACTGCTGACGGCGTGAACGACCGTGGCAACCTGACGACGGCTTTCAGCCAAAACCGCGCCCTCACGACCCAATCCATACTCCGGTATTTTACGAATTTTGGTAAGGATCACAGCCTGGACGCCATGGGCGTGTACGAGTACCAGCGGACTAATTTCAAATCGTTCAATGCCGCAGGCAAAGGCTTTGCTTCGGGCAAATTGAAAACGCTGGACTCGGCTGCAGAACCGGACTTTGTTGGTGGATCAAAAGACGACTTTTCCTTCCTGTCGTATCTCGGCCAGGTCAACTACGCGTTCAAAGATCGTTACCGCCTCACCGGTAGTCTTCGTCGCGATGGTTCCTCGCGCTTTGGCGCCAACAACCGCTGGGCCAATTTCTGGTCGGTTGGCGGCTCCTGGCAAATCAGCGACGAAAATTTCCTCAGCAATGCCGGCTGGCTGAATATGCTCCGCCTTCGCGCCAGCTACGGTACTGCCGGTAATGCCGCTATCGGCAACTTTGTCACCCAAGAGTTGTACGGCTTTGGCGCCGCGTACCAGAACGAACCCGGCAGCAGTCCGGCCCAGATCGGTAACCCCGACCTGACGTGGGAAACATCGAAAAACATGAATATCGGGTTGGACTTTTCCATCCTGGACAGCCGCATCGGCGGTACGGTGGAATACTACAACCGCAAATCGGAGAACCTGCTGCTGAACGTACCGGTGTCGTCCACCAGCGGTTTCACTACGGCTACCCGTAACCTCGGCGAGGTACAAAACTCCGGCGTGGAACTCACGCTCAACCTGGCGCCGGTCAAGGCTACCCGCGCAGGTGGTTTCGACTGGAATTTGAACTTCAACATTTCTTTCAACGACAACGAAGTGCTGTCCCTCCCGGAAGGCGAGGACATCCTCAACGGTCTCCAGGTGTATCGCGAAGGCGCTCCCATTCGCTCTTTCTACCTGCAGCAGTGGGCAGGCGTAAACCCGGCCAACGGTACCCCGCTTTGGGCTGTTGACGGCGGTGGCGTTACCGGCACCTACAGCCAGGCAACGCGCTTCCTGTACGGAAATGCCGAACCGGACTTCATCGCGGGCCTCACGAATACGTTTGGCTACAAAGGATTCTCGCTCTCTGCATTTTTCTACACCGCACAGGGACATGAAATCTACAACCAGTCCCGCGCATTCATGGAAAGCGATGGACTGCGTTTTGGCTGGACACACATTAAAGCGGCCGGCGATCACTGGGAAAACCCTGGCGACATCGCTTCCCGTCCGCAACCCCGTTCGGGTGGCAACAACGGCGCGCAAAACCTCTCGACCCGTTACCTCGAAGATGGTTCCTTTATCCGTTTGCGGAACGTAACGCTGGCTTACACCTTCCCGTCTGCCTGGATGCAGAAGGCCCGGCTCCAGAATATCACGGTTTATGCGCAGGGACAAAATCTGTGGACAAAAACCAACTATTCCGGCCTGGACCCCGAAGCTGACGAAAGCGGCTCCGAGTTTTTCCGCTATCCGGTGGGCAAGTCCATCACGTTCGGGGTTGACGTCACATTCTGATCCAGATAACTCAAACGTGTTTTCATTTTTTAAAAAAATTGCAACAACAAGAATATGAAAAACATACAAATATTAACACTCCTTACGCTCGCCCTGTTGTTGGCGCCCGCCTGCAACAAGGAACTGGAACTGAACCCTTCCCAATCGTTGTCCACAACGGAGGCGCTCTCGGATCTGCCATCCCTGAAAACAGCGGTGAATGGCGCGTACGATGCTATACAAGCGCTCGGGTACTACGGCCGGGAATTTCTGGTGATGCCCGAAACCGAGGCCAATCTCGTGTACCTCAGCACCGCCAACTCCAACCGTTTTGTGGCAAGCTATACGTATCAGTGGACGCCCGCCGACGGTGATATCACGGACGTGTGGAATGCGGGTTACAGCGCCATTTTACGGGCCAACAACGTGATCAACAATGTGGACCGTGTGGATGGCGATGCTGCCGAGAAGAATCAGATAAAAGGGGAAGCTCTGGCGATCCGGGCGTTGGTACACTTTGACCTGGTTCGGTTCTTTGCCAAGCAGTACACCAATGGTACTCCGAATACGGACCTTGGTGTACCCATTATCCTGACCTCCGGTATTGGCGAACCAGCCCGCAATACAGTGGCAGAAGTGTATGCTCAGGTTATTGCCGACCTGGAAGCAGCTAAAGGACTTCTGCGCAACGAAGGCATCCACCGGTTTTCAGCAGAGGCAGCCGAAGCGCTTCTGGCGCGTGTGTACCTGTACAAAGGGGACTGGGCGAAGGCTGAAACTGCCGCTTCCACGCTGATCGGAAACAGCCAGTATGCTTTATCCGACAATGTGAGCGCCATGTTCGGCGGCCCGGGTTCCTCGGAGGAAATTTTTACGCTCAAAAACGAAGCATCCGAAAATCGCGGATCCGATAACCTCGGTAATATCTACATCCCGGCCGGATACGGTGATATTCGCGTCACGTCCGACCTGCTCGATCTGTACGAACCGGGCGATAGCCGTGCCGGACTGATTTTCAAACACACCAACAACGAGTACTACAACGGCAAATATCTGGAGCAGGACGGCGTAGTCGGGCTTGCCAGTCCGAAGATTCTGCGTCTGGCCGAAATGTACCTGATCCGTGCCGAAGCTCGTTTCCGCCAAAATGACACCGACGGTGCACTCGATGACCTGAATGCCATCCGAACAGAGCGCGGCGCTACCGAGATGATGAGCCTGCCCAATGGTATTGGCGACATCCTGGCCGAACGGCACCGCGAATTGGCTTTTGAAGGACATACCGCATTCGACTACTGGAGAACCGGAACCACCATGGTCAGAACCCAGTGCGGTACTGGTTTGGAAGTGAGCGCACCCTGTCAAATGGGCGCTTCCGATAACCTGACGGTACACCCGATTCCGCAACGCGAAATAGACGTGAACCAGAATATGGAGCAAAACGATGGATATTGATCTCAAACGGATCAAATCCAGCACGGTCTGGCGAAGTCGGTTTCGCGCCATTTTGCCAGACCACTTTACCTTTCATCATTAAAAAACATTGTCATGAAAAAAATACTTTTCCGCAGTCTCTTGCTCTGCTTCGTTGTTGCTGCGCAGTTTTCCTGCAACGATGAAATCCCATTGACCCTCCAGGACGAATATGTATCGCTGGATGCCGGCAAGCTCAACCTGCTCTTTTTGCGCGTCAACGACGGGCAACCCGTGGATGCCGGTATCCGGACCATGCTCATTGCCGCCCAGCGTTCCACTCCGGTGAACTACACATTTGAAATTCTGCCCACGTCAACAGCTATCGAAGGGCAGCATTACACCGTAGGCGGAACGACGGGCGCCATTCCGGCGAATTCGAGTTTCGGCAACCTGCCCATCCAGATATTGCCCGATAATATCAACCCGGGTGAAACCTGGACGCTGAATCTTAAACTCGTGTCCGCCGACGTCAACCTGGCCAACAGCGCAACCGTCTCCTACAAAATTCAGGTGTCCTGCCCGTCCAGTTTGGCTGGAAAACTGGACTATGTGCATACCGACTACTTCTGCGGCGGCGCGGCAATCACCGGTACCACCGAACTGAAAGCCGTTACGAGCAATACGTATGTGGTGGATGATTTCGTGTTTGGCTGTTGGGATCCGTGCTACGGCCCCGGCTCGGGTGGCGCGCTCGGCTCGGACGCGGCAGTCACCTTGCGCATCGTGGATATTTGTAACACGATATCCGTAACCGGTAATGACCAGTACGGTGATTCCTACACGTACACAATCAAGGCCGTGAATGGCCCGGCGCTGACCATCGAATGGGAAAACACCTACGGTGAATTTGGCAAGGTTGTCTTGACCCGTCAGGATGGAGCCAGCTGGCCGGCGTTGAAAAATTAGACCTGATTTCGTTGTTTAAAAAAATTCGAGGCTGCTCCAGGGTATGGGGCGGCCTCGTTTGTTATTGGAAGGGGGCTATCCTACAACTCTCCCGCCAACAACCGCAACTCCAGTTCTGCCGCCTTCAGATTGTACAGCACTACATTTTGCCTGAACAACGCCTGTTCCAGCGTGTTTTGGGCAACTTGGACTTCGAGGGCATTGGTTTGGCCGAGGCGGAAACGCTCGGTGCTGACGGCGAGGCTCTCACGAGCGTTTTTCACATTATCGGCTTCGAGGGCGAGTACCTGTTTTTGGGTTTGGAAAAAAGCGAGTTGGTTGTCCAATGCCGTTTCGGCAGCCAGCCGCTGGTTATCCACGCGCAGGGATGCCTGCTCGGCGGCGATGCGGGCTACGTCCACCTGGCGCTTGATATTACCGCCGGTGTAGAGCGGCACGATGAGGGACGCGCCGACCACCACACCGGCCTGGGTGTTGTTGAGCAGGAACCCCGCGCCATTGTCGGTGCGCTGTACGATAAACTGGCCGTTACCGATGATGCGGGGTTTGTTCAGCGTGCGGGTTTCATCCACGAGCATGGCGGCTACCGCTGCGTTTTTTTGCAAAGAAAGCAGTTGCGGATTTTGGGATTGCAGGCGATCGAACAGTTGGGTGCGGTCGGGTGCGTAGGTATTGTCGAGTGTTTCCACCACATCGAACAGGGTGTCGGGGGTGCGGGCGAGCAGCTGATTCAGGGTGCGCTTGGCGGCCGCAGTGGCGGCTTGCTGGGCGAGCAGGTTGGCGCGTTGCTGGTTGAGGTCAATGCGGGCCTGGAGCGCATCCGTTTGGGCGGCAAACCCGGCGGCCAGCCGTGCTTCGGCAATGCGCAGGCGTTCCTCGTTGAGGGCGATAATTTCTTGTGCAGAGCGCTCCAGCAGTCGGCTGCGCACAATATCGTAGTAGGCCAGCAATACGTTGGCGGTAGTCTGCTGCACGGCAGCCTGCAAATTGACCTGGCCGAGTGCGTCCAGTTCTTCGAGGCGTTTTTTGGTAATCTGCATGCGCTTTCCGTCAAAGAGCGTCCAGTTGAGTTGTACGGCTGCATTGGCGGAATTGAACGGCGCACCGAGCGCATTGAACTCGCTGCCGTTGGCCAGTTTTTGCTGAAAAGAACTGAGGGTGAATGTCTCGTTCGCCACGAAATTGATTGTAGGCAACATGCCGGCATTGGCCTTGGTATTGTTCAGGCGGGCGATGTCGCCATCGCCGCGCACCAGCCGAATATCGTAGTTGTTTTCGAGCGCGATGCGAACAGCCTCGTCGGGGGTGAGAACATCGAGGTCCGACGCGCGGAGTTCTACGATGGAGGCAGGGCACAGCGCGGTGCAGGGTTCAGCGGCGTGCGTTAACGCGAGGGTGCAGCACAGGACAAGGGTAAACAGTATTTTCAGCATGGTAATGTATTTTGCAAATAAAGAAGCGAGTACAACGGCCGGCAAAGGTCGAAGTTTAAACGGTTAGTTTTCCTTTTCTCCAAGGCCACATATTTGGCGCTTTCCAAAGCTCGTCCTACTTTTCGCCCTTGAAACGCTGCTGGTCATTGCTTACCCACTACACCACAGGGGGGGCAATAACAAACTGCCAACAGTCAATAACACAAACATGAAACAAGACAACATCCTAATCATCGGCGCCGGCGGCCAGATCGGTGCCGTGCTGACCGAAGCATTGCGTACCGCATACGGCGCGGATAACGTAATCGCCACCGACCTCAAACCATTGACAAACCAGAGTGGACCCACTGAAGTACTTGATGCGCTCGACGGTGCGGCACTGGAAGCCCTGGTGAAAAAATGGCGCATCAACCAGATTTACCACCTTGCGGCTATCCTCAGCGCTACGGGCGAAAAAGACCCGATGTGGGCCTGGAACATCAATATGACCAGCCTGTTCAACGTACTGGAAACTGCGCGGCAGCACAGCCTGAACAAGGTCTATTACCCGTCGTCTATTGCGGTATTTGGTCGCGAGGCCGCCCAATTGAATACCCCGCAGTACGAAGTCCTCATTCCCGAAACGGTTTATGGCATCAGCAAAGTGGCGGGCGAAAACTGGGCAAACTACTACTACCGCCGCTATGGTCTGGATGTGCGTTCGCTGCGCTACCCCGGCATCATCGGCCACCAGAGTATGCCCGGCGGTGGCACTACGGATTATGCCGTGGACATCTACCACTATGCCGTACAACACAAACCGTACGAGTGTTTCCTCCGCGACAACACTGCGCTGCCCATGCTCTACATGGATGACGCTATCAGGGGTACCATCGAACTGATGGACGCGCCCGCCGACCGCCTGTCCGTGCGCACCAGTTACAACCTGTCCGGCATGACGTTTACCCCGGATGAGATCGCCGCCAGCATCCGAAAACTTGTGCCGGATTTCAATATTTCCTACAAACCGGATTTTCGGCAGGCGATTGCCGATTCCTGGCCGGCATCCATTGACGATTCCGCTGCCCGCCACGATTGGGGCTGGAAACCAAAGTTCGATCTGGACGCCATGACTAAGGATATGCTGGAGCACCTGGCGGGAAAATATGCGTGAAAGGAAAAGGCCTTTCCTATTTCACGCCCCATCCGTCCGGCCATCCGGCTTTCGGGCTTACGAAACTTAGGCGTCCTTCGGCGTCCTCTGCCATGAGGATCATGCCTTGGGAGTCAATGCCGCGCATTTTGCGGGGAGCCAGGTTGGCGAGCACCACGACTTGTTGACCAATAATTTCCTCGGGCTGGTAGTGCTGGGCGATGCCTGACACGATGGTGCGTTTTTCGAAGCCGAGGTCAACCGTGAGTTTCAGGAGTTTGTCGGCTTTTTCCACTTTGGAAGCCTCCAGAATGGTGCCGGTGCGGATATCGAGTTTGGCGAAGTCGTCGTATTGTATTTCTTCTTGCACGGGTGGTTGGGTTGCTGCTTCGGCGGAAGCGGGTGTTTCGGTGGCCGGTTTATTTGCCTGTGCGGTGGCTTGCAGTTTGGCAATTTGCGCTGCGATGACCTCATCGGGGATACGCGTGAACAGGTGTTCGGCAGGGTTCAGGGCGTGGTTGGGCCGTATCACGGGATTGCCTTCGGCCAGTTCATTGTGTATGTCGAGCAAGTCGCTGTCGTCGTTGATCAACGGGAGGTTGAGCATATCACGCAGGCGCTGTGCAGCAAACGGCAGGAACGGGCGCAGCGCTACCGACAATACGGCAACGTACTGGAGCGCCAGCGAGAGGACTACTTTTACCTGCTCGGGGTTGTCCTTGATGGCTTTCCAGGGTTCATTGAACTGGAGCAGGGCGTTGCCTGCGCTGGATATTTCCATCAGGATACGCAGGGCCTCGCGGAAGTTGAACTGCTCGATTTCGCGGCCCATTTCCACCAGCTTCAAGTGCAGCTGGTGCAGTTCGTTGTCGAAGGTGCCGGTCAGTTCGGCATCCCAACCGCTTTTGAATTCCCGACTGACATCAATGGTCGGCGTCACGCCCGTGTAGTTTTTGTGCATGAGCACGAGTACCCGGTGTACGAAGCCGGCCAGGTTGCCCACCAATTCGGTGTTTGTGCTTTCCTGAAAGCCCTTCCAGGTAAACTCGCTGTCGCGTTGCTCCGGCATGTTTTTGATCATGTTGTACCGGAGGTCGTCTTCGCGGCCAGGCAGTTCGGCCACGTACTCGTGTACCCAAACCGCCCAGTTTTTGGAGGTAGAAAGTTTGTTTCCTTCGAGGTTGAGGAACTGATTCGCGGGCACATTCACCGGCAGGATGAAGTCGCCGTGCGCCTTCAGGATAGCCGGAAAGATGAGGCAGTGGAATACGATGTTGTCTTTTCCGATGAAATGGACGAGTGCAGTGTCCTTATCTTTCCAATAAGGCTCCCAGTTGGTATGATTGTCGAGCGCCCATTGCTTGGTAGCGGAAATGTAGCCGATGGGGGCATCCAGCCAGACGTACAGTTTTTTGCCTTCCGAGTGCGGAATTTCCCGGGGCACATCTACGCCCCATTCGAGGTCGCGGGTCATGGCACGGGGTTGTAGTCCCTGATCGAGCCAGGAATTGCACTGTCCGACGACGTGGTTTTTCCAGGAACCGGGGTCATGTAATTGTATGCCGTCGGCTTTACCGGTATTGATCCATTCGCGCAGCCAGGCCTCGTGTTCGTTTAGTTTGAGGTACCAGTGGGTGGTAGGGCGCATAACGGGAGCGGCGCCGCTGAGTGTGGAGCGGGGGTTGATGAGCTGCGTGGGGCTGAGCGTGGAGCCGCACTTTTCGCACTGGTCGCCATAGGCGTCGGGATTGGCACATACGGGGCAAGTGCCGATGATGTAGCGGTCGGCGAGGAACTGCCCGGCTACTTCGTCGTAGTACTGGTCGCTTTCTTTTTCTTCAAACTGCCCGTTTGCGAGCAGTTTTCGAAAAAAATCCTGCGACGTTTGGTGGTGCAGCGGTTCGCTGGTGCGGTGGTAAATATCGAAGGCTATGCCGATTTTTTCGAAGGTATCGCGGATGCTCGTGTGGTATTTGTCCACGATCGCACGCGGAGTCACACCTTCCTTGCGTGCGCGCACGGTGATGGCCGCGCCGTGTTCATCGGAGCCGCAAACGAAGACTACATTTTTGCCCATCAGGCGCAGGTAGCGGACGTAGATGTCGGCAGGGAGGTAAGCGCCGGCGAGGTGGCCGATGTGGAGCGGGCCGTTGGCGTAGGGCAGAGCGGCGGTAACGAGGTATCGTTTTTTCATCAGGAAAAATGTACGCGATGCGTTTTAGGCCGCAAAAGTACGCTACAACGCGCCGAACAATTGATTTGGTTGCGCAGAACTTCCCAAAGATATTCCCCTACCGTTCAGGTTTCCTACCCTACACCCCCATTTTTGCGCGTACCGTCGCCAATATCTCTTGTTCCAGGCGTGTTGCCTCGGCCATAGCGGCGTCCGATTCGGCAATAACGGCGCCGGCGTAGTCTTTGTCTTCCAAATCCACGGCGTTCACTTTTACATTCAGTGCGGCGCCGAGTACGGCGGCCCGGGCACAGAGAGCGCCCACGCCCGCGTCGGTGATCGAGTTGGGATTGCCGGTATCCACCATCTGACGAATGAGGCTGAAACTTTCCAATCCCAGGCGCACCACGCGCAACGGCACCTCTATGGCGCCGCGGGTGGCCTGCTGGATGGCGGCCTTGCGGGCAGTTTTTTCCTCCGGCGTACCCTTGGGCAGGGCAAAGGCGTCCATGATGGCATTGAAAGCATCAGTGTCCTCGTCCACGGCGCGCAAGAGACCATCCTTGATGCGCTGGCCGGTGTCGGCAGCATCCGAAAATTCGGCCCAGCGCGCATCCCATCCACGCTTGTGGGAACTCAGGTTCGCCACCATCGTGGCCAGCGATACGCCGAGTGCGCCCACATACGCGCTCACAGAACCGCCGCCGGGAGCCACACTCTCGCTGGCCGTTTCGTTGGCGAAGGCGCGCAAATCCTTGCGCACGAGTTTTTTGGCAACCGCGGGGTCGTCTTTGGCAATGTTGTACTCCACGATCTTTTGCTGCGGATCAAACGGCGCAAGCTCGTCGAGACCCATGGACTTGATGGCGATTTTGATAATTTCCTCCTCGCTTACACCCGTACTGCGTTGTTGTTTTTTCAGGAAATACTTGCCCGCGTCGAGCAGAACAGCCAGCGGGACGAGACCGACCAGCTCAGAGCCGGTGACGCGCAAGCCGCGACGGTCGGCACTTTTGCAACATTCCTCGAAAGCGATGTGCAGCGGCGTGGCGCGGATGTCGGTAATGTTCATGGATATCTGGGCGATGCCGTACTCTTCGATGAACCAGCCGATCCCTTTCACCCCCTGGAGCGTGCCGGGCTGGCGCACAGGTTCGCCGGAGGCATCTTTCAGTGGCTTGCCCGTAGCGGGATCGTTGAGCACGCGCCCGATTTCGCGCACGTCGAAAGCGATAGAATTGGCCCGGCGCGTGGAGGTGGTATTCAGGTTGATATTGAAGGCGATGAGGAAATCGCGGGCGCCGACGACCGTGGCGCCGCTGCGCGCATTGAATTTGGCAGGACCAAAGTCGGGCTTCCACTCGGGGCGGGCGAGTTTTTCCGGCAAAGCCTCGTATTCGCCGGCGCGGATGGTAGCGAGGTTTTTCCACTCCGGACGCGTAGCGGCTGCTTCGTACAGGTAAATGGGCAAATCCAGTTCGCGGCCGGCGCGCTCGGCGAGGCGGCGTGCCCACTCGGCAGTTTCTTCCATCGAAATATTGCTGATCGGGATAAGCGGGCAAACATCGGTGGCGCCCATGCGCGGGTGCTCGCCGGTGTGTTTGCGCATATCAATCAGTTCGCAAGCTTTTTGCATGGCGCGGAATGCGGCTTCCACGACAGGTTCCGGTTCGCCCACGAAGGTGACCACCGTGCGGTTGGTGGCTTTGCCGGGATCCACGTCCAGGAGTTTTACGCCTTCGACACTTTCTATAGCATCGGTGATTTGTTTGATAACGGACAGGTCGCGGCCCTCGGAGAAGTTGGGGACGCATTCAATCAATTTCTGCATGGTATTAAATCGCTTTTTTTAAAATCCAGGTTACTTGGCATCTTTTGTCCACCAATAATAGAACGGCACCCCCGTGAGTATGAGCCCAATGCCCAGCATTGCTTCCCGCGGGCGGTTGATGCAGGTGATGATGATGAGCGCCACACAAAACAGGATGAATAGCGCCGGCACCACCGGGTAGCCCCACACCCGGTAGGGCCGCTCGGCATCCGGCTCGCGGACGCGCATGACAAACACGCCAAAAGCCGTGGCTCCGTAGAAAAAGAACGCGGCGAAGATCAGCATATCGGTCAACTGGTCAAAACTGCCCGAAAGCACCAGCAAACAGGCCCAAGCGCCCTGCATCCAAAGGGCCGGGTTTGGGGTATGGAACTTGGGGTGAATGTCGGCGGCGCGTGGGAAAAACAGCCCATCGCGCGCCATAGCATAATATACCCGAGGCGGCATCAGGATAGTAGCATTGGTGCAGCCCAGCGTGGTGATGAGGATGACTATAGAAATAAGCACCGCACCCACGTCGCCTGCAAAATGCCGAACTACCGCCACAGCGGCGATCTCGTTTTGGTTCTTGTATCCGCTCACGATCTCGTCAATGGGCAGCACATACAGGTAGGTAAAATTCACTACGACATACGCTCCGATGATGATGAGCATGCCGGAAAACAGCGCCAACGGCAGGTTTCTGTTCGGATTTTGGATTTCGCCGCCGAGGAAACCGACGGTATTCCAGCCCTCGTAGGCCCAAAAGGCTGCCAACAGTGCTGCAAACATGGCTTTGATAAAATCAAAATCCAGCCAACTGCGCATCGTGAATGTGGAGGCCGGTGTCTGAAAATTTTCGAAACTACCGCCGCCGAAAAACAATCCCGACAGCACGATCAGCGCCAACCCCACGATAACCGAGCGCGTGATCCAGGTGCTGAGCGCCGCCGCGCCGCGCAGGCCGCGGGTGTTCAGGAAAGTCAGCACCAAAATGAGCGCGATGGTTGCGGCTTTCACGCCCGCATTTTCGAAGGGTTTGAATACCCATAACTCGATGCTCTCGATGGATTCCGGCAGGTGTGGGAGCGGTACGATGGCGTTGAGCGACTGTGTGAACACGTACGCGATGCCCGCAATGGCGGCAGTTTTGATGACGGCAAAGGTGGTCCAGCCCCACAAGAAGCCCATGAACCGCCCGTATATCCGTCGAAAATACACGTACTCGCCGCCCGCGTCGGCCATCATGCCCGCTATTTCGGCATTGCTCAGGGCGCCGCACAAGCTGATAATACCCGCCAGTACCCACGCCCACAGTACCAGATCGGGCGAGCCGAGCTGCTCCGACATGGGCGCCACTTTTTTATAAACACCCGACCCGATGACGGAACTGACAACGAGAATAGTGGCAGCGCCGAGGGTCAGGCTGCGGATAAGTTGACCTTGTTGTTTTGCCATGGGCGTTTGTTTTTTACTGCGGAGTACGTTTTTTACTGCGGAAACGCGGAGCGCACGTTGCAGGGGTGCAAGGTATTGCAATCTTGACGATCAACGTTTCGCGCCACTGTGGCGAAAAATTTACCGCTTCCAAAATACCAATCCGTTCGGGCCCTGTATACCGCCGCCTTCGAGGTACACCCCGATGGAGATGCCCGAGTCGGCTTCCAGTTTTTTTACCAGGTTCATGCGGGCGTCGCAGGCGTAGAGAAAGCCGTCGGGGCCGAGCGCCACGCCTTCCAGCCGACCAAACCCGTCGGCGAATGCGCCCCGGTAGTCGAATGCCGCCCCTTCGGGTCGGAAACGTTTGATTGAAACATGATCCAGATCGGCTACGAGTAAGTCGCCGTCGGGTGCAAACCAAAGCGCGGAGGGGCCTTGCAGGCTGCCGGGCGCGGAAACAACGTCAGGAAACTGTCCGTCGGCGCGAAATTTTCGCACGTCCCTGCTTTGAAAACAGGCTACGTACAGGTTGCCTGCCGGATCCCAGGCATGGCCGACGGGGCCGGCCAGCGGGCCGGTCATGTCCCGGTCAAAACGGCCGGTGGCGGCATCGAAACGCAGTACGCTGCCCTGGCCGTCGCCCCATTGGCTGACGTACAGGAACCCGTCGGGGCCGAAGGTTAGTTTGACCGGATTGCGCAGATCAAAACCTGTGGTGAAATTTCCGAGAAATGCGCCCGTGGTCGGGTCAAATTTCAAGACACTGCGGACGGGCAGCGACACGACGTATAGCATGCCGTCGGGGCCGAGGGCGAGGTCCTGCGTTTCGCTGCCGATTTGTTCCTTGCCGAAACTGCTCTTGTGCTGGCCGGTGAACGCGTCGTAGCGCTCCACGGTGCCCGTGTTTCGGCTGCTGACGAACAGATCGTACCCGCGCAGGGTCGGGTGGATTTTGGTCTGTTCCGGTGTTGCCCGGTTGAACCACAGGACGATGGATGAACCGGCGCCGCTGATGGTGGCGCGCAGCGTTTCGTCGTCCTGCAGCCAGTACTCGATGGTTTGCGGAAAATCGTGTTCCGGGTTTTCAAAGGTCCAGGAGGAGGCGGTGAAAAAGGTGAGCGGGAAATTGATAGTCGCTCCGCCATTTTGTTCCGGCACAGTAGCCTGATACACGATACCGCCGTCGGATAGCCGCACGATGCGCAGGTATTCGCTGGTTTGTTTTTTTTCTTCCTCCTGCATCGAATAGCCTTCTCCCGCCAGGGTGTCGGGCGAGGTGGCCTCCCATTGTTCAAAAACGGGCTTTCCGAAAAGTTTCCAGGTGCCGGTCAGGCGTTGCAGTCCGCTCCACGGGCCTTGGGCGGGGAGAATGCCGGCGGCAAAGAAGAGTAATAGGAAGGTGGAAAGGTGTTTCATGGCTTGTGTTTTATAGATATCCTGTCGGGTTTTTGACCGTGTGGGACAAATGTAGGAGAAAGGATGGAGAACGAAATTTCCTTCAAATTCCAATTGTAACGGGTTAACATCCTTTAAAAATCAGGGCATAACGCACCATTTTCCCGTAATGGGAAAATCTTTTCGTTTTTTTGGCTCGAAAAAATCCGACCATGCGCCTCCGGCTACTTTTACCACTCCTGCTATTTCCATTCTTTTTGTGTGCACAAACCGACTCGGTATCGCTACTGCTGACTCCGGAGCGTTTGGTGGATAGCAATATCCTGCGCAAAAACGAGGGATTGCTCAGACGGAAGGCCATATCGGCCACTCGCTCGCTGGAAGACGTGGAAAATCTGCCGTACACCGTATGGGTCGTTACCTCCGAGGACATACTTCGAAACGGCTTTGTCACGCTCGGTGATGTACTGCGCGCTGCGCCGGGCGTGCGGGTGTCGCAGCCGGGCAATGCGCTGGAAGGGGAAACTTTTATGCTTCGGGGCTTGCCCGGCAACCAGTACATGAAAGTACTTATCAACGATGTGCCAGTGAAACCCGCTGCCGCACCGGGAATGCCCATCGGTGCGCAACTGCCCATCCGGCAGGCCGAACGTATTGAGGTCTTTTATGGTCCTGCGGCAGCTATTTACGGCGACGGCGCCTGTGCCGGAGTGGTCAATATTATTTTGAAAGAAAGTGAACGCCCCATCTACACGCAGGCCGACCTTTCCTTCGGTAATTTCGGTTACAACAGCCTTGACCTGATGCTCGGTGGCAAGCTGTTTCGGGACAAAAACATCTTTCGGTTCAGCGTCTATGGCAGTAGCACGGTGCGCGAAAGCGCCGACTATTTTTACGATGACAACCTGTTCAAGCCTAAAAACTACCTGCCGTTTGGACTGGACTCCACGCTTTTCCGCGAAAACCCCAACTACCGTGCCCGGGAAATAGGCGACTCGGTGGCCCGCACCGCCCCGATACCCCACGAAAGTCGCCTGCTGGGCATCAACCTGACCTGGCGTGGCATTCATTTTAACTACAACCGCATGAGCCGGTTCGACCATAGCGGACTCGGCCTTAGTCCGCTCGCAATATCGTACGGCAACCCCTCCAACCGAATTGCCGAACGGATCGAGAGTTTTGCGGTTAGTTTTCAAAAAAAACGGGCCAAACAAACGGCTACCAATACGCTCTCATTCCTCCGGTATCAAGTGCAAAACGCATCGTCGTTTACACCTGTCTTTGACCGATTAAGCGCGGCACTGTATGCTGCAAAAGCGCCGCAAATACAAACGAATATTGAGCGTACGGCTGTTCTGAGTGATATTTACAGGCGTTATGGTTCCGACGAACGATACCTCGTCGCCAATGCCTTTGACGTTCGTTTCGAGTCTCGAATAAGTGCAGCATTAAATCCCAATCTCTACCTGGATGCCGGGGCACAGGCCAACATCGGTGGAGGAGTTCCTGCCATGGGTTATTTTCGGGGACCTGTAGAGGCGCGGGTATTTGGCGAAACAGAACCGCCAAATCCCCAGCCCTTTGGGGTGGGGAGCGACGGTATCCTCGACATGAATACGTTTACCCAGCTCCAATGGCGAACTAAAAAAATGATCATCATCGGCGGCACTGCGATAAACTTGTCGTTAGACCATCCCGTTGCCCTCGCGCCCCGCCTGGCTATGAAATACCGCCCCGACAGTACCTGGGCATTTCGGGCCTCTTATTCGGAGGGTTTTCAACGCCCGACATTGTTTATTCGGGCGCAGACTTACCAGATCAATGCACAGGATACCGTATCGGCTACACCTTTCATTTCCCAGCCCAATCTTGGTACGGATGTTTCCGGGCTCAACCAGACTGAGCGGGTGCGCGCGGCGGAAGTGGCGTTACGGGGCATTACCGGGCGTTTTGCTACCGATATTATCTTTTTTTACCAGGAGGCACACCGGATGGCGAGGAATGGATACCTGAGCCAAACGGACGATGACTGGACGTACGGCTATGCAAGTGCGCCCGGATTGGCGATGGCCGTATGGGGTTTGCAAGGGACATTTGGCAATGATTTGCTAAATATAGACCTCCGAAAAGAGGACTTGAAAGATGGCGAAGTGAAGGCGCGGGGGGAGTATTTTTTTCAGTACAGCCGTGGTCGGGAATGGTTTGGTAATGGTCTGGAACCTACCCGCGATGTGCGCAATTTTCCCCGATGGATCGGGCAATTTCGACTTTTGTTATACGCCCAAAAATGGGAATTCATGGCCAGTACCAGCCGCCATTCTGCAATACTTGGCAGTGCGCCGCAGTACCAGCTGCAATACCAGCGCGAAACGATCATTGCCCGCTATCCGGATTATCGAACCTGGGACATAATGCTGCGCCTGTACCTGAGCAAGAATTTTTTGTTTTACGCCAATATCCGCAACCTCTTCAACCGCCATCACGCCGGCATAGATGCCACAGGCACGGCCGATGACCTGCTGTATAATCCGCAGCCGGGGCGCATGCTGCGGTTCGGGGTGAACTACAACATGAATTAAGTCCAATCATTTGGCGATACCTCGGTAAAGTCCCGTACGATACGCACAACGTTGTCGAATCGGGCAAACTCGTCCGGCGTATGCGTGGTGGTCACAATCACCGCCGGCATTCCTGCCCGGCGGGCTGCTTCGGCGCCAGTGGGTGAGTCTTCGAAAACCACGCAGTGTTCCGGGGCGAGACCCAGCCGCTCGGCTACCGTCAGGAAAACCTCCGGGTCGGGTTTGCCTCGGGCCACCTGTGCTGCATCAATAACCGCGCGAAACAGCGGGTGTAGTCCCAGATTTTCCAACACGAACTGAACGTTTTCCGGTGGTGCTGCCGAGCCGATGCCCATAGGAATGTTTAGCCTGGCAGATTCCTGAAGGAATGCGTCAAGGCCGGCGATAAGCCGGAGTTCGGGCAGGTATATCTCCCGGTATTCTGCTTCTTTCTCCCGGGCAATTTGCCGCCGCTCGTCGGGTGTGAAGCGGTTACCAAACAGGCGTTCGATGATTTCCTCGTTGATGCCGTGAATGGTTTGCCGGATTTCTTCCAGAGAGAGGTCGAGGCCAAGTGCGGCCAATTTTCGTTGCCACGCGCGGTGGTGTACCATCATGTTGTCCACCATGGTGCCATCCATGTCGAAAATGAAACCTTGAGTCATGTTGAGGGGGTTGAGAAGGTTGAGGGGGTTGAGAAGGTTGAGAAGGTTGAGGGGGTTGAGAAGGTTGAGAAAGTTGAGAAGGTTGAGAAGGTTGAGGGGGTTGAGAAGGTTGAGAAGGTTGAGAAAGTTGAGAAGGTTGAGAAGGTTGAGAAGGTTGAGAAGGTTGAGAAGGTTGAGAATACAATTATTTGCGTTGGCAAAGGTATTTCATAAATATGGGGTTAAACATTTGCGTTGGCTTCTCGTCATAGGAACAGCTCCTTTCCTTCTGATCAAAATATATCAATATCAGCATTATGCCCGTATCCAAACAACTCAAACTTCAGCACCTGCTTTGGCGCGCCGGCTTTGGCCCCACTACCGAGACCTGGCAACGCTGGCTGGCGCTTGACGAAGAAGCCTGGTGGCCGACGCTTCGCAAAGGATCGGCCGATGACCCGCAGTACCTTGAAGTCACCGACGATGCTTTTCGGGGCCTCGTTATGGGTATCGGCGAACTTGGCAAGGTCGAGCGCTCCGGGGACGACATGGACAAAGACGCCCGCAAGCAAGCCCGACAACAAAGCCGCGACTATTTGCAAAGCCTAAACCTGACCTGGCTGGAGGATTTGGTACTCAGCCGCGCACAACTGCGGGAAAAAATGGCCCTGTTCTGGCACGGCCATTTCGCCAGCCGCAACCTGAATATTGTTTATCAGCAGGATATGCTGCACGCCATCCGCACACACGCCCTCGGCAATTTTGGCGAGCTGCTGCGAGCGGTATCCAAAAGTGCCGCCATGCTGGCTTTCCTCAACAACCAGCAGAACCGAAAAGCCAGCCCCAACGAAAACTTCGCGCGCGAAGTCATGGAATTATTCACGCTGGGGCGCGGCAACTATACCGAAGCAGACATCAAGGAAGCCGCACGCGCCTTCACCGGCTGGGGCTTCAATCTGAAAGGCGAGTTCGTTTTTCGCCGCCAACAACACGATGCCGGTGAAAAAACCGTACTCGGCAAGTCGGGCCGTTTTACCGGCGATGACGTGCTTGACATGCTGCTTGAACAGCGCCAAACGGCACACTTTATCGCCCGCAAACTGTACCGGTTTCTGGTTAACGAAGAAAAAATCCCTGAGGAGCGTGTACACCAACTGGGCGACCAGTTTTTCGACAGTGGCTACGATATCGGCAAACTGCTCGACGCAATTTTCACCAGCACGTGGTTTTACGAACCGGAAAACATCGGCTGCAAAATCAAATCGCCGGTGGAACTCTGGGTGGGCATCCGCCGTACCCTCCCGCTAACCCTGGAGGATGCGGAAGTACAATTGCTCCTGCAGCGCGCACTCGGCCAGGTGCTATTCCATCCGCCCAATGTAGCCGGTTGGCCCGGCGGCAGGGCCTGGATTGACAGTACTGCGCTCATGTTGCGCCTGCGGCTTCCGCATATTATCGCAGCAAATGGCTCCCTCGACCTGAGTCCCAAGGACGACGACGACGCCCTCATGGGCCAAAGTCGCGGCGGTCGTCTGCAAAAACGCTTCGCGCTGGAGGTCAACTGGAAACCCATGCTGGCGCTGTTCGCCAACCGCAACGAAAACGAAATACTTCCAGCCCTCTCGCGGTTCCTCTGGCAAATACCTATTGCTGAGCCGCCTGTTACTGTCCTGAAAAACCACACCGATCGTTCCTCCAAAGAACAACTCGTAAAAACTGCGGCGCTGCAACTGATGGCTACGCCGGAATACCAACTATCATAGTGATGAGCTATGAGTGATGAGTTATGAGTTTCGTAGTGTGCCTTCCTAAAATACCTTGACCTGAATGAAGAAATTATAAATCAAGGTTCAACGAAAGTTGAAACGGATTATCAACGAATTGTTTGATTGTAAAGATTTCGATTTCCGGTCTTGATGCCGGATCAAGTTCATTGACA
>JBGSKO010000210.1:0-15627 GCA_041741155.1 Saprospiraceae bacterium | reverse complement strand
AACACTCCCAATTTTTTAAGGAAACAAGGACATCGGAAAAACATGCGCCGGCATTGGGTGCAAAAACATCCCGCCCAATACGCGCCGGATATCTCGAAAAAAGAGCGATTCAACTGTTTTCAAAATTCGGGATGACTCATGTTATATATAGCGTGTTCGAGCGTGGCTATTTCCTTTTTGCTTTTATTTCCACGGATACCGCCTCCACCGCTTTCCCGGTTTTTTTGTCTGTACCGCACCAGGCGCCATTTTTGGCCTTGGCCAGTGTTTTTCGGCCGAGCAGGCGGGCGGAGTAGTGGATATCGTAATTTTTAGCATCCGGGCCTTCCAGCGCAAAGGCGATACCGAATACGCGGTTGACGGCGCTGGTTTCGCCGACATAAGCCCCCTCTTGAGCACTTTCAGCGATCCCGACGGAGGAGCCGTTTATCTTGCAGCGAATCTTCAGCTTGGCAGATGCAGGTTGTACCTGCGCCCGTACACCGAGCACGCGACGAGCCGGGCTGAAATCTCCGCCGGTGAGTACGCCGGGTTTCAACGATACTTCCTTGCCGGAGTTAAATTTTATCGCCCCCACTACGGTCGCGGCCGTTGCCGGTTTGACGCCGGGCTGGGCCGCCTTGCGGGCGTTTTCAAGCGCTAAACCGGCGTCTATACGCCCGTGGCCGTAGAAGATACTGTGCCCCTGGGCGTCGTACTCGCCGCCTTGCTCGTCAATACGCGTACACGACTGGCGGATCAACTCTTTAACCTGTACGACGGTCAGGTTGGGGTTGACGGCCAGCATGAGCGCGACGATACCGGCCATACCCGGACAAGCAGCAGAAGTGCCGCCAAAGGTGTTGACATAGTTATTGTCGGGCGCATAGCCGGCCGGGCCTCTGCGGTCCGTCGTACGCAGGCCCTCACTCAGAGGAGCGGGATGCTGGAATGCCCGCCAGCCGTAGTCGGCACTAGGGAAACAAACCCACACGGATTTTCCGAAGTCGCTGTACACACAGCGTCTCCCGGAGTCGTTGACGGCAGCCACCGAGATGACGCCTGGAAAACTGGAGTAGCCGTCGTTTCCGGTATCTTCGTTGCCGTTGCCGGCTGCGAAAAGAATAACGGCCCCTTTGCCGCCCCGGCCCTTGCTCAGCACGTACTCCATCGCAAGGCGGGTGCTGTCGGGTAGTGGAGTAGAGCGGTTGTGCACGGGGTCCATGGGGTTCCACCACTCCCCGTCGGTAGGTCCCCAGGAGCAGGAAATCACATCGGCGCCCTTGTCGGCAGCCCACACAAAGGCATTGGCTTCGGCCATACTTCCCAGGCCGCTGCGCAAACGAATCGGCATGAGGGCTGCTTCGGGAGCGGTGCCGGAAGCGCCGTTGGGCAATCCGGCAGCGCAGGCCACCCCTGCGCACGCCGTGCCGTGGTTGTCGTCGGCCAGTTTGGGATTTGAATCGGGACTGTTGAGCGAGGCATCGAACGGGTGTACAATGCGTCCCGTAAACTCGGGGTGTTCAACATCCACACCGTCGTCAATGACAGCGATGGTGATTCCCTTTCCCTTAGTGTGTTTCCACGCTGCCTCAATGTTGATATGCTGGTTGACGGGTTTGCCGTTGATGGTCGTTTGGGTCAAGTGCCACTGAAGCGGATGTACACCTTTGTATCGGCGTTCCTGCACGATTTCGGGGTGGCAATACTCCACCTGTTTTTCCTCCAAAAGCTTTTCGGCAATATTGAATACCTCCAGCCCTGTCCCTTCGGATGCCTCTACAAAGTACGCGTTGGTGGCGAAGACGAGTTTGTTTTTTACCGTGAGTTTGTATTTTTCAATAATGGCTAAGCACTCCTGTTCCGGGATTTTATCCAAAAATTTGACGAAAAAATTCTCGGTGTACAGCATCACTTCGCCGCTATCGGCATCCTGGAGCACACGCCCGGCAAAGCGAATATTTTCATCCTGCTTGAGCGTCGCACGGGCGGCATCGCGCTCGCGGGTACCGGTAGATTCGAGGTCGCCTTCGTTGCCAACGCGGCGCACACTGATGCCGGCCTCGGGAAAAGAGGCGACTTCCTGGGTGTCTTCGATAATGGCCAGGCTTTTTCGGTTTAAGGATGCGTCCCCGATTTCTTTGTTGCCTTTGGTGCGGATGGCAACCATGTCGGGACTTTCCATCAGCTCGATGGTTTTGCCCTTCTTTCCGCCGAATTTGACTTTGTACATAGCTCGGTTTAAGATTTATAGTTTACGATTTTGAGAAAGGGAACACCTTTTACGGCAAATGTAGGCGGGGGGCGGCTAAGTCGCAATCTCGACACCAAAAAAGTTGTGGCGCTGTGCGTTCTTTGCGGACGAAATACCTGCACACACCGATTTGATCCACCGTTCATGAAAGTTTTGTTGCTCCGCTTCAGTTCCATTGGCGACATCGTGCTGACCACCCCGGTTGCGCGGTGCCTCAAGCAGCAGTTGGGAGTGGAGGTGCATTTCCTGACAAAGCAAGCGTTTGCGCCTATCTTGACTCCAAATCCAAACGTGGATCGCGTTTTTTCTTTCGAAAAAAATGTGTCGGAGGTGCTACCCGAGTTGCGTCAGGAAGGGTACGACTGGGTACTCGACCTGCACCACAACCTGCGCAGCGCCCGAGTCAAATGGGCATTGGGCCGCCCTGCCCGCGCCTTCGACAAACTCAATTTTGAAAAATGGCTGCTGGTGCATGCCGGTATAAACCGACTGCCTGATGTCCATATCGTACACCGATACTTAGCCACCGCCGCGCATCTTGGCGTACACTACGACGGGCAGGGCCTGGACTATTTCATTCCCGAAAAAGAAGAAGTGGACGTGCGATGCTTCTCCCCGGCGTTGTTGCCGGGAAAATATATCGCTTTTGCCATCGGCGCCAATCATGCCACCAAGCGGCTGCCCACCGATAAAATTGTGGATATTTGCCGCCGGCTGGAAATGCCGGTGCTGTTGCTCGGCGGAAAAACGGATATGGTGGCGGGGGCACAGATTGCCGCTGCTGCCGGGCCGCATGTGCAGGATGTTTGCGGGCAATTATCGTTGCATCAAAGTGCGTCGGTGGTGCGGCAGGCCAGCAATGTCGCGACCCACGATACCGGGCTGATGCACGTCGCGGCGGCCTTTCGCAAGCCGATTGTCTCGTTTTGGGGCAATACGGTGCCCGAGTTTGGAATGTACCCGTTTTACCCCGACGGGATGCACAGCAACACAACCTTCGAGGTGCCCGGGCTGCCTTGCCGCCCGTGCTCCAAAATAGGCTACGACCATTGTCCAAAAGGCCATTTTCGGTGCATGAACGACCTGAATACAACGGCTATTTGCCTGGCCCTGAAATGACCGGAACTTTCCAAAAAAGTTATTTTAATAATCGGGGAGGATGTGTTCGCCAATTTTGCTCTATTTTTCGCGGCGCAAAATAACGGCCTTCAAATTGGTCCTACATTTGTCCTGAATAAATAGATAACCTTCTTTGTAAAATTTGGATTTTCGCGGTTTTTGCCAAAGGCTAATAGCCGGCAGCCAGGAGCGCGGAGCATACCTAAACAACACCTTATGCGTAGCAAAAAACTACTCTTCCTTCTCGCTGCCTTGCTCCTTGGAAACACCGTTTGGTCGCAGGACATCCACTTCACCCAATACAACATGTCGCCCATGACCCTCAATCCGGCAAACGCCGGCAAATTTGAAGGTACGGCGCGCATCGGGGGTATCTACCGCAGCCAGTGGACGCCCATCAGCAACAACCCCTACCGTACCCCCTCCGCCTGGGTGGACGCCCCGATTATTCGAGGTTTTCGCAAACAGGACTGGATCGGCGTCGGATTCATGCTGTACCAGGACAAAGCCGGTGCTACCGCCCTTTCGCATGGCGCCGCCAAACTTGGTGCTACCTACCACCTGGCCCTGGGCAAAGGAGGCAATACAGTGTTGTCTGTTGGCGGTCATTACGGCGGCGAGCAGCGCAAAATTGACATCAACAAAATCCAGTTTGGCGACGGGTTCAACAATGCGGGCGACTATGTGCCGGCCCTTAGTATGGACAACGGCCGGGTACTCGGCAACGCCAATTACACGGATATTGACCTCGGCGTTGTTTTGTCCTCCAAACTGAACAAAACAACGGACTTCAGTCTGGGCTTTTCGATGTTCCACATCACGCGCCCGAATTACAGCCTCGTCGGCGGTGGCGGCGGAAGCCCCGGCCCCAATCCAACCCCGCAGCAGGGCGTTGCCCAACTTCCCCGCCGCGCGGTGGCGCACGGGCAGTTTAACCTGGCACTGACCGACAAATGGACCGTCAGCCCGACATTCCTGTTCCAAACCATGGAAGGCAATGACGAAATCGTGGTGCAAGGCATGGCAGGCTACCTGTTCAATGAAGAAAAAAACATCACCCTGCGCGGCGGCGTTGGCTACCGACTGGGCGACGCCGTGAGTGCCCTCCTGGGCGTGAAAGTAAAAGACCTGACCGTGGGGCTTGCTTATGATGTCAATACCTCCAGTCTGGCTACTGCCACGAACAACCGCGGGGGCTTCGAGATTGCTGCCAACTACATCATCAAAATTTTCAAACCGGCCGTAGTGAAGCCCAAAGTGCTGTGCCCACGGTTCTGATTGTTTATTTGTCCATACTGTTTA
The DNA here is from genome assembly GCA_041741155.1 of Saprospiraceae bacterium. Taxonomy (GTDB): domain Bacteria; phylum Bacteroidota; class Bacteroidia; order Chitinophagales; family Saprospiraceae; genus M3007. Next base: position 10,973 of record JBGSKO010000210.1, on the reverse strand, counting down.
CTTAAAAAATTATGAAGAACTATATCATTCCAATAATCTGTCTTGTAGCGCTCGGTACTTCCAGTCTTTACGCACAACCACTCAACCGCTCCACACCCGATGCCATGCTGAAATCGGCCAAGGAAGCGGAATCTACCGGGAATCCGTACGCTGCACTGGAGTACTACGAAGATATTTACAAAGACAACAAAGACAAGGACGCCAATATCCGCATAGCGGTGCTGAACTTTGAACTGCGCGACTACCAGCGCGCCGAACGCATTCTCAGCCGAATTGTACAACGCGACCGGGGCAATAACTACCCGGAACTCAAGTACCTGTACGCCATGACCCTCAAGCACAACGGTAAGTATGCCGATGCCGAAGATATGTTCAATCTGGTCGTTTCCGATGGGCTGGACTCCGCTTTGGTAGCAAAAAGTAAACTGGAAATCGCCGGCTGCAAACTGGGCCGGAAAGCCAAACAACCCGAACTGCTCACCGTAAACAACCTCGGCAAAAAAGCCAACAGCCCGCAAACGGAAGCATCGCCCTCTTACAGCGGCGGCGAGTTGTACTTCACGTCGCTGGCAACCAAAGAGGTAGTCGTGCTTGATGGCAAGGAAGGCGACTGGTACGCTAAAATTTACTCCGCGGCACCGCCGGCACAAGCAGGAGGCGAGTATGGCGCCCCTACGGTTCTCGGTACCAAAATCAATCGCGAAGGCTGGCATCAGGGCAACGTGAACGTCACTCCGGACGGCAAGACGATGTACTTCACGCGGGTGGAAATGGATAACAACTACCCAAAAACGAGCAAGATTTTTTACGCAACCAAGGGGGACGACGGCTGGGGTGCTGCCAACGAAGCAACCGGTGTGAACGGCGACTTTATCGCCAAACATCCCTGCGAAGGCGAGCTGTTCGGCGAAAAAGTGCTGTTTTTTGTGGCCAATATTCCCGGTGGCAGCGGCGGATTCGATATTTATTACGCTCCTAAAAAACGGGATGGCGTATTCGGACTGCCCGTGAACGTCGGAGCGGTGATCAACACGCCCGGCGAAGAGGCCAGTCCGTTTTATCAGGACGGCAAACTCTACTTCAGCAGCAATGGCCATGCCTCCCTCGGCGGTCTGGATGTGTTCGAAAGCCAGTGGAATGGCGCTGTCTGGAGTGCACCCGTGCCCTTGCCCGCCGGAATCAATACCAGCCTGGACGACCAGTACTACACCCGCAGCGCCGATGGGTTTACCGGCTTTTTGGTGAGTAACCGTCCCGGCCCCAACAACCTCAAGAGCAAAACCTGCTGCGACGATATTTATGCCTGGGAAATCGAACGCATCAAGGTGGAACTGCTGGCCACTACGTTCCGGATGCGCAAAAAGGACGAAAAAGCCAATCCGCCGCTGGAAGGCTGCACCGTGCAGGTTATTGACGTAACCGACAAAGACCCGCTCAATATTGACACCAAAACCAACGCCGCAGCAAACGATTTTGCCTTCACGCTGCTGCCCGAAAAGTCCTACATCGTCATCGCTGAACGCGAGGGCTACACACCGGACACGCTGAAATTCAACACTGCCGGCGTGAAAAAGACCGTCAAGGTGGAGAAAAAACTGACCCTCCGCACCAAGAAACCGCCGGCGCCGAAAACCCGTATAGTTAAACGCGACGAGCCGATCCGACTCAACAGCATTTACTATGACTTCGACAAGGCGGATATCCTTCCGGCCTCCGAAAAGGACCTTCAGTTTCTGGTAAACCTGATGAACCAGTACCCGGACATGAAGATCGAACTCTCCTCACACACCGACGCACAGGGCCGCGACGACTACAACGAACGCCTTTCCCAGCGCCGGGCAGATAGCGCCAGGACATGGATGATTGCTAAAGGCATCGTTGCCGACCGTATCGTGGCGGTTGGTTCCGGAGAAAAATTCATCCTGAACCGCTGTGTAAACGGTGTGGAGTGCCCCGACGAGGAGCACCGCTTCAACCGTCGCACCGAGTTCAAAATTACTGCCGGACCCACGAGCATCACGATCGAGGAAGAGGTGCAGGAAGAGGATAAGTAACAGCGGGATTTATCCCGACGATTTACTGGTAAGTACCGGCGGGATTTATCCCGCCGCTCTCTTGGGCGGCGGGATAAATCTCGCCGGTATTTTTTTTTGTGGCGGAAGAAACAGCGGGATAAATCCCGCTGCTACAGGTACTGTTTTGTGGCGGGAGGAACAGCGGGATAAATCCCGCTGCTACAGGTACTGTTTTGAGGCGGAAGGAACAGCGGGATAAATCCCGCTGCTACAAGTACTGTTTTGTGGCGGAAGAAACAGCGGGATAAATCCCGCTGCTACAAGTACTGTTTTGTGGCGGGAGGAACAGCGGGATAAATCCCGCTGCTACAGGTACTGTTTTGTGGCGGGAGGAACAGCGGGATAAATCCCGCTGCTACAGGTACTTTTTTTATGTCGGAAGGAACAGCGGGATAAATCCCGCTGCTACAGTTACCGCAGCAGCGCGAACGACCCGGAAATAATCTCCGTTGAGCCGTCCCACAACAGGGTTTCTGCCCAATAAATATATACACCGGGCGGGGCATCCTGGCCCCGGTATTGGCCGTCCCAACCCGCTGCCGGATCGTCCGGGGTAATGCCCGTCTGATCGAAGACAATTTCGCCCCATCGGTTGGCGATCTGGAGTCGTTTGATATCAAAGACGCCGCCCCCGGCGCTGAAGAAAAACCGATTGTTGGGCCAATTTGCCGTGGGGCTGAATACATTCGGCGCGTACACCGGCGGTTTTCGACTTACTACAATGCGGATGGTATCCTGCAGCACACAGCCGTTCGGATCGGTGGCGGTGAGCTGAAAAGAGGAATTGGCAAAAAACTGCTCGCAGATGGGCAGGCATGAAATGTCCGTACAGGGTAGGGTAGGGGTCCACTCCATTTGTATCGGGGTAAAACTGAACAGCGGTTCCAGGCAGACCTCGTCGCCGTAACTGATCTCCTGATCATCGCCCAGCGACATCCAGGAATCGCGGAAAAACAGCCGGATACTAACTAAGGAATCGCAGCCAAGCGCAGAGGCATTGGGCAGGATTTCCAGTCCGGACCGGAAGTCGCGGTCGTAGCGGTGGCCGTTTACAACCAGAAAGGCATCGGGACAAAGCGTGTCGAGGATTTCCGAGTAGGGCAATGGTACGATGGTCAGGTTTACCTGGATAACACTGTCGCACAAGCCGTTTGCCGCGCCATTGGGGATAATTTCCACGCCGTTTGGGCGGAAGGCACTGTAAGGAGCGCCGTTCACAAGCAGGGTATCCCCGTCGCAGAGCACTTGCTGGATCTTTTTTACGGAACCGACGATATTCAGGTTGACCTGAATGATGCTGTCGCAACCGTTTGAGGAGCCATTTTCGATGACTTCCTGGCCGATGAAAAAACCGGCGTGGTACGCGACATTATTCACCCAGATGGTATCGCCGGCGCACACCGTAGGCTCTAATAAAAAAGTTACCGGCTGAAAAAACGACAGTTGCACCTGGATGATGCTGTCGGCGCCGTTGGCGGCTGCTCCGGGCAGGATTTCCGTACCGGTAGGGTTGTCCGGTCCGTACAGGTGGCCATTGATGATGACAAACTGATTGGAGCAAAAGGTGTCGCGCAGGATGAATACTTGCCCGGCGAGGTTTGTCAGGCTGATACTGGTCAGGACAAGAAGGGGCAAGACCCATTTCGGGATGGAATACAGCATAATCGTTTTCTCTTGTTTACTTTGATGCCTTAGCAAAAATGCCACAGCCCCGCAAAGGTGCGGAACTGTGGCATTTTGTTGATTTTCAAAAAACACTATTTATCCTTTGTCGAAGCCCGAGCTTGCTCGACGTTTTGCATCCGTGCTTCGAGGCTGTTCAACCGCTGAAGCAGTTGGCTCTTTTCCTGCTGGAGCGCATTGATCTGTTCCTGTTGTTCCTGAATCGCTTTGATAGCCAAAACACCAAAACCGGCGTAGTTGACTCCGAGGTAGGTGTTGCCATCTTCGGCGCGATTTTGTACGACTAATTCCGGGAACAGCACTTCCACTTCCTGCGCCACAAAACCGATGGTGCGTTTGGTTTCTGCAGTTTCCTGGTTGTAGCGGTAGTACACCGGGTTGAGGCTGTTGACTTTGCCGAGGATACTTCCCGTGCCGACAATGTCTTTTTTAAACCGCCGGTCGGAGGGCGTGTAGAAGCCGTTTGTAGCAAAAATGCCCACCGGTAAACCACCGCCGAAGAAGTTGTTGTGCAGGTTCAGGCTGCCGTCAAAACCATTTACCCGGAAGTCCCAATTGCCGCCGCTGTTGCTGTTTTCGATCATCAAGCCGGCGCCGCCGGAAGGGTGAAGCACTTTCAGCCGGGCATTGGTAGTATTGGATGCGCCCATACCGACATAACCGCTTGACCCGTCCACAAAAACCGTTTTGCCAGCTCCTGTTGCAAGAACAATGGAGGATGAGTCCTCCGCTGCAATAGTTAAAAACCCGGGCGACTTGGAGACTGAAGCACTGAGTAGGGTACCGTCTGCAAATCCGATAGCAGAATTGCTGCCTTCGATCCGAATCACCTCGCCCATACCTTTCACATGCAGTTGGCGGATGGGGATAGTCGTTCCAACCCCGACATTGCCGCTATTGGAATTGTAAATATTGGCGCCTGCGGGTGTCCAGAATCCGGATCCAATACCGGTGAGCAAGGTGTCAAAATTCACTTCGCTGTTGGTGCCGGAAAGGGTGAGTTTGGTGCCGTTCAGGCTCAAATTCTGGAGTTCGTTCGTAGCGTCGTCGTCGGCATCGCCGGTGTTTTCGATCGTGAAATTCGGCGCCGAACCGGTGATAGCGATGCCTGTGCCGGCGGTGTAGTTGTTGGCAGAAGGGAGGGTGACGGTGCCGCCGCCGTTGGACAGGGTCAGGTCTGCACCATTGATGGACAGGGCCTGAATTTCGTTCGTGGGATTGTTGTCGGCATCTCCGGTGTTGGATATGACGAGGTTGGGCGGTGTGCCGGTGATGCTGATGCCGGCGCCTGCGGTGTAGTCGTTGCCGCCGCCGAGGTCGTTACCCGGAACCCAGGTAGTGCCGTTGAATTTGAGCACCTGGCCCGAGGTAGCGCCTTGAGCCGCAATGCCCAGCGGGGTAGCGGCGCCGTCGCCCGTGAGCGTGGCATCTGTATCGGCGACCTGTGCGCCCCAGGTGTCATCAGCCGGTACCCAGAGATTGAGCGCCGGATTCCAGGAAAGTACCTGGCCGGCGGTGGCTGTGAAACTGGCGAGACGCAGCGGATTGCCTGCTGTACCGTCGCCGATAATATTCAGCGACGTAGCAGCTGCCTGGTTGCCCCAGTCGTCGCCACCGGCTTCATCCTGTGGTACCCAGGTGGCGCCGTTGAATTTGAGCACCTGGCCGGCAGTAGCGCCTTGAGCTGCAATACCCAGCGGGGTGGCGGCGCCGTCGCCGGTGAGGGTAGCATTGGTGACAGCCACCTGTGCGCCCCAGTCGTCGCCACCACTGACACCGATATCGTTGGCTGGTGTCCAGAGGTTCATGGCCTGGTTCCACTTGAGTACCTGGCCGTTTGTAGCGCCAAACTGGTCAATTCGCAAGGGATTGCCTGCGGTACCGTTACCACCCAGGTTGAGCGATTTTTCGACTACCTGTGTGCCCCAGTCGTCGCCGGCAGCTTCGTTCTGCGGGGTCCAGGTGGTGCCGTTGAATTTTAGCACCTGGCCGGCAGTAGCGCCTTGAGCAGCAATGCTGATTGGGTTGCCGGCAGTGCCATTTCCAGCGATTGTAGCATCAGTTGCCGTAGTTTGAGTTCCCCAGTCGTCGCCGGCAGCTTCGTTCTGTGGGGTCCAGGTCGTTCCATTGAATTTGAGTACCTGGCCGGGAGTAGCGCCTTGAGCAGCGATACCGAGCGGGTTGGCTACGGTGCCGGCTCCCGTAAGTGTTGCATTAGTTTCGGCTGTTTGAGCACCCCAGTTGTCACCGGCGGCTTCGTTCTGTGGCAACCAGGTGGTGCCGTTGAATTTGAGCACCTGGCCGGCAGTAGCACCTTGCGGAGCGATGCCGAGCGGGTTGGCTACGGTGCCGTTTCCGGTGATTGTCGCATTGGTTGCGGCCGTTTGCGTGCCCCAGTTGTCCGCGCCGGAGTTGTCGTTTGCGGGAGTCCAGGCAGTACCGTTCCATTTGAGTACCTGCCCGGCAGCAGCGCCTTGCGGGTCGAGGTTGAGCGGGCTGCTGCCGGTCCCGTTTCCGGATAATGCAGCGCCGGTGATAACAGTCTGCGTACCCCAGTTGTCGGGGCCAAGATCGGCGGCCGGCGCCCAGATGGTGCCGTTCCACTTGAGAATTTGTCCGTTGGTGGCACTCATTTGGGCGAGCTTTTCGCCGGTCACGGCAGCATTTTGGATTTTAGCAGTTTGCACCGCGTTGTTGGCCAGTTCAAAATTGGTGACCACGCCTTGCCTGATTTGCAGGTTGTTGAACGGGCCGATGATATCGCCATCGGCGATACTGTTTGTCGTAATATCGTCGAAGGGATTGATGTCGCCGCCGTTGGCAATCGTAAAGTTTTGGCCTACCGCAATTACATCTATGCCCACGCCGCCGGTTATGGTGACAGATCCGAGGTTGTCCGCAGCCGGTTCCCAGGTCGTGCCGGTCCATTTGAGTACCTGGCCGTTGGCGGCGCCCATTTGACCGATTTTGTCGCCGGTAACGGCTTGCGCGTTGATTTTTGTTGTGGTAACGGCGTTGTTTGCCAGTTCTGCGGAGGTGACTACGTTCGGTTTGAGTTGCAAATTGGCAAATACACCGGAGACGTCACCATCGGCCGTGCTGCTGGTCGTTATGTCGTCGGCGGCATTGGTATCGCCGGTATTGGTAATGGTGAAGTTCGGGGAAAGGCCGGTAACGCCGATACCTTGTCCGCCGGTCAGGCTGACCGTTCCGAGGGCGTCCTGTGCCGGCGCCCAGGTGGTGCCGGTCCATTTGAGTACCTGGCCGCTGGTGGCGCCCATATCGTTCAGTTTGACCGCCGTTACGGAGCCATTGCCCAGTTTTGGGGTGGTCACCGCGCCATCGGCCATTTTGCCGGTTGCTACCGCACCGTCCGCTATTTTACCCGTACTGACGGCGCCGTCGGCGATTTTAGCTGTGCTGACGGCATTATCGGCGATTTCCGGATTGCCTACTGCATTCGGTTTGAGTTGCAGGTTGGAGAACGGTCCGGATACATCGCCGTCGGCCTGGCTGGTGGTGGTTAAGTCGTTGGTGGGATCGGTATCGCCGGTATTCGTGATCGTAAACTCCTGGCCATTTTGAGCTACACCGATGCCGGTGGCGCCTACAACATTAAAATTGCCGGGAGGCAGGGTTATGGTGGAAATCTCGATTATCCGGCCGTATTGGTCCACGGTAACTACTGGAATATCGGTGCCGCTGCCGTATTGGCCGGGCGTTACGGGGCTGTTGGCCAGACTGATGGTGCCGGTGGTGGTGATGGGTCCGCCCGTCAGGCCTGCGCCGGTGTTGATTTCGGAGACGGTGCCGGCCTGGCCGGTATTGTCGTCTTGAGGCACCCAGGAGGTGCCGTTCCATTTGAGTACCTGGCCCGGTTGAGCGCCTTGTTGCGCGATCGTGAGCGGAGTGCCGCTGGTCCCATTCCCACTTAGCGTTGGATCGGCTTGCACGGTTTGTGTGCCCCAGTTATCGCCACTGGCGGCGGTATTTTGCGCATACAGGGCATACGGCACGCTCATCAGTTGGGAGGTGCCGAGTTCGTCAAAGACGTTGGGCGCTGTTTCCACGGAAACCGTGAGGTATTTGGCGCTCGATCCCCAGTTGATGGTGCTGAAATTGCCCTGGAGCGGAGTTCCCTGGCCGATAACCAGGTTGACTAACCCGTATGCGTTTGTGGACGACGTTTGCATTTCCGAGTAGGAAACCGGTCCGTTTGGCGCGCCGTTGCGGATGGAAAAAAGCAACGTGACGGTTTGGTTGTTAAGAGAAGCACCGGTGTTGTCGCGCACAATGCACTGGTAGCTAAAGCCTTGTGGTGCAGTTTGCGCCTCTGTGCGCCAGGCAAAAAGAAGCATCAGCAGGCCCACGAGTAGTAAGTGACGGTTTGTCATAGTACCTTCAATTTTGGAATGTTCACAAAAAAATAGGAGTAAAAAAATACACAGGATCACAGCCGGATGACACGGGTCATGGCGGAAGCTCGGGTGATTGGGTCGGTCAGAACCACAAAATAGACCCCCGGTTGCCATGCCCTGCAATCGAGCAAGGAACCGGCGGACACGGGCTGGTCTGTCAGAACTACTTTTCCGACCACATCCACGACGGTAGCCCGAAGGGACGAGCCTTTGGCTGCCGAAAACTGGATGGTCAGCAGGTCCGATACCGGGTTGGGAAACACACGAATATCCCAATCCGTCAGGTCAGGATTGCCGACGGAAACGATTCGTGTGTGTTCGGGTTGGTGAAAGCCCTGGGTGAGTACCTGGTTGCCGGATGTAACAGTGGGAATAACAACTTCCCCGACCGTGTACGCATACAAGCGGCCTTGTTGAACGGCAAAACGGCCCGTAGATCCAATAACTTGGTTGAAATAGGTGGCATCTTGTGCTGCGCCTATCACAAGCGCGCACAGCCACACGAGTGTGGTGAGCATGAATCGGTTCATGGACAACTATGGATTGAAAAATGAAGAAAACAAAAACTGTTCCACAAAGGAATAGCAAAAACCGGGCCTTTCTGGATTTTTTTTCTCGGATGGGCGACAATCAGTGATATTTACCTGGTTGCTTCACCCAATACTGCCCTCCGGGAATGAAACAAAAAAACTGATATTGCTACACTTTGCCGGACTCCGCATACCTTTGCCCTCCATTTTCACAATAAAAAAAATGCAAAAAATGAAATTTCGTATTGTCTCCTTTGCTTTGTTGCTGACCCTGTTCGCGGGCGCTTGCAAAAACGACACCTCTTCTCAAACAAATACTACCGGCGAAGCTACTTCTTCGGATGCAGCTACCCCTGGCATGGATGCTTCACAAGGTGCACAGCCACAGGGTGTTGTTACGGATGGCGGCACGATTCAGCCGCTGTCGGGATCACAGGGCCAGGCACAACCCGCTCCTGCAGGCGCTACCGCCGGCGCTGCCGGCGCCGTCAACCCGCCGCATGGCCAGCCCGGCCACGTCTGTGGATCTCCGGTTGGTGCGCCGCTGGGTGGTGGTGCTGCTACCGGTTCCAAAGGTGCTTCGGTGTCCACACCGGCGCTTTCTCCCACCGCCAACCCTGCTGCTGCGCCGGCATCGGCTCCTGCTGCCACTGCTCCGGGTATGAACCCGCCGCACGGCCAGCCGGGCCACGTGTGTGGAACACCGGTTGGTTCGCCGTTGAAAGGCAACTAATTTTCCGGTTTTTCAACCATAGCGTGCCCAGCGATCCAACCGCCTGTCCAGGCGGCCTGGAAATTAAAACCGCCGGTAATGGCATCTATGTTGAGAATCTCTCCGGCAAAATAAAGCCCGTGGAACCGTTTGCTTTCAAATGTTTTGAAATGCACTTCGCGCAAATCCACACCGCCGGCAGTGACGAATTCTTCTTTGAATGTACTCTTTCCCCGAACGGCAAACCCGCCCCCACCAAGCTCCGCTGCCAGGCGTTGCAGGGCGGGTTTGCCGGCATCGGCCCAGCGCAACTCGGGGGATATGCCTGCAGCCTCTACCAGTCGCTCCCACAGGCGTGCGGGTAGCCCAAACTGCGCATGCGTACCGATTTGTTTGCGGGCGTTTTCCCGCTTCAGCCGATCCAGATCAGATGCGATTTCAGGCAGGTCGGTATCGCCCAACCAGTTGATGCGCAGGGTAAACGTATAGTTTTTGGCGTGTAGCTCCCGCGCTCCCCAGGCAGATAGCCGCAAGATGCAGGGGCCGCTCAGGCCCCAATGCGTGATCAGTAACGGCCCGTCGGCGACTAATTTGGTCCCGTCCACTTGTACCCGCGCGGCCGGTACAGACACGCCCGCCATTTCGCGCAGGCGCGGATCTTTTACATTGAACGTAAACAAAGACGGCACCGGCTGCACAATGGTGTGGCCCAACGCAGCCAGCATCGCCCAAAGTCCTTCGCTGCTGCCGCCCGCCACCAGCACCCGGTCGGCGGACAACGTTTCCTGCCGACCGATATGCACCAGCCAGGTTTTGCCGACAGTTTCCAGGCGCTCCACACGGGTTCCGGTGCGCACCTGCACGCCGGCGTGTTTGGCGGCATCCCACAGGCATTCGACGATGGTTTGAGAATCGTCCGTGACCGGGAACATCCGGCCATCGGCTTCGGTCTTGAGGCGTACGCCGCGTTTGGCAAACCAGTCCACCGTATCCGGCGGCCCGAAGCGCAGGAAAGGGCCCAGCAGTTCGCGGCTACCCCGGGGGTAGTACTGCACCAGCGTGCGGGCATCGAAGCACGCATGCGTGACATTGCAACGCCCGCCGCCGCTCACGCGAACCTTCTGCAACACGGAACTGCCGCGCTCCAAAATGATCACACGCGCCGCCGGATCTGCCTCCGCTGCCGCAATAGCTGCGAAAAATCCCGCCGCACCGCCGCCTATGATGACAATATTCATGCGGCAAAGGTAGGGCGGGGAAATGGAGCGGCGGGGTTCAATGTGTGAGTGGGGTGGGGCTGCACCCGGCGCTCGGCCAGTTCGGTGCGACACAGTACCGGCGCGTGTTGATTGCTGATATTACAAAGCCAAAAAGTTGTATATTTTAGATGGCAAGTAGTATTCGTAGCCGATACGCTAGTGCCGCATCCGGCAGTTGGCGTATGAATTAAGTTGTGCATGGTTTTCCATTATAGGTCCACTTAAAAGGCTTGGCAAGAGCCTGGTTAAAATACTGGACAAATCGTTCCAATTGTTCTTTGAGGTCTTGTTTTGAA